>JAYFQF010000053.1:0-26174 GCA_034927285.1 Peptococcaceae bacterium
TGTACTTAAAAAATCCTTCACTCAAATCACCTCGGCAAACCACTGTTTACATGAAAATTCAACGAATTGTCCTGCTTTAAGAGTACCATGTTCTGATATGCTTTTACAAGATAAATCCTTTCGAGCGGGAAAAAGGCTGCCGCACATCTCCAGTGCGGCAGCCTTTTTTGCTTTTAAACGGTTAGTTTACTTTTTCTCTTTCAGCGCCGCCTGTGCCGCGGCCAGACGGGCCACGGGAACGCGGAAGGGAGAGCAGCTGACAAAGGTCAGGTCAGCCCTGTGGCAGAAATCTATGGAAGCGGGGTTGCCGCCGTGTTCGCCGCAGATGCCGAAGGTTAAGCCGGGTTTAACTTTCCGGGCCTGCCTGACGGCGATCTCCATCAGCCGGCCTACGCCGTCCTCATCCAGTACGGCAAAAGGATTTTCCTTCAGGATCTTCTGGTTCAGGTAGTCATTCATGAACTTGCCTTCGGCATCGTCCCGGGAAAAGCCCAGGGTGGTCTGGGTCAGGTCGTTGGTTCCGAAGGTCATGAAATCGGATTCCTGAGCCAGCCGGTCAGACATCAGGCAAGCCCGGGGCAGCTCCAGCATGACGCCGACAGTGTAATGGATGTCGACGCCGGATTCGGCAATGACCTTATCGGCTTCCTCCGCAATAGCCGCCCGCAGGATGGATAATTCCTTTTGGTCGATCACCAAAGGGATCTCCACTTCCGGCTTGGGCTGACGGCCTTCTTTAATCAGGCGGACGGAAGCTCTGAAAATGGCCCTGGACTGCATGCGGTAGATTTCCGGAAAACGGATACCCAGGCGGCAGCCTCTGGTGCCCAGCATGGGGTTGGCTTCGTGGAGGGAGCGGACCTTGGCTAATAAGGTTTCCAACTGGGCCTGTTTTTCCGGTTCCTTATTGAGGACTTTCAACGTATTGATCTCCACCGCCAGGCTTTCGGCATTGGGCAGGAACTCATGGAGAGGGGGGTCCAGAAGGCGGATGGTGACATCCAGGCCGTCCATGGCTTTCAGGATGCCGTAGAAGTCTTCTTCCTGGAAGGGCAGTAATTTATCCAGGGCGGCCTGACGATGTTCCAGAGTATCGGACATAATCATTTCCTGCATGATCGGCAAACGCTCCTGGGCCATAAACATATGCTCGGTCCGGCAAAGGCCGATGCCTTCGGCGCCCATTTCCCGGGCTTTGGCGGCGTCTTCCGGCGTGTCGGCGTTGGTGTAGACTCCTAAGCTGCGCAGTTCGTCGGCCCAGGACAGAAACGTCCGGAAAGCGCCTCCCAGGACAGGGTCGATCAGAGGCACCTGGCCCAAAACCACACGGCCGGTGCTGCCATCCAGGGAAATCACGTCGTTTTCTTTCAGAACGATATCGCCTACGGTGATGGTTTTGGCGGCGATATTCACATTCAGGGCATCGCAGCCGCAGACGCAGCATTTGCCCATCCCTCTGGCCACCACGGCGGCGTGGCTGGTCATGCCGCCCCGGCTGGTCAGCACGCCCTGGGCCACGACAATGCCGTGGATATCGTCGGGAGTAGTCTCGGTCCGGACCAGGATCACCTTTTCTCCGTCGTTTCCTCTTTCATGGGCGGTGTCGGCGTCGAAAACAATTTTACCACAGGCGGCTCCGGGAGAAGCAGGCAGGCCTACGGCCAAAACGTCAAATTTGGCCTTGGGGTCGATCTGGCGGTGCAGTAACTGTTCCAAAGCCGCGGGATCCACCCGCAGGATGGCTTCCTCCTTGGTGATCAGCCCTTCGTTTACCATATCCACGGCTACCTGAACCGCGGCCTGGGCGGTGCGTTTGCCGTTTCTGGTCTGGAGCATGTAGAGCTTCTTATTCTGAATGGTAAATTCGATATCCTGCATATCCCGGTAATGATTTTCCAGGATGCCGCAGATTTTCTGGAACTGTTCATAAACCTCGGGGGAATCGGCGGCCAGCTTGCTGATGTGCTGGGGGGTGCGGATACCGGCCACCACGTCTTCGCCCTGGGCGTTCATCAGGTATTCGCCGTACAGGACCCTTTCACCGGTAGAGGGATTTCTGGTAAAGGCCACGCCGGTGCCGGAATCGTCACCCATATTGCCGAAAACCATGCATTGCACGTTTACCGCGGTGCCCAGCTCTTCAGAGATTTTATTCAGGCGGCGATAAACCTCGGCTCTTGGATTATACCAGGAAGCGAATACGGCCTCGATGGCTTTCAGCAGCTGGGCCTTGGGCTCGGCGGGGAATTCTTCGCCGGTTTCCTGACGGACAATACGTTTATATTGGGCGATAACCTCTTTCAAAGATTCCGCCGTCAGGTCTTTATCTTCTTTTACGCCTTGCTTCTTCTTCTGATTTTCCAGGGCCAGTTCGAAATTATAGTGATCGACTCCCATGACCACGTCGGCAAACATCTGAATGAAGCGGCGATAGCTGTCATAAGAAAACCGGGGATTGTTGGTGACTTTGATCAGGCCTTCGACGGTTTCCTCGTTTAAGCCCAGGTTCAGAATAGTGTCCATCATGCCGGGCATGGAAATCGGTGCGCCGGAACGGACGGAAACCAGCAGAGGGTCGTTTTTGTCACCGAATTTTTTGCCGATTTTCGCTTCCACATCGGCTAACCGGGCCCAAAGCTGCTTTTCCATGCCGGCGGGGAACTTTTTGCCGGCCTTAAAATATTCCTTGCAGGTTTCGGTAGTGAGGGTTAATCCGGGAGGCACCGGCAGCCCGATATTGGTCATTTCAGCCAGGTTGGCGCCTTTGCCGCCCAATAACAGCCGCATGTCGGCGCTGCCTTCCTCGAATAAATAAACAAACTTCTTTTCCGTCATTTCAAACACTCCTCTGCATGATTTGCATGATTTTTCCTGCGGTTTCTTCCATTGCCTTGTTTGAGATATCGATGATCGGGCAGCCGATCTTTTTCATGATTTCCTGGGCGTAATCCAGCTCGTTAAGAATCCGCTCCATATTGGTGTAGTTCGTTTCCGCATAGATCCCCATTTCTTTCAGACGATTTACCCGGATGGTATGAAGCACGTCAGGCTGGATCGTCAGGCCCACGACCTTGAAACGGGGCATGGAAAACAGTTCCGACGGCACCGGAGTTTCCGGCACCAAGGGGATGTTTGCCGCCCGGATGGCCTGGTAAGCCAGATACATACAAAGGGGTGTTTTGGAAGTGCGGGAAATGCCGATCAAAACGACATCCGCCTCTTTTAAACCGCTGTTGTCTTTGCCGTCGTCATATTTGATGGCAAATTCGATGGCTTCCACTCTTTTGTGATAAGCTTTGTCGATCCGATGGGTAAGTCCGGGCTTAAGACGGGGGTCAAGCTTCAGCATCCGGGATATCTGTTCCACATAGGGCCCAAGGATATCCATGGTAACGATATCCAGGGAACGGCCTTTGTTCATGGTATAGCTGCGCAGATCCGGAGATACTAAAGTAAAAACAATCATCCCGTTTTGATGCTTTCCGGAAATATCCTTAAGGTACTCGTCAAAGGCCTGATCCACCGCATACTGATCACGGACAAAAGGCAGGCGCCGTATTTCCAGATCCTCGATGGCAAACTGGCTGGTAGCGGCCTGAACCAGTTTGGTGCCGGTTTCACCGATGGAATCGGAGAGGACATAAATCAGCATAAAGACTCCTTTTCATGTTAAAACCTGGGCGGCCTTTCGCTTCCAAGCTCTTATAAGCTTATGAACCCAAACGTACAAAGGCCTTGACGATGGTGGTTTTGGTGATCCGGCCTAAAAGCTCTGGTTTTTCTCCGGCAGTTTCCGAAACTACCGGCAGACTGTCGATCTGGTGGTCCTGAAGCTTTTGGGCGGCGAAAAGCAGGGTTTCCTCCGGGCGGCAGGTGATCAGGTTGGGCATCCGGGTCATAATCATGGACACCGGCAGGTTCCGGATGTCGTTTTGACCCATGGAAGCCCGCAGCAAGTCTTTCCGGGAAACGATACCCACCAGGCCTTCCGCAGGGGAAGTGATGAAAAGGCTGCCCACGTCCCGCATAAAGACCTCCACTACGGCATCGTAAACGGAAAGCTTACTGTCGATCACCATAGGAACACCCATCCAGTCCCGGACGATCAGGGCCTTCAGTTTATGGCTCAGCGCGTCGGGAATGCCGCTGCCGTCATAATAGTAGCCTACCCTGGGTTTGGCGGCCAAAATACCGGTGCGGGTTAAAAAAGCCAGATCAGGCCGCAGGGTGGCCCGGGTAACGCCCAACTGCTCCGCCAGAGCTTCACCGGTAACCGGCCCTTGCTTTTGCACCAGACGCAGGATTTCTTCCTGACGCTTCGTTAGTAATATATGCTTCACCCCCTATGAATGCGATATCATAAATAGTGAATTTATCACAATAATGTTATACTATATATGATAAAAAATGTCTAGCATATTCCCGGCCTTTTTCTGCCACCCCAATGTATACTTCAAAATAATTTAATAAAACGTTCATTTTGCCCGGGTTTTTCCAGAAGAAGAAACATGCTATCATAAGAAGACGGGGAGGAGGAAGAATTTATGGAAAAAGGAAAAGGTCCCGGACCCTTGGACCGCCGCATCGTCATTTTGCTGATCGTACTGGCCGTGCTGATCTCCGCCATCGCCGTCAGCTGCTATAGAAATTCTTTTCAGGACCCCTTAGCCGAGGAAAACCAGCCTGTCCCCGGCGAAACCGCGCCGCCCTCTGAAGAAGGAGACGGCGAGGAGGGCCCGCCGGCAGAAGAGCCTGAGGAAAATCCGGAAGAAGCAAAGGCCAGAGATAATGAAGAAGTCAGAAAGCTGCTGACAAAAGGACAAAGGCTGGAAAATTTCAGCTATAAGGCGCTTTTTACCAGCAGCGCCAACGAATTCAGTTATGAATTCTATCAGCGGGAAAATCTGACTAAACTGGTGACCCTGGGGGAGGAGGGAAGCCAGTCGGTAACCATCAGCGACGGATCTTCCACCGTGAGTTATAATTTGCCGGAGAAGACAGGGTTCAGGATGAAAGGCCCCGCGGATGAAATGGATATCATTCCCAGTATCAGCGCTCTTCTGCAGGACACCTATATATATACCACAGTAGGCGAAGAAAAGGTTTCGGGGCTGGACTGCCGGGTGGTGGAGACCGAAGACGAATTCGGCTTACTCAAGCTTTGGATTTCCAAAACTCTGGGCCTGCCCGTGAAATATCTGGGCACTTACGACAGCGGCTGGTACGGGCTGACCCTGTCCGATATTCAAACCGGCCATGCCGACGAAAGTCTCTTTGTGGTCCCTGATGACATTGAAATCATCAACGATCAGGACTGAGGGCCGGTACATAATTCATCCCTTTTTCAGGAACAATAAGCTTACGTTTTGATTGTGCCAGAGAAAGGGATGAAATTATGCCTGACAAAAAGCTTGGCAGACAGACCTTATGCTTTCCCAGCAGGCCCAAACTGCTGAATTGGGCCACGGTTACCGGACCCAGGGAGGGCGAGGGTCCTTATGGCGATTATTACGACATGGTCAACCCCGACCCGCTTTTGGGCCAGGAGACCTGGGAAAAGGCAGAGCAGCGGCTGATGCAGTACAGCATGGAGCTGGCTTTGGAAAAAGAAAAGTGGCTGCCGGAGGATCTGGATTTCTTTCTGGGCGGCGATTTAATGAATCAGATTATCTCCGCCAACTTTTCCGCCCGTGAGCTGGGGGTTCCGTTTCTGGGCCTCTATGGCGCCTGCTCTACCCTGGCGGAGGCCATGACGATAGCTTCCGTGCTGCTGGACGGCGGCTATGCAAAAAAAGTGGGGGTTTCAGCGGTAAGCCATCATAATTCTGCGGAAAAACAATACCGCTTTCCTACGGAGATGGGCACTCAGCGTCCCATGACGGCCCAGTGGACCGTCACCGGCGGCGGCTCTTACCTCTTATCCAGTGAAGGCGGCGATGAAAACAGCTGGCATGTAACCATGGCTACCATCGGCAAAGTAAACGACTTGGGAATCCAAAACAGCAACGATATGGGTTCGGCAATGGCTCCGGCGGCTTTTGACACCGTCAAGGCCCATTTTACGGATACCGGCCGCCGGCCGGAAGACTATGACGCCATCATCACCGGGGATCTGGGCAAGGTGGGTCATGAGGTTCTGATCGATTTCCTTAAGCAGGATAATTTTTCCGGCCAGGTCTTTACCGACTGCGGGCTGTTTGTATATAATGAAAGCCAGGATGCCCACAGCGGCGGCAGCGGCTGCGGCTGCTCCGCCATTATTTTAGGGCCTGTGTTCCTGGACCGGCAGAAGGCGAAAGCAGTAAACCGTATTCTCTTTATCGGCACGGGTGCTTTGCATTCCCCGGTCACTTCCTTTCAGGGTGAAACGGTACCCGGCATCGCGCATGCTGTCTGCCTGGAAAGGGGGACGGCGATATGTGGATGACTTTGCTGAAAGCCTTCGTTACCGGCGGCGTGATCTGCGGCATCGGCCAGCTGTTGATGGATCTGACTTCCTATAAAATCACGCCGGCCCACATCCTGGTAGGTTATGTCTGCGGCGGTGCCATCATCAGCGCCTTCGGCCTTTATCAGCCTTTGGTGGACTGGGGCGGTTCCGGAGCCACGGTGCCCTTGTCCGGCTTCGGCCATATGATGACCCAAGGGGCTATCGAAGGGGCCAAAGAGGGCTTTTTGGGCGCTATCGGCGGAGGGCTGAAAGCCGGGGCCGTGGGCATCAGTGTGGCGGTGATCATGGGCGTTTTGATCGCGGCTTTATTCAAGCCCAAGGGTTAAAGGCTCCGGGTGGCAACGCATAGCTGAATGATAACGCATAGCTTCAGAAGGTGATGAGACGATGAATTTATCTCTGGATCGGAATTTTGCCGGCTGGCCGGCCCAGTGGCGCTTCTGTCTGGCTCTGGGCTACCGGCCCGGTTTCGGCGGCACACCTTCTGAAGCTTTTTCTTTTAAAAAAGCCGTGAGCGGCTTTTTGGCGGAACAGCCCGTTTATCGCTGGAACAAGCTTTTTCAGGCTCTGGAGGAATATTACGCCTGTCTTTTCCATATCAGATATTTGATGCAGAGCGCCGAAAAAGTGGCTCATGAAGACAATGAAGCGTTTATCCGGCAGATCCTGGAGCAAAGCCGGGTCAGCCTGGCCAAAAGCGCTAAGGAGGACTGGCCGGAGCTGACCGGCCTTTGGAATCAGAAGCTTCTGCATCTGCGTTATTATGAGGACCTTTTTGGTCAGGAATAAAGGCTGTAAGCCGGGGCTGAAGCCCGGCCAAGCGGAATTGGTCCGCTGCCGTCGGGAGCCCGCGGCCTGTCTCCTGCTTCTGCTTCCGGAAAAGACGTCATACCTGTCAAATCCCGCAGGAATTCCGGCAAAGGTGTCGAATGCATATTATGGCGTAAAATGTTGGAAAATCTGCCGATCAGCGTTTCCGATTACTTTCATGCCGATTTATCACCCGGGTCATAGGATAAAATGGAGGTGGAAAAATGACCGTATACGTAAAAGATCTTTTGCAGGCTCTGGACGATATTACCAACGGCCGCTGCGTAAAAGGCCCCGCCGACTGGGCCGGCGGCAAAAACCCCTTTGTGGTCACGAAAACATCCAATGTGCCCGGAAAGGCCATCGTGGAAATTCCCGGTCTGGTCTGGGGGGATCCCGATAAGGAAATCAAAAAGGTGGCCGTCATGATGACCATGACGGAAAGCGCCATCGAACTGGCAGGAGGCACCGGCGTGGACGCCATCGTCACCCACCATCCCGTGGCGGAGGCTGCCAACTCCGGCGGAGTGTTGTTCAATGTCTATATGGGCATCTATAATCTGGCCCTTTTTGAGCTCCATGAAGCTTTCCACGGCACTCATCCCGGCATCCCCTGGCTCCATGGGCACAAGCCGTATTATACCAATATCGCTTACGGCGGCATCCAGGGCACCGTCGTTTATGTGGGGGAAGCTCTGCCGGAGATTAAGACTATCGGCGACATGATGGACAGGCTGGATCTTTTGATGAATACGGAAGAAGACCGGCAGGTTCTGGAAATGGAACGGAAGATCCGGAACTGTCCCGAACTGGAAGAAACCAGTATTAAGGTAAAATCCAACCTATATGTAGGTAAACGGGAAAACCCCGTCAGGTATCTGGCTCATTTCTTCCCCCATACCGGTTTCAACGTAAATCATCTTGAGCAGCTGATGAAAGAGCATCCGGAAATTGATACGATCCTTGTTTCCATCAGCCGCGTTTACCCCGGCCATGAACTGATCGAGAAAGCCCGGGAACTGGGATTGAATTTCATCTGCGGCAATTCCCATGCCATGGAAATCTTCGAAAACGGAGTACCTTTGGCGCAGGCCATTAAAAATCACCTGCCGGAGCTGGAAGTAGTGATTTTCAGAGAAAGAATGACCAGTATTCCTCTGGAAAAGATCGGTTCCGCCCAGACCCGGGATTATGGAAAGAATATTGCCTCCGCCTATCTGCACAAAAAATAGCGGGCGGCGATGGAGCCTTTCCTTTTCGTTGTATAAAACCCTTTAAGCAAGGGTACTCTAGGACCGGCAGCATTTTGCTGCCGGTCTGTTTTTTTTGTTTTGTGTTGTTTTTGTAAACATATTTAAAAAATATAATGATTTGTTATTAATGCTGTTGACAAAATCATAGCCAGATGATAGGATAATACTGTAGTTAGCATAGACTAACTTGAAAATATAACAAATAAGGGGCGGCGGGTAAAGGAAAACCTCGCCGCGGACAGATGGAAATAAAGGAGTGATTTAAGATGACGATTGCACTGAAAGACTTCGACCGGATTCTTGCCGAGCATTGCGCGCCTACATTGAAAGGTATTAAAGCCGCCAACACTTTTAAGATTGATGTGGCAGGGGCAGGCCGCGACCTGCAGAAGATCCTGGAAGAATATAATACGATCCTGAACAACGACGGCATTTATCTGGAGTTGATCGGCGAGGAGGACGACGTAGCCACAGTTTTTGTTTATAACAAGGCCTTGGTTGCCGAAGGCCTGAAAGGCCTTGATGTAAAAGAGGCGTTTAAGGGCCTTGATTTGAAATCCGATTTGACCGTGGACTCTATCGTGTCAGTCGTCCGCGGCACCAAGCATCAGGGCGGGGAACTGCCCGACCTGGTAAAAGGCTATCTGGACTGCACCGGCGAAAACCGGGCGGAATACGAGGCCTGCACCCGTGATTTCATGGCCAAGCTGGATCAGGGTGCCAATCTGATGAACGTTATCCATCAAGGCCGTTAATCCCCGGCCTGTAAACCTCCTCCTAAAGCATAAATATCCCGGCGCCGCCGCAAATCGGCTGCCGGGATATTTATGCTTCGGGAAGCCTGCGCCGGCCTTTTATGGAGAACCGACAAACAACAACAGGGATTGCCTTGACCTTCCGCTTTGGATAGTGATAGAATATGAAGATAAAAGCCTCATCTCATTTGAGGTGAGGTAGAGGTTGCGATTTCCAACAGTACCTTTTGGAGCCGGCAGGCTGGGAAGAAGGGGAAAGGGGCCGTCGCCGAAGTCCGGTTTATCCTATGCGGACCTCCGGGCTGGGCCTGCATTAAATAAGTGCAGGACTGTCACCGCTTTCAGGCGGTGGAGCACTATCTCACGAATAATGAAAGGAGAATGAGGATGAAAAAATTCGGCACCATGAGAGTAAACGAGCTGGACCACCTGGAAATCGGCGGCTGCGACACGCTGGAACTGATCCGGGAGTTCGGCAGCCCCTTATATGTGGTAGACGAGGACCTGGTAAGGAAAAACTGCCGTAAGTTCCGGGAAAACTTTATTGATGCCATCCCCGGCGGAGAGGTGGCATATGCCAGCAAAGCCTTCACCAACCTGGCGATGATCCGAATTATCGTGCAGGAGGGCCTGGGGGTGGATGTGGTCTCTGCCGGCGAGCTTTATACGGCCCTTGCCGCCGGAGCTGATCCTGCGCGCATTGATTTCAATGGAAATAACAAAACCCCCGAAGAGATTCGCTACGCCTTGGAAAACAAGGTGGGCCGGATCATTGTGGACAATTTTACCGAGATTGAAATGATTGAAAAAATCGCCGGTGAAATGGGGGCGGTACCCAAGGTCCTGCTGCGGACGCAGCCGGGAATCGAGGCCCATACCCACGAGTATATCCAAACCGGCAAGATTGATTCCAAATTCGGCTTAAGCGTCACTACCGGCCAGGCCATGGAGGCCCTGAGGCTGATGTCCCAGTCCAAGAACATGGAGTTAGTGGGAATTCATTGCCACATCGGCTCACAGATCTTTGAAGTGGAGCCCTTTGTCCAGGCGGCAAAAATCATGGTGGGCTTCATGGCTTATGTCCGGGATGCGCTGGGCGTTACGCTGAAAGAGCTGAACCTGGGCGGCGGCTTCGGTATTTATTATAACAGCATCGATACCCCCACCTCTTTCAAGTCCTTCAGCCAGGCCATGTACGACGCTTTACGGGAGGAATTCCAGGCTTTGGATTTTCCCCACCCCAGCAGAATTTCCGTTGAACCGGGCCGTTCTATTATCGGCAATGCCGGCACCACCTTGTATACGGTGGGGACCATCAAAACCATCCCCCGGGTGCGCACCTATGTGGCGGTGGACGGCGGCATGACGGATAATCCCCGGCCCGCCTTGTACCAGGCAAAATATGAAATGGCTCTGGCAAATAAGATGTCGGCCACTGATCAGATCGTGGCTTCGATTGCCGGCAAGTGCTGTGAATCCGGCGATATGCTGATCTGGGATACCTCCATGCCCTGGGTGGAAACCGGTGATATCCTGGCCGTAGCCAGCACCGGAGCGTATAACTATTCCATGTCCAGCAACTACAACCGGCTGCCCAGGCCCGGGGTGGTGCTGGTCAGGGAGGGCAAGGCCCAGGTTATCGTGGAAAGGGAAACCTTTGCGGATCTGATCCGCAACGACCGGATCCCGGAACATTTAAAATAAGGATGAAATAATCCGGAAAACGGGTGAACTATGGATGTAATCATCGAACAGGTGATCCTTTTGGCAGTAATCGTTTTTTCTTTAAGCTGCCATGAGTGCAGTCACGGGCTGGTGGCCTACCGGCTGGGCGATCCCACGGCAAAAAACCAGGGTCGGCTGACGTTAAATCCTTTAAAGCACGTGGATCCCATCGGGCTCTTGATGCTTTTGATCGCCAAATTCGGCTGGGCAAAGCCCGTGCCGGTAGACCCCAGAAACTTTACCAAAAGCGACATGAAGACCGGCATGCTGCTGACGGCGCTGGCCGGTCCCATGGCCAATCTGCTTTTGGTCTTTCTGGGCACCCTGGTGGTTTCCCTGGTGGAGGCCGCTTTCTTTGCCAAACATTATTATTTCTGGCTTTTTATGAACTACTTTATCGTGCTGAACGCAAATCTGGCCTTCTTTAACCTGCTGCCGGTGCCGCCTTTAGACGGTTCAAAAATTCTTTTCGGCATATTGCCAGACCGGTTTTACCCAAAGCTGTATCAACTGGAGCGTTATGGAAATGTGATTCTTTTGCTTTTAATCATTACCGGCGCCACCCGGTTGTTTATCCAGCCTATGTCCAGCGGCATCATCCAGGCCTTTTTCGATTTCTTCGCATTCATCGGCGCCTATCGTCAGTAAGCGCCCAATTATATTAGGGGGTCTCAAGATTGAACAAGAAAAAAGAGAGTCAAGGCGATATTATTTTAAGCGGTATGCGTCCCACCGGAAAACTGCACATCGGGCATCTCAGCGTTCTGGAAAACTGGGCCCGGCTGCAGGAAGAATACCGATGTTACTATTTTGTCGCCAATTGGCATGCTCTGACTACCGATTATATGGATACTTCCCACATTCCTGAAAATACGCAGATGATGCTGCTGGACTGGCTGGCTGCGGGTCTGGATCCGGAAAAGTCTTCGATTTTCCTGCAATCACATATTAAAGAGCATGCGGAGCTGACTTTGCTTCTGGGTATGAACATCCCTCTTTCCTGGCTGGAACGGGTGCCGACTTATAAAGATCAGATCCTACAGCTGGCCAAGCAGGGAAAGGACATCAACACCTACGGCTTTTTAGGCTATCCTCTTTTAATGGCTGCCGATATCATCGTTTACCGGGCCAACTGGGTACCCGTAGGCGAGGATCAGGGGCCGCATCTGGAATTCTCCCGGGAGCTGGTGCGGCGGTTTAATTATCTCTACGACAGGGAAGTTTTTCCGGAGCCTCAGCCCAAATTCGCCAGGATCGCCACTCTGCCCGGCATCGACGGCCGCAAAATGAGCAAAAGCTATCATAACGACATCGCTATAAGCGCCACGCCGGAAGAAGTGATGGCCCAGGTCAAAAATATGGTTACCGATCCGGCCCGGATCAAGAAAAGCGACCTGGGGCACCCGGAAATCTGTATCGTATATAAATACCAGGAAATCTATAATGAAGCCGAAGCGCCGGAGATCAAGGAAGCCTGCGCCGGCGGAAAGATCGGCTGTGTGGAATGTAAAAAACGCCTGGCCGGCTGTATTAATGCCAAGCTGGAGCCAATCCGGGAAAAGCGGGTTTATTATGAGCAAAGACCGGAGCTTTTAAAGGAAATCGTGGCTCAGGGGGATCAGGAAGCCAAAGCCAGAGCTGAGGAGACCATGAAGCTGGTCAGAGAGGCTATGCATTTGTCATGACCTATCAGGTAGTGCTGCCGGTTTATGAGGGTCCCCTGGACCTTTTACTGGATCTGATCGACAACCACCAGTTGGATATTTATAATATCCCCATCTCTTTTATTACCGGCCAGTATATGGACTATCTGGAAAAGGCCCAGGAGATCGATCTGAATCTCTCCGGCGACTTTTTGGTGATGGCCGGTACCCTTTTGGCCATTAAGGCCAAAATGCTGCTGCCCCGAAGAGAGACTGATCCGGAAACCGGCGAGCCTGCGGAGGATCCCCGGGAGGAGCTGGTGGCCAAGCTGTTGGAGTACCGCCTTTACCGGGAAAATGCCCTGACCTTGAAGGAAATGGAGAACAGCCGTTCCCGAATATACTTCCGGGCGGTGGACGACCGGCGGCTCCTGGAATCCCTGCCTCCCATCAACCCCATCGGGCAGCTTTCCCTGATGGACTTGCAGGCGGCTTTCCGCCAGGCTGTGCGTACCGCGAAAGCCAGAGGAAAGGTGCTGGAAATGCCCAGGGAGACCCTGACCATCCAGCAGCAGATGGCCAACATCCTGCGATCCGTAGCCGGCGCTCCCGGCGGAGTCCCTTTTTTTCAGTTGTTTGAGTTTAACCGGATCATGGACCTGGTTACCGCTTTTATGGCGTTGCTGGAGCTTTTGCATAAAGGCAGGGTGTGGGTGCGCCAAAAGGAAACCTTTGGAGAAATTTTTGTCTTTGCCGCTAAATCGTGTTTGCCGCTAAATCAGTGAACTTGAGGTTGTTTCATGCAGGAACAGTTGACTGCCTTTGACGAGGAAAAATCAAATTTAAAGCCGGTTTTGGAGGCCTTGCTGCTTTGTTCCGCGGAGCCTCTGACCTTAAAGACCCTGTCGGAAATCGTCAAGGCGCCCCAGGATAAGCTTTTGGAGGCCTTAACGGCCCTGCAGAAGGATTATCAGGAGCAAGGCAGAGGCTTTGAAATCTGTGAGATCGCCGGCGGCTGGATGTACGCGGCTCTGCCGGAATTTGCCCCGCAAATCGAAAAGCTGGTAAAGCCCAGGTTGTCCAGCTTGAGCCAGGCCTCCCTGGAGGTATTGTCCATCATTGCCTACCGGCAGCCGGTTACCAGAGGCGAGATCGAAGAAATCCGCGGGGTCAGCTGCGATTCTTCGGTAAATACCCTGCTGGAGCGCGGCCTGATCCAGGAGAGCGGCAGAAAAGAAGTGCCGGGACGGCCGGCTTTGTTTGGAACGACGACAGACTTTTTAAAATATTTCGGCCTTACTTCAATCCATGACCTGCCGGAGCTTTTGCCGGAGGAAGAACAACAGGAAGGAAGGTAGCTTATGGGACTGCTCTACGACGCCAGGTCCATGGCCAGCCGTGATCCGGCGGCCAGAAACATCCTGGAAGTCATCATCTTATATCCGGGCTTTCACGCGGTATTTTTTCATCGCATCGCCCATTTTTTCTATCGGATACATTGGTTTTTTTTGGCCAGGTTTGTGTCTCAGCTCAGCCGCTTCATCACCGGTATTGAAATTCATCCCGGCGCAAAAGTCGGCAGAGGTCTGTTTATCGATCACGGCATGGGGATTGTGATCGGCGAAACGGCGGAGATCGGCGATGACTGCACGATTTACCATAATGTTACCCTGGGGGGCACCGGCCACGACACCGGCAAGCGGCATCCCACTCTGGGAAATAACGTCTTAGTGGCCGCAGGAGCCAAGGTGCTGGGGCCGATCTATATCGGGGATAACGCCCGGATCGGCGCCAATGCCGTAGTGTTGAAAAATGTTGAGGAAAACGCCACGGTGGTAGGAGTGCCCGGCAGGATGGTCAGAATCAACGGCAAGCCGGTAGCGAAATCTTCCGTTGCCCTGGATCAGGTAAATATGCCGGATCCCAACGCCGCGGAGCTGGAAAAGCTGAATAAGCGTCTGACGGAATTGGAACAAAAGTTTGAAAAAAAATATTCCCTTGAGAATCCTGAAGAAGAAAGCGCCGGATAAAAGATACCGGCGCATAAGAAAATGAACCGATGCGTAAGAAAATAAACCAAGGGCAAGCTGATCCGGCTATGTATAGCCGGGTCTTTTTTGGTTAAGCTAAGGCTATGCTGAAAGCCATTATTTACCTGACCCTCATCATAATACTCCTGGTGTTGCTGGCTTTTATCCCGGTTCCTTTTTGTCTGGAAGGGTCTTGGGACAGCTGGAAGCCTGCCTCTTGGCGGTTCCGGATTAAAGCCGGTTTTTTTTCGTACACCTGGCATAGCCAAAAAGCAACAGAGGGAGGGGAAAGCAAATGGAAAAGGCTGTGGCCCAAAAAGAAGCGGCGTGTGGAGCCGGCCCTGCGGTTTTTGCTGAACCGTTGCCGGCTGAACCAACTTTCCTGGGACCTGGACTTTTCCCTGGGAGATCCGGCGGCCACCGCTCTGGCCTGGGGGATTGTCGAAGCCCTTCTTTCAGCGGGTGAGGCGGTGCTGGCGGCAAAGTTTCCTTGCCGGCGGCATGACTTAAGCCACCGGCTGATTTGTCTGTGGCAGGAGGAGACCGGGATCAGAGGCGGGGGAAGGTGTATGTTTCATCTCGCCCCTGGGTATATTGTGATTACATTATTAATATTAACGGTGTCCGTTAAGGACAGGCAAGGAGGAGTAAAGCGTGAACCAGCAGCATCCTATTGAGGGCCTGATGCGCACGGCCCTGGAAAATATCAGCGATATGGTGGACGTCAGCACGGTGATCGGCGAACCCATCGACGCCGGCAACGGACTGATGATGATCCCAATCTGTAAAGTCAGCTGCGGCTTTGTAGCCGGCGGCAGTGAATTTTTGCCTTCCGGCGTAACCTTGCAGCAGAGCCCGCCGCAAAACGGCGGAGCTAAGAGCCCGGAGGAACGCCCGGTCCTGCCCTTCGGCGGAGGCTCCAGCGCCGGGGTAGGCGTTACCCCCGTGGGCTTTCTGGCGGTCAGCGAGGAAAGCGTCCGGCTGATTCCCATCGACAATACCACCAGCTTGGTGGACCGGCTCAGCGAGCTTGCGCCGAAAGCCATCGAAAAGCTTCAGAGCCTCATTACGGGCAAGCAGGCAGGAAGCCAAAAGCCGGATAATCCCGGCAAAGGAATAGAAATCGCCGGCAAAAGTGAAAAGGCCGGCAGTTTTGCCGGCTGTGAGCAAAACATGGAAGAGTAGACCCAAACGAAAGGACCGGCGGGACTTCTCAGGCTTTTGCGGCCGGAAAAGCCCCGCCTGTCCTTTTTCCTTGACTTTCCCGGGCTTATCCGTTAACGTTTAAATGAACCGGCTTTTCATGCCCGTCCGCTTCTCCATGCATAAACCCGGAATCCTTCTCATATGTTTATTGTTAACGGAAAGGGAGGAGGGGTTTTTATGCTGGGGAAGATCTGGTTTGCGCTGATGGCCGCAGGTTTTGGCTGGTCGCTGCTGCAAGGGGAAAAAGGGGCGTTTTTGCAGGCCGCCGTCAGCGCCGGGGAAGCCTCCTTGTCTTATGGGCTGAAGCTGGCCGGCATCCTGGGCTTTTGGCTGGGGATCATGGAGGTGGCCAAGCGCGCCGGTCTGGTGGACCGGCTGGCGGCCCTCAGCCGGCCCCTGATCCGCTGGCTGTTTCCTTCCGTACCTGCCGATGACCCCGCCGCTTCCTATATTTTGCTTAATCTGACCGCCAACCTTTTAGGAATGGGAAATGCCGCCACTCCCTTTGGGCTGAAAGCAATGGAAGAGCTGTCCCGGCTGAACGGCGGCTCCCGGCGCGCTTCCGCCGCCATGTGTACCTTCCTGGCCCTGAACGCCGCCGGCCTTACTTTGTTGCCTACTACGGTTTTGGGGCTGAGACTGGCCTTCGGCTCCGCGGCGCCGGCATCCTTTCTGCCGGCCATGGTGCTTACGGGGCTGACGGGCACGATAGTGGCGCTGCTCATCGACAGGCGCTGCCGGAAGCGGGGCGACCGCCGTGGCTGAGTTTTTAATCTGTGCCTTATTGCTGGCGGTTTTGGCCTATGGTCTGTATCGCGGGGTAAATATTTATGAAGCTTTTACCGAAGGTGCGGCTCAGGGTCTGAAGCAGGCCCTGAGCCTGATTCCGTATCTGCTGGCCATTATGGTACCGATCCATCTTTGGCAGGTATCGGGGCTTACGGAAAGCCTGACGAAGCTTTTGAGCCCTTTTCTGGAGCCTTTGGGGCTGCCGGGCGAGGTGCTGCCGCTGATTTTACTGCGGCCCCTCTCCGGCAGCGCTTCCCTGGGTGTTTTGACGGATATTTTTTACCAGCTGGGACCGGATTCCGCCGCCGGGCTGCTGGGTTCCATTTATCAGGGCGGCACGGATACCACCTTTTTTGTCATCAGTCTTTATTATGGAGTAGTTAAAGTCAGCGACGGCCGCTATACGCTGAAGGCCTGCCTGGCAGCCGACGGGGCGGTGGCCGTTGCCGGCCTGCTTTTCCTGAGGCTGTTTTTTTCCTGAACCGCCGCGGCCCGGCAGATCGCTGGAAAAGGCAGAAATGGATAAAACAGAAATGTATCGGAAAAAGGAGAATCGGTTTTGGAACGATTGCAGAAGTTTTTGGCCCGCTCCGGCGTGGCCTCCCGGCGCCAGTGCGAAGAGCTGATCGCCGGGGGAAAGGTTAGGGTAAACGGCCGGATCATTACGGAGATGGGCGTTTTGATCGACCCTGAAGGGGATAAGGTTTTTCTGGAGAAAAAGCGGATACTCCCCCCAAAACAAAACCTTTACTATTTACTGAATAAGCCGGCGGAAGTGATGTCCACCTGCAAGGACCCCCAGGGCAGAACCACGGTAATCGATCTGCTGCCGGTGAAAGAACGCCTCTATCCGGTGGGCCGGCTGGATTACCGGACGGAAGGACTCCTGCTGCTGACCAATGACGGCGCCCTGGCGGCAAAGCTGATGCATCCCCGCTATAAAATCGCCAAAACCTATCGGGTGGAAGTGGACGGGCAGCTGGACCAGGAAATGATGGAAAAGCTGAAAAGAGGCATTCCTTTGGAGGATGGCATGACCCAGCCGGCCAAAGTGCGCCTGGATTTTTCCTGCCCGGAAATCAGCCGCTTCCACCTGACCATCACCGAAGGCCGGAACCGCCAGGTGCGCCGGATGTGCGCCTTTTTAGGCTTAAATGTTACGGCACTTTGCAGGGTGCAAATGGGGTTTTTGAAGCTTGAAGGGCTGGCGCCGGGCCAATACCGCAAACTGAGCCCGGAAGAAGTGGAAAGGCTGAAAAAGCTTTAGGGAAAACCGGCAAAACCTTGCAATTCTTTACCTCCGATAGTAAAATAATAATATTAGATTCTATATAGGCAGAGGCATATTATGGAGCATGGCTCAAAATGGGTATCTTCTTCCGCCATCCGGATGGCATTGACGGAGAGCCGGGAAGAAGAACAAGCGTATAAAAAGGAACTGGCCGCCCAGGGAATCCGGGCGGTGGCGGTGGATTACGGCGGCGATTTTGCCCAGTCCACCAAAAAGATTATTGAGAGAGCCGTGGTGGCGGCCAAACGGGAGCAGGTCATCAAGGATAATCACTTTGATGAGGGAGCCGTGGCCGGCGCCACCAGAGAGGCTCTGGCCCAGATTTTAAATAAGGCGTACGGGCTTAATGTAGGGGGGAAGCTGGCTATTGCCAGATGCGGCGACCATATCAGCGTCTGTATCTACCTGGCCATCGGCCTGCTGCATCTGAACGAGATTGCCATCGGCCTTGCCCATCGGGTAGCGCCGGATCAGGAGGGATTCCCATCCAGATAAGCATTGACGGCCCGGCCGGCGCCGGAAAAAGCAGCGTTTCCCGGGCAGTGGCAGCCAGTCTGGGCTATATCCATATAGATACCGGAGCGATGTACCGGGCCGTGACCTGGCTGGCGCTGGAAAAAAAGGTCCCTTTTACCGACCGCCAGGCTTTGGGCCGGCTGGCCCGGCAGGCGGATATCCGGTTCAGCCGCGGCGCCGGCGGAAGACAGCTCACCTGGTGTCAGGGTCAGGACGTCACGGAGGTTATCCGCACTCCCCGGATCAATAATTCCGTATCCGGGATAGCGGCGGTGCCCGAGGTCAGGGCGGCCCTGGTGGAGCAGCAAAGACGCATGGCCGCCTGCCAGGACGTGGTGATGGACGGCCGGGATATCGGCACTGTGGTTTTGCCCCGGGCGGAATGTAAGATTTTCCTTACCGCCTCTGTGGAAGAACGGGCCCGCCGGCGCCTGGAGGAACTGACCGCCGCCGGCCAGGAGATCAGCCTGGAAAAGCTGGCGGAGGAGATTGCCCTCCGGGATTATCAGGACAGCCATCGCAGCGTCGGCCCCCTGCGGCAGGCGGAAGACGCCGTTTTACTGGATACCACCGGCCTCAGCTTTCAGGAGGTGGTGGATCATATCGTCGGACTGGCCCGCCGCTGCCGGAAAACAGGCCGGCAGCCTGAAAGATAGGCACATAATACGCATCAAGGAGCCTTGCTCATATGTTTTTTTGGTTTCTCTATTACTTTTTTGGACCTTTCATCGTCTTTCCCCTGCTGAAGCTGTTGAACCGGATAACGATAAAAAATCCGGAGCGCGTACCGGCAGAGGGGGCCGTATTGATTATTGCCAATCACTTAAGCTTATGGGATCCGGTTTATTTGTTTTGCCTGATCCGGCGCAGGCTGAATTTCATGGGCAAGGCCGAGCTATTTGACATTCCGGTACTGAGCTGGATACTTCGGCAGGCTCGGGTCTTTCCCGTTAAACGAAACAGTGTGGACCGCAAAGCCCTGAAAAAGGCGGCGGAAATCCTGGAAAAGGGCGAAGCTCTGGTGATTTTTCCTGAAGGAACCCGCAGCCGGGACGGCAGGCTCCTGCCTTTAAAAGAAGGGGCGGCGCTGTTTGCTTACCGCACGGACTGCCGGGTGATTCCTTTGGCTGTCACCAATACCCGGAAAACCTTTCCTAAAGGTTTTCGCCGGAGGATCACCTTTAATTTTGGGGAACCTGTGGACATGATGCCGTATAAAGCCATGGAAAACCGTGGGGAAGCATTGGGGGAGATCACCCGGGAATTTGCCCGAAGATTAGAACAATTACAGGAGGAGAACCAGAAAATTGAAAGTATTGCTGGCTGATAAGGCCGGAATGTGCTTTGGGGTGAAACGGGCTTTGAACCTGGCCCTGGAGCAGGCGAAGACAGGGGAAAAGACCTGGATATTAAACGAACTGGTTCATAACCGCCAGGTAACGGAAAAACTGGCGGAGGCAGGCATCCCTTCCGGCGGTCTGGAGGAAATACCGGAAGGCGTCACCGTGATCCTGCCCAGCCACGGCGTGTCCAAAGAGGACTGCCGGCTGCTGGAAGAGCGGGGCTGCCGCCTGGTGGACGCCACCTGCCCTTTGGTAAAAGCCGCCCGGGAGCAGGCGCTGGCTGTCTGCGGCAAAGGCTATCACCTGCTGATCTTCGGTAATGCGGAGCATGATGAGATCCGGGGCTATCTGGGCTGGCTGCCGGAAGACGTCACGGTCACCGCTGATCCGGAAGCCGATCCGGCGGCCCTGAAGCTCCGCAAGCCTCTGGCCCTGATGGCTCAGACCACGGAAAACATCCTGAAGTTTGAGGCTTTGGAAAAACGGCTGGAGGAAGCCGGTTACGAACCCCTGGTACTGGACACGATCTGCAGCGCCACAAGGGAGCGCCGGGAGGCTGCGGAAGCCCTGGCCGCCAAAGTGGACGCTGTTTTGGTAATCGGCGGAAAAAACAGCAGCAACACAAATAAACTGGCGGATTATTGCCGCCGCATCCAGCCGAAAACTTATCTGGTGGAAACAAAAGAAGATGTTGCTTTAAATACACTAAAGGGTATAAAATTATTAGGGATCACAGCAGGGGCTTCCACCCCTGAGTGGATAATCGAGGAGGTTGTAAAAATGACGGAAGAGTTCAAAGAACAGGCACTTGAGCAGGAGGCTCAAAACACACAAACAGAGCAGGAGACGGAGGCAAATTTTTCTGAGATGGAAGCAGAAATGGGCTGCCGCGAATTCCATCCTGGCGATGTGGTAAAGGGGACTGTAGTCAAGGTATCCTCTGACGAAGTATTGGTCGATATCGGCTATAAATCTGAGGGGATAATTCCTGCCTTTGAGCTGGCTTTCACAAAAGTAGATCCCCAAACCGTAGCCAAGGTAGGGGATGAAATTACTGCCGAGGTGGTAAAAGAGGACCGGGAGGGGAATATCATTCTCTCCAGAAAGGCGGCCCTTTTTGACGAGAAGATCCAGGCCCTGGAAGAGGCATTCGAAAAGGGCGAGTCAGTTACCGCCACCGTCATCGACGTCGTTAAGGGCGGCCTCCTGGTGGATGTCGGCATGAGGGGGTTTGTTCCCGCCTCCCATGTGGAAAGAGGCTTTGTGAAAGATTTGAACGAATATCTGAAAAAGACTCTGGATTTCAAAATTCTGGAACTGAACAGAAACGGCAAAAAAGTGATTCTTTCCAGAAAAGCTCTTTTGGAAGAGGAATACAAGAAGGCCAAGGAAGCTTTCTGGAATACCATTGAGGAAGGGGAAACCAGAAAAGGCATCGTAAAACGGCTCACGGATTTCGGCGCCTTCATCGATATCGGCGGCTGCGACGGCTTGCTTCACGTATCCGAGATGGGTTGGGGCAAGGTGGCTAAGCCCGGCGATGTGGTTTCTATCGGCGATGAAATCGAAGTATATGTGCTGAAGGCGGACCGGGAAAAAGAGAAGGTCTCCTTAAGCCTGAAAAAACTTATCCCCAATCCCTGGGATCTGGCTCCCGAAAAATATCAGGTTGGTCAGATTTATACCGGCAAAGTGATGAGAAGCGCTCCCTTTGGCGCCTTCATCCAGTTGGAGCCCGGTCTGGAGGGCTTGGCTCATATTTCCCAGCTGGCAAAATTCCGGGTAAATAAGGTTGAGGAAGTCCTGGCCGAAGGCATGGAAGTGCCGGTAAAAATCCTGGATATCGATATGGAGAAAAAACGTATCAGCTTAAGCGTAAAAGAAGCCGTGGATCTGCCCAAGCGGGAAATCGCCCGGGAGGAAGCTGAGGAAGCGGCGCCGGCAGTTGCGGCAGTTCCTGATGCGGCCGCAGAAGTTCCTAAAGCCGAGGAGGATGAAGCTAAAGAGACGGCTGCGGTTGAAATCCCCGCTGAAGAAAACCCTGCCGCGGAAAATGTCACCGCCGGGGAAGCGGCTGGAGAAGCAGTTCCCTCCACCGAAGAGTAAGATCTTTTTAGCGGCAAAATTTGATGAGTGAGGATAAATCCCCCGGTAAGCTTGCCAGGGGATTTATTTTATATTATTCTATGTATAGGGCTTGCGAACAGAAGTTCTTGCAGACCCGAGAATTAACCACAGGGAGTAACGGGGCTGACTATGACATATGTGATCGAGGCTTATGGCCTCACCAAATATTTCGGCACGGCAAAAATTTTTCAGAATCTGGAGCTTGCCCTGGATAAAGGGGAGAAGGCCGGACTGATCGGCGCCAACGGAGCCGGCAAAACCACTTTACTTAACTGCCTTTGCGGCAGGGAGCCTCTGGATGAGGGGAACGTCCATTTTGCCGCGTTTTCCTCCGCAGGGTATCTGGAACAGATTCAAAATATTGACGATCAGCAGACGCTTATGGAAGCGGTAATGGAAGCTTTTTCGGATATCTTTGCCCAAAGGGAAAAAATATCCCGGCTTGAGCAGGAAATGAGCCATGTCACAGGCCGGGAGCTGGAAAAGGTTTTACAGAAGTACGGCGCTTTACGGGAAGCCTATGAACGGGACGGCGGTTTTGCCTGCGAGGCTCAGGTCCGCCGGGTCCTGGCGGGTCTGGGTTTTCGGGAGGAGCAATATGACCAGGCCTTCGGCAGCTTTTCCGGAGGCGAAAAAACCAGGGTAGGACTGGCGAAGATCCTGGCCCGGGATTATGACCTGCTTTTTCTGGACGAGCCCACCAATCATCTGGACCTGGCTTCCGTTGAATGGCTGGAAGGTTTTTTGGCCGGTTATCGGGGGGCCCTTTTGGTGATTTCCCACGACCGTTTCTTTTTGGATAAGGTTACGGAAACCACCTTTAACCTGGAAAACGGCAGCCTGAAGCGTTATAAGGGAAATTACAGCGTCTTCTTTGAAAAACGCCAGGCGGAGCTGGAAGCAGAGTTAAGGGCTTACGAAAAACAGCAGCAGGAGATCCGGGAGACAGAGGAATACATCCTGCGCTTTAAGGCCGGAATCAAATCCCGCCAGGCCCGGGGGCGCCAGACCAGGCTGGACCGTCTGGAACGGCTGGAAAAGCCCGGTCAGGACCGGCGGCTGAATATGGGGACCGCCGAAATAGACGGCCGGACCGGAGAAAAAGTGCTGGTTCTGGACAAGCTGGCCTTCGGCTATCCGGAAAAGCCGATTTTCTGTCAGCTTTCCGCGGAGATCCGTTTTGGTGAGCGGGTAGCGCTTTTAGGACCCAACGGCGTGGGAAAAACCACTTTGCTGAAGGTGATCCTGGGTCAACTGAAGCCCAAGGAAGGCGGCGCTTATCTGGGCGCCCGGGTCAAGCCGGCTTATTTTGACCAGGAACACAGCAATCTGGATCCGGAAAATACCGTGATGGAAGAGATTCTGAAAAACTACGATCTGACGGTAGAAGAGACCAGGGGGGTGCTGGCCCGCTTCCTGTTCGGCCCGGAGGATCTGGAAAAACCTATCGGAACTCTTTCCGGCGGCGAGCAGGGCAGGCTATCCTTGCTAAAGCTGACTTTGGAGAAGGGAAACTTCCTGATCCTGGACGAGCCTACCAATCACCTGGACCTCTTTTCCAGGGAAGCGATGGAGGATTATTTGCGGGATTATCCGGGAACGATCCTGATGATCTCCCACGACCGGTATTTTTTGGATCAGATCGCCCAGCGTATTCTGGAAATGAGCCCCCGGGGCCTGGTTTCCTATCTGGGGAATTATACCGAATACCGGGAAAAAAAGGAACAGGAAAAAACAACGGCTGCAGAGAATATAACTTCCGATAATCCAACTGACAAACTCAGCGCTTTGCCGCAAAAACCGGACAAAGCGGAGGAGCGAGCGGCAGAGAATACCGGGACCGGCAAAAAGCAAGGCCTGGATAGGTTTGCCAAGGCCAGACTGCGTCAGATGATCCAGGCCCTGGAAAAAGAAATTCAGCAGCTTGAAGAACGCCAGTCGGAAATCAGCGAATTGCTGACCCTGCCGGAGACTTACAGCAGCGACGACGCAAATCGTCAAATCAAGGCGCTGAATCTGGAATTGGCAAGTCTCCATGAGCGTTTGCCCCAGGCCTACCGGGAATGGGAAGACGCGGCGGCGGCTCTGGAAGACGGCTGATGCCTCCGGTTTTTTGGGCCTGCTCTTTAGTTTACAAAATGTAGAGACAAAGAAAACTAACAAAATAGGAATTTGTAGTATCCTTCTGTCAAAGACAAAATGACAGGAGGTTTTTTTATGCTGGTACAAACAAAAGTGGTTTACACAGGATTTGAGGTGAAAAGGGGATTTAAGGATCCCAGTAAGGAGTGGATTGCAATTAGCGTCTGCGACTTGGAAACTGGAAGGGCCATAGAAATTAATGCGGAGATGGGGATATCAGATCTATGCCAATCAATAAAACGTTTTAGTGAAGTTAATCTGACCTTAGAAGTATATCCCAGGAGAGAGCCGCGGGGCGCTTTTGGGCTGAATTGCCGGTCAATAGAGGCAGTGAAAGGGACAGGCGTGGTGAATGAAACTACAAAATAGATTTGATCGCTTGGATTTTTTGCAATCGTATAAATTTTGGGGACTTTGGCTGTCCGTACCGGAATTAGGATTAAGGGCTTGGCGGTATCCGTTACCTTCAGGGGATTATCTTATTGCGATATCATATTTGGACATAAGAAAGAAAGCGGGTCGCCGGATCCGTGAATGGACTTACCCGGAATATCATCTGACAGATGGTGAATTTTATAAGCGACAATCATTATCTGTTAGCTATCTTTTGGAGTATCTCAGGAGGTTTCGGAACTTTGATTTTGACTATCCGATGGATCAGGAGGAAGAAGGATCTGATTCAGAGGAAGATCTACGGCTGCCTTATTAGTTTAAATATATATATTAATATATTAATTTAAATTAATAAGATTAGCTTGTTATATGTCTAACTTAAGCAGATTTTTCCCGGAGGGGCCGCCATGAAATACTATCGAAAGTTGATCGTCTCCGGGGTGAACTACGAGCTCAACGAATATCAATGCAGCCGGTTTTTCACTCCCTGGGGAAAAGCAGACCGCGAATCATGGAAGAAGTTCAGGGGGCTGTCAGATGGCGGCTTCTGGATGGATGAAAAAGAACGAACGCTGGAAGACAAAATATCAGACCGGTTACGAAACCTTGAGCAGACCAGGAAGAAAGTAAGGAGGATCATCAATGCAAACCGGACCACAGATGATGCGTTTTTAACTCTTACCTTTGCCCGGAATGTGCAGGATATCAAGCAGGCCAATTACGAATGGAAGAAGTTTAGGCAACGCTTTGAGTATGACACAGGGAAGAAACTCCGGTATGTGGTTGTCATTGAATTCCAGGAGCGCGGGGCAGTGCACTATCATGCCTATCTGTTTGGCGTCGGCTTTGTCAATTGGCCGGTTTACCTGGCAGCCTGGGGCAATGGGGATATACAGATAAATCATGTCAAAGATCCGGATAAAACCGCCGCCTATGTCACCTCTTACATGGTGAAGGATATCGCGACAGATGCCCGGCTTATGGGCCAAAAATGCTATATGTGCAGCCGGGGCCTGAATAAACCGGTAGAGTATGACAATTACGAAACGGAAGGCTTTGATGCACTGGCGGCTGAACTGATCAAGAGCAGCCGGATTGACTACTACAAAGAAGAGATCATGAGCAGCTTTTTAGGGCCTTATCGGAAAACGTTGGGAGTGATTACGACATGACTTTAGATCTTTATGCAATTCTGGCCCTGGCCGGGGCCTGGGTCCTGACAAAGGCAATATTCTGGGGCGGCCTGACTATTTTGGCAAAGGAGGCGCTGAAGCGTGCAGGAAAAACAGATAAAGTGTGAAATTTGTGGGAAGGTATTTAAAAACCGTGCCGGCTTGGCCGGGCATATGAATATAGTCCACGATGAGAGGACAAAAAGTACTTCAAAAGAATCTGATCAGCTGGGGAGTGTACGCAAGGAGAAGACAAACGGCTGCCAACATATTTGGAAAAAGCTGACGCCCGAGGATCTGCGTAAGGAGGATGAAAGCGGCAGCAGCATCCAGGAACAGGGATACCGCTATTATTGTGCCGAATGTGGCGAACTAAAGTAAAGGAGGCTTATCTATGAGCATTGAAACAGAAGCTGCCGGTTTGCCGGCTGAACCTTTTGAGGATATTCCAGAAAATATCTATGAGGAACCGGAAGGATCCGGCCTTTTATCAGGGCTGTTAGATCTATTCAGGGTTGAAACAGGCCC
>JAYFQF010000034.1:0-83184 GCA_034927285.1 Peptococcaceae bacterium
CTGGAAGCTGACCATGGAGGATGCGGATTTTCGTCTGCTGCAGGAAATCTCCGGCCGCCGCCCTGTCTTTACTTTGGCGGGCCAGGCGGATTTTGCCCTGGGTATCGTTACCGGGGATAATGACCGCTTCCTGTCGGAAGAGCCGGCAAAAGGCCGGGAGCCGATCTGGACCGGCGCTCAGGTGTTTTCCTACCATTTGGATGAGCCCCGGTATTATATCGACTTCGACCGCCGACGGATGCAGCAGGCGGCGCCGGAATATCTGTACCGTGCCAGGCAGAAGCTGATTTACCGCTTCATCTGCCGGATACCCGTCTTTGCCTGGGATCAGGAAAGTCGCCTGACGTTGAACAGCGCCAATGTTCTGATCCCCAAGGTCAAGGGTTACAGCAAAAAATATATTCTGGCGGTGCTGAACAGCCGGCCTTTGAGATTCTTTTTCTTGCAGAGTTTTCCTACGTTGAAGGTGCTGAAGCGGCATATCGAAAGCCTGCCGATCCCCGCCGCGGACCGGAATATCCAGCGGCAGCTGGACCGGCAGGTAAACCGGATGCTGACGGAAAAAGACGCCGCCCGCCGCCGGCAGATTTATGAGCGGATCGACCGGAAGGTAATGGAACTTTACGGGCTGACCCAAGAAGAGTGCCGCCGGATACGGGAAGGGCTGGCGGAGCGGGAGCTTTTCCTGCTGTAAGAAACCTTAAAGAGAGGCGCTGTCCCGCTACAGTTTCGGCAGGCCGGGGCTTTCTGCCGGTTTTTATCCATGATATAATGAGCGCAGCGAATTACGTCATGATTCACCACGTTTATTTCATCATTTACCCTAAGGAGAGATCACAAAATGGAGTATGAATATATCCCCCGGGGCGTATGCACAAGAAAGATCATCGCCGATATTGCCCAGGACGGCACGGTGGAAGGCATCAGCTTTATCGGCGGCTGTCCCGGAAACACCATCGGCATCGGCCGTCTGGTGAAGGGGATGAAGATTGATCAGGTAATCGAAACGCTGGAGGGCGTAAAATGCGGCGGCAGAAACACCTCCTGTCCCGATCAGCTGGCCCTGATGTTAAATGAAATCAAAGCCGGAAACGGGCATAATCGCAAAGAATAGGTAAAATCCCAGCTGTAAACGGACCTGTCACCTCTGCAAAAAGAGGGAGCAGGTCCTGTTTTTTTACCAGAAGTTTTCTTTTCCCTGATGGCGGGAATCCGGTCCCGGCCCCTGCCGAAGCCCCCCTCCTGACCCGGCCTGAACCCGGTCTTGACTCCGTCTTTGTTCCGCCTGAAGCCCTTCTTCGCTCCGCCGGGTCCCGCCTGCGCTTTGTCTTCGGCCGGCCCGGGCCTTGCCTGAGCCTGAGGACCAGCCGTTCCTTCCTCCTTTACAATACCTTAAGGCCTTTACCGTTTCATCAAGGGCTGAAGACAAACATTTTACTTGAAAATCCGGGGTAAAAATGCTATTTTTTAGGCATAGAAGGCGTTTTTTACCGATTTTTCGATACATCGGTATCAATATCCCCTTATTATCAGAAATTAACGCGGATTATCACGGGGATCTCCTGTGACGGTATAAAAAACCAAAAAATTGATTAGAAAAAACAGCATCAAAAGAGCGTTATCCGTCGGAAGACAATTATTAATGTACATTTAGTCGATTTTGTAGTGTAATTTTGTCTTATTTTCCCTTTACAACTACTTGAGTGGTGATATATAATTGGGAAAGAATGTGATTTTTGGATAAAAAGTGCCTAAAAACCAGGAAAAAGTTGGTTGAATTTGACATAATGTCGATATTTCCCGATTTAGGGCACAAAATTCAATGTAATAAATATACGTACAGAATAGACAGGACGGGATGCTAAGCTTATGAAAACTTTTATTGTACCGATCAAGCCTATGGAAAAGATGGATTTTGCCAGTTCCGCCCCAACCCAGGCTGCGGCGGGGACTCCTTTTCAGCAGTTCCTGGAAAAATCCGCGGAAGCCTTGAAATCTGCCACTGAAACCGCCCAAGAGGATAATTATCACCTGGCATTCGGCGACGTAGATGATCTGGCCCGGGTACAGATTAATGCGATGAAAGCCGAGAGCATGATCCAGACCGCTGTTCAATTGACCACCCGCACAGTAAATGCATATAAAGAAATTATGCAGATGCAGATCTGAAAGACGGATTCAGGACCGTCCAGGCAAAGGGGATCACGGCGGAAAGGAAGCGTTAAGTGGTTAAGGTGCAGAAATTAAAGGACAGCGTAGTCAACGTTAAAAACTTCTTCTTGGCTATGCCAAAAGAAAAGAAGATTCGGGCAGGAATAGTCACGGCAGTCGTATTAGTCGCTGCCGTTATTATTACATTAATGCTAAATTTCAATCGCTCCGGCTACCAGGTGCTTTACTCCAATCTGGAAAGAACCGAAGCCGCCAGCATCTACCAGACCTTGCTGGAGATGGGGGCAAGCCCCAAGCTGAATGACAAGGGGGAAATCACGGTCCCCCAGGAAGAGTATGATATCTGGCTTTTGCAGCTGGCGGCCAAGGGTTATCCCCAGACGGCCCTTCCCTATGATATTTTTAACAGCCATTCGGGGCTTACGGCTACGGAGTCCGATAAACAGCAATGGCTTTTATATCAGCTGCAGGACAGGATCCAGGAGACCCTGAAACGGATGGAGGGGGTGGATTCCTCCGTCGTCACCATTACCATGCCGCCCACCAGCGATTACGTCTGGCAGCAGGCCTCCCAACAGGAAAAGGCCACCGCCGGCGTTTTGCTGTCCCTGCATGACGACATCCAGATGAGCCCGCAGCAGGTGACGGCCATTAAGAATCTGGTGGCTTCCAGCGTGCCGAAGATGGAGCCGGCGGACGTCACGGTGGTGGACGGCAAAACCTCTTTGGAGCTTTTAGACAGCGACGACAAGGATAACGGCCTTACCAGCACCCAGAACCTTCAGCTGGAGCAGATGGTGCAGCGTCAGATCGAGGAAAACGTGGAGAGGATCCTGGCGCCCCGCTACGGCCGTGCCGGGGTGGTGGCAGCGGCCAAGGTTACCCTGGACTACGACAAGATGATGACCGAAAAGCTGGAACTGGCGGAGAAGCCGGAAAACGGCGGCGGTTATACTACCCACTATGAGGAAGAGTACGGCGTAAACGGCAGCCAGGCTGCCGGCGGTATCGTAGGCGAGGAAAACAACACCGATATTCCGGAATATGCTTACCAGAACCCCGACGCCGAAGGCGGGATGACCGCATACTCCCGCAGTATAGATTATGATTACAGCTACATTAAAACTCAGGTCGAAAAAGGCAATGCGGCGCTGAAGCGGGCGACGGTTTCGGTAATGGTGGATGAAAAGAATCTTACCGTCAACCGCCGTAATGAACTTGTAAGCCTGGTTTCCAACAGCGCGGATATCGTGCCGGAACAGATCTTTGTTTCCGCCTTCGATCCTGCGGCGGCGGATATCCCCGTGGCCGCCGAGCCCGAACCGGAAACCGGTCCGGCAGAACTGCCGCTTTGGGTCTACATTGCCTTCGGCGCAGCGTTGCTCCTGATCATCCTTTTGGCCGTGCTTCTGGTGCTTTATAAACGGAAGATGAAGCGCCGGGCCGCGGCCGAAGCGGTGGCGGCGGACTTAAGCGCGGAGCAGATGCAAAAAGAGATCGAGGAATACAAAAAACAGCTGGGCGACGCCGCCAAATCAGGAATGAGCGCCAAGGACGACGCCATCATGGGCGAGGTGCGGAGCTTTGCCAGAGAAAATCCGGAAATAACCGCCAATCTGCTGCGCAGCTGGT
The DNA here is from genome assembly GCA_034927285.1 of Peptococcaceae bacterium. Classification (GTDB taxonomy): domain Bacteria; phylum Bacillota; class Peptococcia; order DRI-13; family UBA5745; genus JAYFQF01. Next base: position 3,805 of record JAYFQF010000034.1, read on the forward strand.
TAAAAGAGGGTGATGAATCATGAGCGCGGCTGTAAAATCTCAGAAAAAGATGACGGCGGCCGGCCGTGCCGCCGCAGTGATCGTCGCTTTGGGAGCTGAACAGGCTTCGGCGGTTTATAAACACCTGAGGGAAGACGAAATCGAGAAGCTTTCCATAGAAGTGGCAAAGCTGGAACGGCTTTCTCCCGAGGCCCTGCAGGAGATCGTGGACGATTTCTACGGGCTTTGCGTTACCCAGAAGGTGATTTCCGAAGGAGGGGTCCTCTATGCCCGGGACGTGCTGGAAAAAGCCTTCGGCGCCCAGCTGGCCACTTCTTATATGGACCGGATCTCCCAGGCTATGCAGACCAGGGCTTTCGATTTTGTGCGCAAAGCCAATTATAAAAACCTGATGATGATGCTGCAAAACGAGCATCCCCAGACCATCGCGTTTATCCTTTCCTACGCCAAAGCCGACCAGGCTTCCAAGATCATTGCCGAGTTGCCCAAGGAATCCCAGTTGGACGTTATCCGCCGGATCGCCCGGCTGGAGAGCGTATCCCCGGAGATCGTGGATACGGTGGAAAAAGTAATGGAGAAACGCTTCTCCGCCGTGGTATCCGTGGACATGACGGAGATCGGCGGCGTAAATTATGTGGCCGATATCATGAACCACACCGACCGTACTACGGAAAAACACATCTTCGACGAGCTGAACAAGACGGATCCCGTACTTTCCGAGGATATCCGCAAGCTGATGTTCGTTTTCGAGGATATCGTAAACCTGGACGACATGACGATTCAGCGGGTATTGCGGGATGTGGATTCTCAGGACCTGGCGGTGGCCATCAAGGGTTCCAACGAGGATGTAAAAAACGTGCTGCTTAACAATATCTCCACCCGGGCCAAGGAGAACATCCTTTCCGATATCGAATACCTGCGCAATGTCCGCATGAAAGACGTGGAGGAAGCGCAGCAGAGGATTGTCAACATTATCCGTACCCTGGAGGAAACCGGCGAAATCGTGATTTCCAGAGGAGGGGAGGACGAGATTATTGCCTGATATTTTTAAGGGTGCGGGCTATTGGAAGGAAGAGGAGTCCACGGTCAGGATTCCCGACGTCAGTTTTCCCGGCCCCGGTTCCCCGGATCTCAGTTCGCCGGAGGAGGATGAAGCCGAAAAATGCCCCGATACGGACAGCGTCGAGACCGAAGGACCGGAAGGCGGCAAAGAGTCTCAGCCGCCGGAAACCCCTCAGACTGTGGAAATCCCCCGGTATATCCCGCCGGAGCCCCACAGGATGAGCCGGCTGGAATTGGCGGATTACTACCGGGCGGAATTGAACGATATCCGGGAGGAAGTCAGCAAGCAGGCCTGCCGGGATGCCCAGGCCCGGGCCCTGGCGGAAAAGCGTCAGGAGATAGCCGACTGCCTGGCCCAGGTGGAAGGAGTCCTGGGCCAGATGCAGGAGCTGCAAAGGCAATACATCGAAAGCTATACCCATGAATTGAAGTATCTGGCGGTGGATATCGCGGAAAAGCTGATCCAGGCCAAGATCGAAGAGGATGGCATGACCCTGCAGAATCTGGTGATGCAGTCGGTAAACCAGGTAAAAAAAGCGGATTGGCTAAAAGTGGAAATCTCCGAAGGGCTGGCCGGCCTGGTGGACCACCTGAAAGAGGAACTGGCCAAGGCGGAATACCAGGGCAAAGTGGAGGTTGTGGCCGCCCCCTGGCCCAAAGATACCTGCCGGGTCAGCACCGAGGACGGCACCATTGTAGCCACGGTTTCGGTCCAGGCCGAAAATCTGCGACAGGCCTTCATCAAAGCGGACACGGAAAAAGGGAGACCTTAAAATGGCTGAGCTCCAAATCAAACTGGATATGTCCAAGTGCTACCGGATCCTGAGGCTCTCGGATTTACGGACCAAGGAGGGCCGGATCAGCAAAATCATCGGCATGACGGTGGAAGCTACGGGTCTGGAATGCAGCATCGGCGATATCTGCACCATCCGGCTGGGCCGGGAAGGGGTAGACGTACTTTCCGAGGTGGTGGGCATTGCGGAAAACAAGGCTTACCTGATGCCTTACCAGGAAGTGGGCGGCATCGGTTACGGCAGCCCGGTAATCAATACCGGCAAAAAGCTTACCGTCCAGGCCTCCGACGCATTGATCGGACGTATCGTGGATGCTTTGGGGCAGCCCCTGGATCACGGCCCGGAAATTGGCGACGGGGTACCGGTGGATATCGGCGGCGTGCCGTCAAACCCCATGGAAAGGCCCCCCATCACCGAAATTATGGAGCTGGGAGTCAAGGCTATCGACGGTCTTCTGACCATCGGCAAAGGACAGCGTATGGGAATTTTCGCCGGCAGCGGCGTAGGCAAAAGCACCTTGATGGGAATGATCGCCCGAAATGTCCGGGCCGATGTCAATGTCATCGCCATGGTGGGGGAGCGCGGCCGCGAGGTGGTGGAGTTCATCAACCGGGATTTGGGGCCCGAGGGCCAAAAACGCACGGTTTTGGTGGTGGCCACCTCGGATCAGCCGGCTCTGATGCGTTTCAAATGCGCCCAGACCGCCACGGCCATCGCCGAGCATTTCCAGCGCCGGGGTAAGCACGTGCTGTTAATGATGGACTCCCTGACCCGTTTTGCCATGGCTCAGCGGGAGATCGGCCTCAGTACCGGAGAGGCTCCGGTGGCCAGAGGCTATACCCCTTCCATATACTCGGCCCTGCCCAAGCTTTTGGAGCGGTCGGGAAACTTTGAGACCGGTTCCATTACCGGCATCTACACGGTGCTGGTGGAAGGAGACGACACCAACGAGCCCATTTCCGATACGGTACGCGGCATTATCGACGGCCATATCGTGCTGTCCAGGAAGATCGCGGCCAAAAATCATTATCCCGCCATCGACGTACTGAACAGCCTCAGCCGGTTGATGAACGAGATCGTTCCGGCGGAACAAAAGGCTGCCGCCGGCCGGATGCGAAATATGCTGTCGGTATATAAGGAAAACGAAGACCTGATTTCCATCGGCGCCTATAAAAGCGGAAATAACCCGGAACTGGATGAGGCCATCGGCCACATGGACAGGATCAACGGCTTTTTGACCCAGGCGGTGGACGAACCTGTACGGTTTGACCAAACCCTCGAATTGCTGGAACAAGCGGTCAGTTAAGGAGGAAGTCGCGTGAAAAGCTTTACGTTTACCCTGGAAAGGACCCGGCGCTATAAAGAACAGGTATTAAATAAGGAAAAAGGAATTTTGCAGCGGCTTTTACAGCGCAAAAACGAAATCGAAGAACAGATCCGCCAGCTGGAGATCTACCGGGAGCTGAAAGCTTTGGAATTTCAGCAGGAGCAGCAAAAAGGCCTGGAGCCGGCCAAGCTGGACGCCTACCGGTTTTATCTGGAAAACGTCCGCCTCCAGTTGAAGCAGCTGAAAATCGACTTGAAGCGGGCGGAAGAGGAAGCGGAGCGCCAGCGCCAGGTGGTGCTTCTGGCCTCTCAGGAGCTTTCGGGATTGGACAAGCTGGAAGAAAAACAATGGGAAGAATACCGTTACGTTTATGCCAAGGACAATGAATTACAGCTTTCCGACCACCTGGCGGTGCAGCTGAGTTACCCGAATGGAGACCGGCTGATCACCAAAGGCGCCGTCTGATTCCAAAAGAACAGGCAGAATCAAAACGGAAAGAGTTTAACGTCTACGGCGGGATTTCAGACCAGGCGGACGCCCGGCATGGCCGCGGCGGCAAAAATAGATTCCTGGAATACCTGAGAAAGGAGGTGAGAAAAGATGGAAAACGTTATGCTGAGGATATTGCCTCAGGAATTAGCGGCGGCGGGCCTTTCGGCGGGTGGCAGGCAAAGCCTTCTGAATGTCACCCAGGGGCAGAGCACCGATCCTTTTTTGGCGGTTATTCAGAATATGCTGGCCCAGATGCTGGAAGGAAGCCCGGAAGATCCGGCGGCGGCAGCGGAAGGTACTCCCCTGATGCTAAACCCCCAGGATTCGGAGGAAGGCCGGGAACTGATGGAGGCTTATGCCGCCATGCTGGCCGGCGCGTCGGGAGTCCTGGTGAAGCCGCCGGCAGAGCTTGCGGCGGAGCTGACTCAGGCCGATACCGGCCAGGCGGCGGCTATACAGCCGGCTGCGGATACCGGATCAGGTCCGGCCACGGCCCAGGGACTGGCCGCTGCGGTCCTTTCGGCGGAAGCCGCGCCGAAGACCCCGGAACCAGCGGCCGCTGCCGCTGCGGAGCAGTCTCCCCCGGGAAATTTTCGCTTGAGCCAAGAGGGGATACCTATCCTGGAAGCCAGCTATACCGAGATGGTGGAACCGGCGGCAGACTCCGGCGGGATCAACTCCGAAAAACAGCTTTTCCGGGTACAGAGCCGGTTTAACGAGGCTTTAGACCAGGTGAAAAAGCAGCTGGCGGAAGACAAGCCGGCTGCGGCAAAAGAACCGGAGGAACTGGACGCGGACCTTTTACAGCAGCAGGTGAACGGCCGGAAAACCTCCTGGACGGAGCGGCTGGCCGCCCGGGGAGAAACGGAAGCGCAAACGACTTTGCCGGGGCAGCTGGAAGAAGGAATCCGGGAAAACCTGACTTTGGGCAAAAGGGAATTTACCCTGAAGCTGAAGCCGGAATCTTTGGGTGAGATCACGGTGAAGCTCATCGAAAAAAGCGGAAAAATGACCCTCACCATCAGCGCCGCCAGCGCTCAGACGGCCCGGCTGATCAACAGCGACCTTTATGCCCTGCGGGAAGCGGTGCGGCCATTGCAGGTGGAAGTCCAGGAAGCGGTGCCTCAAAGCCCGGAAAGTTCTCAAAGTCAGCTGCAGCAGTTTGATATGACCGGTCAGCAGTTTAACCGGCACCAGTCCTTTGGCGGAGGCGGCGACCCCGCATACTATCCGCTGGAAGCCGGCGGCGAGCCGGCGGAAGAGCCGGCAGCCCGGGAGCTTAGCGGCGCCCTGGATACCTACATTTAAGGAAAGGAGGAATGGAATTGACCAGCGTCAGCAGTACAGACCGGGTCTTAGGCAGTTCCGGCAACGAGTATAACGCCGTCTTCACAGACAAAACCGATAACTCCGCCATGGACCAGTCGGACTTTCTCAAGCTGATGGTTGCCCAGATGCAGAATCAGGATTTCACCAATCCCATGGACAACTCGGATATGATCAATCAAATGGTCCAGTTCTCCAATATGCAGCAGATGCAGGAGATGGCCAACTACTCCAAGATCAACTATGCCCTGGGCCTGGTGGGCAAAACCGTTACCGCCTCCCGGTATACCGTCAGCGGCGACCTGGATACCACCACCGGAGCAGTGGAAAAGATCTCTCTTTTGGATGACGAATACGTGATCTATGTAGGCGGCAAGAAGTACACCATGTCTCAGATCATGAGCATCGGCAATGAAAGCGGCAGTTCCGGCTTAAATCCCCAGGGCTTCAGCCTGACGGCCGGTGAAACTACCGCCACCACCGCCGCCATCACCTGGGAAGTGCCGACGGAGGATGAGTTAAGCAGCGAAACCTTTAAGTACAGCGTCTACTATTCCAAGGAAGGCCCCTTCGACACGGTGGAAGCCGTAGAAAAGGGAACCTTATCCGGGTCCGCCGGCCAAAAGAACGTAACCGAGGCGGAATTGACAGATCTTGAGCCCGGCACCACCTATTATGTCAACGTGGTGGTGGAGGACAGCTCCGGCGCCAAAGGAGTTTATCAGCCGGTGAGCGTCCGTACCCTTCGGGAATAGAAGACACAGGAGCGATGATCATGGAGGATATCCGTTTTCAATTCTATAGGCCGGTAACTACAGGCGCTCCGGGAATCACCGCCCAGGACCTGGCAAAAACCAAAGAGCGGCTTTCCACGGAGGAGAAAAGCCCCTTTCAGGAAATACTGAGCCGGCAGCTTCAGCAAAACGGCGGCGTAACCTTTTCCAAGCACGCGGTAAAACGGGCCGTGGAAAACAACATCCAGCTCACCGACGAAAGCCTGGCGCGGCTGAACGAGGGAGTACGCCTGGCCGGCGAAAAAAACCTGGAGGACACCCTGATTTTGGTGGGAGAGACGGCCTTTTTGGTTAATGTCAAGAATAACACCGTAATTACCACCATAGACAGCAGCGGGATGAAAGGTAATGTATTCACCAATATAGACGGAACCGTGATCGTATGAGCCGGACCTTAGGAGGAGGCTTTCTTTGCCCCGATGGACAGACGGGCAGAGCGCGGTTCTGAGAATAAGGAGACAGAATAGATGAACAGAGCGATGTTTTCCGGTGTGGCGGGCCTGAAAACCCACCAGACCAAAATGGACGTAATCGGCAATAATATCGCCAACGTAAACACCTACGGCTTTAAATCCCAACGGGCGGTATTCAGCGATATTTTCTATCAGACCCTGAAAAGCGCTTCCGGCGGCACCACCAGCCGGGGCGGCACCAATCCCTCCAGCGTAGGCTACGGCTCCACCCTGGCGGCCATCCAGACCCAGATGAGCCAGTCCAGCATGCAGAACACCGGCTTTGGCCTGGATGTGGCCATCACCGGCGAAGGCTTCTTTCAGGTGATGGACGCCGACGGAAATATCTTTTACACCAAGGCGGGCCTTTTGGACTATGATTCCAACGGCTACCTCACCGATATTAACGGCAACTTTGTCCTTGGCGCCGGCAGTGCCGACGGCACTCCCGGCACCCAGAAGATCCGCCTGGACAACGTAGGTTCCGTGGAGGCCGCCAAGCCCAGCGTCACCGAAACCATCAACGGCGTGAATTATACGATCACCGCCTCCAACGCCACCAAATACGGCAATGTGGGCATCTCCATCGGTTCCAGCACGGAGCTGCCCGACGGTCTGCCCGCCGTGGCCACCATCTCCAACAGCGGCGCCATCACCGTCCAGCTGAACGCTTACCACCAGTTCGCTTCCATGAGCGAGCTGAACAGCGCCATCAACGCCGCCGTCAAGGAAGCCAACGGCGGCAAGGAGCATGCCGCCGGCACCTTCACCATCACCGCCAGCGAAAACAAGTTCGGCAAGGACGCCGTATCCGGCACCTTCACCGGCTCCGCCACCAATCAGGCCGCCCAGCTTACGGCAGCCGCCACCGAAGGCCTTTTCGGCGGGGCCCTGAGCATCAAGGCCTATGATCTGGCGGCGATTCCCGCTTCCTCGGTTACCCAGCCCCTGACCATGACCAAGATCGTAGCCCCGGTCACCGGCGACGTGTCCTATAAGCTGTCCATGACGGTAGAAGGGGTCACTTATGAACAGACCATCCCGGCCAATATCGCCGAAGGCGCGGTCATCAGCCTGCAGGATATCACCACTCCTTCCGCCAAACGGATCGACCTGGCGGTGGACAGCAAGAGCAAGCTGACGGATACCTTCAATCTGCTGGCCGGTGACGGGGATACCACAACCTCCAACGTCAATCAGACCCCTCCCCAGTATTTCTTCGGCGGCTCCAAGATCACCGGCGTCAGCACCAACTTTGCCGGTCAGGGAAATATCAACTTTACCTACTCCCTGGACGCCGTAAATAACGAGTATACCATCAACGCCGTAATCGGCGGCAAAACCTATACCGGCACCGTAAGCAGCGTCAACGGCGGCACCTGCACCCTTTCCACCGGCAACGCCGACGACGGCACCATCACCATGTCGGTGCCCACCAAGGCCGCCATGCTGAATAATTACGGCATTAATCCCGCTTCTCCCACCGCCGATACGGATTTAGCCACCGCTGCAAACGCCAGCCTGGCGGGCCATAACTATGTGGCGGTGCCTTATGCCGCCGGCGTCAGCAGTCCTTTGACCGGCGCGGAAATCGCCGGCATTGACTTTGGCGTCAGCAGCGGCACCATCACCGGCACCGATGTGGAAGACGGCTACTTCGGCGGCGGGCTTACTTTCATGAAAACCAGCAGCGACTTTACCGGCAGCGGTACCGTAGGCTCCGGCGACTTTTATGCCACTTACAGCGATACCACTCCTCCCAGCTGGACCATAACCATGAACGTGGGCGGTACGGACTATTCGGCCACCATTACGGAGAATACCAAGGCCTCTTCCCTGCTGTTGAAAAGCGCGGCCGGGGATTATATCCAGGTGACCAATCCGGGCTTTGAGGCCATGAACGATTACTATACCACCTTAAACCCCAGCACATCCCCGGTGAACGGCTCCACCATGAGCGCCATCACCGGCGGCAAGGACCTGACCGTAGGGCCCGCCACCGCTTCCCGGGACCTGGGCTTTTCCTCCGTCACCTTTAACCTGACCGGCGGCGCCGAGGGCGGCGTGGTCACCCTGGATCAGCTGAGCAGCATCGGCATCGGCTCCGACGGTACCATTTCCGTCAGCCATCCCAGCCAGGGTACCGTGGTGGTGGGCAAAATCTCTCTGGCCACCTTCGCCAATCCCAGCGGCCTGGCCCTGGAAGGCTCCAATTACTACTCCAAGACCGCCAACTCCGGCGACGCCAAGCTCTGCGATCCAGGCAGCGACGGCACCGGAGCCCTGAAAAGCAGCAGTCTGGAGATGTCCAACGTCGATCTGTCTTCTGAGTTTGCGGAGATGATTACCACCCAAAGAGGTTTTCAGGCCAATTCCCGGGTCATCACCGTATCCGATACCATGCTGGAAGAACTAATCAACCTGAAGCGTTAAGAATCTTTATTTGTACCGGCGTATCCCGGCGGCGTTAACCGCCGCCGGGGCGCTGAGGCGAAAGGAAGCTGTCTATGATTACGCTGACGAAACTAAACGGTTGTCCCTTTGTGCTGAACTCAGACCTGATCGAAACCATTGAGGAAAATCCGGATACGACGATACGGCTGACCAGCAAAAACTTTTATATCGTCAAAGAGCCCATGGAGGAAGTAGTGGAAAAAGTGATTCAGTTCCGGCGGGCCACCTTCGACGTGCTGAACCGGATTGCGCGAGATTATTAGGAAGGGATGGTCTGAAAGCCTGTGAAGCGTAAATTGGATTTTATGTCGGTTTTAGGCCTGGTTTTAGGCGTCGGGTTGATGTTTATCGGCATTGTGCTGACCAAGGATCTGGAAACCCAAGCCTATATCATCACTGTAGTGAATTTGCTCAGCTTTTACGATCCCACCAGTATCGCCATCGTCTTGGGCGGTACTCTGGCCTGCCTGATGATCATGTTTCCCGCATCTCAATTCAGGAAAATTCCCGCCCACCTGAAGATCATTTTTTTGCCGAACCGCTATGATCCCAAAAGGTATATCGACAGGCTGGTGGAGTGCGCCAAGAAGGCCAGGGTCAGCGGCTTGCTGGCCCTGGAGGAAGACGCCAATCAAATGGAAAACGCTTTTATGAAAAGCAGTATCATGATGGTGGTGGATTCGGTAGACCCGGAAAAAGTCAAAAGCCAGATGGAATCCTGGCTGGATAATCTGGATGAGCGCCACGCCCAGGAGCGGGTGTTTTACGACAAAGGAGCGTCTTTAGGCCCTGCTTTCGGCATGATCGGCACCTTGATCGGTCTGATCAACATGCTGAAAAGTCTACAGGATGTGGAATCTGTGGGCCCCAATATGGCGGTGGCCCTGGTTACCACCTTTTACGGCTCCCTTTTGGCAAACATGATCTTTGCCCCGATTTCCAATAAGCTCAGGGTACGCCATGAAGAGGAATATTTGTGCATGAGGATCATCTGCGAAGGGGTCCAGGCTATCCAGGCCGGAGAAAACCCCAAACTGATCGAAGACAGGCTGATCCACATTCTGCCCAGCTACCAGCAAAAGCAGTTTGGCGTCAGCGCCGAAAGCGGCGAGGACAAAGGCAGAAAGGCCAAGGCTCCCAGAGAAAAAAAGAACAAGGGAAAATAACCGGCCCCGGCCGGCTTACGATATAGGCACAAGCGAATCGTCATCCTTTTCCCCTGGCGGCGCAAGGACGGCAAAAGGGAAAAACGGTCCCCGGCGTTAAGAACGGAAATTCATGACATAAGGGCGGTGAGAAAATGGCAAGAAGAAGAAGCGGCGAGGAAGGCGGAGGCGACAGCTGGCTGAATACTTACGCGGACATGGTTACCCTTTTGCTGACCTTTTTTGCCGTTTTAATAAGCATGTCCACGGTAAACAATGAAAAATTCAACGCTTTTATCCGATCATTCTCCAATTTGCCGCCGGAAGTGATCGAGGAGATCATCGACGCTTCCGGAGAATATGAAAATGGTGATATTGTCGTTGAAGAAGCCATCGACGCCCTTTTTCAGAATCTGAAAACCTATGTGGAAGAAAACAACCAGGGCGACCAGATCACCCTTTCCAAGGGCGACGGCGTGATTTATATCCGGTTCAGCAGTAGCCTGTTTTTTGAGCCCAACCGCTATGTGCTGCGAAGTACCAGCTATGATACCCTTTCCTTTGTGGGCGAAGCCATCAAGCAATACGAAGACAGTATCCGGACCATTAATATCTGCGGCCATACGGCGGATATCCGGGAAGGAGACTCGGGTATTCAGTCCTGGATGCTGTCCGGAGAGCGGGCTGCGGTGGTGGCCATGTATTTTGAGCGGGAAAAGGGCTTACGGCCGGATAAGCTGATCGCCATGGGCTACGGCGATAATTACCCGGTAGGGGATAACTCCACCGAGGAGGGCCGAAAGCTGAACCGCCGGGTGGAACTCATCATTGTAGGGCTGGACAGCGAACTTAACCTGGATATTTATAACAGCACGGACAGCCTCTATAACAGCCAACTGTACCCCAAGTCCGGGGGCGCCATGGATCTTTTGCTGCCGCCTGAGGCTCAAAACGAGGATCAACCGCCGGAAGGCCCGGGGGAAGGAGAAGCCTCCCAGGACACCGAAGGACCGGAAAACCACCAGGCGACGGGCCAGAATAACGATCAGGCGGAAAATACGCCGTCGGAGATCGAAACAGAGGTATCCCCTAATGAGGAGTAAATTCCCCGGGGGAAGGAGGATGAACATAGACAATGGCTGAGGCGCTGTCGCAGAATCAGATCGACGAACTCTTAAAACGCATGAAATCCGGCGACATGGATGACAAAGAAGCCGGTCAGGTCAAATCCAAAGAAAAGGAATACGACTTTTCCTCGCCGAAGAAGTTTACGAAGGATCAGTTGAATTCCCTCAGCAACCTGTACGAAAATTTTTCCAGAGTGATTTCCTCCTACTTTACCAGCATCCTGCGCAGCGTCTGCGAAATCAACGTGGTGCAGATCGAGGAGCAGCGATATTACGAGTTTAATAACGCCCTGCCGGATAAGGCCCTGGTGGGAATGCTGAGTTTTAAGCCGGAATCCGCCCAATACGACGAGACGACCCTGATGCTGGACCTCTCCACCTCTTTCGGCTATCTGGTGGTGGACCGGCTGATGGGGGGAACGGGGGAAGTTTACGCGCCGGACCGGGACTATTCGGAAATTGAGCTGGCGGTGCTGAAGAGCGTATTTGAAAATATAGCAAAATACCTCAGGGAAGCCTGGGCCAACTATTTCCCGGTGGGCACGGCCTTACGCAGTATCGAAACCAACGGCCGGCTTTTGCAGGCCTTTTCCCCCCAGGATATCGTGGTCATCGTTACCCTGGAGATAAAAGAAGAAAGCTTTGTGGGCACCGCCAACCTGTGCATGCCGGCAGAAAATTTAGAAGAAGTCATTAACAGCTTCAGTCTCAAATATTCCCGCTCCGTCAAGCAGCAGGACCCGGAAAAGGAAAAGGTCAAGCGGGATGTGGTGATGGACTATCTGAAGCATTCGGATCTGGAGCCGGAGGCGATCCTGGACGACTGCCAGATGAGCCTGGGGGACATTGTCCAGCTTCAGGTGCACGATGTGATCGCGTTAAATAAAAGAATCGAAGAAAACATTTTGGTCAATGTGGAAGGTTTGCCCTGGTATACGGCGCGCCTGGGCGAACTGGATAAGAAAAAGGCGCTGAAAATAGTGGGCTCCATCGAGAAATGAATTGGGGGATGAAGATTGAACAAGGAGCAGGTAATACTGACCGACAGCGATCTGGACGTTATCGGCGAAATCATGAATATCAGTATGGGAGCCGCGGCTACCGCAGTATCCTCCATGCTGGAAAAGCAGGTTACGATCACCACACCTCATCTGGAATTGGAAAAAATCAGGGATGTGGACAGCTCGGCTTATGAACCGGCCATCATTGTAAAAATCAAATATGTCGAAGGCATCGAGGGCACCAGCGTCATCATGCTCCGCCGCCACGATATGCAGGTCATCCTGAATCTTTTGATGGGCAATGAGATCGGCCAGGAAAGCGACGATTTTGAATTCGATGAAATGAGCATGAGCGCCGCCTGCGAGGTGATGAACCAGATGATGGGCTCTTCGGCTACGGCCTTGTCGGAGGTTTTGAACGCGCCCATCAACATTTCCACGCCGGAGGCCATTCTGACCGACAACAGCGAAGAGGTCCACGCCGTCTTCAGCGAGATTTCCGGAGAGGAAAGCGTCGTTTCCATCTCGTTTAAGATGATGATCAAGGACGTGATGGATACAAATTTCATCAGCTTCATGCCCGTGGACATGACCAGCAAAATCGTCAGTTATGTGATGAATGGAGTGGAAGACAAACCCGAGGCTCCCCAGGAGCCGGCGCCGCCGCAGGAACCGGTAGCGGCGCAGTTCCCGGCCGGAGCCGCGCCGGCTGCCGTCAACCCGGCAGCGGCAGCAGCCGGGGTCCAGCCGGCGACTCCTGTCCAGGAAGCCGTCCAGGCGCCAAAGCCGCAGCCGGAGACGGCTGCTCAGCCCCAGGCGCCGGGCCAGGCCTTTGCTCAGTCCGGTTCGCCGGTGCCGCCTCAGACAAATCCTCAGCCGGCGGCCGGCGGACCAAAGCCCCAGCCTGCGCCCCAGATGCCGTCCTTTTCCCAGCAGGGGCCGGATATTACGGCCCGGACGCCGGATCTCACGCCTCAGACACCGGGCTTTACGTCTCAGGCCCCGGGCCTTACGCCTCAGGCCCCGGGCTTTGCGCCCCAGGGCCAGGCCATGATGCAGCAGCCTGCGGGATTTAACCCCCAAGGCGAGCCTGCCGCCGGCCAATTTTCCCCGCAGCCTCCTATGATGCCCTACGGTCAGGAGCCGGCTTATCCGCCTGTCCAAGGCGGCCAGCCTGCGCAGCCGCAGCCGCCGTCACAGTCACCGCCGCCCCAGTATTATGGGCCCTATATGCAGGCGCCCATGGGCTATGGCCCCGGCCCTTACGGCTATGCCGCTCCGCCCCAGTCCATGTGGCCCGGCGGCGGACAGTCCCAGTCTCAGGTGACCCTTAAAAAGGCCAAATTCCCGGATTTTTCCCGGAAGGAGATGATGGGACAACTGCCCAATGAAGGCAATATGGGCCTTTTGATGGGGGTGCCTTTGGAAGTATCCATCGTCATCGGACGGGCCAGGAGAAAAATCAAGGATATCCTGGAATTTGGACAGGACACGGTGGTGGAGCTGGACAAACAGACCGGCGCTCCCGCGGAGATCATGGTCAACGGTCAGCTCCTGGCCTACGGCGACGTAATCGTGGTAGGCGATAATTTCGGTATTCGGGTGACGGAGATCGTAGGGACCAAAGAACTGATCGATTCCCTGGGGGCCAATTAATCGGTTCAGAAACATCTAAATTAGGAGGAGCATTGAATGTATAAGATTTTAGTCGTGGATGACGCAGGATTTATGAGGATGATGGTGAAAACCCATCTGAGCAAGGCCGGATACGATACGTTCATCGAGGCTGAAGATGGCCAGAAGGCTGTGGAGGCCTATCAGGAAAACCGGCCGGATCTGGTCATTATGGACATCACCATGCCTAATTTAAACGGCATCGAGGCACTGCGCCAGATCATGGCTATGGACCCTGCCGCCAAAGTTGTGATGTGCTCGGCCCTGGGCCAGGAATCCATGGTTATGGAAGCCATTAAGCTGGGAGCCCTGGACTTCATCGTCAAGCCGTTTAAACAGGACCGGATCACCGCCACCGTTAACAAGGTGCTCCCATTATAATCCGGCGCATGACCGGGAAGCGGAGGGGGTGGGGACATGGAAAACTGGCTTGAGGTCCTTTCCATGGTAGGCACACTGGTGCTGATGCTGGCGGTATTTGCGGGGGCCTATTTTGCCTCCCGCCTGATCGGCAGAAGATACCGGCCCGGAGCTCAGGGAGAAAAGGCCATCCGGATCCTGGACCGGGCGTCACTGGGCAGGGATCAGTCGCTTTTGCTGGTCAAAACGGCAGGCAGGCTCTTTTTGCTGGGAGCCACGCCCCAGCATGTGGAAAAAATCTGTGAACTGGACCCGGAGCAGCTGCCGTCTCTTGAAGCGGCGGAACAAGGTCCCGGGGACTTCCTTTCCGTCATGAGGGAGGCCTGGAAAACGCGAAGCGGAAAAGCCGGGGGAGGGAAAAAATCATGAGTCAGAGTGGGACTGGGGCCTGCCGGCAGGCAAACCCGGACCGGCGCCGCAAAATCCTGGCCACCGTCCTGATCCTTTTGTCGGTGCTTCTGATCACCTTGCTGTGGGCCAGGCCTCTTATGGCCGCCTCGGTAAATATCGAATTTGATACCGCAGGGGAAGACGGGGGCCTGGGAACCCTCCAGATGCTGTTTTTGTTCGCTCTCCTGGCGGTAGCGCCTTCCCTTTTGGTGATGATGACCAGCTTCACCCGGATCGTTATTGTTTTTTCTTTTTTGCGAAACGCCATGGGCCTGCAGCAGACGCCGCCAAACCAGGTGCTGATCGGCCTGGCCCTGTTTTTAAGCCTCTTTATCATGCAGCCTGTGCTGGCCGATATGAACCAAAACGCTGTCCAACCTTATATAGCGGGAGAGCTAGAGTGGGATGAGACTCTGGAAAACCTCCAGGTCCCGTTGAAGGAATTTATGCTGAAGCAGACGAAGGCCGACGACCTGAATCTGTTTTTGTCCTTAAAGGGGAATACCGAGGAGATCCAGCAGGTGGACCCGGAAAAGCTTTTGGGGCTGGGCCTTGAAGTAATCGTTCCCTCCTTTATCACCAGTGAGCTGAAGCGGGCGTTTACCATTGGCTTCCTGCTGTTTTTGCCCTTTTTGGTCATCGATATGATCGTCTCCAGCACCCTGATGTCCATGGGAATGGTTATGCTGCCGCCTTCCATGATCTCCATGCCCTTTAAGCTGATGCTTTTTGTGGTGGTGGACGGTTGGAGCCTGATCATGGAGATGCTGGTAAAAAGTTTTTATTAGGGAAGCGGCCGGGGATAAAAGAGGGTCGCCGCCCCAGGCGGCGGAAAGGAGAAGAGATGGGCCAGTCGGATGTGCTTTTGGTCTTTCGCGAAACCATATGGTTGATTTTAAAGCTGGCGGGGCCGCTGCTTTTGGTCAGTATCGTCATCGGTCTTTTGATCGCCATCTTTCAGGCGGCTACCCAGATCAACGAGCAAACCCTGACTTTTGTGCCGAAGATCCTTGCCATCGCCTTCATCCTGATCGTAGCCGGTTCCTGGATGCTGACCAACCTGACGCAGTTCTTTCACTATCTGATGAACATCATGGCGGGGCTGTAAGGCCATGAACCTGACCTTTGTTCTGGACAGCCTCAATATTTATATCCTGGTATTTTTCCGGGTGGCGGGGATGATCCTTTTTAACCCCCTTTTGTCCCGGCGGAATGTCCCAAGTCAGATCAGAGCGGCTTTATGCCTTGGACTGACCCTGCTTTTGGCCCCGGGTCTTCTGGATGCGCCGGCCGGGGATCTGACCGGCGGAGCCCTGATCCTGGCCATGGGTAAAGAACTGACCCTGGGCCTTTGCGCCGGCGTGGTTTTCCAGTATTTCTACTATCTGATCTTTCTGGCCGGCGACGTCATCGACACAGGCTTCGGCCTTTCCATGGCCAAGGCCTTCGATCCGGGAACCAGTATCCAGATGTCTTTGTCCGGCAATTTATTTCAGCTGATTTTCATCCTGTACCTGTTTGCCACCAACAGCCATCTGCTGCTGATCCGGCTCATCGCCTCCTCTTACGACCTGGTAGGCATAGGGGCGGTCCGGATAGGGACGAACCTGGCCCGGTTTATGACCACCCTTTTTGTCTCGGCCTTCTCCCTGGTGATGCGCCTGGCCCTGCCTTTTCTGGCCGCCTCCTTTGTGCTGGAAATGTCCATGGGCGTTTTGATGAAGCTGATTCCACAGATCAATGTGTTTTCCATACATTTTCAGTTCAAGATCATTTTAGGGATCTTTCTGCTTTTCCTGTTTGCCGTACCTACGGCAAATTTTCTGGAGAATTACATGAACACTTTGTTTGTAAGTATCCAAAACCTCTTTCTGGCAGCCGGCTGAAAGCCGATCCCATAACGCCTGAAAAGGGGGGATGACGGCCATGGCAGGCGAAAAAACCGAAAAAGCGACCCCAAAGCGAAAACAGGATGAACGGAAAAAGGGCAATGTTTTTACCAGCCGTGAAGTGGTCACCATTTCCTGCCTGCTGGCGGCCTTTCTTGCCCTGCGTCTTCTGCTGCCGGACAGCCTGGCGGCTTTGCAGGAAATGATGACCAGGTATTTCCTCCTTGGTTCCAGCCAGACGTCGGTGACGGAAAAAGACGCGGCGAGATTTTTTCTGGACGGCTGTTTTATGTTTGGCCGGACCGCCCTGCCTTTATTGCTGATCTGCGGCCTCACCGCCGTTGTTGTTACCATGGCCCAGACCAAAATGCTGTTTTCCGCCAAAAGTTTTGAATTCAAAGGAGAACGCATCAACCCCTTAAACGGGTTCAGGCGGATGTTTTCCCTGCGCAGCGTAGTGGAACTGCTGAAGTCCTTAATCAAGATCACCGTTTTGCTCTATCTGATCTACTCGGTAATGAAGACGGAAGTTTTGACCCTGCCGAGGCTGATGGATATGCCGCCTCTGCAGGCTATGATCCGCACCGGGGAGATCCTCATGAGC
Organism: Peptococcaceae bacterium; assembly: GCA_034927285.1. GTDB lineage: Bacteria > Bacillota > Peptococcia > DRI-13 > UBA5745 > JAYFQF01. The sequence goes on from JAYFQF010000034.1 coordinate 20,756, forward strand.
ATCGTGCTGAAAGCCGGCCTGATCTTCGCCTTTTTAGCCGCCGCCGATTATTTCTACCAATGGTGGGAGTATGAAAAGAACCTGCGGATGACCAAACAGGAGATCAAGGACGAATATAAACAGACGGAAGGCGATCCCCAGGTCAAAGGCAAGATCCGTTCCATGCAGCAGCAGCGGGCCCGCCGCCGGATGATGCAGAATGTCCCCTCGGCCGATGTGGTTATCCGGAATCCCACCCACTACGCGGTAGCCATCTTGTACGATCAGCATAAGCACCGGGCTCCCGTGGTGGTGGCAAAGGGAGTGGACGCCCTAGCTCTCCGGATCGTTAAAGTAGCCGAAGAAAACGGTGTCTACGTCACTGAGGACAGGCCCCTGGCCCGGGCTCTCTATGAAAATGTGGAGCTGGACCGGGAGGTCCCGGAAAACTACTACCAGGCTATCGCGCAGGTTCTGGCCTTCGTCTACAGCCTGAGAAAAAAGGATTTGAACTAGGATGAACCTGAAGTTTCTGAATAACAGCGTGGCGGTTTTCGTACTGATCATCGTGGCCCTCCTGATCGTGCCGCTGGGAACGGGCGTCCTGGACTTCATGTTTATTCTGAACCTGGCCCTTTCCCTGGTGATTCTTCTGACCACCATGTATATTAAGGAGCCCCTGGAGTTTTCGATTTTCCCCTCGCTGCTGCTGATCACCACCTTGCTGCGCCTGGGCCTGAATGTTTCTTCCACCCGCTCCATCCTGACCAAGGGCGGCTATGCCGGCGAGGTCATTAAAACCTTCGGCGAATTCGTCATCCAGGGCAATGTTTTGGTGGGTCTGGTCATCTTTTTGATTATCGTACTGGTGCAGTTTATCGTCATCACCAAAGGCGCCGAGCGGGTGGCGGAGGTTTCCGCCCGTTTTACCCTGGACGCCATGCCCGGTAAGCAGATGGCCATTGACGCCGATCTGAGCTCCGGCCTCATCGACGAAACTCAGGCCCGGGAGCGCCGCATAAAGATCCAGCGGGAAGCTGATTTCTTCGGTTCCATGGACGGCGCTTCCAAGTTTGTCAAAGGGGACGCCATCATTTCCATCGTCATTACCATTATCAACCTTATCGGCGGCATCCTGGTGGGCTTTCTGGGAGGGGAAGGGGATTTCGCCACGATCATCAGCACCTACAGCACCTCTACGGTAGGCGACGGTCTGATGAGTCAGATACCGGCCCTTCTGATCTCGGTGGCTACCGGCATGATCGTTACCCGGTCGGCTTCCGAGGCGAATCTGAATAGCGAGGTGATCCGGCAGTTTTCCTCCCAGCCCAGGGTGCTGATCATCGCCGGCGTGGCTATGCCCTTTCTGTGCCTGATCGGTTTTCCCGTGGCGCAGGTCAGCCTGATGTCCGGCATATTATTGATTTTAGGCGTGATGATTTTACGCAAGGGCCGGGAGACCCTGGCTTTGGCCGGGGAAGGCCTGCCGGTGACCGAGGAAGTCACCAGCGAGGTCAGCTTCTACAAAAACCTGGACAATGTTTATAATCTCTTAAACGTGGACCCCATCGGCATCGAAGTAGGCTACAGCCTTCTGCCCTTAGTGGACCAAAGCAGCGGCGGCAATTTCCTGGACCGCATCGTGATGCTGCGCAAGCAGTTTGCCGATGAGATGGGGATGGTTATCCCGGCGGTGCGCTTAAAAGACAGCGGTCAGCTGAACCCCAATCAATACGAGGTAAAGCTGCGGGGTGAATCGGTGGCCGTCGGCGAGGTCTTGATCGACCACTATCTGGGCCTGGCGCCGGCGGATCTGCCGGAAAGCGAGGAAGTGGACGGCATTGAGACCGTGGAACCGGCTTTCGGTATGCCGGCCAAGTGGGTCGGCCAGGACAAAAAAATCAAAGCGGAAATGGCCGGCTATACGCTGATCGACCCCACCTCCGTCATCATCACCCATTTGTCGGAGCTGATCCGGGCCCATGCCTACGAGCTTCTGACCCGCCAGGAAGTAAAAAAGATGCTGGAAAACCTCAAGAAAAACAGCCAGATCATTGTGGAAGACACGGTGCCCGGGCAAGTCCCTTTAAGCGAGCTGCAGAAGGTGCTGAGGAACCTGCTGCGGGAGGGCATCCCCATCCTGGATATGGAGACGATCCTGGAGACCCTTTCCGATTACGCTCCCACGGTGAAGGATACCGATATGCTGACGGAATATGTCCGCCAGGCCCTGAAACGGACCATTACCCGGCGCTTTTCCGAAGCCGGCCAGATGAAGGTGCTGAGCCTGGGCAGCGACGTGGAAAACGCCATCATCAACAGTGTGAAAAAGATCGACGGCGGCGCTTACCTGGCTTTGGAGCCGGAGGTGATCCAAAAGATCATCACCAATACCACCGAGAAGGTAAACCAGATGAAAAAGCTGGTGCAGGAACCCATTGTTTTGACCTCGCCGGTTGTACGGGTCTACTATAAGAAGCTTTTGGACCAGTTTTATCCGAATATCACGGTGCTGTCGTTTAACGATATCGACGCCAGCGTGCAGATCCAGTCCCTGGGCAATATCACCTTTTAACCAAAGCTGACGGCCCCGGGGCGGAATGAAATCCGGGAGGGCGAAAGGAGGCGGAAGAAATGGCATACGGCAGACAGGTCATCCGGGAGGTCCGGGTGGAGGACCCGGAGGCTCTGATGCGCCGGTATAAGGCCAGCGGAGATATCGAACTGCGCAACCAGCTGGTGATGCACTACCTGCAGCATGTAAATGTAGCGATCTACAGTATGCGTTCCATTTTGCTGTCTAACGTCCCCTTCGACGATTTTTTTAACCAGGGGATTCTGGCCCTTATCGATTGTATCGAGCGTTATGACCCGGAGCGGGGCGCCAGCTTCGATACCTACAGCTACATGGGGATCCGCGGTTCCATCCTCAAATATCTGCGCAAGCAAAACTGGCTGCCCAACCGGGTATGGGAAGCCAGGAAGAGGATCAGCCAGGTCCAAAAAAAGCTGGAACAAAAGCTGATGCGGGAGCCCAGCGACGCCGAATTGGCCGAAGCTTTGGGGATCAGCGAAAAAAAACTGGCCCAGTATATTATGGAAATCTCCGCCGTAGACGCCCTGTCCTTTGAAGAGCTGATGGAGCAGACCCTGGAGGGCGTCCGGAGAAAGCCGGCCCAGCCCACGGAGCCGGAGGTGGACAGGGGCCTTCTGGAAGAGGAACTGCGCCTGGCCCTGGCCGGAGCCATCGACTCTCTGCCCCCCAAGCAAAAGCAGATCATTACCCTCTATTACTATGAAAACTTAAATCTCCGGGAGATCGGCCAGGTGCTGAACCTGTCCCAGCAAAGGATCTCCCAGATCCGGATGAGCGCCCTGGACCGGCTGCGCAAAACATTGGAGGAGTTCAGGGACAAATAAGACCAAGGAGGCGGTCACTTATGTTTTCCGGTTTTTACACCATCGCGTCGGGGCTCTTGACCCGGCAAAAGGAAATCGACGTTGTGGGAAACAACCTGGTGAATAACCAGACGGCGGGCTACCGGGCGGACCGGCTGATCATTTCCCCTTTTCAGCAGGAGCTCCTGACCCGTCAGGAAGCTTATGGCAAGCAGGCCCTGGGGCAGGGCAGGACCAGTACCGCGGCGGTGGTGGATGATGTGGTCACCCTCTACCATACCGGCAGCATCAAGTCCACCGGCCGGGCTTTGGATCTGGCCATCAACGGCCCGGGTTTTTTCAATATCCAGGGCGAGAACGGCCAGGTCTATCTTACCAGAAACGGCGGTTTTGATCTGGATGAGGAAGGCTATCTGGCGCTGCCAGGGGTAGGCCGGGTCCTGGGGGACGACGGCCCCATCCAATTGGGGGGCGAGGAGTTTACCATCGGCTCTGTGGGCGAGATCTATAATGAACGGGCCCGGCGCACCGACGGCATCCGGATCACCGAGCCTCCGGAAAACGTTCAGCTGCTGAAGCTGGACAACGGGATGTTTCAGTTCCCCGAAGGAGTAAGAGCCCAGCTGGCCGGCGGTTATTCCCTGGTTCCCCAGAGCCTGGAGCTGTCCAATGTGGATGTAAATCAGGAGCTGACCTACCTGATGGAGGCTCAGCGAGCTTTTCAGGCCTGCAGCTCGGCTTTGCAGATCGCCGATGAGATGAACCGCAAGGCGGCGTCCCAGATCGCCGCCCTCTGAAAAAGGAGAGGATAAAAGATGAAAACAGCCTTTTACTCTGGCGCCAGCGGGCTGACGGCCCAACAAAACGCCATGGACACCATCGGCAACAATTTAGCCAATATCAATACCGACGGCTATAAAAAACAGGGGGTCTCCTTCGACAGCCTGTTATACAGGGAGATGTACGCCAATGCCCCCGGCAACCCTTTAAATGGCAGCGGGGTAAAGGCGGTATCCGCCGGGATCGACTTTGGCCAGGGTCTGATCCGGGAGACCGGCGGGGAACTGGATTTTGCCATTATGGGAGAAGGGCTTTTCGCGGTAAATAACAATGACCAGGTGCAGTACACCCGGGACGGGAATTTCAGCATCAGCCGCAAGGGAAACTACGGCTATCTGGTGGCTGCCGACGGCGCTTTTGTCCTGGACAGCCGCAAAAACAAAATAAGGCTGAAGGTGGACAGCTCCACCGGCCAGTTTGATTTAAGCGAGGCCACCGATAAAGTGGGAGTTTTCCGTTTCGACAATCCCGGCCGCCTGGAACCGGCCTCCGGCAACCGTTACGCCCCTACCCCGGAGTCCGGGGAGGCGGTGCGGCTGAAGGCCAAGGAATACACCATCCGTTCCGGCTGCCTGGAAGGCTCCGGCACCAATCTGACCGACGAGATGGCAAACCTGATCGCCGCCCAAAGGGCCTACCAGCTCAGCGCCCGGGTGGTTCAGACCGCGGATGAAAACGAGCAGGTGATAAATAACTTAAGAAGGTAGGAAAAATCATGGCGCTGAAAAATTATGGTGACTTAAACGATATGCAGCTGGACGCCCTGCGGGAAATCGGCAATATCGGCTCCGGCAACGCCGCATCCTCCATTTCTCTGATGCTGAACCGCCAGGTGGATATCGCCGTGCCGGTAGTGCGGATCCTGGACTACCAAGAGGTGGTGGAAAACCTGGGGGGGCCGGAGCAGTTGCTGATCGGCCTGTTATTATCTTTGCAGGGCCAGGTCACCGGCATGATCATGTTTCTTCTGCACAAGGACTTTGCTCATCTGGCTTTGAATACCCTCATCGGAGCTGAGTTCGACGAAACCAGCCCCTTGGATGAAATGGGCCAGTCGGTGATCCAGGAAATCGGCAATATCATGGCGGCTTCTTATGTGAATGCCATCGCCTCTCTGACCGGCCTGGAAATCACCATTTCCGTACCCGAGCTTTGTGTGGATATGGCGGGAGCCATTTTAAGCGTTCCGGCGATTTACTACGCCAATATCAGCGACAAGATCATTTACATCGAAGATGAGTTCGGTCACGCGGAAAAACGTGCGGCCAGCCATATTCTGCTGATCCCGGAGGTGGACTCCCTCCAGAAAATTATGACGAGCTTGGGGTTGGATGTATGAACCGGACAATTACGGTAGGCATTTCAGATCTGAATGTGGCCAATAACGGCGACATTCTGGTAACCTATGCTTTGGGCTCCTGCGTTGGAATCTGTCTGTACGACCCCGTCATGAAGGTGGCCGGGCTTTCCCATGTCATGCTGCCTTCCAGCCAGGGCTTTCCTGCCGGCGCCCAGCCTCATAAATTTGCGGATACGGCCATCGGCATCTTAGTCCGCCAAATGGAACAGCTGGGAGCCCGGCAGGGACGGATGAAGGCCAAGATCGCCGGCGGCGCCCAGATGTTCGCCGGGATAAACAACTCCTCTTTGGCCAATATCGGACAGAGAAACATCCAGGCGGTAAAAGCCGAGTTGGCCAGGCTGAATATCCCTATTGTGGCTGAGGATACCGGCAAAAATTATGGCCGTACCCAATTTTTTCATTCCGCCGACGGCAGCATGCGCATCAAATCCGCCAACCGGGGGGAATGGATGTACTGATTAAACTCTATCTTAGATTCTGAAAAAGGCAGACGGCAAATGATGCTGTTTGCCTTTTCCGTTTTGTTTAGCCGGAGGTTAGCGGCTCATCAAGGATGATGAGTTATGTTTACCGGGATTTTGCCATGTTTTTAAACGAAATCCCGGTAAAGTGCCGGTAGATTTCTTTTTTTCCTTTGTTTAGGAGGCTAAATGGCGGACCTGGTCAAAGATAGGGATGAAGTATCCTTATCTGGCAGTCAAAGACAAGTTAATGTGTTTATTGGGTGGACAGCGAAAAAAATTACCGGGATCTGCCCAAAAAACATGGCAAAATCCCGGTAAACATGGCCCAGGTGTACGCTGCTCCTTATTTTTTGGCGCTGCGGTTCAGGTGGTAAATCAGCTCGTCGCCGATTTTATCCAGAGGCAGCTGACGGACGATGCCTCCCATTTTATAGGCTTCCATCGGCATGCCGTATACCACGCAGCTGTCTTTGTCCTGGCCGATGGTATAGGCGCCCTTTTGGCGCAGCCGGGTGATGCCCCGGGCGCCGTCGGCCCCCATGCCGGTAAGGATGACGCCGATGGCCGCGGCACCGGCGGTATCGGCTACGGAATCAAAGAGCACGTCCACGGAAGGGCAGTGGCCGCTGACCTTTTCTCCTTTTTGGCTGCGGATAAAGTAACCCCTGGCGTCCTTTTTCAGGGTCAGATGATAATCGCCGGCGGCCACAATGATCCGGCCCTCCTCCACCCGGTCGAAATCCTGAGCTTCCTTGGCGCTCATCCGGCAGAGCTTATCCAGCCGCTGGGCGTAAAGATTGGTGAAGTTGGCCGGCATGTGCTGGACGATGACGATGCCGGGGCTGGAGGGGGGAAGATCCTTTACCACCCGGATAATGGCTTCGGTGCCGCCGGTGGAGGCGCCGATGGCGATGACGGCGTCTTTGTTTGCCCGGACCGAGGCGGCTCCCAGGCGGGAAACCAGGGAAGTCCCGGGGCAGCTTTGGGAACACAGGCAATTTTTTACCTTAGCCCGGGAAGCCACCTTAATCTTGGACTTCAGTTCTTCCAGAAAACTATTCAGCGAATCCGGAACGCCGGCCACCGGCTTGCGGACAAAGTCCACCGCTCCGGCGTCCAGGGCGTCCAAAGCGTTGATGGGCAGGGAACTGACCACCACCACCGGCAGGCAGTATTTAGGCAGGACCTGCTTTAAAAATTCGATGCCGCTCATTTTCGGCATTTCCACATCAAGGGTCAGGACATCCGGCTTCAGCTCCTCGATGCGCCGCATGGCGTCCAGAGCGTCCACGGCGCTGCCCACTACCTGAATATCCCTGTCTTCCGTAAGGCTGAGCTGCAGCTTCGTGCGAAACAGGACGGAATCGTCCACTACAAGTACGCGAATCGGCATGGTTTAGGATCGCCCTCCCCCTACAGGTTTTTGGTATACGGCAGGGCAAAGATACCGGTACTGAGTGCGGTCCTTATTAATGGATTCAGAATGGCCGATAAATAAATAGCCTCCCGGCGCCGTGGCCTGATAAAATTTTTCCACCAGTTGGTTTGTGGTCTGGGCGTCAAAATAAATCATGACGTTACGGCAGAAGATGATGTCGAAAGGCTTCTTCTGCACAAAGGGATCCATCAGGTTAAAAATCCGGTAGACCACTTCCCGGCGGATTTTATCCGACACCTGGTATTCGTCCTCGGAAAGCTTCCGGAAATACCGGGTGAGCCAGTGGGGCGGCAGGCCCTTCAGGTTTTCCGCCGGGTAGATCCCCTGCTTAGCCTTGGCCAGGACGTTGGTGGAGATGTCCGTGGCCAGGATGGTGGTATCCCAGGCAGCCTTTCTCGGGCCGAAGTACTGGTCGATGGCCATGGCGATGTTATATGGCTCCTGGCCGGCGGAGCAGCCGGCGCTCCAGATGCGCAGGTCCCGGTGCCTTTCTTTTTCCAGGTAAGGCAAGGCGGTGTTCATCAGGAAATTAAAATGGTCGTTTTCCCGGGCAAAGTAAGAATGATTGGTCGTGATCTTGTTCAGGAAATGATGGATTTCCTCACCGCTTTTATCATTGAATAAAAGCTCCATATACTGGCTGAAATTTGTCAGGCCCTTGGATTTAAGGGTGTTGGAGAGACGGCCTTGGATCAATTGCCGTTTTTTCGTCAGGTCGATACCGTATTTTTTATAAACAAAGGCGATCAGCTCGTGAAATTCTTTATCGCTGATTTGGATCAGCGGAATCTGTGTGGGCTGTTCCATACCCATAAGTCTGCAGGCTCCCTTATCTTTATATTTGGTTTTGGTTCATCTTCAGAACATCTCCAGATCTTTTTGGAAGAACTTATCAAAGTCAATATTCAGGATGTACCGGCTGCCGATTTCCGAAACGGAAGAAAGGTAACGGTTGGTGGCGTCGCCCATGCTGGGGGGAGAGGCGATCTGTTTGGGCTCCACCGTCACCACTTCCGAAACCTGGTCCACGATGAGGCCGATCTGCATGCCCTGGATTTCCAAAACGATGATGCAGGTCTTATCGGTATAGTCCTTATCCGGCATATTGAATTTCCGGCGCACCTCGATGACCGGCACGATCTTGCCCCGAAGATTTACAATGCCTTTAATGTGATCCGGTACCCCCGGCAGGTGGGTAATATGCTGGATATTGATAATTTCCAGCACCAGCCGGAGTTCCACCCCGTAGAGCGTGTCGTCAAGGTAAAATAACAAAAAGCGTCCCTTCAGCTCGTCGATGGCGTCGGCGCTGATGGCGGTATTTTCATTCATGGAATAATCCCCCTTTACTGATTGTTCAGCAGGTTATTTACGTCCAGGATCAGGCTGATGCTGCCGTCGCCCATAATACTGCAGCCGGAAAGACCGGCGCCCTTCAGGTTGTATTTATTGAAGAAGGAGGGGAAAGGCTTGACCACCACCTGATATTCGCCCAAAAGCTCGTCGGCGAAGATGCAGGCGCTGCCGCTGCTGCTTTCCACCTGGATCATGATGCCGTCGCAGATTTCCGTGCGTTTGGTATTGATGCCGAAGGTTTCATGGAGCCGGAACACCGGCAGGCATTCGCCCCGCAGCATGATCATTTCCTGTCCGTTGGTGTTATGCAGGATCTGCTTGGAATCGCTGAGCTTGAAGGACTGGTTGATGGAGGTGATGGGCAGGGTAAAGATGGTGTCCCCCACCGAGATATTCATGCCGTCCATGATGGCTAAGGTCAGCGGGATCTTGATGGTAAAGGTGGTTCCCTGGCTTTTTACGCTGGAAATCGAGATGGTGCCCCCAACCTTTTCCACATTTTTTCGCACTACGTCCATCCCCACGCCCCGGCCGGAAAACTCGGTGACTTCCGAGTTGGTGGAAAAGCCCGGCAGCATGATCAGCTGGAAGGCCTCTTTATCCGTGTATTCGCTTTCCGGTTTGTTCAAAAGACCGTTTTTCTTGGCTTTTGCCAAAAGCTTTTCCGGGTCCAAACCACGTCCGTCGTCGGCGATGTCGATGAGGATATCGCTCCCTGCGCTGCGGGCCGAAAGGGTGACCCGCCCCGTCTCCGGCTTGCCTAAGGCGATTCGCTCCGCCGGCGTTTCGATGGCGTGGTCCACGGCGTTTCGGATCATGTGCATAAACGGATCGCCGATGGCGTCGTTGATGGTTTTATCTACCTCGGTATCGCCGCCTTCGGTATACAGCTCCACTTTCTTATCCAGCTTCTTGGACATATCCCGGACGATGCGGTTCATCTTTTGGAAGGTGCTTTGCAAGGGGACCAGACGGATGGACATGACGATGTCCTGCAGCTCGTCGGTGAGCTTGCGCAGCTCCCGGATGGATTTGGTGAAGTTATCCAGCCGCAGGCCTTTTAAATCCGGATTGCGGACCACCATGGATTCCGCGGTGACGATTTCCCCTACCAGATCCATCAAATGGTCCAGCTTGGACTGGTTTACGCTGATCAGGCTTTGCTTGGTCCCGCTTTTAATAGGGGAATTTACCGCGGCCCCGGCGCCGGCGGAGTCCGCCTTGACCGCCGCGGCGGCCTGCCGGGGTCCGGCCTGGGAACCGGCGGCCAAGGCCGGCGCCGAATCTTCCTGCAAAAGCTCATAGTATTTGATATTTAAGGAGGCCTCCACAATTTTCATGACCTCTTCGATGCTGTACCGGGGTTTGCAGATCACGGTGAAGCCGTTTCTGATGATCTCCTGGCTGAGGCCGCTGTCCTCCTCGGGATGCTGGGGAATGGAATCCAGGTAGTCGCAGTAGTTCTTCAGCTGCGTCATCAGCATGAAGGCCCGCATGTTTTCCATCTGGCAGCCCTCTTCAAAGACCACGTGAATGCGGAAAAGCTCGGCATCCCCGTTAGCGGCGTTAGCGGAGTCTTCCTCCGGAACCGCTCCCTGGTCCCGAGGGGCCTTGCCGGCCTCATCCCGGGCCGGGGAGGCCTTGAGGATTTCCCCCTTCATAATCCGGGCCTGTTCCTCCAGACGGCTGATCATCTCCGTGGGGTCGGCGGCCTCGTAGTTCCCTTCCTGGATCTTGGCGATTTCCTGCTTGAAGAAATCCGAGGCCTGGAAGACCAGGTCGAAGATGGCGTCAAAAACCAGATCCAGCTTGGCGGGGTCTTCCCTGATGATATAAAAGACGTCCTCCACGGAATGAGCCAGATTGGAAATACCGTCATAATTCATCATGGCGGCGGAGCCTTTGATCGTGTGCGTGATCCGGAAGATGCTATTAATGTTTTCTTCACTGATGCTCTTGGCCTTTTCCGATTCCAGCAGGATTTCATCAAGCTGCTCCAGCATGGTATTGGTTTCGTAGATGAAAGCCTCCAACAAGGCTTCCATGCCTGCGTCGGCAGTGCTCATATCTTCACCTTCTCTTTCGTATTCAAGGTATCCATCACTATAATTATCCCATCTTTTTGTCAAAATGTAAGGTTTTTATTCTTTATTTTATACAATTTCGGTAAATAACTACCATATGGGGAGGCTTGGCGCAGCAAGCCGCGCTTAAGGACTTCCTCCTTGTCAGAATTATACTCTTTTTGCCAATCGAAAGAAATAACGAATTGTTTTGCGAGGAGGAAGCGGCTTGTCGGATATCCTGAGAGTTACCACGCCTTTGGTAAATAAAAATCAGCCGGTCCAGCCCAAAACCGGCGTGGAACCGGCGGCTTCCTTTAATATCCAGGATACCGCCAGAGTGATCCAGACCCATAACCAAAGCGAAATTTTAAAGCAAAACACCGGCAATCTGGAAGGAAAAGAAGCTCCGGAGCTTTTGCTGAGCCTGCTGAAAGACCCTGCGGTGGCGGCCAGCTATCTGAAAAACATTTTTTTGCTGGAAGAGTTTTTTAAACTCCTGCCGGCAAATAACCAGACGGTCACCCAGGAAATCAAGCAGCTGTTCCATACCCTGCTTTTGCAGCCGGAAGATATCGCTTCGGAGATGATGCGCCAGGAACAGGCCTCCACCCTGTTTAAAGGAGAGTTTTTCGATTTCCTGCGCCAGATCGGCGACAGCGGCCGCGGCAAGCCGGAAATGCAGCTTGCCATTGCCGGCCTTCTGAAGTCGGTTAATAATTTTCTCAACGGCGGGGACGTTTTGGACGCCGTAGCCAACAGCTTAAGCTACCTGAAAGAAAACCTGGCTCCCAGCCGGGAACTGTCGGCCCGGCTGGAGAGCCTGATCCGCCGCTTCCGGCAGCCGCTGGCCGGGGAAGACTTTCAGCAGCTGAAAAGCGAGACCCTGGCCCTGCTGAAAGATATCGAAGGCAGCATCCTCTTTTCCCCAAAGCTGGGCAAGGTGCTGTCCATCACCATTTACAATCTTTCCCGGTACAATGAAAGCTGGGAGTACTTCCATGAAGCCGCCTACCGGCTGCGGCAGATGCTGGCCGGACCTGAGCTCCAGCAGTATCTGAATCTATTGCAGGAGCTGACCCAAAAGCTACAAACGGGATGGGGGGATCAGGCTCTCCGGGAAGCTTTGCCGGAAGGAGAGGAAGGTCTTGCGGGAGCTTATTCAAATTCCGGGGAAAACCCTGAAGCAGCGGCAGGGGCGGCGGCCACGGCGGATCCCCGGGGTCCCGGGGCTGATTCCCGGGTAATGGAAGCGCTGATCCGCATTATCGAAAAGCAGTCCGGCGACCAGGCCCAGAAAGCTTCCGACGCCGGCAGCGTGGAAAAAATCCTTCACAGCCTTTTATCCTCCCCCTGTAATTTTACGCCTCTGCTGCATTTTATCCTGCCGGCCCTGTACGAGAATACCCGGGCCTTTGCCGAGGTCTGGATCAATCCCGACAGCGACAGCAAGGACATGCCCGCCGGGGTGGAAAGGGGGATCCATTTTCTTTTGGTCATTGATGTGGAAAACCTGGGCCGCTTCGAGGCGGAGATCTTTGCCCATGAAAAAACCGTGGACTTTTTCCTGTATTGCCCCCAGGGCTTTGAGGAACCTTACCGGGAGATGATGCGGGGCCTGCCGAAGCTTTTTGCCGATTCTCCTTACCGCCTGGGGGAGACCAGGCTGGAAACCCTGGAAAAATCCCGTTCCCTGATGGATGTATTCAAATCTCTGCCATATAAAAGGGTGGGTGTGGATGTCAAAATCTGAACAGAAGGCAGTGGCCTTAAAATATAACGCGGAACAGGACCTGGCGCCGGTGGTCATCGCCTCCGGCTACGGCCATGTGGCGGAAAAAATCATTGATATCGCCGAGCAGCGGGGCATCCCGGTTTACCGGGACGACAGCGCCGCTTCCCTGCTATGCATGCTGGATGTGGGGGCAAATATCCCGGAGGAGCTTTACCAGGTAGTATCCGCCATCTACTGCCGTATCCTTGCCACCGCCGCCGGGCTGAAAGGGGACCAAAAACCGGAGGAAGCCGGTGAGTAAGCGAAAGGAACGGCTGCAAAGGGAAGCGGAGCAGGGGCTGCAGCAGCGGAGAAAGTCCCTTGGCCGGTCCTGGGGCATGGCGGCTTTCTTTGCCTTGATTTGCTTTTTCGGCAGCTCGGCCATCTCGCTGCAGACCAGGTCCGCTGGGGAGAGTGCCGCGGAGCGGCCCCGGGACCAGGGGGCCGCTTTTTCCCAGGAAGGGCCGGAACTGCCGGGAACGCCGGAACCCGCGGGGGGCGGAGAAGAAAATGCCGGAGGCGGGAACAACCCGCCGGAAGCGGAAGGCGGCGCCCAGGCCTACCGGGCGCCCTGGTATTTGATCTTAGTCGATGAAGAGCACCCCCTGCCTGAGGATTTTGCCGTGGAGGTCCAGGAGGCGGCGGGAATAAAAGTGGATAAGCGCATCGCTTCGGAATTAACCCATATGCTGGAGGACGCTGCCGCCCAGGGAGTGGAGATCCGGCTGACGGAAGGCTACCGGAGCCCGGAGCGGCAGCGGGAGCTGTACCAAAAAGAGCTGGAAAGCCTTCAGGCCCAGGGCTTAAGCGAAGAGGAAAGCCGGGAACTGGCCGGCGGTCACCTGGACCCGCCGGGGGCCGGCGAGGACCAGACAGGGCTGGCGGTGCGGCTGGCGGCGCCCGGGGAAAAAGGGGATCCCGGGGATTTGCCGGCCCGGCAATGGCTGGAAAACCATGCCGGGGATTACGGTTTTATTCTGCGCTATCCGGAAGGGAAGGAAGAGTATACCGGGAAAAGCGGCGATCTCCGCCATTACCGTTATGTGGGAGTCCAGGCGGCGTCCAGAATGAAGGAATCGGGGCTTTGTCTGGAAGAATATCTGATCCAGGAAGAAGAATATTTTCAGGCCTGGCAAAGGGGGAAGCAGCTTGAAGGAAATTGAAGAAGAGAAAAGGGAAGAGCCCGTCTTTTCTTTGGATATCGGCACCCGCAGCGTCATCGGCATCATCGGTTGCCGGCAGGAGGATAAGTTTAAGGTGCTGCTTACGGAACGGGAAGAATACCAGTGCCGGGCAGTGGTGGACGGTCAGATCGAGGATATCGGGGAAACAGCGAAAATTGTGGAGAAGGTAAAAGGCAGGCTGGAGGAGAAATACGGCAAGCCGCTGAAGGAGGTCTATATCGCCGCCGCCGGCCGGGTATTAAAAACAGTGGAAGCGGAAGGCGAAGGGGAAGTCCCCCAGGGACAGGATATCAGCGCCGAGTTTATTTCCCGCCTGGAGATGGCCGCCGTTCAAAACGCTTACGGCCGCCTGATGGCGGAATTGGATGAACAGGAACAGATTTTTTTCTGCGTAGGCCATGGGGTGAAGAATTATGAACTGGACGGCTACCAGATGTCCACCATCCTGGGGCACCGGGGGAAGTCTGCCGCCGTGCGCCTGATCGCCACCTTCTTGCCTAAGACTGTGGTGGAAAGCCTGTATGCCACCATGTCCCGCTGCGGGCTGAAGGTGGCGGGCCTGACCTTAGAACCCATCGCCGCCATGAACGCCATTATTCCGGCGGATATCCGGAAGCTGAACCTAGCCCTTTGCGATATCGGTGCCGGCACCTCCGACATCGCCCTGTGCGACAAAGGGGCCGTTACGGCCTATACCATGGCCACCGTTGCCGGAGACGAGATCACGGAAGCGGTAATGGAGAGCCTGCTGGTGGACTTTGCCACGGCTGAGGAAATTAAAATGAGACTGACGGCGGGCTGCCGGGGCGTTCTGAATTATCAGGACGTTTTAGGCCTGACCTGGGAAAAAGAGGCCGCCGAGGTTTTTGAAGGGATCCACCCGGTGATCCAGGGCCTGGCGGATACCATTGCCGAAAAAATCCTGGAGGCTAACGGCAGACCGCCGGCAGCCGTATTTTTGGTGGGAGGCGGCAGCCATACGCCGGGACTGGACCGGCTTTTGGCCCACCGGCTGTCCATGGATGAAAAACGGGTGGCGATAGGCGGCAGCTTCTATCTCCAAAAACGGATCATCGCCGGAGAGGACGTTTTCGGCCCCGAATACGCCACTCCTTTGGGCATCGCCCTGACGGCCCTGCAGCAAAGGGAGCAGGAGAGCTTTGCCGTGACGGTAAACGGAGAAAGGCTGCATCTGATGAACAGCTGGGACACCTCGGTATTGGGGATTCTCCAGATGGCGGGCTATCAGTATAATCAAATTCTGGCTCCCACCGGCGAGAGCCTCCTTTATAAAGTAAACGGAGAAGCGAGAAAGCTTCGGGGAGGCCTGGCCGGTCAGGCGGAAATCCGCCGGAACGGTAAGCCTGCCGCTCTCTGGGACCCCGTGGAGCCCGGCGATACCCTGGAGTTTCAGCCCGCCACCCCGGGAAAAGACGCTGTGCTGACCCTGGAGGAGCTTTGCCGGCGGGAGGGGCTGGAGCCCGGGCTTTACCGGCTGAAGGTGAACGGCAAGGGGCAGCCTCTTTCTTACCCGCTGGCCCCGGGGGATGAGGTGGAGGCGGTAAAGGCTCCGGAAAAGGGGTTTCCCCGGGGGGCGGCGAATATATCCCCGGCAACGGAAAAAAACGCCGCCGCCCCGCCCGGCAGCGGGAAAAGCCCCGGTAAAGCTCCGGCGCCGGCAGCGAAAATGGCGGCTTCCCCCGGAGCGGCGCCGGCAGTGAAAATGGCGCCGGTCCCGGGAACGGCGGCCCCGGCTGCCGCAGTTTCCCCGCCAGGGAAGGAAGGGCCTGAAGCAGCGCCGGCCGACCAGGCGATCCTGGTCACCTTAAACGGCCGGCAGTTGCTTTTGCCGCCCCGGCAGGAGGAAGGCCCTTACCAGTTTTTTGATTTGCTTCCCTTTACCGATATCGATCCCCAGCATCCCCAGGGCAAGATCGTCCAAAAGCTCAACGGCCTGGAGGCCTCATACCTTGATTTGCTGCAAACCGGCGACGAGGCGGAAATCTATTGGAATAAAGAATGGAATAAAGAAAAAAATTGAAGGGAACAGGAGGGAATCCATGAATACCTTTATCGTTCGTCAGCCCATTATGGACCATGAAGAAAAACTGACGGCCTACGAGCTGCTCTATCAGCAGGACAGCAGCACCCTGTACAACCAGCGGGACGCCCGGGTGGCCAACGCCATCGTAAACTTTTTCAACCAGGTGGGAGAGACCGGCTTTTTCAGCGACAAGGACGTTTTTGTTACCTTTACGCCGAATCTTTTAATGCAAAATGTCCCCAAGATCTTTCAGGAGGACCGGCTGGTGATCCAGATCGAAGATAATGTACTGGTCCATCCCGTGGCCAAGGTGATCATCCAGCGCTATAAAAATCAGGGCTATCGGCTGGCTTTGGTGGGCTTTGAGTTTAATAACCGGTTTTTAAGCATCCTGCCCTCGGTGGATATTCTGAAGGTGGATTTTTCCGATCCGGAAAGCCCGGATATCCAGACCCAGGTCAGCCTGGCGAAAAAGTTCGGCAAAAAGGCCGCCGCCTATCATGTGAATACGCCCCGGGCCCGGGAAATGGCTTTAGCCTTAGGCTGCGACTATATCCAGGGAAATTCCGTGGCGGAGATGGTCACCACCAAAACCCAGAAGATGGAGCACCTGCAGTCCAACTTCTTCCGGCTGATGGCGGCCATCACCCGGCAGGAGCCGGAATTCGAGGAGATCGCCCATCTGATCTCCGTAGACGTGACCCTGACCTTTTCCCTGATCAAGCTGGTGAACTCCGCCTATTTCTCCCTGCCCAACCGGGTCAGGGACGTAAAGCAGGCTCTGACCGTCCTGGGGCTTGGGCAGCTGCGCCAGTGGATCTATCTCTTAAGCTTTACCGCCGACGGCGGCATGACCGACGAGCTGATCAAAATCTCCTTCCAGCGGGCGGTGTTTTGCCAGGAGCTTTCCCTTTTTGTCCGGGACTTCCCGGTCTCCCGGACCGAGGCCTATCTTCTGGGCATGTTCTCCACCCTGGGGATTTTGCTGGAGGCGCCCATGGAAGAAGCCTTAAAGGAACTTTCCATCTCCGAAGAGGTAAAGGAAGGCCTGATCCAGGGCCAGGGCCGCTGCGGGCAGCTTCTGGAGCTGACCATAGCTTACGAAAAAGGCGAGTGGAGCAGGGTAGGAAAGCTGGCTCCGGAGCTGGAACTGCCCATGAATACCGTGGCCCAGAAATATCTTGAGGCCGTGGAATACGTCAACGAAACCTGGGAGGAACTGCAGCAGCCCTTCCGGGAAAGCTGACGGCGGAAAGAGGAAATTCCCCGAAATTATTTCCGAAAAATATAGCGAAAAATATTTTATTCGCCCCTTTAGAAAAGAAAAAAGGGGCGAATAATCATTAATGAGCGCCTCGTTCAGAGCTCAGCGGGGCCGTCGGACCGCCGGCGGGTGGTCCGGCACCAATACTTTAACCGCGGAGAGAAAAAGGACTTTCTCCCGACAAAAAAACATGGAGGTAATGAATTATGGGTATGGTAGTAAGAACAAACACAATGGCCATCAACGCCAATCGTCAGCTGGGTGTAAATAACAGCTCCGTAGCCAAGAGCCTGGAGAAACTGGCTTCCGGCTTCAGAATCAACCGGGCTGCCGACGACGCTTCCGGCCTGGCCATCAGCGAAAAGATGAAGGCTCAGATCAAAGGTTTAGAGCAGGCTTCCGCCAACTCTCAGGACGGCATCAGCCTGATCCAGACCGCTGAAGGCGCCACCACCGAAATCCACAACATGCTGAATCGTATGACCGAGCTGGCCACCAAGTCCGCCAACGGCACCATCCAGGACGAAGTGGACCGCGAAGCCATCCAGCAGGAAGTCAACGACCTGAAGTCTGAAATCACCCGTATTTCCAAATCCACCAATTTCAACGGCATCAACCTGTTGGACGGCTCTCTGGCCGGCGGCGCGGGCGCTACCGGCAGCGGCCTCACCGGCGGCGTAGTAGCGACCTTTAAGGCTGCAAAAACCACAAACATCGACGCCGCTTCCACTGCTTCTGCCGACCTGGCGGAGGCGGAAAAAATGGTCATCGACGGCGTGGAGATCAATGTGGACTGGAGCTCCTTAAGCGTAGACGACCAGGCCGCCCTGAAAGTGGACTGGACTTCCACTCCTACGGCTGCCGCCACCAAAAAAGCCGCCAGCATCATGGAAACCGCCATTAATAACGCCATCGACGCCGCAAATAAATTAAAGAATACCAATGTTAACCATGTAACCGTTAAAATGGGCACCGCCGCCGGAGATTTCTCGATCACCAGCGGCCTGGAAGGCAGCAAGGTTTCCTCCATCACCTATGGCGGGAATACCGCTAGTCTCCTGGGAGTCATGGGAGCTACGTCGGGCACCGCCGTTACTGCGGTAGCCACCGATAAGCTCAGCGCCGACCCCGCGGACATTAACAGCGTTGCCTTTGACCTGGTGCTTGACGGCGAAACCGTCAACATGTCTGTATCGGGTATCGTTAATACAGATGACGGCGGCTCCGATAACGCCGACGCCATCAAGACCGGCATTGATACCGCTTTGGCTGCCTACGGCGCGGCTAAGGGCCTTACCAGCGACGAGATCACCGCGTTAAAGGCCAGCATCACCGTGAAATTCAATGAAAACGGCCAGTTTGAGATCACCAACAACTCCGGTAAGACCCTGTCCTTTGCTGATAAAAACGGCGGCAAGGCCGCTCAGCTCCTGGGCCTGTCCACCGAGGGCAAATCCGTCGCCAACGGCGGCCTGACCCTCCAGGTAGGCGACACCAACGACGACTTTAATAAGGTCACCGTTGCCGTGGACGATCTGACCGCTACCGGTCTGGGCCTCACCAGCCTGAATGTTTCCGACCAGAATGCCGCCGGCAACGCCATCCAGACCATCAAGGACGCCATCAATAAGGTTTCCACCAACCGTGCTAACCTGGGTTCCCTCCAGAATCGTCTGGAATACACCATTAACAACCTGGATACCACTGCCGAGAACATGACCGCCGCCAACAGCCGGATCCGTGATACCGACATGGCCAAGGAAATGATGAACTACACCAAAACCAATATCCTGACCCAGGCCGCTCAGGCCATGCTGGCTCAGGCCAACCAGCAGCCCCAGGCTATCCTGCAGCTGCTCCAGTAGCAGGGATAATCCTGGATATTCTCCGGGAAAATCAGTTTACTGCTGCGAACCCCTTTGGTTCCCCGGTAGCGATACCGGGGATCAAAGGGGTTTTTGGTTCCTCGGCCTGACCCCGGCTGCCGGGAGGCCCGGCAGACCCGGGGGCTGAGAAGCTAAAGCTTTCAAAAAGCGGAATTTTCCGCCAGGTGGCCCTTGCGCAAAAGGAAATCCATACGTATAATGAAATCAATGGTTACATTAGGAGGGGTTTGCAGTGACCAAGGAACCCGATTTAACACTAAAGGACAGGCTGAAGGCCTTCGAGGGTTCCGCCTGTGAGGTAACGGTGATGGGCAGTTCCCTGACGGTTCCCTGCCGTCTGGCGGAGGTCCTGGACGAAAAGGGAGAAGGACTGTCGGTGGAAATCATGGCCCGCCGGGGCCTGGAGCTGCCTCCGGTAAAAATTGGCGCCGCGGTGAAGCTGGCCTTATTCGGTTCTGAAGGCATGCTGGCTCTGGGCGGCAAGGTGTATATTAATAATGAGGTCTTTTGGCGGATTACCGGTCTTACTCTTTTTAACGATTTTGAACGGCGGGGCTTTTTTCGGGTCAGCACCGATGCCCGGGCTAAGGTTTGCCTTTGGGAAAACGATGAGCCGATGCTCTGCGGCGAGGCCCGCCTGATCAATATCAGTATTTCCGGCGTGCTGTTTGTTTCGCAGCAGTCCTACAGGGCGGGCAGCAAGCTGCGCTTAAACGAGCTTTGCTTAAATGAAGATGAACCGGAGGGCTATACCTTGTTTTGCACCGTCCGCCATTTGGGGGCGGAGACCCGCCACGGTATTCAGTACCGCTGCAGCTTCGAGGGTATGGAGGCCCGGGATATCGACCGCCTTTGCCGCTCCGTCTTTAAGCTCCAGCGAAAAATGATCCAAAAGGTCCGGAATCGGATATAAACGGAAGATCCCGAGGTTTGAGAGGAGGGCGTGGGAATGGAAGGAGATTGGTTGAAGGATTGGCTTCCGGAGGATTATGTCGCGGATAAGGAAGAAACGGATTTTCTTGCCGGCCTGAAGGAAAAGACGGAGGCCGTCCTGCCGGATTATCCGGTAAATACTCATATCCATTTTCAGGTTTCCCGGGACCGGATGAAGGTATGGGGCTGCCTGATGCCGCCGATCCAGGGAGGCCGGGAGGAGCTGAGTCTGGAGGAAGCTCTGGCCCCTTTGACAGAGCTTGGGGTCGTCTATGGCATAGATGAAGAGGAGATCCGCCGGGTCATCGAAGAAAAACGCTGGCAGAAGCTTTTTCTGGCTGCCCGGGGAAAGGAAGCCCGGTGGGGCCAGGATGGGGAAGTCATTGAGAAATTCCAGCGGAACCGGGAGATCAGGGTGGCCTCCGACCAGGAGGGAAAGGCCGTGGATTACCGGGACCTGAACTGGCTGCAACGGGTGCAGGCCGGCCAGGTGATTTGCGAGATCCAAAAGCCCACGCCTCCCGAAGAAGGGATGACGGTGCTGGGCGAAACCATTGCGGCCAAGCCGGGGAACATGCCAAAAATTCCCATGGGGGAAAACACGAAGCTGAATGAAGAGGAGACGGCGCTTATCGCCGTCTGCGACGGGCAGATCTCCTATAAGAACGGCCTTTTTTGTGTGGATAAGGTTGTCCAGATCAGGGGCGACGTGGATTTCAACGTCGGGAATCTGGACGTGATCGGCGATGTGATGATCAGCGGAAATGTGGTGGACGGCTTCACCATCAAGGCCACGGGAAATATTGCGGTCCGGGGGCTGGTGGAAGGCGCGGTTTTAGAGTCCGGCGGAAATATCCAGATCAGCGTGGGCATGAAGGGCAGCGGCAAGGGCAGTCTCAAGGCCAAGGGAGAGGTCCGCAGCCGCTATCTGGAAAGCTGTACCGTCCGGGCCGGCGGCTCCATTTTCGCCGACAGCATCATCGGCAGCGAGGTTTACAGCAGTGAGAAGGTGGTGGTCATGTCGGGGCACGGCACCATCTTAAACAGCCAGATTAATGGGGCCAAAGGCATCGAAGCCAAGGTCATCGGCAAAGAAAGCAGCAACCAGCAGTGCAGGCTGGTGGCCGGGGCCGATCCCTGCCTGACCCAGGAGATCGACTGCCTGAAAAAATCCCAAAAAACATTAAAAAATACCATCGAAGAAAACGAAAAAAATATTGCCTATTTGGAAAGGTCCGGAAAACTGGAGCCGCCTTATCAACAGTTGTTATCCGATCTGAAGCTTCGGCAAACCGTGGATAAAATGCGTTACGGAAGGGATGAAAAGCGGCTGGAGAAGCTGGTTGCCCAACAGGAGAACACCAGCTGCGAGATCCTGGCGGGAGTATTATATCCGCCGGTGATTGCCGAGATCGGCAACCTGAAGCTCCTGGTCCGTATACGTCAGGACCGCTGCCGGATCTATAAAAAGGACGGCGAGCTGGTGGTAGGCGTCAGGTAGAAAAAGACGCGGCAGGGTAATAAATGAAGAAGCTGAAATTTAGCCGGCCGCTTAAGGGAAGCAGAAAATCCTTTAAGCGGCTTTTCCTGTTGCAAATAGGTAAGAGCATGATCCCTGAGCGGAGGGGACCCGCCCGCCGTAAAAAAGAAGAGGCCATTTTGGCAGAGAAAAAAGAAGACGTCATTTTTGACAGACAGAATATCTTGTCAACGTCTTCTTCGCATCAATCGTATATATTGTCAACAGTACGGCCCTCATTGTGCCAGGGCGCCGGATATCTTTGGATGCCCCAGGCAAGACAAGGACGATATGGCGTTAATGCTTTGGGTGGGCGCGGACCTGAATTACGGCCTTAACCAAAGCATCCATCACCTGTTTAATCGGAACCTCTTTTTCCCTGGCCGCCAGCTTTCCCGGCTGGTCCACCACATACAGGGGGGGCAGAAGATTCAGGGCGCAGGCGGCAATATCGCAGCGGCAGCGGTCGCAGCTGCAGGTATTGAATTTTTGGATCACCGAATCCAGGTTTTGCAAAACCAGATTTTCCATCAGATTAATGGTAACCGCGGAATCCTGACTTTCCTGAAAGCCGGAGCGGGCGAAAATCTTGGCCCGCAAGGCGGAAATCGGATCTTCCTCCATGCCGGAGGACAAAGGAGGCTCCCCTGCCGGACTTACGGCGGTGAAGGGGTTGTCGGCCAGGGCCGGCATGATCTTCTTAAATAGGAGGTCCTTGTCCAGATCTTTTTTTGACTTGGCCAATTAAAAAATCCCCCTTTCAAACAGCTCATCCACCAGGGCCATGTAGTCCAGAACCGCGTTGTTTCGGGGGGCATAATCGACAATGTCCCGCTGCAGGGTAGTCATGGCCTTGCTGATGACATTGCTGTGCCGGATTCTGGTCTCCAAAAGCGGGATGCCCAGATGTTCCGTAAGAAGCTTGGCCGTTTCCCAGGTGGTGCGGCTTAAATCTTCCCGGGGATAATAGCGGACCAAAAACATACCGCCGATGACCAGATCCGGGTTGAAGGCCTGCTTAATGCGGCAGATGGTCTCGTGGACCTGGACCATGCCCTGAAGGCTGTAGCCGTCGGAAAGCCCCGGGATCAGAACCACATTGGAGGCCACTACGGCGTTTGAGGAAAGCAGACCCAGCTCAGGAGGAGAGTCGATCAGAATATAATCATATAAAGGGGAAACGGTTTTCAGGCAGTCCTTCAGCATCCGCTCGCTGCCGGTACCGGTGAATTCCCGTTCCACATTGCCCAGTAAAGCGTCGGCAGGGATAATGGGAGCTACGGCGTTATGCTGGATGGCATAACGGCATTTTACCTTATGCTTCAGCACGTCATAAATAGTAGGATGGTCCCGGGTATCCGCATTCATGCTGAAGGATAAATACCCCTGAGGATCAAAGTCCACGCATAAAACCCGATAGCCCTTATGCTTCAGGCAAACGGTGATGGCATTGGTGGAGGTGGTTTTTCCCGCCCCGCCCTTTTGGTTGATCAGTGAAATGACTTTGGCCATGGATTCTCACTCCTCACAATATTATTTATATCATGAATGATCCGAGAAAGGAAGGTGGAATTTATTTTTCCGCCCCTCTTTCATTTGCCGGGAAGGATTGAATAATTATCAGTAGAAGCGGTCTGCGGGGCAGACCTAAGCGAGGTGTGAGTAATGATTGAGGTAAACGGCGTCTACGACGTAAGGCAGATCCAGTCTGCCGTGAACAATAATCGTCTGTTAGGTAAAGCCGGCGCAAACGGTCCTGTTTCCGCCGAGGCGGGTAAGGAAAACGGCGTGGACGAGGTAAAGATCAGCCCGGAAGCCGCCTTCCGGTCCCAATTGGAGGCGGCCTCAAGGCCCTATACGCGAAAAATGGCGGAGGAAGCCTCTGCCCAGCGCCTGGAAAGCTTAAAAGAAAAATATCAGGGCGACAGCTGTCCGGTACAGGGAATGGATGTGGCCCGGGCTATGCTGAGCCGCGTTTGGGGAACTTCCCGCTAAAAGGGGGAGTTCCGGCGGAGCGCTTTTAAAAACAGGAGGCCTCTAAGCGATGGAGGAAATGAAGGAATATATCGAGGTTGTAGAAAAAAGCGTTGCCTGCTGCCGGGAGATGCTGTCCCAGGAGCAGGAAAAGCGCCGGGCCCTGTTGGGAAACGACCAAAAACGCCTGGAGGCCGTGCTGAAAAACCAGCAGGCGGCGGTAATGAAGCTGGATAGCCTGGAAAAGCGGCGCCTGGCTGCCCAGGAAAAGCTGGGACTGGGGGGAAAAAGCGCGGAAGAAGTGCTGGCGGCTTTGCCCCAGGGAGGCCAAAAGGACCGGCTGGCAGAGCTTTTCGGAGAAATGAGCGGCTCTTGCCGGGAACTGAGAGAATTAAATAAGACCGCATTGGGGATTGCCCGGGAAAATTTAAGGCTGATGGAACAACTGACGGGCGGTATCCCGCAAGGCCAGGCAGGACTTTATACCCGAAGCAGGCAGACCGACGCCCGGGGAAGCCTTGCCGGCGGCTTTGAAGAAAAGATTTAGGAGGGTAAGACCGATGGTAAGACCTACGTTTATGGGCATGGAAACCATGAAAAGTGCCATTTTTGCCAATCAGAAGTCCCTGGATATCGTGGGGAATAATATTTCCAACCTGGATACCACCGGATATACCCGGCAAAGAGTGGACCGGACCTCAGTATCCCAATCCTATTTAAGCACCCGGGTGGCCTCAAACCGTGTGGGCCTGGCGGGCCAGGGCGTGGATGTCTTAGGGGTTTCCCAGGTCAGGGACGCTTTTTTGGACAAGCGCTTCCGTGAGGAATACTCCAAGGCCAGTTACCATAGCCAGGCCTCCGGCATTTTAAACGATATCCAAAGCGCCCTGGGGGACGGTTACGATATCACCGATGAGTCGGGACTTACCGGGGCCTTCCAGCAAATTTACGAGAGCATAAACGATTATTCCCAGGATTCCACCATGGACGCCCAGGCCAATCTGGTGATGGCGGCCTTTAAGAACATGGCCCAGGTGCTGCAGCAGCTGGACAGCAAGCTTGATCAGGTGGCGGAGCAGCAGATCTACGATACCCAGATCGATGTGGACCGGGTCAACGATATCTTAGAAGAAATCGCCCATTTAAATAAGACCATCAGTCAGGACGCCACCGTACTGTCGGACCCTGATAATGAATATTTCCGGCCCAATGAGCTTTTGGATCAGCGGAACCTCCTTTTGGACGAGCTGGCAGGCTATGGGGACATCTCGGTAACAGAGCTTCCCGACGGGACGGTCAATGTGGAAATGGGCGGCATGGCGGCGGTGACGGGCCTGACCCATAATTCCTTAAGCCTGACGGTGAATAACGATCAGACCATAGCCCTAAGCTGGGTCTCCAACGGAGAAAAGACCCAATTCAGCGAGGGGAGCCTTTTGGCCAGCCAGCATTTTATCAATGGCCGGGGCAGTAACGTTCAAAGCGGCAATGAAGAGCCATACCAGGGGATTCTGTACTACCGGGACCGGCTGGATACCTTGGCCAACGCCATCGCCGACGTGGCCAATCACAGCATCCCTGTGGTGGATTCCTCCACCGGCAAGCCCCAAAAGGACGCCAACGGAAATACGGTTTATAAAACCCTGATCGCGGCCAAAATGTCCAACGGAAAAACCAATGCCAAGGTTTCCGTTGCCGCCGCCAATATTTCCATCAGCGATGAATGGACCCAAGGGGGCCCGGGGTATTTCATCTACGACAAAAATCAGGATGTGCCGAATTACGCCCAGAAGCTGTCCGGTGCCCTGACGGGAGAAAGCTATACCTTCGTTTCCTATGGGGAGAGCTTTTCCGGCTCTTTTGAAGAATATGTCCACGACTACCTGTCCAAGCTGGGGACGGATATCAGCTACCAGGAGGGACGAAATGAGGCGGTGGCCAAGGTGGCCGACGATTTCCTGGACCGCCGGGATGAAATTTCCGGGGTTTCCAAGGATGAGGAAACCGTGGATATGCTGAAATACCAAAGCTCTTTCGAGGCGGCGGCCAGAGTGATGACGACTTTGGACGAGCTTTTGGATGTGGTGATCAACCGGATGGGCCGGGTAGGCTTATAAAATCAGAGACCTGAAGAAAGGATGACATAGGATGAGAGTTGCCGACAGAAGCACGGGACGAAATTATTTAAAATATTTAAATAAAGCCAAAAGCGATTACGCCAAGACCAATGAGCGCATCTTTTCCGGAAACCGTTTTGAAAAAATTTCCGAGGATGTGTCCGCCGGCTCCCGGGTGCTGAGGGCCCGGTCGGAAAAGTACAAGGTGGAAAAACAGCTGGATAATGTGAAATCCATCAATGAAGAAATGACCAGCATGGAAACCGCCATGACCTCCATCGAGGATATCCTGCTGGAGATCCATCCCATGGTATCCAAGGCCAAGACCCTGACCAGCGGCGAGTCCGGCCGCAACGCCCTGGCTAATGAGATCAAGGCCATGCGGGAGGAGATCCTGCAGTTTGCCAATACCAAATACGGCAAGCGTTTTGTTTTTGGCGGCACCAACGCCAGCCAGGCGCCCTTCACCACCGATAATAACGGCAAGCTGTTATATAACGGCGTCGCCGTGGACTCGATAAAGCAGGCCGCCGACGGCACTTATTATTATGAAGCCGAGGAAAGCGGCGTCACGGTAAAAAAGGAAATCCCCATGGACGGGGACGTTTATCTGGATATCGGCCTGGGGATCAAGGTCCATGAAGGCTCGGTAAATCCGACTACCGGCGCCGAGACCATGCCCAACGTGGACCCGGATACCGGCTTTAAGCTTTCCTTCAGCGGCCTGGAGCTTCTGGGCTTCGGGGTCAACAGCGAAGGCGTGTCCAATAATATATTTAACGTGTTGACGGAGATCGAAAACAATATCCGGAACTTTAATGAGGAAGAGCTGGAAAAGTACGATAATCAGTTTGTGGCGCTGTCGGATACCTTCCGGGCCAACCTCACCAATATCGGCGCCAAAACGAATTTTCTCGATACCATGCAGACCCGGCTGCAGCAGACCGCCGACAGCTACACCAGCCGGATCAGCACCCTGATGGGGACCAACGACGCAGAGGAGTCCACCCACCTCACCATGAACGACTATGTTTTAAAAGCCGTGCTGCAGATGGGAAGCCAGATACTGCCGGTATCCCTGATGGATTTTTTGAGTTAAGCTTTCGTTAGGAGGAAGGTGTTTTTAGGATGCAGCTTCTGCAGATAACGACTACGCCCATGAAATATGAGTTGGTAATCGAACCTGCCCGGCTGGAGTATCAGCAGGACTTTATGCCCCGGGCCAAGGTAGAGACCACGGACTCGGAACTGAAAATCCGGACCAGCCCCACGGTTTTACGCCTTGACACCTATGAGGCCCGGAGATCTTTAGGCTTTGCCACGGCAGGAGACCGGATCCGGCAGGCCGCCCAAAAAGGCCGGAGCTCGATCCGGGAATATACCACAGAGGCGAAGGAAATGGGCAAGGAAATGTCCAATATCCATGAGGACGTCACCATCGCCCAGATTATCCGCCAGAAAATGCTGGAGCAGCCGGAAATGTACACGGCCTTTCTGCCCAGCGCCGGAGCCGAGATCTCCTGGGAGCCGGGCAGCATCAGCCTGAATTACCGGCCCCAGCAAACCGATTATGACTGGCAGATCAAAGACAACTCCTTAGTCTATATCCCCGGCAGCATCCGCGTAAAGATCGTGGAATTTGCCAAGGTAAATATCGAATATCTCGGCTCTCCCATGTATATCCCCCCCAGTGCCGATCCGAATTATGAAGAACCGATGGTCGGTTAGAAAAAGGTGAACTATGATCTGTCCCACAAGAGATTTCGGTCAGGTTGAGATCGACGAAAGCATGGTGCTGAACTTTGTTCAGCCTGTATACGGTTTTGAGGAATATAAAAAATATGCCTTGCTTTACGACCGGGAGGCAGGAGACCATATCGTCTGGCTCCAGTCCCTGGAGGAACCGGAGCTTTGCTTTATTTTGCTGGACCCCGCTTCCGTTTATCCGGCCTACGCTCCCGTTATTCCCGAAAGCCTGAAGGCCTTATTGGGGGAGGGAGAATATATTTACCGGGTTCTGACGGTTATTCCTGCCCAGGCCTGCCGGTCTACGGTAAACCTGAAAAGTCCCATCGTGATTAATCCTGAAAACAGACAGGCGGCTCAGACCATTTTAGAGCAGGATTATCCCCTGCGTTTTCCCCTGCTGAAGGGAGAAGAATAGTTATGCTGGTCATTACTCGAAAAGTAAACGATTCTTTGATCATTGAAATGGAGGGAAAGGACCAGACCATTGAGATCAAGGTAACGGAAATCGGAAACCAGGTCCGATTGGCTATCGACGCTCCGCCGGGCTGTAAAATCTGGCGTAAGGAGCTGTACCAGACGATCCAGGCCAACCGGCAGGCGGCGGCAGAGCCGGGGATCTCCCACATCCGCAGTCTGGTTTCCCGTCTGCCCTCCGAGACCGGCTGCCAATCGGAGCAGGCGGACTGACCGGAACAGCCGCCGTCCGCGGGACAGGCGGCTTTATGCTAACTCGAGGAGGAATTCCCCATGAGCGCCATTGAATCATTACCGGAGCTATTAAAGAAAAAAATAAAGATCTTTCAGCAGTTTGAAGAGATCACCCAGCAGATGTACAGCCTGTCGCCGGATACCATGCTGGAGCTGGTGGAGCAGCGGGGCGCTCTTTTGGCGGAGGCGGCGGCTCTGGATGAAGAAATCCGGGAGATCTGCAGTCACAATGAGAGCATCCGCCCGGTGATTAACCATCAATGCGATCCTACGGACCTGGAGGGCATAGAGCGGGAAATCTATGAAGCTTCCCTGGGGGTAAAGGCGGCCGCCAACCGGATCCGGGAAAACGAGGAGGCTCTGCGCAAGCATATCGAGCTCCAAAAGGATGCGGTTTTAAAACGGATCGAAAACATGAACCAAGGCAGTTATGCCGTAGCCAACCAATATTACCGCTCCGTTCAGACCGGCCTCAATCAGCCTATGGGGCCAAGCCGGGAGAAAAAAGTATGATTTATCGGGAAACCCCTTGAAAATTGGAAGTTTCAGGCGATAATTGTAATAGAAGAATCAACAATTGAGAATCAGCAGAAGTAACCTTGGGAGGTGCAGAGGTGAATATCAGTTCTTCCAATTATTACAGCGTCAGCGCCAGCAGCAGCAACGGCATATCGGGCCTGATTTCGGGGATGGATACGGACAGCATGGTGAAGCAGATGCTCTCCGGCACCCAGAGCAAGATCGACAAGCAGGAGGCGCTGAAGACCCAGACAGAATGGAAGCAGGAGTATTACCGGGATATTATAAATTCGATTAATGGTCTTTCCAGTAAATACTTTGACAGTACCTATGATTCCAGTTTGAATGTAAACTTTGCCAGCAACGCTTTCTTTAATTCCATGATATCCTCCGTCACTTCCGGCGACGCCCTGCGGCTGGTCAGCACCGGTTCTTCGGCGGCTGCCGGGGAAACCAGGGTAGCCGTTAAGCAGCTGGCCACCAACTCCAGTCTGGTTTCCGCAGCGCCGATGAGCGGCGATGAGAAGATCAGCGGCAAGGCCCTCAGCGAGGCAGCCCTGAAAACCAATCTTGAAAAAAAGGTAGTGGTGAAGGTAGGGGCTCAGGAAGTATCGGTAAACCTGAATAACGTAAATACGGAAGACGGCCTGGTGGAGGCTTTCCAGCAGGCTTTTCAGGCTGCCGGCGTCACGGGAGTCAGCGCCAAAATTTATAATGACCGTCTGCGGCTGGTCACCGAGGATCAGAGCGTGAATGTTTCCCTGGGAACAGGCAGCACCGCTTTGGGCCTGGAGATGACCGGCTTAAGTTATGCTTCCGCCAGCCAGATAAAGGATATTGACGGAAACACCATCGGCAACATGCTCCAGGGGGGCCAGGTCCAGGAAGCGGCCGGCACCACCTTTAATCTGACCTTAGACGGCGTGCAGAAAACCATCACCTTAAACGCCGCAGCCGACAGCTCCGGAAATATTACGGTAGACTCTGTCTATGCCGCCTTGCAGACCGAGGTTTCCCGGGCTTTCGGCGATTATGTCACCGTAAATATGATAGACGTGGATGGAGGAAAGGCCTTTGAGCTGGGACTGAATATGAACGGCGAGAAGGGCCATCAGCTGACGGTTACCGGTATTTCCTGCGCCAATATCGGCTTAGTGGCCGGCGACACCACCCATCTTACCACCAGCACCAAGCTGGGAGAGCTGGACGCCGGGGGCAAGCGGTACGCCTTCACCATCAACGGCGTATCCTTTTCCTTTACGGATCAGGATTCCATCGGCACGATGATCAATACGATTAATAACAGCAGCGCCGGCGTGAAGCTGACCTACTCCTCTTTGTCCGATACCTTCCGGCTGGAGTCCGCTTCCACCGGCTCAAAATATAAAATCCAGCTTTCCCAGGAGGAAGGCGACCTTTTGGGTACCATCTTCGGCAGCGGGAAGGTGGCGGCGGCGGGAGCCGCGGCCAGTGAAGAGCTGACGGTGGGAAGCATTCAGGGGCAGTCCCTGGCCGCCGATTATTCCTCGGAAGAGGTTTCCTTAACAATGACCGTCAACGGCAAAACCTACATCTATTCCGCCGCCGCAGGCTCTGATGACGAGGCCCTGACGAAAGCCCAGATCGAAAACGGCTTCCAGCAGTACCTGAAAGCGAATTTTGGCGACGACATTTCTTATGCCGACGGCAAGCTGACCATCGCCCAGGGTTATGTGGTCAAATTTGACCAGACCAAGGTGGACCTGGAAGACGCCCAGGCCATGGCGGAGGCGTCCAAAAGCGATTTGGCTCTGGCCCTGGGTTTCAGCCGTACCGCCGCCTCCAACGTAGCAAAGGCCGATACCCCTTTGAGTGAAATCCAGCAGCTCCAGGGCCTGGATCTCCGGAATTCCGGCGGGACCGCCGCCGCCAGCCTGGAGGACATCGCCACCATCAACGGCCACAATATCACCTATAAAGACGGCAGATTGGTGCTGTCGGGTTCCGGCAGCATAGATCTTTCCGGCGAGCCGGAGTTGGCGGCTCTTTTCGGCAGCGACAGCCTTACTCTGGGCAGCGGCGCTTTGCAGACGGATGCGGTCAGCGGCGGCACCGACGCCATCGTGATCGTCAACGGCGTAGAAACCACCAGAAGCAGCAATTCCTTTACGATAGACGGCATCACCATGGAACTGAAGAAAACCAGCGCCGAGATCATCAAAGACGGAGTAGTCACCGGCTATGAGGAAACCGTTATCGGCACCGGCCGGGATGTGGATAAGATCGTAGAGGGCATCAAGTCCTTTATTGAGGACTACAACGCCATGCTGGATAAGCTGAACGGTTATGTAAATGAAGATGCGAATTACCGGGATTACGCTCCTCTTACCGACGAACAAAAGGACGAGATGAGCGAAACGGAGATCGAGCGCTGGGAGGAAAAGGCCAAACAGGGCCTGCTGCGCCGGGACTCCAATGTAGAATCCTTTTTAAGCCAGATGCGGCTGGCCTTATACACCAAGCCCGCCGGGGCCAAGTACGCGCTTTACGATCTGGGGATCGAGACTACGGAATGGCAGAACAAGGGGAAGCTGCAGCTGGACGAAACGGCTTTGCGCAACGCCATCAGCGCCGACCCCGACGCGGTAAGGACTTTGTTTACCGACGCCCAGGAAGGCCTGGCGAAAAAGCTGACCACGATCATGGACAGCGCCGCCAAAATCAGCGCCGGCAGCCCCGGCACCTTGGTCCAGCTGGCCGGCGTGGAAGGGACGTCTTCGGCTTCCAGCAATACCTTAAGCACCCGGATCACGAATATTGAAAGCCGGATCAAGGAATTAAAAAACAAGTATGAAAAGGAAAAGACCAGGTACTGGAACCAGTTTAATACCATGGAGCAGGTCTTAGCCAACTACTCCAGCCAGAGTTCCTTTATTTCACAGCAGTTCAGCAGCTATTAAGAGAGGGAAAGGATACAGAGGCGATGCCAAAAAACGACCCCTACCAGGCTTATAAGCAACAAGCGGTGATGACCATGACTCCCGGGGATATGCTGAACGCTCTTTATGACGGGGCCCTGAAGGAGCTGAACATGGCCCTGGCGGCTTTTCAGCGTCATGACATCCCGGAAATCAACCGCAGCCTGCAGAAAGTTCAGCGTATCTTTAATCACCTGCGAAATTCTTTGGATGACCAATATGAAATTTCCGCCAGTTTAGGCGCCTTGTACGATTATTTCATCCGTGTGGCGCTGCAGGCCAACCTGAAGAAGGACCCCCAAGGTCTGGAAGACGTTATCCAGATGGTGGGAGAACTGAAAGACGCCTATATCCAGGCCGACAGAAAGCTGAGAGTATCGGGAGCCTGAAAAAAGGAGGGGACAGATGTTTTTTCAATCCAATGAATTCAAGGTGATGGAGGCCGGCGTACAGGCCGCCTGGATGCAGCAAAAGCTCCACCTGCAGAATATTGCCAACCTGGAAACCCCGGGTTATAAAGCCAAGGGCCTGGTGTTTGAAGACGCGCTTAAGGAGGCCAGGGGCAAACGCGATTCCTCTTCCGACGGAAGCGTTGTGCGGGCCGAAATCGTCACCCAGGAAAATACCGTGGTCCGGCCCGACGGAAACAACGTGGACTTTGACTCGGAAAATGTCAGTTTATACAAAGCTTATGTCCAGTACAGCCTGCTTTTGGATAAAATCACCGGCCAATTCAGTAATTACAGCTATGTGCTGAACAGCAACATGAAATAGCGGAATACCAATATGTAAGGGAGGATAGTATGGCTTTTTTAGGCACATTGGATATCGTCGGCTCCGCGCTGACGGCGGAACGCTATCGCACGGATGTGATCATGCAAAATATTGCCAATGAAAAGACTACGATCACGGAAAACGGCGAGCCCTACCGCAGAAAGCAAGTTGTTTTTCAGGAACGCCCTTTGAGTTTCCAGGAGGAGCTGAACAAGGTCAAGGGCGGCGTCAGGATCGCCGAGGTCAGGGAAAGCGACCGGGAGTTCAAGGCGGTTTACGATCCCACCCATCCCCAGGCGGACGAGGAAGGCTATGTCCTCTATCCCAACGTGGACACCACGGAAGAGATGATCGACCTGATGGCGGCCAGCAACGCTTACGAGGCCAATCTCACGGCGCTGTCCGTAGTGAAGGCGATGATCACCAAAACCCTGGAGATGAACAAATAGATCTGCTGAAATCTCCGCTGGAATTTCTCCCGGAGGTTCCAGCAGAATTTTCATGTGGATTTTCACGGGGAGTTTCCTGAGAATTTCCCTCAGAAACCGCCGGGGGGTTCCCCGGAAGTTTCGACCAGAATATTAATCGGCAGTGATAATCTCTAACGAAAGAGAAGGTACAACATGAAAAACTGGAAGGTTAAGACCAAATTATCCCTGGCCTTTGGGCTGCTGATCCTTATCTCTGCGGCGGCCATGGCAGTGGGAATCATGAACATTGGGACAATTGAGAATCAGGTTGTGGAGTATAGCCAGGAAAATTCCCAGTCCACCCAGGCCCTGAACGCCATTAAGCAGGAATTGGAATCCACGCAGAAATATATTTATAAATCCGTAATGGGCATGGCCACCGGCGGGCGGCCTAATTCCAAGGATACCGCCTCGGCCCGCCAGTCCATTGATACGATCAGCGCGCAGTTTGCGGTCCTCAGTGAAACCTTCAGCGGCGACCAGGAAATGATCGCTAAAGTGGATGAGGATTTGCAGGAACTGAAAAGCCTTGTATCCCAAACGGAAAACGGCCGGCAAACCAATACCATCATGACCAATCAGATCGTGCCCTTAGTCACCGAAATAACGACGGACCTGGACGCTATGCTGAATTATTCCACCACCATGGGAACAAATATGATCCAGTCCGTTACCGATACGGCTAAGAATACCCGGTATATTTTTATCGGCGTGGCGGTGATCGCCCTGATTCTTGCGCTGATTCTGGGCACCGTCATCAACCGGAGCATTATTCCGCCTTTGCTGAAGATCAAGAGCATGGCCGATGAGATAGCCCAGGGAAATCTTAAGGCCCAGCTGGATTATGCCGCTAAGGATGAGTTGGGGTCTGTAGCCGAGACCATGCGGGATATGGCGGCTACCCTGGATTCTTATATCACCGAGATCAACCGGGCCATGAAGGGGCTTTCCGACGGCGACCTGAACGTATCGCTGAATGTGGATTTCCGGGGCGACTTTATCCAGATGGAGCAAAGCATCATGGGAGCTTTGGAGGCCTTTAACAATACCTTAAGCCAGATCGCTCTGTCGGCGGATCAGGTGACCTCCGGTTCCGAGCAGGTCTCCTCCGGCGCCCAGACCCTTTCCCAGGGAGCCACGGAGCAGGCCAGTTCCATCCAGGAGCTGGCGGCCACCATTAATGAAATTTCGGCTCAGGTAAAAGAAAACGCCGCCAACGCCAAAAAGGCCAGTGAAAGCGTAAATAGCGTCGGCAATGAAATGTCGATAAGCAATAAAAAAATGCAGGAAATGATCAACGCCATGAGCCAGATCAGCGAAAGCTCCAGTGAGATCGGCAAGATCATCAAGACCATCGAGGATATTGCCTTCCAGACCAATATCCTGGCGTTAAACGCCGCCGTGGAAGCGGCCCGGGCCGGTGCCGCCGGCAAAGGTTTTGCCGTGGTGGCCGACGAGGTGAGAAACCTGGCCAGCAAATCTGCCGAGGCTTCGAAGAATACCTCCACCCTGATCGCGAACTCTCTGAAAGCGGTGGAAAACGGCACGAAAATTGCCGACGATACCGCCAAGGCCTTAGTAACGGCGGTGGAGGGCACCAAGGAAATTACGCAGGTGATCGATAAAATCTCCGAGGCCTCTTCTCAGCAGTCCTACGCCATCAATCAGGTTACCGTGGGCATCGACCAGATTTCCGCCGTAGTACAGACCAACTCCGCCACCGCAGAAGAAAGCGCCGCCGCCAGCCAGGAGCTTTCCAGCCAGGCCCAGATGCTGAAGCGGCTGATCGGCGAGTTCAATTTAAAAGACAGCGACGCATCTTTTTCTGCCGCTCCTGTCCAGGAGACGGAAACGCTCCCTGTTGAACAGGAGCTCACCGAAGACCCCGCCAGCAAATATTAACCTGGACCGGCAGGGGCAAGGCTTAAGGCAAGGGGATGGCCTGAGCCGGTGCCCGCCGGAGGATCCTGCCGGCCGGGCATGAATTGTTGTCAGAAGGTGCAATCAGAGGGGAGAGATAAAAAATGGCCCAAAACGGAAAGCCGACGGAAGTCCTGCCGGAATCCGGCACCAATGAACTGGAAATTATGGAATTTACGATCGGCAAGGAAATATTCGGTATCCAGGTGGACAAAGTCCGGGAGATCATGAAGTGGATGCCGGTAAAGCCGATGCAGAAGTCCCATCCCGATATCGAGGGGATATTCAAGCCCAGGGACGAGCTGATTACCGTGATCGATCTGGCCGGCTTTTTAAGCCTGAGCAAATCCGATTATCCGGAGCGGGATATTTTTATCATCACCAATTTCAAGGGCCAGAATTTTGCCTTCCATGTTCACACCGTGGAAGGCATCGACCGGATTTCCTGGAGCCAGATGAAAAAACCGGATAAGACCATCTACGGCGGCAAGGAAGGCGTGGCCAACGGGATCGCCGAGTTTGAAGGGCGGCTGATCACCATCCTGGACTTTGAGAAAGTCGTGGCGGAGATCGGTCCGGAATCCGACCCGCAGTAGCCCGTTTGCGGTAAATATACCGGTGCTTCCAGGGCTTATTATGCCGGCAATTTTTGTATTCTTTCTCGGCTTTGCGAGGTTTGATCAATGAAGGATTCGGAAAGATACAATGAGGTTAATCCAGACAGGCTGGGTATGCTCCAGGCTTCCCTTAAAGCTGTATTGGAGCAAAAAGACCTGTTTGCAAACATCGTTGATTTTTTTCCCTATCCGATGGAGGTTTTTACCAAGGACGGCACCACGGCGATGGTCAACCGCAGCCTCCTTAACGAATTTAGCCTCCCGGACCGGGAGCTGATTATCGGCAAATATAACGTCTTTAAAGACCCGGAGATTGAAAAAGCCGGCCTTACTTAAACGAAACGGCGAAAGCCGCCGGCTTAAGCCCCTATCACTTCAGCGGCGTCTTCAAAAGTGATAAGGGCATAACTTCATACAGTTATTACATAAAATATAAGCTGGAGCGCCTGATGGAGATGCTGCGGGACGCCAACCTTTCCGTTAGGGAAGCCTTTGACGCCTGCGGTATGGAGTACTCCGGCCACTCCTTCGGCGTTTTTAAAAAGTATGTGGGGGTCACTCCGGCCCAATATCGGGAAATGATAAAAAAATAAAGGTGACTCTACGGACAAAGGCTTTCGGGAGTAATTCCCGAAAGCCTTTCATCTCGCATTTGGCCTGTCTCGCCATCTCCATTATTGCGCTAAATTTCGATATGTTTTTAGTACACAGAAGCCTCCTCCGGATTAACTATTGTAAAAGTAATCGTTGAAGTGCGTATTTGTTCATTTGTTAATGAATAATTTCCACGATCAAATAATCCGGCAGATAACGGCTTAATGAGGCCCATTTTCGCAAGGGTGTCGAATCCGTCGTCATATTGATCTATTACAGAGCGAACATCGGCTGCGTTAAATTCATTAAATAGCGTGCGATACTTTTCATAGTCCAGCGGAATGTATAATTTATCTTCCGAACTTTGATAAATTATATTGTTAAAGTCTCCTACCCGCGCGTCAAAAAGCACATCGTACTCAATTTCAGCTGAGTTTTGGGCGATTAAACATTCCTTCACCTGCTGAATTAACCACTTTATATCATCTTTTAAAAGATCAACATCATTGAAATACATGCTTAAGTATTCATCATTTCTCTCAATGTTGACGAATACTCTTTTGGTACTATGATTGCTGCTTTGATTTTTTTCTGGCGTAAGTACTCCGATATATAGATCTTCTATTGAAATGCTATAGCTTGAAGGCAATACTAATGAGTCGGCGCCGACATACTCTGAAAGTAATTCGCTTTGAGATTTTTTATCACCGCATGAACAGGTAATCAAAATAATAAAAATCAGAATTCCTGACAACTTTTTATTCATAAGCCGTATCCTCAGCCCCCATCCTTATATTATCGGCATATCTTGATTGATCGGATAAAGAAATCGAATGGTTATTGAGTTTTAGTTTACAGGTCTGCCCGGATATTTGGGCAGGCTCCAGACTGTAGACAATAGGCCCCTTATCTATGGTCTATTATATCATATCCTAAGGGGGCTTTCGCCTGCAGTCTCAGGCTTTCGGGAGTAATTCCCGAACGCCTTTTTGTCGTTTTCCCCGGGCCGCGGGCGGGCCGGGTTTGGCGTCTTGAGGCTGAAGCGGTAAGCCTGAGGGTGACAGGCCGGCACCGCAATTCCCCGATATAATTACCCCGCAAAACAGCCTATACGAACCCGCCGGCAATCGTGCCGGGCGGAGATTTTTCCATCGCCGGCGTGCCCGATTTCCCGGATCAAAAAGAGATATCCCTTTACGCGGTGGAGGCCGCCAAGTACATGTCAAAGCTGGAAATTATCAAAGGGGACGGCAAAGGTAATTTTATGCCCAAAGCCACCACTACCGCACAGCAGGCGGCGGGTTACGGCATGGCCACCCGGGAGGCCGTCGTCATTATGAGCTCCCGCACCTCC
The DNA here is from genome assembly GCA_034927285.1 of Peptococcaceae bacterium. Taxonomy (GTDB): domain Bacteria; phylum Bacillota; class Peptococcia; order DRI-13; family UBA5745; genus JAYFQF01. Next base: position 58,015 of record JAYFQF010000034.1, read on the forward strand.
GAAAAGCTTGGCGGTATTCCCAAAGCTTCCGCGCCGGACGCCGGTCACGCTTTTGAACTGCCCCCGTCAAACAGAAGGGGCCGTTCATTTTTGGGCCGTCGTCCTGCTTTTCCTTTTGCCTGTGCCCTTTGTCCGGTTCTATAGCCGGGCTTTCCGGATGACAATATTTCAGTCCTGAGACATGAAATTGGCCGGACTTTACAGCGGCAGGCAGTTGCGGTGCTCTACCGTAAGATGGACCGCAGCGCCGGGTTCATACAAATGAAAGCTGCGGAACAGCACATCCACATGAAGAGGCACGCCGTTTATTTCGATAATATAACGCAGCACGTTGCCGTGGGGGGTAAAGCTCCGCACCGTCCCCCGGAGATGGTAGCTGTCCGGATTCTCCTGGGGGCGGAGAGAAATCTGCAGGGTTTCCGGCCGGATAGCCACGCTGGGGGAGGCGGCGTATTCCCGGCCGGTGATCCGGGCGAAATCCCCGGCGGAAAGGATGTTGTAATTTCCCATAAAACTGGCGGCAAAATGAGTGCCGGGCTGGGTATATAGGGATATGGGACTGCCGGATTGCTCCAGGCGGCCCTGGTTGAACAGGTGGATCACGTCCGATAAAATCATGGCCTCATCCTGGTCATGGGTCACGAAGATAGTGGTGATGCCCAGATTCCTCTGGATCGAGCGGATCTGGGTCTGGAGGCTCCGGCGCAGCTGGGCGTCGATGGCGCTGAGGGGCTCGTCCAAAAGCAGTACCTTGGGCTCCAGCACTAAAGCACGGGCCAGGGCCACCCGCTGCTGCTGACCGCCGGACAGCTCCTGGGGCCGGGCGCCGGCCTTTTCCCGGAGATCCACCACCTCCAGCATATGGTCTACCCGCCGCTGAAGTTCCTGCCGGTTCGTACGCTGGATACGCAGGCCAAAGGCCACGTTTTCAAAAACGCTTAAATTAGGGAAAAGGCTGTATTGCTGAAACACCATGCCGATAGCCCGGGCCTGAGGCGAAAGGTCGGTGATATCCGCCCCGTCCAGGCGGATACGCCCGCCGCTGACCTCTTCCAGACCGGCCAGGCAGCGCAGCAGCGTACTTTTGCCGCAGCCGGAAGGCCCCAAGAGGGTCACCAGCTGCCCCCGGCCGATGCTTAAGTCAACGCCCCGCAGTACCTCATGCCCGTCAAAGGATTTCTTTACGGATACGAATTCAATATAGTTTTCCAATTCAGTGACTCTCCTTTTCTGCGGGGATTCGGCGGCTTTTCCGGCTGCCGCTTAAAAACAGGACCGACGCCGAGATCGTCATGGTGATGATCACCAAAAGCATGACGATGGCGCTGGAGGTCTGGATGGAAAGGGTGCGGCTGTTGTACAGATAAAACTGGGCCGTAGGCCAGTGATTGGCGGCGATGATACGGATGATGGCATAATCGCCGAAGATGCTGGCCATGGCCAAAAGCCCCGAGGCCAGGACCCCGGAGATCATACTGGGCAGGACTAACCGCACAAAGGCATAGAGCCGGCCGGCCCCCAGGATCTGGGCGGCGTCAATGATCTGATGAAGGTTCACCGTGCGCAGCCCGTTGCGGATACCCTGATAGATAAAGGGCAGGATGCCGATACAGTAGACGCAGGTAAGCAGTACCAGGCGGTTGCCCAGAGGCCCCGGCAAGCCGGCATAAAGGGACAGGGCCGAGGTGGCCAGGATAATGCCCTGGATGGTGTAAGGGGCCATGCACAGCGTCTGGATGATCCGTTCAACCCGGGGATTATACAGCAGCGCATAATACAGGGCCAGAATCACCACACTGCCGGAGATCAGAATCGGCAGCACGCTGATGGCCAGGCCCCGCAGGGCGCCCATGAGCAGCTTGCCGTCTTTAAACAGATCGGCGTAGTATTGCGTAGTCCAGCCCGTAGGCAGGATTGAGGTCCATTCTCCTACAAACGAATAGACCACGGTCAGCAAAAGAGGCAGCAGCAGATAGCCGCTTACGAAAAGGAGCCAGATATTTTTGGCCCGGCGGTTTTTATTCATGATTTACCTCCCGGCTTACCTCGGATTTATCTGCTGCTTCGTCAGATGATCTGCCTGTTGATCTGCCTGACGCTTTGTCTGATGATCTGCCTGTTGGTCTGTCTGAGGCTTTGTCTGATGATCTGCCCGCCGGTTTGTCTGAGGCTTTGTTTGCTGGTCTGTCTGCCGGACTTCCTGTCGGTGCTTCTGCTGATTTGCCTCCCCGGTTCAGGCTCTTGACCTGGCTGCAGAGAAGGAGAACCGCCGCCATGATGGCCAGCATGGTTACCGACAATGCCCCTCCCAGCTCGGGCCGCTGACGAAGATCGCCCACGAACATGTCGCTGACCTTCAAGGGCAGCAAAGGAATGCTGTTGCCGGTGAGCACGTAAGGAGTGGCAAATGCGGTCAGGGCGTTGGCAAAAAGGACGAAAAAGGTGTCGGCCAAAGAGGGCAGCATCACCGGTATACCCACCCGCCGCCAGAATTGCCGGCTGCCGGCCCCCATCAGGGCGGCGCTTTCCTGCCATTCCCGGCGGATCCCCTGAAAGGCGGGGAAAAGCAGCATGGTGCCTAAAGGAATCTGAAAATAAATATAGGTCATCATCAGTCCCATAGCGGAATACAGATTGAACTCGGCCAGGGGCCCAAAGCTCAGCTGCTTGCCGATCAGCACCAGCACGCCGGAATGGCCCAAAATGGTGATAAAGGCAAAGGCCAGGGGCAGGCCGGCGAAATTTGAGGTCATGTTCAGCAGGGATAAAAACCGCCGGCGGGTCCCCTCGGGGCCGCCGAAGAGGGCCAAACCGGTTAAAAAGACGATCACAATGCCGATGACCGAGGCCAGGGCCGAAATTTTCAGGCTGTTCAGTACCGCCGCCTGATAAATGGGCTTTTGCAATACCTCAAGGTAATTTTGCAGCGAAAATCCACCGCCCCCCGGCTCCGTAAAGCTGGAAACCACCATGCCGGCCAGAGGCGCTATCTCAAAAAGCAGCACAAGGAGCAGAAAAGGAAGAATAGCCCATAATCCGGACCGGCTTACCAGGCCGGAAATGAGGCCGGCCGCGTGACCGGTGGCATGATCAGAAGCATGGCCGGAAATATGGTCAGAGGCGCTTTCGTAAGCCTGACCAAGGGAAGAAGCTTTTTTTGCCGGCTTATTCATGGGTTTTCTCTCCGGTCAGAACGTTGACTTCCATCATTTCCGGTGTGGGAGTAAGGCCCAGGAGCCGGCAGCAAAGGGGCGCCACACACAGATTGGAAAGGGGCTGATCGGTAAAATCACCCTGGGGCACAGACTGGGAGAGGATATACAGGGGTACCTGCCGGTGAGACAGACGGTTGCCGCTGTGGATGCCCAGTTCGTCCATGCCGTGGTCGGCGGTGATGACTACGTCGTAACCGTTCTGCCGCCACAGGGGCAGCAGCCGGTCCAGGCAGTTGAAGGCGGTAACGGCTGCCACAGCGTATTCCCGGCTGTTGCTGCCGAAGCGGTGACCGGCGTCGTCGCAGTTCATGGAGTGAACCAAAAGAAAGTCGGGAGTCCGGCTGCGGCGCAGATATTCACCATCCAGCATCAGGTGGCTGTCGGGGTAATTGTCGGCAAAGTAATAGATACCGTGCCGGATCAGTCCCTGGCTGTCCAGCTGATAGCGGCCTGTCGCCCAATCGAAGGGGCCGCCGTTGTAGAGCTCCGCTACCCAATAGTAAGCGGCGGCGGCGGTCGTCAGCTTCTGGGCGGAGGCCAGGGAAAACAGATTTTCACACCGGCTGGAGCGGGTGAAGTCGTTGGTCAAAATGCCGTGCCGGCTTACCGGCAGGCCGGTCAGCAGCGTCTCATACATGGGGCGGGATACCGGGGGCATTTCCCCCAGCAGACGGTACTTGGCGGCCTGACCTATGGAGGTCAGATGCTCCAGATAACCGGCTGCCGCCGTAGCGGCGTCGTATCCCAGCCCGTCCAGAACCGCCAATATCAATTTCGGCATAGGAACCTCCTTGCTATGCAATCCTGTCAAAAGGGACGGCCGCTGCTTCGTCGCTTTGCGGACGTCCCGGTCAAAGGCGGTAAGTTTTTGCTTAACCTAACAACGGGATGACTTCCTCTTCCCATAAGGTGGCAATCTCGTTGCATGCCTCGGTGAGAGCGTCTGTATCGGTGATAGGGATAGCTTTTTCATACTCGGCAGTGTCGATCAGCCTGGCGGCCACATCATCGGGAATGACGACGTCGGAACGGATAGGCTTGGCATAACCCCGGGCCCGGTCAATCTGCCCTTCATCGCTGAGCAGGTATTCGATAGCCAGGGCCGTGGCATGAGGATGAGGCGCATATTTATTGAATACCAGGCAGTATCCGCTTTGCACCGCGCCGTCGGCCAGGACATGAGTAGCGATTTTTGCCCCGGGATTGGTCTCTAAGGTGGCGTCTCTCCAGGAAAGCACATTGTAATCCCAGTTCAGGCCCAGCTGGATTTCCCCCATGGCAAAGCGCTGCTGGGACAAAGCCCCCAAGTCGATGCGGCCCTGTCTGGCCAGTTCCTTAAACAACTCGATGCCCGGTTTTACATTGTCCACGCCACCGCCCATGGCATAAGCCGCGGAAAGCACAGCCATCTGAGAGGAAGCGCCCCGTACGACGTCGCCCACGGTGACTTTTATGGTTCCGTTTTTAATGTCCTGCCAGCTTTTGGGCTCTTCGGCGGTAAGGTCCTTATTAACTATGGTGGACATGGTACCTAAATAGGAAATAATCCAGCGGCCCTGGGGATCTTTCGCCCAATCGGGAATGGAATCCCAGGTAGTGGGCTTGTACCCCTGCACCAGATCCTTATCGATGGCGATCTGGCCGAAGGCCTGGCCTACGTCGCCCATGTCCTTGGTGGGGCTGTCCTTTTCCGCCTCAAAGGTGGACAGTTCTTCGGCGGAGCTCATATCGGTATCCAGATGCTCGATCCCGTATTTTTCCGTGTAGGTTTTCCAGCTTCCTTCCCAGTTGGCCCAGCCTTCCGGCATGCCTACTGACTCCAGCTTCCCTTCTGCCTGAGCGCCTTTGATCAGCTCATCCATGGTCAGGCTGTTCAGGTCTTTATCGGCTTTGCCCACGGACGAGCTGCCGCAGCCTGTCAGCATTACTGCCGCCGCCAAAATACAGGCGACGGTCTTCGCGGTTTTTTTCATCAGGTTTCGCTCCTTTAGTTTTTTACTGGTTTTTTGCGGTGGTACGGCTACCGGACAAAAGCAACCGCTATGGGTAAGTATAGAGCGGCCAGGTTATGTTTTTATTAAAAGCCGGGTAAAAGTAAAGTAAAAAATTTGCCTTAGGCCAAGGTTAGGAAAACACAGCGCCTTTGACCGTGGGAAAACACAGCGCCTTGGCGGCGGGAAAACACAGCGCCTTGGCGGCGGGAAAATTTAACGCCCTCCCGGCGCTGACAATTAATGATTGGAAGCTGCGGGAGCTGCGGTTTTCGCCGCCCCCGGCACTACAGCTGTTTTACCCTCCCGGCGTGGCCGGAGCGATGTAAACAAGCCATGTTTACCGGTATTTCGGTATGTTTTTTCTGCAAATCCCAGTAAATTTTTTCAGGCGTCCATAAATGGAAGAAATCTGCGCGCTTTGTACTCAACCGAAGAACGAGGCGTTAGAAATACGTCTGCTCGCGTCGCCTTCACTGCCGCCAGCAGGGCAAAACCAGAGCTCCAGAAGAGTTTTACCGGGATTCGCTTTAAAAACAAAGCATTTTTCCGGTAAACATAGGTCATCAGCCTTGAGGACCCATAAATGTTGAAAAGCTTATCATTATTTTCAAGTATCTGGAAAATCATCTTGCCCCCTAGTGGAAATAAATGGTATAATATGGGAAAATAAAGAAGTTGGTGTCGAAAGGAGAAGTGTTATGGCGGAAAACACAATAAAGAGGGCAGAAAGGAAATGGAAGAAAAGTTTTCTGTTTTTTGGCGTGACCCTGCCCTGCCTTTTTCTGCTGGCAGCGGCGCTTTGCACCTGGTGGGGAAATGACAGCTATCTGTGGGCCGCGGCGGAGCCGGCGGCGGAAGGTATGGGGGAGGAAGGCGAAGAGGCCGAATTTGTGCTGCCGGGCTATGAGGAAACCGTATGGGGAAGGACCGATGAGGCGGGTCGGGCTATTCCCGGGGAAAACCGGCGGGAGGAAGCCTGGGAAAGCGAGAAGGCGGCGGAAGAGTCCGCAGAAGAGCCTGTAGAAGGGTCCGCAGGCCAAGCCGAAAAGACGGAGAGGAAAACGGAGAGGGAAAAGGCCGCCGATGCTGCGGATAAAGTACGGATCTACATTGGCGGGGATGAGATCCTGTTTCCCGACGCCATACCCCGGATAGTGAAGGACCGGGTCATGGTGCCCCTGCGGCCGGTTTTTGAATCAAGATATGTGCAGAGCCGGGTGCTGTGGCTGCCGGACAGCCGGCAGGCGGCAGTTTTTGATCAAAAGGGCCGTTGCCTGCTTTTTACCGTGGATGCGGGTGCCTATCAGATCCTGACTAAGGGTGAAGAAGAGGAAATACGGAAGCTGGACTGTCCTGCCGTAATCCGGGACGGCCGGTTTTATCTGCCGCTGCGGGCGCTTTTGGAAACTCTTGCCTACAAGGTCCAGTGGAACGGCGCTTCAAGGCGGGCGGATATCCAGGATACCTATCCAGGCTGGCGCAAACTTTTGCCGGCTCAGGAGTGGGCGGCGGAGCTGGCGGCCTGGCAGGAACAGATGAAGGAGGGCTGCATACCGTGCTATGTAAAGCCTTATCTTTTATAAGGAAGCGGGGAAACTTGCCTGCCCTTCGGCCCGGGCCTATCCTGGCAGCGGCTTTTCCCGGTGCTGCCCGGCTGCCGGCGGCAGCTGCATTTTTCCCCGGTGCTGCCCGGCTGCCGGCGGCAGCTGCATTTTTCCCCGATGCTGCCCGGTTGCCGGCGGCAGCTGTAAATTTTCTCGGCGTCTCTCAGCCGCCGGCGGCAATCAGGGCTTTTCCTGAGGCATCCCGGCTGAGAAAAGCCGCCGCGGATTTCTCAGCGCCTTGCCGCCGGCCATATAAAATGCCGTTGATCCTGTTTTTGCCGCCTCTGCTTTTGGCGGTTCTGTCCTTGACGCCGGCGGCGGCAAGGGGGGCGGTGCCCCGTTTCGGCCTGGATCAGCAAAACAGCCGCCAGGTCAGGGAAGGGCTGAAGGAGATGAATCTGCCTTTTCAGAAAAAATGGCAAAAAGACCTGGGCGCACCGGTGGAAAGCCAGCCTATCCTCTGCAACGGCAGCATCTATGTGCAGGCGGGGGACAGGCTTTACCGCCTGGATACGGAAGGGAGTATTCTGGCCGTTTCTCCCAGGCTCAGCGAAAGTCCCGCGGCCTCCGGTTCCAGCCCTACCTTTACCTACTCGGCTTTCGGCCCGCGGATTTATCAGGCTACCCGGGACCACCGGCTTTGGGCTTTGGAACCCGATACTCTGGCGCCGCTGTGGGAAGACCCCGGCTATTTAGTGCTTTCCGCCGGCGGACACCCGGAACTGCGCTACCGGGTAACCGCAAGCCCTTTGGCGGTAAACCGGCAGGGAAAGACCCTGATCGCCCTGGGAACCGCCCAGGGGGACCAGACCGGTCTGGAGGAGAGGCAGTATGCCGACAACGGCTTTTTTATCCTGGAGGATCTGGGAAGCCGGGCTAAAGTCAGATATTGCCGGCAGGTAAACGGAGAGGTGACCGGAAGTCCGGTACAGATGGAGGATCTGATCGTGGCTACCCAGAATATGGGGGCCCGGCCAGGGGAAAGAGATCTGCTGCTTTGTTATGATCTGGCTTTCCATGAAGAAGTAAGCGATACGGCGGCTGTGCCCACAGGGATCCCCGGATCGCCGGCGGTGGAAGGGGACCGGGTATGGCTGGCCGACGGCCAGGGCCGGCTGTATTGTTACCAACGCCAGCCCGACCGGAGCTTTCACCTTCTGTGGGTAAACGAAGACGATCGGGCCGGCAGCGTCAATCTGAACTCGCCGGCGGTGGGCTCGGAATATATTTATTTGCCGGTAAGGCTATATAAGAATTCAGGCGGCGGGGCGCTGATCGCCGTAGAAAAGGAAAGCGGCAGGACGGCGGCGGTCCGTCTGTTTGACAGCGCACTTTGCGCTAATCCGGTGTACTGGCTGCCGCCGGAGTATGGGCCCGGTTATCTGCTGGTTTATGAAGCAGCGGGGGATTTCCGCTTCCTGGACGGAGGCTCTCTGGAACCGGCGGCGGGATTCCTGGACGAAAACGGCAGTCTCAGGGACAGCATCCGCCTGGCCGGCGCCGTGGCCGGCCGGAAGGTTTCCGATCCCGTGATGACGGAGGAGCATTTAATTTTAGTGGATTCCCAGGGGACTTTGCATGTCTACCAGGGCCGGGGCCGGCAGCTGCCCACGGCACTGGGGGATTTGACCCTGGCCGGGCTTACCGCTCCGGCGAAAACGGCGCCCGATAAGGTGGAAACCGTCAAAGCCAGGGTAAGAAATAATGGCCGGCAGTTCCTGGAGGGCTGTATCCTGGAATGGTATGAGGACGGCCGGCTGAAACTCGACCAGCTTCTGGACCTGGGGCCAGGGGAAGAAAAAGAGGTATCCTGGCTTTGGCCGGGAAGAAAAGAAACGGGGCTGGCGGAGATTGAAGCCTGTATCCGGCCGCCGCTGGACGCGGTGGATCCGGACGGCGGGGATAACCGCAAATCCCTTTTGATCGAAGTGGCCCGGCAGGGGGAAACAGACTGCGGCCGGCTCCGGGAAAATGGCAGCTGGACGGTATCTTACCGGGTGCTGACCGGCTATGAAACCGGAGAGTATTTGGATTGCGGCGATTCCCCATCCCTGCCCTGCCAATGGGTCACCTATACCGATTATTCCCGGCCCATTTACCAAAGGCAGCAGGTGACCTACCGGGAGGAGCTGAAGGCTGAGGCCGCCATAAGCACCGGCCAGGGCAGCCTTGGAGTTCCCGGCGGGGAAACCGCGGCGGATCTGGAGGGCCGGGGGGCCTGGGAGATTATTCCGTATGCCCAAAAGCAGGGCCTTGATCCGGATAAGATCACCAGGGCCGGGGCAGGCGTTTATCTCCGGGTGGAGACGGTTTTTTCCACGGACTGGGAAAGCAGGGCGCCTGACGGAGCGGAGGCTTACGGCGGCGGCGCCGCAGGTCCCGGGAAGGCCGCCGCCGAAATCTATGATACCAGGGGGCGGCTGATAAAAAGCATGGACCTGGAAAAAACCCGGCAGGAGGAAAGCACCGGTCCGTCCGGAGAAACGAAGATCACTCAGGTCTGGGAGCTGCCGGAGGAGAGCCATGTCTATCTGGACGGCCGGGCCAGAAAAAGCCGCCGCTTCTTTACCAGCCCGGATCTGCCGGACGGCAGGCTCAGGCTGCTGGTCAGGATAAGCGGCGCCGGAAAGAATCTGCTGCATACCTGTAAACTGGTCCAGGCGGAGGTCTATGGCAGCATCTACGACGATATTTATAACCGACTAAAAAATACATAGGAAAAACCTGCCTCTGCCTCAAATAAAGGTTTGTTGCAGGGGCTTTCTTATGATAAAATATACAACTGACAAAACAGCTGCAAGCGGGACCGGCCGTGGAGCGCAGCCATCATTCCAATTGCCTCGGAAGGGGGAGAATCCATTGTTAGACCGTTATGAAAGCCCGTTATGCACCAGATATGCCAGTAAGGAGATGCAGGAGATCTTTTCCTCCATGAACAAATTCAGTACCTGGCGACGACTTTGGATTGCTCTGGCTGAGGCGGAGCAGGAACTGGGACTGGGAATCACCGATGAACAGATCCAGGAGATGAAAGCACATATTTATGATATCGACTTTGAACGGGCGGCCCAGTGGGAGGCCTTGATCCATCATGACGTCATGGCCCACATCCATACCTACGGCGAACAATGCCCCAAGGCCCAGGGCATCATCCACCTGGGAGCTACCTCCGCTTATGTGGGAGACAATGCCGACATTATCATGATGACTCAGGCTATGGAGCTGACTTATGCCAAGCTGCTGAAGGTAATGGAGGCTTTGGCCGACTTTGCCGAAACCTATAAGGACATGCCCGCTTTGGCCTACACCCATTTTCAGGCGGCCCAGCCTACTACCGTAGGAAAACGGGCTTCCCTTTGGCTGATGGAGTTTTTAATGGATCTGGATCAGCTGGAGTTCTTCCTGGCCCATAAGCGGACCAGAGGCGTCAAAGGCACCACCGGCACCCAGGCCAGCTTTATGGAGCTGTTTAACGGCGACCATGAGAAGATCCGCCGGCTGGACAAGCTGGTGGCGGAAAAGATGGGCTTTCACGATACCTTCCCGGTGACCGGCCAGACTTGCTCCCGCAAGCTGGACAGCCAGGTGCTGAATATCCTTTCCGGCATTTCCCAAAGCGCTTACAAAATGTGCGGCGACATCCGGCTTTTGCAGCATATGGGGGAGATGGAGGAGCCCTTCGATAAAAAACAGGTGGGGTCTTCCGCCATGGCTTATAAACGAAACCCCATGCGCAGCGAGCGGGTGTGCTCCCTGGCCCGTTACGTCATGGTAAACGCGCTGAATCCGGCCCTGACCGCCTCTTCCCAGTGGCTGGAACGTACCCTGGATGACTCCGCTAATAAACGGATCAGTATTCCCGAGTCTTTCCTGGCGGTGGACGGCATCCTGGAATTACTGTTGAAAATCACGAAAGGCCTGGTGGTTTACCCCCGGATGATCCGCAGGCACCTGGTGGAGGAACTGCCTTTTATGGCTACGGAAAAGATTCTGATGGTGGCTGTAAAAAAAGGCGGCGACCGGCAGGAGCTTCATGAGAGGATCCGCACCCATTCCATGAACGTGGTCAGGGATATCCGGGAAGAGGGCCGGGAAAACCGCCTGCTGGAAGCCATTGCCGCGGATCCGGCTTTCCGGCTTTCCCAAAAGGAGCTGGAGGAGATGCTGAAGCCCGAGGATTTCGTAGGCCGGGCCCCGGAGCAAACGGCGGAATTTTTAGCGGAATATGTGCGCCCCAGACTGGCGGCGGTGATGGCCCGGGCGGAGACCCAGGCCAAAACGGCCCTAGGCGTTGCTGAAAAAGCCGCCCTGGCCCAGCAGGCGTCCAAAGATACCAACCCCGCCGGCGGCGGAGGATTAAAGGCAGGTGGCGAGGGCTAAATGGCAGAAGAGATGATCCGTTTGGTGAAGGTCTCCAAGGAATTCGACGGGGAAACCGTGCTGAACGCCATAGATTTAACCATTGATAAAAATGAGTTCGTGACCTTGCTTGGGCCCTCGGGCTGCGGCAAGACCACCACACTTCGGATCATCGGCGGTTTTGAGTCGGCCACTTCCGGCGACGTTTTTTTCGACGGGCAGAGGATCAACGACATCCCCCCCTATGAGCGTAAGGTAAACACGGTATTTCAGCGTTACGCCTTGTTTCCTCATCTGAATGTCTACGAAAATATTGCCTTTGGCCTGCATATTGCCAAGAAGGAAAACAAAGAAATCAACCGTAAGGTCAAACAGGCCCTGGAGCTGGTGAACTTAAAAGGCTACGAAAAACGGCCCGTCCGTTCCCTGTCCGGCGGCCAGCAGCAGCGGATCGCCATTGCCCGGGCCGTGGTAAACGAGCCCAAGGTACTGCTTTTGGACGAACCTCTGGCGGCTTTGGACCTGAAGATGCGCAAGGAAATGCAGATCGAGCTGAAGAATATGCAAAAGCAGCTGGGGATCACCTTCGTTTTCGTCACCCACGATCAGGAAGAGGCACTGACCATGTCCGACACCGTGGTGGTCATGAATAACGGGGTCATTCAGCAGATCGGCTCGCCCATTAATATTTATAACGAGCCTCAGAATGTATTTGTGGCCGACTTCATCGGCGAAAGCACCATTCTGGACGGCGTATTCCTGGAGGACTACCTGGTAGAATTCGCCGGTCGGCGTTTTCAATGCGTGGACTTCGGCTTTATCCCCGGGGAAAAGGTAGACGTGGTAATCCGGCCGGAGGATGTGGATATCCTGAAAGCTCCGGAAGAAGGCAGGCTGCAGGCTACCGTCACCTCGGTGGTATTCAAGGGCGTTCATTATGAGATGCTGGCGGTGACCCCGGAAGGGGTGGAATGGATGATCCATTCCACCACCATGGTCCCGGTGGGAGAGAGCATCGGCATGTCTGTCCGCCCGGACAACATTCACCTGATGAAGAAGGTGAATGAAGCATGAAAAAAAGGGACTTGACCTTGTGGCCCTATTTGCTCTGGATGGCGGTCTTCACCATCGTGCCCATCTTGATGGTGGGGTATTACAGCGTCACCGCGGAAGGCGCCGGTGGCATGACCCTGACGCTGGACCATTTCGCCCGGGTTTTTGAGCCGATTTATCTGACGGTGATCTGGCGCTCTATCAAGCTGGCCCTGATCAGCACCTTGATCTGCATCCTTTTGGGCTATCCCGTGGCCATGATCCTGGCCGGCACGGAACTGAAAAAGCAGTTTTCCCTGATCATCCTCTTTGTGGTGCCGATGTGGATGAATTTTCTGGCCCGCACCTATTCCTGGATGACCCTCCTGGAAAAAAACGGTCTGATCAACAAGTTCCTGGGCCTTTTCGGCATCGGTCCCTTAAGCATGATGTATACCTCCGGCGCCGTGATACTGGGCATGGTATATAATTACCTGCCGTTTATGGTTTTCCCGATCTTCACGGTGCTGCGCAAGCTGGACCCTTCCCTGCTGGAGGCGGCCGGGGATCTGGGGGCCGACAGCTTTACCACCTTTGCCCGGGTGATCCTGCCCCTGTCCATGCCCGGCGTGCTTTCCGGCGTTACCATGGTCTTTATGCCCTCGGTGACCACCTTCGTCATTTCCCAGCTTTTGGGCGGCGGGCAGTTCACCATGATCGGCAATCTGATCGAGCAGCAGTACCTGAAGGTTTATGACTGGGGCTTTGGTTCGGCTTTGTCGATTATCCTGATGATCATTATCCTGTTGTCCATGGGCCTGATCAACCGCAGCGACGGGGTCGGCGAAGGGGGTGGGATCCTGTGAAATCCGCGTTGAAAAAAATCTACCTGTGGCTGATCTTCTTTTTCCTGTACGCGCCGATCCTGGTCCTGATCCTGTTTTCCTTCAACGCTTCCCGCTCCCGGGGAAACTGGGGGGGCTTCAGCGTCAAATGGTATATCGAGCTGTTTCACGACAAGGCCATTATGTCGGCTTTGGGCAATACGGTGCTGATCGCCGTGGTTTCTTCCCTGATCGCCGTGGTGCTGGGCACCGTGGCGGCCATCGGCATCCATAATCTCAAGGGCTGGAAAAAGAACATGATCATCAATGTGACTTATCTGCCGATCCTGAACCCGGATATCGTCACCGGCATTTCCATGATGCTCCTGTTCATCGCCGTCAATGTGCCCCGGGGCCTGTTGAGCATGATTATCGCCCATATCACCTTCGGCATGCCTTATGTGGTGATTTCCGTCCTGCCCAAGCTGGCCCAGCTGGATCCCCAGGTCTATGACGCGGCCCTGGATCTGGGGGCCACGCCACGGGAGGCTTACACCAAGGTGATCCTGCCCCAGGTAATGCCGGGGATTTTTACCGGCTTCCTCTTAGCCTTTACCATGAGCGTGGACGATTTTGTCGTCAGCTTCTTTGTGACGGGAAACGGCGTCTCCAACCTGGCGATCTCCATTTATTCCATGGCCCGCCGGGGCATCAATCCCAAGATCAACGCCGTCCTGACCCTGCTTTTTGCGGCGGTGGTGGCGCTGATGTATATTATTCAGAAACGTTTCCGCAAAAGCGCATTGGATATTTAAATAAAGTGTGATAAAATTTAAAATTACCAATAGAAAAGGGACGGGTCCTTTGGGCGCGGCCGGAAAGAAAAGGGGAGTCGATAAAAAAGTGAAAAAGTTCTTCAGGGTGATGGGTGTAGTCCTTGTAAGCATGCTGTTATTCTCCAGCGGCGGCTGCGGCAAAAGCGGAGAAAACGGCAGGCTGAACGTGTATAACTGGGGCGACTATATCGACCCTCAGGTACTGGAGGATTTCAGCAAGGAATACGGAATCGAAGTCGTTTATGAAGAGTTTGCCACCAATGAGGATATGTATGTCAAGGTCGCCGAGAAATCCGGTCAGTACGACGTGGCGATTCCCTCCGATTACATGATCAAAAAAATGATTGACGAGGACATGCTGAACACCATAGATATGTCCAAGATCACCAATTACAATAAGATCCTGGACCGGTTCAAGAATCTTGCCTATGATCCGGAAAACCAATACTCCGTACCCTATATGTGGGGAACCGTGGGGATTTTGTACAATACCACCATGGTGGACGATAAGGTGGACAGCTGGGATATCCTGTGGAATCCCAAATATGAAAAAAAGATCTTCATGATGGACTCCCAGCGGGACTCCATCGGCATTACCCTGAAACGTTTGGGGTATTCGCTGAACACCAAAAATGAGGCTGAGCTGGAAGAAGCCAAGGAGGCTCTGATTCAGCAGAAGCCCTTAGTGCTTTCCTATATCGGAGACGAGGGCAAGGACGCCATGATTAATGGCGAAGCGGCCCTGGGGGTGTTTTGGTCCGGCGACGCCGCTTACTGCATGAGCAGCAATCCGGATCTGAACTATGTTATCCCCAAGGAAGGCAGCAATATCTGGTTTGATTCCATGGTCATTCCCAAGACAGCGCAGAACGTGGAGGCGGCCCATCTGTTTATCGACTATATGTGCCGTCCCGAAGTTGCCATGAAAAACGTGGAGTATATCCAATACTCTTCTCCCATCGGCGAAGTGATCCAGCAGCTGCCGGAGGAAGTGACCGGAAATATCGCTTTCTATCCCGGCGAAAATGATCTGGAGGGTTCCGAGGTGCTGGAGGATTTGTCCGACTCGCTGACCCTTTACGACCGGATCTGGACGGAATTGAAGGCCTATTAATCTTTGGAGGTTTTATGACGGAAGCTGACAGGCGAAGGCAGGAAGAGAATAAAGACCCGAAAACCCTGCTGGACGTAGTGGAAGAGGAATACCCGGAGAAGGTGGGCGGTATGTTCGGCGGCTTAAGCCAGCTGGGCAGGCTGTTTACCGCGGAAGACTGGATCAATATCCTGACCCGCAGCCGCTCCTCATACGAAGAAGCCTGGAAAGAAAAAAACAGATAAGAGAAGAGCCGGCGCCGGCGCCTGCCGGGCTGTTCCAGCCCGACGGCGCTTCGCTTTGCCGTCTCCGGGGTAAGAAAGATGATAAGTACAAAAGTAAAAAAGCGGGTTGCCGTGGCGGCGGCGGTGGCGGTCTTGTTGTGCTGCGGCGTCTATATCTGGCAGGACCGCTATTTCCGCCTGCCGGAAGGAGAAGTAAAGGGAGCGGAGGACCCTGCCGAGGAATCCCTGGCGGCCCTGGCGGGTCTGGACCGGTTTGATATTCTTTTGCTGGGTCTGGACAGCCGGGAGGACCCTTCCCTGGGCATGCGCACCGATACGATGATTTTAGTCAGTATAGACGCCAAGGAAAACACGGCGAAGCTTTTGACCATCCCCCGGGATACCCGGGTTAAGTATAAGGGCAGCTGGATAAAAATCAACGGCGCCTATTTTTATGGCGAAGCAGCCGGCAGCGTGCAGGCTGTGGAAGAATTATTGAATACAAAAGTCGACCGTTATGCCGTAGTGGACTTTGAAGGAGTCACCGAGCTGGTGGAACTGATGGGAGGCATCGACGTGGATGTGCCTTTCCGGATGTACAAGCCTTTGGAGGGCATCGACCTGAAAAAAGGACCCCAGCATCTGAACGGCGTCCAGGCCTTGGGCTACATGCGTTACCGTGACGGCACCCATTCGGATTTTGACCGCTCCGAGCGTCAGAAGGAGGTGCTGGTCCAGCTGGCGGAAAAAGTCGTGCAGCCTTCCAATCTGATGAAAATCGGCGATTTATTTGCCACGGCGCAGAAGTATATGGAGACGGATATCACCATCCAGGAGATCGGAGCCCTGGCCAAGGTGGGCGGGCAGATTTTAAATAACGGTGTGGAAAGCCAGCTTTTGCCCGGCGAGGGGGCTACCATCCGGGGCGGCTGGTATTACATTCCCAATACCTCGGAACTGGGGCTTCAGGAAAGCGAAGCGGAAAAAGAGTACCGCCAGATCAAGGCCGAAGAGGCGGCAGCCCGGCAGCGGGCCCAAAACCAGCCGTCGGCCGGTGAAGGAGGCGACGGCGCCGCGCCGGCAGGCCAAAACGGCGAAGCCGACGGCGCAGCGCCGGCAGGCCAAAACGGCGGCGGAACCGACGGCGCCGCGCCGGCAGATCAAAACAGCGGCGGAACCGACAGCGCCGCGCCGGCAGACCAAAACGGCGAAGCCGGGGACAATGCCGGCGGCATCCTTCCCCTGAACCAGGACGGCGAAGTCTCAGACCCAGCGGGAGACGCCGCCTGAGGCCTGGCCGGGCCGGCGGTCCGGAAATAAGCATTTGGGACCGGCAGCGGATTTCCTCCCATGCCGGTATAGAAAGATGACCCTCAGAATGGAGTGGAGCCTGATGTCTTTGGGACTATTTGACGTGGTGGGCCCTGTCATGCACGGCCCTTCCAGTTCCCATACCGCCGGCGCAAACCGCATCGGCTATCTGGCGGGCCAGATCATGGGCGGCGTGCCAAAGGCCCTGGAATTTGGATTTCATCCCGGTAATTTTCAGAGCCTGATGGGCCAGCGTTCCCATGTGGCCCTGGCGGCCGGCTGTCTGGGCTGGCGGGAGGATGATCCCCGCAGCGCCGGGGCTTTGGAAGTTGCGGCGGAGTATGGAATTGAAATCGAGACTTATCCCATCGACCGGGGGGCATCGCATCGGAATACCATGCGGGTCCACGGCTCCTGGGGAGGGATAAACTGGGAGATCAACGGGATTTCCCTGGGTGGGGGAAACGTACTGATCAACAGCATCAACGGTGTGGAGGTATCCCTGGACGGAAACAACTGGGGGGTCATCTGCATCTTTGACAGCCAGGAGTCCATGGAAGAGTGCGGCCGCCTGCTGAGTAAAGAGGCGGGAAAGGAACTGAAAGCGGCCTGCTGCGGCAGGACCTATGGCGGCGGCTATTTGTATTGCGGCGCTTTTCTGGTTCAGCCCATGATGGTTTTATCGCCGGAGCTGGATATGCATCTGGTCCTTTCCCGGGTCATTCCCCCTTTGGTAAAGTTCCGGAAGAAAAACGGCAAGGGCGCGATATTCAACACTTTTGATCACTTTCTGGCCGCCGGGACTCCGGCGATTGACGAGGAGGCCATTCGTTATGAATGCCGCAGGACGGGACTGCCCAGGGAGGCGGTGCTGGCGGAAGCCGACAGAATCGCGGAAATCAGCAGCCAGGGGATAAAACAATGCCTGGAAGGGCCGCCGAAGCTGCTGGGGGGACTCTGCCTGAATACAGACGGCGCGGCTCTTGCGGCCTATGCCGCCTCGGGAAATACCCTGGCGGGGGAAACCTTCAACCTGGCGTTAGCCCGGGCGGTTTTGCTGGCGGAAGCCAACGCTTCCATGGGGCTGGTGGTGGCGGCTCCCACCGGCGGGGCGGCCGGTACTTTACCGGCGGTCCTGCTTACGGTGGCGGAGAGCAGGGAAAAAAGCCGGGAGGAATTGGCCCGGGCCTTTTTAGTAGCCGCCGCCATCGGTGTGGTGATCGGAAATAAAGCCTCTTTTTCCGGGGATATCGGCGGCTGTCAGAGCTCCATCGGTATCGGAGCCGCTATGGCCGCCGGCGCCGCCGCCTGGCTGGGGGGCGCCGACAATGCGGCCGTGGTGCATGCCGCGGCTTTAGCCCTGAAAAATGTTCTCGGCCTGACCTGCGACCTGCCGGCGGATACCGTGGAAGTCCCCTGCATCAAGCGTAACGCCATGGGAGCCTCGGTGGCGCTGATGGCGGCGGAAATGGCCTTGGCCGGCGTGCGCAGCGCCGTGGACCCGGACTCGGTGGTGGACGCCTTGGTGGATACCCAAAGACGGATGCCGCCGGAACTGAAGGGTTCCTGCGGCGGGCTGGCTTCCACCGCGGGCGGTGCCAGATTACGCCAAAAATGGTTGGATAAGCTAAAAAGTTCAGAATAGGAATACTTATTGATAGATGAAAGAGCCTTGATTTTCCGGGAGTTGGAGGAAGAGAACACCAAAAAACCGGAAAATCAAGGCTTTTCTTTTGGCAATTCTGGTAATTGTTGCGGATTGTTCTCCTTTCTTTGCCTATAGTAGGATGAAGAGGAAGGAGGTGCATATATGCGCAAAACATTAAGTAAAAAAATCGCAGCCGGGACCCTGGCGGCAGCCATGTTGAGTTCTTTTGCCTTGCCGGCCCTGGCCCAGGACGATTGCCGTCCTGTAAGACCTGTTCGCCCTGTTTATGGTGAGACCGATGAAGTACAGGCTGGTGAAGCCCAGAAGGTGATCCAGTACCTGATTCCTTCCGGACAGACCTGGTGCTTCAACGGATCGGGACAGCAGCTGGATTGCCCCTGGCAGACCGAAATCCCCGCACAGCCGGGAACAGATTGCGGCGAGCCTGCCGAGCCCCAAGAGCCCGGGACTCCCGTAACTCCGCCGGTGACGCCGGAAGAACCGGCCACGCCTGCCGAGCCGACTGAGCCGGGACAGCCTGCCGAGGATGAGTTTGCCGCATATCGCCAGCAGGTGGTTGATTTAGTCAACGCCGAGCGGGCTGAAGAAGGTGTGGAACCTCTGGTAGTTCTGGATACCGTTACCGAAGCCGCCAATGTGCGGGCTCAGGAAATCGACAGCGTCTTTTCCCATACCCGTCCCGACGGCAGCAGCTGCTTTACGTTATTACAGGCCTTGAACGCCGGCTTCCGTACCATGGGTGAGAATATTGCCAAGGGTCACGGCTCTGCCCAGGAAGTGATGGAGGGCTGGATGAATTCCGCCGGCCACCGGAAGAATATTATGAATCCCGAGTTTACCGGTATCGGCGTAGGCGTTTACCGCAACTCCGCCGGCGTCCTGTGCTGGAGCCAGTTTTTCGTCGGTTGAGGACAGAATCGAATCAGTAATTTCAACGTTCCAAGTATACAAGAATTTTAAGAAAAATTATTCCCGGACCATTGACACCGCTTTGCGGAGCAGCTAAAATAGGTAGCATATCGTAAAGGCGACGACGGGGAAAAAGTCATGACCCGGGACCTTCAGAGAGCTGCCGGCGGCTGCGAGGCAGCGGCCCTTTGTGACACAACTCGCCCCCGAGCTGTCGACTGAACGCTGAAAGCCCGTCTTTCAGCCAGTAGGAAGAACGGAATCCTTACCGTTATCAAAAGGCCGTATTTATCCGCCTGCGGAACAGGCTTCCCCGACCAGGAAGCCGCGAGGCAGACGGAAGATACACGAGAGAGGGCGGAGTTTTCCGTCAAAAAGAGTGGTACCGCGGAAGCCTGAGCTTTCGTCTCTTGCAAAATGGGCAGGAGACGAAAGCTTTTTTATTGTCTGAAAAAAGCCTCTCCTGACCCGGCATGAAAATCATGTTAAAATATGAAGAGAGGTGTCAGAGAAGATGGATAAGCTTTGGGAAATCACTTTAGGCGATCTGCTGGATCAGCAGGCGGCCCGGCATCCGAATCAGGACTGCGTTATCTATAACGACAGGCCGTTTCGTACAACTTATGCAGAATTCAGAGATCTGGTCAATCTCACCGCGAAAGGTTTCCTGAAGCTGGGAGTGAAGCATGGCGACCATGTGGCTATCTGGGCCACAAACGTGCCGCAGTGGATGCTCACCATGTGGGCCACGGCGAAAATCGGCGCCGTACTGGTAACCGTAAATACGAATTACAAGGTGTTTGAAGCGGAATATCTGCTGCGGCAGTCCGACACCCATACCCTGGTGATGATCGACGGCTTCAAGGACAGTAACTACGTGGAGATCATGAAGCAGCTGGTGCCGGAGCTGGAAGGCGCCAGGCCCGGAGAGTGGCAGTCGGAAGGACTGCCCTTCTTAAAAAACATCATTTTCTGCGGCGATGACTCCCACGACGGCATGATGGGCTGGGAGGAGCTCTACGAGCTGGGCCGCCAGGTTTCCGACGAAGAACTGGCCGCCGCCCAGGCCCAGGTGGATATCCACGATGTGGTAAATATGCAGTATACCTCGGGCACCACCGGCTTTCCCAAAGGGGTTATGCTGACCCATTATAATATCGTAAACGACGGGAAGTGCATCGGGGATTGCATGAATTTCAGCATCGCCGACCGGCTCTGCATCCAGGTGCCGCTGTTCCATTGCTTCGGCTGCGTGCTGGGGGTGATGGCCGCCGTTACCCACGCCACTTCCATGATCATGGTTGAGACCTTCCGGCCGGCAGTCTCGTTAAAAGCGATCCATGAGGAGAAATGCACCGCCCTGCACGGCGTGCCCACCATGTTTATCGCCCTTTTGGACCATCCGGACTTCAAAAAGGTGGATTTTTCCCATATGCGCACCGGCATCATGGCCGGTTCGCCCTGTCCCATCAAGGTGATGCGCCAGGTGGTGGATGAGATGAACATGACGGAAATCACCATCGCCTACGGCCTTACCGAGGCTTCGCCGGTCTGTACCCAGACCACTGTTCACGATTCCCTGGAAGCCCGGGTATCCACCGTAGGCAAAGCCCTGCCCCATATCGAGTGTAAGGTGGTGGATCCGGAAACCGGCGAGGAATGCCCCCATGGCGTACCCGGCGAATTCATGGCCCGGGGCTACAACATCATGAAGGGCTATTATAAGATGCCGGAGGCTACGGCCCAGGCCGTTACTCCCGAGGGCTGGCTCCATTCCGGCGATCTGGCCACCAGGGATGAACACGGCTATTACCGCATCACCGGCCGGATCAAGGATATGATCATCCGCGGCGGGGAAAACATCTATCCCAAGGAGATCGAGGAATGCCTCTATACCAACCCGAAGATTTCCGACGTGCAGGTGGTGGGCGTTCCCAGCGAAGCTTACGGCGAGGAAGTCATGGCCTACGTGATCTTAAACCAGGGGGAGACCATAACAGTTGAAGAGGTCAAGGAATTTTTAGCCGCCAGGATCGCCCGGCATAAGATTCCCAAATATGTCTCCTTTATTAATGAATTTCCCATGACGGCCAGCGGCAAGATCCAGAAGTTCAAGCTGCGGGATATGGCGGTTCAGGAGCTGTCCCTCCAGGATGCGGCCAATATCGAGACGGCGTAAGAGAAAGGAGCGATCGAGATGAAGTTTGGATTTTCGACCATCGGCTGCCCGGGCTGGCTTTGGAAGGAAGTCGTATCGGCCGCCAAGGATATGGGCTACGACGGTATCGAACTCCGGGGCATAGCCAATAAGATGTACCTGCCGGCCACCCGTACTTTCTCTTTCGAGAATTGCCTGCGGATCAGAAGTCAGCTTGAGGATATGGAACTGGAGGTCCCCTGCATCAGTACGTCGGCTTTCATCTTCAACGAAAAATATAAAGCCGAAGCCCAGAAAGAGGTGCGGGACTACGTAAACCTGGCGGGTCTTTTGGGCACCCCCTACATCCGGATATTGGCGGATAAGGTGGCGGCTCCCGGCCCCGAAGTGGATGAGAGCACGGTCATCGCCAACATCGAAGAGCTGTTGCCTTTTGCCGAAGAAAAAGACGTCACCCTTTTGGTGGAAACCAACGGCGTATATGCCGAGTCCGAAAGGCTTAAGGCTTTGATGGAAAATTTTGGCGAAGCCCCCAACCTGGGCGTGTTGTGGGATATCCATCACCCTTACCGGTACTACGGCGAGGATCCGGAGACCACCTATGAACGGCTGAAGCCCTGGATCAGGCATATCCACGTGAAGGATTCGGTCATGGAAAACGGCCGGGTGGCCTATAAAATGACCGGTTACGGCGACGTGCCGATCCGCCGGGCCCTGCACCTTCTGCAGGACGACGCCTATCCCGGTTTTGTGATGCTGGAGTGGCTGAAGCGGTGGAACGCCGATCTGGAGGACCCCGGTATCGTGTTCTCCCATTTCTTCTACGCCATGAAACGTATGTTAAAAAAGAAAGAGGGCAAATAAATGCTGGAACTCAGAATTCACGGCCGCGGCGGTCAGGGTGTGGTCACCATGGCCGAGCTTTTGGCCAAAGCCGCGGTAAAGTCGGGGAAGGAAGCCCAGACCCTGCCGTTCTTTGGGGTGGAGCGCCGGGGCGCGGCGGTAAAGGCCTGCGTCAGAATCGACGACGAGCCTATTAAGATCAGATCCATGTCCTATCATCCCCAGGCCGTGGCCCTGATGGCGGATAATATGCTGCCCTTTGCCCAGGCCGAGGGCTATGCGGAAGACACCTTTTTTATCGTCAACCATGCCGAGCCCCTTCGGGGGCTCAGCCAATGGCAGTGGTCTTTGGACGCCGAAAAGGTGGCTTATGAAAATAACCTGGTCTTCGGCGGCGAGCCTTTCATCAACGTCCCCATGCTGGGGGCCGTGGCCCGGGCGGTAGGAGTGCCTCTGGAATATGTGGAGGAAGCCATCCGGGAACAATGGCAGGGAGCCAAAGCCGAGCCCAACTTAAAGGCTGCCCGCCAGGCCTACGCTTTTGTGGAGTGCCGGAGATGGCAGAACCGGGAAGACGGGGAAGAAACCGAAAAGGAGGGAGCCGCCAAATGACCAGCACCAATGAAGTCCGCCAGCCCCTGTCCCAGGGGGTAAAAGGCGCCGGCGGGCCCACCGGCACCTGGAGGACCCACAAACCGGTTTATGACGCCGCAAAATGCACCGGCTGCCTGCTTTGCTGGATTTACTGCCCCGAGGCGGTCATCGACAAAACCAGCCGGAGGATCGACTATACCTACTGTAAGGGCTGCGGCCTCTGCGCCAGGGAATGCCCCGCGGGGGCTATCACAATGATCAGGGAGGCCGAAAATGACTAAGGTAATGAATACGGGAAATACGGCCTGCGCCATGGCGGTGAAATCAGCCGACGTGGATTTTATCGCCGCTTATCCCATTACTCCGCAAACCACCATTTCCGAGAAACTGGCGGATTATGCCGCCGCGGGCCAGCTGAAAGGCAAATACCTGCCGGTGGAATCCGAACACTCGGTGATGAGCGCCGTAGCCGCCGCCAGCGCCACCGGCGCCCGGACCTTTACGGCCACTTCCTCCCAGGGCCTTTTGTATATGCATGAAATCATCCATTTTACCGCCGGCGGCCGGCTGCCGGTAGTCATGGTGAATGTAAACCGGGCGGTCTGTTCTCCCTGGTGCCTGTATGTGGACCATCAGGACGCCATATCCCAGCGGGATACCGGCTGGCTGCAGTTTTACTGCGCCTCTCATCAGGAAATCTACGATACCGTGTTCTTGGCCTACAAGGTGGCGGAGGCTGTGGAAATCCCGGTGATGATCAACTACGACGGCTTTTTGCTGTCCCATTCCATGCTGCCCTTTGAGACGGTGGACCAAGAACTCATCCAACGGTTCCTGCCGCCCAGAAAGCCCGCCTGGCGGCTGCACCCCCAGTGGGGCGGCACCTTCGGCAATGTGGCCGGGGCCGCGGAATATGCCGGCTTCCGTCAGAAGCTGGCCGACGATACCATCGCCGCCCTGCCGGTGATCGAGAAGGCCTTGGCAGAGTATGAAGCCCTGACCGGCAGAAAGCAGCCGGGGCTTATCGAGGTAAGCGGCCCTGAGGACGCTCAGGTCTTTATCCTGTCCATGGGCTCTATGGCGGCGGAAATGGAGCTGGCCGCAGAGGCTCTGCGGCAGAAGGGCGTCAAGGCAGCCGCCCTTAAGCTCCGGGTCTTCCGGCCCTTCCCCGCGGAAAAATTAGCGGCGGTCTTAAACCCCGGCAGCACTTTAGTGGTGCTGGACCGGAACCTGGCTTACGGCCATGAGGGCGGCGCCCTTTTGATGGAGGCCAGATCCGCGTTATACGATAACCAGAAGAGAATCCGGGTGGTAGGCAAATCCATGGGCATCGGCGGTCAGGACCTGCCGGCAGAAGCCCTGGCGGCAGAGATCCGGGGTCTGTTAGGGGGGGAAAAGCAATGAGCCGGGATAAGCAAGGAACAAAGAACATTTCCGTAAAACTGGCGGATCTGCCGGATTTTGAACTGATCCAATCCGGTACCGGCGGCTGTGCCGGCTGCCCGTCCCCGATGGGGCTGCGGATCGTGGGCAAGGCACTGGGGCCTAATTCCATCATGGTGATGACCCCTTCCTGCGCCGTGGCCTCCATCGGCATGCTGCCCAAGTCCAGCTACGCCGTGCCGGTTTTCAACGTCTGTTTTGCTTCCGCCGGGACTTCCGCCGCCGGCATCAGCATGGCTTTGGACGCCCAGCTGGAAAACGGGCAGCTGACCGGGGAAAAGCCCACCGTCTTTACCTGGGTGGGAGACGGCGGCACCTATGACATCGGCTTCCAGGGCATCTCGGCGGCCGCGGAACGAAACGACGACTTTATCCATTTCTGCTATAACAATGAAGCCTACTCCAATACCGGCGTCCAGCGAAGCGGCGCCACGCCCCAATACGCTTCCACCACCACCACGCCGGCAGGCAAGACGGAGCGGAAGAAAAATATGCCCCTTTTGATGCTGGATCACCGGGCGGCCTATGTCGCCACCGCTTCCATCGCCTATCCCCAGGATTTTTACCGCAAGGTGGCCAAGGCAAAGGAAATCAAAGGCTTCCGTTATATCGAGCTCCATGCTCCCTGCGGCCCCGGCTGGAAGTTTGCCGCCAGCGACACCGTGGAATTAGGCAAGCTGGCGGTAAAAACCGGCGCCTGGCAGCTTTGGGAGGCGGAAAAGGGCAAAGTGACCGTCAATACCCCTACCCTGCAGCTGGCGGAAGGCAAGCTGCAGCCCGCACCCTTGGAAGAATACCTGAAAAAACAGGGACGCTTTGCCCAGTTGATCAAGAGCGCCGGTAAAGACGCCGCCATCGCCCAGCTCTCCGACGAGATCAGAGCCGATCTGGCGGAATTGCTGAAAAGGGCGGAAAGGCCGGAATAAGCGGAGCAAAGGAATAAAGAGAGAAAAAGGCGTAAAGCCGAACAGGGAATAAGAAGCAGCACAAGAGGGAAAAGACAGTGCGAAAGCAAAACAGCACGGAAATCGCATAGGAAACGGGCGGCATTCCCCCGGGGGT
>JAYFQF010000012.1:0-31419 GCA_034927285.1 Peptococcaceae bacterium
GCGCAACCGGATGATCTCTCTTTCCCGGGGCTCCAGCTTGTCCATCATCTCATCCAAAGCCAGATGTTTTACCGCTGCCTCCTCTTCATCCCGGGGATTTTTCAGCTGGTCCACCCGGTAGAGGGGATTGCCGTCGTCTCCATAAATAGCTTCGTCGATGGAAAAAGGCAGACAGCCGGCGTCCAGGCTGGCGGTCAGCATTTCCCGGGGCATATTCAGTTCCTCTTCCAGCTCCGCCAGCGTCGGCTCCCGGCCCAGGGTTTCCTGCAGCTTTTCCTGAGCCTTGCGGATCTGGACCAGGTTGTCCTTATAGGTACGACTGATTTTCAAAGGGCCGTCATCCCTCAAAAACCGCTTGATCTCTCCGATGATCATCGGCACCGCATAAGTGGAAAACTGGACGTCATAAGAGAGGTCAAAACGGTCGATGGCTTTGATCAAACCGATCACGCCGATCTGAAACAGATCCTCTTCCTCATAACCCCGGCCCTGGAACCGGCGGATCATGGTGCTGATCAGACGCAGATTGCTGTTTACCAGCTTGTCCCTGGCTGCTTTGTCCCCTTCCTTTGCCGCCTTAAGATACTGGATTACCTGGGCATGAGACAAACGAGGCAGATCCGGCAGCATTTGT
Organism: Peptococcaceae bacterium; assembly: GCA_034927285.1. Classification (GTDB taxonomy): domain Bacteria; phylum Bacillota; class Peptococcia; order DRI-13; family UBA5745; genus JAYFQF01. The sequence goes on from JAYFQF010000012.1 coordinate 635, forward strand.
TCTTTAAAGGCCATAGCTGCCCCCTTAAGACGGGCAGGGGGCAGCCTGCTCCTGATCTTTGGAACGGATATATTTAAATAGCCTTACCGTGGTCCCCCTCCCTTTTTCGGAGTCCACTTCCAGGCGGTCGGAAAAAGATTGCATGAAAGCAAAACCCAGCCCCATTCTTTCCGGATCCGAGGAATAGGAGGGCTCCATGGCCTTGGCCACGTCCTCGATCCCCACTCCCTGATCGGTAATGGTGATCAGGATTCCGTCTTCCAGCAAATCGGCGGCCACCGTGATCTGGCAATCCGTCAGGCCTTTATAACCGTGAATCACGGAATTGGATACCGCCTCTGAAACCGCCACTTTGATTTCCTCCAGCTCGTTTACCGTTATCGCTTCCAGCTGGGAAGCCAGGGCGGCCACCATGGCCCGGGCCAAAGCCACATTTTCCCCCCGGCTGTCCATTACCAGGGTCACGCTGTTTTTCTTCAGTTCTTTTTTCATTTCTTTACCGCCCCCTTCCGCAATAGTTCCATGGCCATGGCTTCCGTGGGGCAAAGGTAAAGCAGCGGCATAATTCCCGAAATCTCCAGAACCTTTTTAACCTCAGGGCGGACGCCGGTCAGAATCAGCTTTCCCTTCCTGCCCTGGATCTGTTTTAGGCGGCCCAGGATCACACCCAGGCCTGAGCTGTCGATAAAGGTAACTTTGGACAGATCCATAATCAGGTTCTTCGGCTGCAGATCCTGGATCGCCCGATCTACTTTTAAGCGAAATTCTGCGGCGGAGACCAAATCGAAGTCCCCTTTTACGGTGACCAACAGCACATCGTGCCGGCAGTCGATTTTCAGGGCCATTTCCTTACCTCCCACATGTCGGTTATAATAACAAATATACATTCTCCAATAATTTCCATTTACCTTCTTATTTTACGGGAGTCAGAAAAAAATTTCCGACAGGATCCTGCCCCAGGTAAAGCCGAATCCGGCTTTCTCCACTTCTTTCGATGCCTTAACCGGCAATTCAAGCTGAACTTCCTGGCTTTCGTCGGTAATCGTCAGATAACCGAGGAATTGCCCGGCTTCTATGGGCGCCTCTACTTCCACCGGTCCCCGCCAGCCGTAACGAATGGAGACCTCCTGGCCCTTCCTGGCGGGAACGCCCCAATCCTCCGGCAGTTCACCGCTGATGGTGGCGGATTTTCCCTTGTAGACATTCAGCCGGACTTCCGGCAGCTCCTGAGGAGCCGGCCGATAGCGGATATAAGTATTGAAAGCCCAGCTGAGGAGCGCCTTGGTATCGTTGACATGGCCTTTGGCCACAGGATTGGACATAACCACGGAAACCATTTTCAGTCCGTCCCTTTCCGCGAAGCCTACCAGGCAATAGCCGGCCTGCAGGGTCCAGCCGGTCTTCAGCCCCGTGGAGCCCTCAAATTGCCAGAGCAGCTTATTGGTGTTGTTATACTGAAAGGGTTTTTTCGTGTCTTCCCGGATGCGGTAATGCTTTGTGGCCGTCAGCTCTAGAAGCTTGGGATGGCGGATCGCTTCCTGGGCCAAAAGGCACAGGTCCCAGGCGGTGGTATAGTGATTATCGTCATGCAGCCCGTTGGCATTGACAAAATGGGTATCCTTCATCCCCAGCTCCCGGGCCCGCTGATTCATCTTTTCCACAAAGGCCTCATGGCTGCCGGCCATATATTCCGCCACGCAAACCGCGGCGTCGTTGCCGGAGGCCACGGCGATGCCCAAGGTCAGATCCCATAAGGAAAGGACCTCTCCTTCGGCCAAATAGATCTGGGAACCGCCGTAACCGGCAGCGTTGGCGCTGGCGGTTACCATATCCTGCCAGGATACTTCTCCTCTTTCCACCGCCTCAACGATCAAAAGCAGGACCATCAGCTTGGTTGTGCTGGCGGGGAAATGCCTTTCATTAATGTTTTTTTCATAAATCACCAGCCCGGACTCCGGTTCCATGACGATGGCGGCGGCGGCCTCCACCTTTACCGGCAGCGGTTTTTCTTCCTGGCCTTCCCCTCCCTGGCCGGAAGCCTGGCCCTGCTCCTGAGGCTGGTCCTGATTCTTCACCTGGGGCGCCGTGACCTTTTGGGCCGCCCCCCGGGCCGGTGCCATCGGTATCGTTATCGCCATCAGCAGCACCAGTAATACTGCAGCAATCCGTTTAAACAAAATAAAACACCTCCTGGTCATATTCTTTCCCTTCAAAGAGAATATATGTACACAAAAGGCGTTTCATTAAAACTATTTTAAAATATTCCGTTTTATCCGGCTGTCACCGTCAATACAAAAAAGCACCTCCGGCACAAATGGCAATCGTTGATACCGCGCCGAAAGATTGTTCCAAAAAGATATATTCCGCTCCGGCGAAAGCGGGCTTATTTCCAAACACCGCGCCCAGGCTTGGAGCGCCCATAAACCGTCTGGTTTTTATACTGCCTTATGAAGGACTGCTATTTCTCAGGCTTTTTTGATCAGCTCGTAAAAACTCTTTCCCGGTCCCCGGTATTCTTCCGCCACGCCCTGGCGCCGGGCGATGGTGGCGGCAATATCGCTGAAGCTCTCCCGGACGCCCAGATTCACATTGGCCCGGATGGCTCCTCCGCAGGCTAAAACCGGCACATATTCCCGGTTATGGTCCGTGTCGGGGGTAGTGGGATCGTTGCCATGGTCGGCGGTGACCAGCAAAAGCCAGTCGTCCGCCAGGGCTTTTTCGATGACCGGAGCCAAAAGGCCATCCACTTCCTCCAAGGCCTGAGCATAGCCGGCGGCGTTGTTTCGGTGGCCGTAAAGCATATCAAAATCCACCAGATTGGTAAAAATCAGCCCCTCCTGCAAGCGGTCCATCAAATCAAGAGTCCGGCGGGCCCCGTCGGCGTTATTTTCCGTATGATGACTTTCCGAGATGCCCCTGCCGTTAAAGATATCCGAGATTTTTCCTACGGCGATCACCTGCTGCCCCGCCCGGGCCAGGGTATCCAAAAGGGTGGGACCCGTGGGGCTCAGGGAAAAATCCTTCCGGTTGGCGGTGCGCGTAAAGCTGCCGGGCTCGCCGATAAAGGGCCGGGCGATCACGCGGCCTACGCCCAGTTCCTCCCCCTGCAGCATATCCCGGGCGATTTCACAAATGCGGTATAATTCGTATACGGGGATCACTTCTTCGTGGGCGGCGATCTGAAAGACACTGTCGGCGGAGGTATAGACGATGGGGCAGCCGCTTTCCATATGATATTCACCGTAACGCTGGATGATCTCCGTGCCGGAGGCCACGAAGTTTCCCAGGGTCTGGCGGCCGATAGCCTCCTGGAATGCCAGAATAAAATCATAGGGAAAGCCCTGGGGAAAGGTTGGCAGCGCTTTTTTCAAAATGACCCCCATCATCTCCCAATGGCCCGCCGTCGTATCCTTGCCCTTGGCCTGCTCCGCCATTTTGCCGAAACCGCCTACAGCCGGCTTGTCCTTGGCCAGGCCGGCAATATCGCCGATTTTCCCGATGCCCAGCTTCTCAAGGTTGGGCATCTTCAGGCCGCCCGCGAAACGGGCCACGTTTCCCAGGGTATTTCCCGGCTCCGGATCATATTCCAGGGCGTCGGGCAAAGCCCCCGCTCCCACGCTGTCCAGTACAATCAAAACCGTTTTCATGATCTCCTCCTTTACCCCGTTATGCCCGGGGATGACTTTTCTTATATATTTCTTTCAGCCTCTGGTCGGTCAGGTGAGTATACACCTGGGTGGTGGATACGTCGGAATGCCCCAAAAGCTCCTGCACCGAACGCAGGTCCGCGCCGCCCACCAAAAGATGGGTGGCGAAAGAATGGCGGAAGGTATGGGGACTTACCGGCTTTTCTATCCCGGCCTTCCTGGCCCTGTCCTTTATTATACGCCAAACCCATTGCCGACTCAAAGGGTTTCCCTGCTTGCTGATGAAAACCGCTTTTTCTCTGGGGAACTTCAGCCACAAAGGCCGGACCGCCGTCAGGTAATTTTGCATAGCCGCGATGGCCTTGGTGCCGACAGGAACGATCCTTTCCTTATTTCCTTTGCCCAGGCAACGCAGGTAATGCAGCTCCAGATTAACGTCGTTCAGCTCAAGCCCCGTCAGTTCGGAAACCCGCAGCCCCGAAGCATACAGCAGCTCCATAATCGCCAGGTCCCTCAGGTCCGTCAGATCCTTGGGCGGGTCCAGGCTGTCCAGGACCCTGGCCATTTCTCCCTGGCTCAGCACCTTCGGCAAAAGCAGCTGAGCCTTGGGCGTATCCAGAAATGCTCCGGGGTCTTCTTTAACCAGTTTTTCTTTTTTCAGATATCGAAAAAACATCCGGGTCGAAGCCAGCTTCCGGGAAATGGTGGAGGGCTTGTTTCCCTCTGTGTTCAAGCGATGAATATAGGCCGATAGCATATCCGGGGAAACCTGGTCCCAGGCCGTCAGCCCCTTTTCTTCCAGAAAAAGAAAAAGGCCCTTCAGATCACCGGCATATCCCTTTCCGGTGCTTTCGGAGAGGCCTCGTTCCACGATTAAATACTGCACAAAATCCTCAATTTTTTTTTCCATGCAAAAAACCTCCAATTGCATTTATTCCACGCAAATGAAGGTTTTCCTTTTTTTATGAGGGGATTTCTCCCAGAGTACTTTCCGGAAGCGCCTGCACCCGCAGCGGCTGTTCCAGCACATCCTGCTCCAGTTCCTCCACTTCCGGCTCGGAAAGGGTTTCCAGAGCCCCGGCTTTCTGCCAGATCTGGACGGCGGTAACGATGAGCAAAAAAGCGACCACAACTGCCAAAAGGACCTTTAATTTTTTTTTCCATTGATGAATTAAATAAATCCGCATGAAGATCCCTCCTTTCCATTAGAATATGAACCCGGCCTCCGCCTTAGAAGGCGGAGGCGGCGTTTTAGGAAAGAAAAGAAAGCAGCGCGGGACTGAGAAAGCCTTCCGCCAGGGCCACCAGAAGGCCGCCCAGGAGAAACAGCAGGGATTCTTTCAATATCGCTCCGAAAAACCGGTCTTTGATTCCGCCGCGTTCTTCCCGCCGCCCGCCGGTCAGAAGGGCAAAGGACCGTTTGGCGGAAAAACTGCTTAAGGCAAGCCATAAGGGAACAGCCAACAGATTATGGGGCAAAAGTCCCAAAAGCAGCAGAAAAAAGCCGGTAAGCCCCGGTGACCCATAAAGCATGAGACAACCGGTAAAACCAACGGAAAAACCTTTGGTAAAAAGCAGGGCCATGATAAAGGGCAGGCCGGCGCTGCATGCCCCCAGGAAAAGGAAAAGCAATACGTAGCTTTCTTCCTTCAGCAGACACTGCCAAAAATAGCCCGCCCCGCCCGGAGCGGCGGTCAGCTGCCGGAGGAATCCCTTTATAACCTCAAACAACGCAGTCTGACTGTCCCCGCCCAGGCCGGCGCAGGCTATGGACCCAATAATAAAACCGCCAAAAAATATACAGGCGCAAAGCGTTGTCAGCCAGGATCTGCCGTACCTTTTTTCTCGAAGCAAGCGTTCGGTTGCCATACTCCCTCCTCCCGGTCCTATCCCATCATATGTCGGAAGGCGGGCTTGTATGAATCGAACTTGTTCAGGAAGCCATCAGGCCGATGCGCAGCCGGTCGGCAACCATGGCGATAAATTCCGAATTGGTGGGCTTGCCCTTTTCCAGGTTGATGGTATAGCCGAAATAGCGGCTGATCATGTCGGTATTTCCCCGGTCCCAGGCCAGCTCGATGGCGTGGCGGATAGCCCTTTCCACCCGGCTGGGGGTAGTGTCGTATTTTTCGGCAATCATCGGATACAGCTCTTTAGTGACTGCCCCCAGCAGGTTTACTTCGTTAATCACCAAAATAATGGCGTCCCGTAAATATTGATAGCCCTTGATATGAGCCGGCACTCCCATCTGATGAATGATATTGGTGACTTCATAATCCAGCGTACGCTTAGGCGCCGCCATGGCCGGCACCGCCGACGGGTTCAGATTGGGCGTTCTGGCGGGTGCCGCCTTCAATTGGCGGATGCGGCTGCCCAGGGATTCTATTTCAAAAGGCTTCAGCATCAGGTAATCGGCTCCCAGATTCAGCACCTGCTGGTGAATGGCTTCATTGGTATAGCCGGTGGCTACGATAATGACCGGCCGCTTATGGCCCGCCTGCTGATTCAGGGCCTCCAAAACGCCGATTCCGTCCAGATGGGGCATGACAATATCTAAAAGGACTACGTCCGGCTGCAGGGCATGAATCTGGCTTAAACCTTCCCGGCCATTATAAGCTACCCCCGCCACCTCGGCATAATCCTGGGTGCCCAAGTATTGGCAGACAGAGTCCACAAAATCCTTATTGTCGTCAACAACTAAAATGCGGCTCTTTTCTTTGATCATTTCCCATCTCTCCCTTCAATTTTTTGACAATTACTTATTCGACAAAAGGAAGAAATTTCCTTCCGGCCGCAAGAAAAAAATGGAAAAAAATATAAATACTTCTAAATTGCAGTTCATAGGCTTAAAAAGAGAAACTCTGGGAAAGATTTCCCAGAGTTTCTGCGGCTATCGGGAGGATGCCGGACTCCTTTAGCATATTTTCGATAAACACCCCGTAACCACGGGTAGGATCATTGACGAAAACATGGGTTACAGCGCCTATGATCCTGCCGTCTTGGATGATCGGGCTGCCGCTCATGCCCTGAATGATGCCGCCTGTTTTTGCCAGCAGCACCGGGTCGGTAACCTCGATAATCATGTTTTTGCCGTCGGTCCGCCCGGGCAAAAGCCGCTGGATTTCAATGTCGTAAGCTTTGATCTCCTGACCTTCCACTACAGTCAGAAGCTTTGCCGGGCCGGCCGAGATCTGGTGAGAGTAGGCCGCCGGCAGAGGATAGGAATAAAGGGGCTGTTCAATGGGACCGGTCAATCTGCCATATATCCCGCAGGAACCATTTAAATCCACGCTGCCCAGGTCCGTTCCTTCCAGAAAGCTGCCGACCTTCTCTCCCGGTTCGCCGGCAGCACCCCGATGGATATCGGTAATATTGGATAATAGTAAACGTCCCTGAGCAATCGGGATAGCCTGGCTGGACTTACCATTGGTCACCACATGGCCTAAAGCGCCGTAGATTCCGGAATTCTGGTCAAAAAATGTCAAGGTTCCCACCCCGCCCGCATTGTCCCGGACAAAAAGACCGATCCGGTAGCTTTCCGTTTCCGAACAATACTGAGGGGTCACTTTGACATGAAATTCCTGGCCTTCCCGTTCTACGGTAAAATCCAGATCTTTTCCTTCGCTGCTCTCCTGAGCAATCAGATTGCGCAGATGGTCGTCACTGTCCGCCTTCAATTCATTGACGGCCAGAATCAGATCTCCGGTTTTCATTCCGGCGCTTTTGGCCGGATAGCAAACCTGATCCGGTGAAACAATAACCGGAGAAAAGCCGACCACCATAATCCCTTGGGAGCGCAGCAGCACGCCGATGGAATGGCCGCCGGGCATCAGATAGACGCTTTCCTGGGTCTTTAATTCCACTTCTTTCATGGGAAAAAGACCAAAACCGTCAAATTCCACCCGCAGGCCGGATTCCGTATGTGTCATCCCGGGAGAAAGGAAAAACCCCGTCTCCCTTGCAGCATCCCCGGTAGATGCCAGGAGTAAAAAAAAGCTGAACAGCGTTAAAGCGATCTGTTTTCGTTTAGGCAAAATAACCTCCCGGCCCGGCACCCGCCCTGAACTTCAGGGGTGCTTACACCGTTTAAGCTAACCAGCCGGGGAGGTTTCTATAATGTGACTTTTTTCTAGTTTTGGCGATCCAGAAGTCTTGCCGCGTGCCGCATCAAATCCTCGGAGCCGGCGCTGCCGCCAAGCATCCGGGCCAGTTCGGCAATCCGCTCGGGCCGCTGGAGATCCTGAACCGTGGTTTTGGTCCTGCCTCCCTCTTCCTGCTTTTCCAGATAAAGATGCTGCTTCGCTCTGGCGGCAATGGCGGCGGAGTGAGTGATGCAGATCACCTGCTGACTTTCGCTGATGGCTTCCAGCTTATCGGCTACCGCATAGGCGGTCACGCCGCCCATGCCGGAATCAATTTCGTCAAAAACCAGCGCCTGACTGGAGTCCATAGCGGCCAGAACCCGCTTCATGGCCAGGGTAATCCTGGACAGCTCTCCGCCGGAGGCGATTTTGGCCAAAGGTAAAAAGGGTTCGCCGGCATTGGTGGAGATCAGAAATTCCACGGCGTCCATGCCGCCGGCCCAAGGAACGGTTTCCTGGAGATCCACTATAAATTGGGCCGCCGGCATGGCCAGATCCCGGATTTCCCGGTTGATCCGTTCTTCCAGTTCCCGCTTTACCGCCAAACGTTTTTCGTGGAGCTCCCGGGCCGCGGTATAATATTGCTTTTCAGATTTTTGAATCTCCTTTTTCCATTCTTCTTCCAAAATTTCATAATTTTCCATTTCTGAAAGTTCCTGGCCCAGCTGCCGGCGCTTTTCCAGCACCGCTGCCGTACCGTCACCATATTTTTGACAAAGCATCCGGATTTTATACTGACGGTTTTCCGCCTGCTCCAGCCGGCCGGGCTGCATATCCAGATTGTCTTTATAATGAGCTATCTCCCGGGCGGCTTCATCCAGCAGATAAGAGGCCGGCTCCAGCCGGTCATAAAGTCCCCCGAGTTCAGGGTCGTAGCGGGAAAGATCCCTGAGCTGATTCAGGGCTTTTGCCAAAAGATCATAAGCCGAAACGCCGTCGCCGGAGTTAAATAAAAGCATATAGCCTTTGTCCAGATTTTTTACGATCCGTTCGCGGTGGGACAGCTTCTGGATTTCCGCCGCCAGTTCTTCTTCCTCGCCCGGCCTTAGCTGAGCCTGATCAATTTCATTGATCTGAAACAGCAAAAAATCTTTTTTTGCCAGAATTTCCGCCTGGCGGCTCTTGGCGTCGGCCAGCTTTTTCATCAGCTCCTGCCAGCGGAGGAAACAGCCGCCGGTTTCTTCTTTTTTTGCCGCCAAATCTGCTCCGCCGAAAGCGTCCGCAATAGATAACTGCCGGTGAGTCTGCATCAGCTGCTGATAATCATGCTGGCCCTGAATGTCGATCAGCCCTGCGGCCAGGGATTTATAGCGGCTTAAGGTTACCGCTTTGCCGTTGATCCGGCAGGAGTTTTTCCCCGACAGGCCGATCTCCCGGCTTAAGATCAGGCTGTCGTCCCCCGCTTCGGCAAGACCCTCCTCCAAAAGCTGCTCCATGGCCTCGCCGCCGGGCTCCAGGGAAAATTCGCCCTCCACATAAGCTTTTTCCGAGCCGTGGCGGATCATCTCGCTCATGGCCCTGCCTCCCAACAGCAGGGTCACGGCGTCGATGACGATGGATTTGCCGGCGCCGGTCTCGCCGGTAAGAACGGTAAAGGGCGCGGTGAACTCTACGGCCATCTCTTCAATAATGGCAAACTGTTTGATAAACAATCGTTCCAGCAAATTTCTCCACCTCTTTTCCGAAGGCTTTAACGCCGGCGGTTAAATCCCCGAAAGACTTTTCAGACGCATGGTCAGAGGTTCGATCATGGATTTGGTCTTGGCCACGACGATAATGGTATCGTCCCCGGCTACCGCTCCCAGGATTTCTTCCCAGCCCGAGGAGTCCAAAAGGGAGCAGACGCTGTTGGCATTGCCCGGCAGAGTATGAATGACGACAATGTTTTCACTGCCGGCGATATTCAAAACCGCGTCGCTGAAGATCCGGCGCAGCCTGCTTTCGTCCTGCAAGGGCACCTGGCCTTTGGGCAGGCTGTAGGCGTAAGTATTGTCGCCCCTGGCCAGCTTCACCAGCCGCAATTCTTTGATGTCTCTGGAAACCGTAGCCTGGGTGACGTTAAACCCTTCCTTCATCAGGGCTTCGGCCAATTCCCCTTGAGTACTGATGGCTTCCCGGTTAATCAGCTCCACGATCTTTTTTTGACGTCTCCCTTTCATTACCACACCTCCGTTAAATTATCGCTGTAATTTATCGCTGTGATTACCGTTCCTGGTTGTCGTCTCCCAGTTTTTTTCTCAGTATGGGGAAGAAGTCCAAAGGCCTCAGCCGGACAAAGCTGGCTTTGCACGGGGCTTTCGTAACGAAAATTTTATCCTTTTTCCGCAGACTGCAGCTGATCTGTCCGTCTACGGTCAGCAGTACCTGGCTGGTGGCGTTTTCCACTTCCACCGTGCACTGAAAATCCGCGGGAATCACGGTGGGCCGGCCGGTCAGCGTATGGGGGCAGATCAAAGTCTGCAGGATCACTTCCACTCCCGGATATACCACAGGGCCGCCGGCGGACAGGGAATAGCCGGTGGACCCGGTGGGCGAGGCCAGGATGATCCCGTCCCCTTTATAATTCCCCATAAAGTCTTCCTGGACCCAGACATTAAAACTCAAAAGCCTGGACAGAGCGCCCTTATGGATCACCATATCGTTTAATCCTACGAATTCCCGGATGATCTCTCCTTCTCTTTCGATTCTTCCCCGCAGCATCATCCGGTGATCCAGCTGATAATTTCCCGCAAATACCGTTTCTATATCTTCATAGATCCGGCTTCGGTCCACTTCCGTGAGAAATCCCAGGTTTCCCATATTTACGCTTAAGATCGGCAGATTTAATCCGTAGACGGCCCGGGCCGCGGAAAGCAGAGTGCCGTCTCCCCCCAGGGCGATCACCATATCCGGCGGATCGCCGGCCAGATCCGCCAAAGGCAGGGGCACCGCCGGTTTGGCGCCTTCCGTTTCCTTAACCAGGGAAACCTTTACGTCAAAGTTCAGCAGCCAGCCCGCCAGTTTCTGCGCCATGGTCAGAGATTCTTTCAGCCGGTAGTTGGTAAAGAGGCCGATTTTATGAATCATGGTTCCCTCCCTTCAGCGTCTGAAAGGCCTGTCCGATTACCGTGTCCACATCGGAGACTATGCCGGGCAGACGCTGTTCCTCTTGTCTGCCGAACCAAAGCAGATATTCGATATTGCCTTCGGGGCCCCTTACCGGGGAAAAGGTCAGACCGTAAGGCTGCAAGCCGGTCCTGTCCAATTCGCTCAGCACCCGGAGAATCACCTCCCGGTGCACTCCCGGGTCTTTTACCACCCCTTTTTTTCCTACCTTTTCCCGGCCGGCCTCAAACTGGGGCTTGATCAGCGCCACTCCCTGGCCGGCAGCGGAAAATAAGCCCGGCAGCACCGGCAGGATCTTATCCAGGGAGATAAAGGATACGTCGATGGTGACAAAGTCCACCGGCCCGTCGATATCCTGACGGGTCAGATAGCGGGCATTGGTCTTTTCCATCACTTTTACCTGCGGGTGGGAACGGAGCTTCCAGTCCAGCTGGCCATAGCCTACGTCCACGGCGATTACCTCCCGGGCGCCGTTTTGCAGGGCGCAGTCGGTAAAGCCTCCGGTAGAGGCCCCGATATCCAGGACCCGCCGTTCCTGCAACTCTATGGGAAACATTCTCAGCGCTTTTTCCAGCTTCAGGCCGCCCCGGCTGACGTAGGGAAGCGCCTGGCCCTTTACCTCCAGCTTTTTTTCCCGGGGCACCGGCTGGCCCGCTTTTTCAATGCGCCGGGTGTCCAGATACACCTGGCCGGCCATGATCAGGGCCCGGGCCCTTTCCCGGCTGGGAGCAAGGCCCTGCTCCACCAAAAGCAGGTCGGCTCTCTCCTTATTTTCCTTCGCCGTCATCGCTTATCCTTCCGTTCCTTTTTCCCGATCCTTTTTCAGGGAAGCCGGGTGTGGTCTGCCGCAAAAGACTTTGGCAGGCCCGGCGGATGCCCTGGGCGTCCAGGCCCAATTCCTGCAAAAGCTGCTGCTGGCTGCCCTGCTCCACAAAAGTGTCGGGCAGACTCAGGCAGGCAAGCCGGGGGACAGGGGGTTTTTGTTCCGCCAAAAGCGCCGCTACCCGGCTGCCAAAGCCGCCGGCCGCCACATTTTCCTCCACCGTCAATATGGTCCGGCAGCTTTTTGCCAGCTCCAGGATCCCTTTGGCGTCCAGAGGTTTAATGAAACAGGGATCCCAAACTCCGGCGGACCAGCCTTCCTTTTCCAGATAAGCGGCGGCGGTCAGCGCCTGATAGACAAGAGGGCCCGCCGCCAGGATCATCACATCCTGTCCCGGCCGCAAAAGCTGTCCTTTTCCCCAGCATAGGTTTTCCTTCACCAGATAATTCAGCCGTCCCACGCCCCGGCCCCGGGGATAACGCAGCGCCACCGGGCCCTCTTCATAAAGGACGGCGGCCTCCAGCATTTCCTTCAGCATCCGCTCATCCCGGGGGACCATTACCGTCATATTGGGGATCTGGCTCAGGTAGGAGAGGTCAAAGGCTCCGTGGTGGGTAGGTCCGTCTTCCCCGACGATGCCGCTGCGGTCCAGGGCAAAAACCAGGGGCGCTTTTTGAATGGCGGCGTCCTGGATCAATTGGTCAAAAGCCCTTTGCATAAAGCTGGAATAGACGGCTACCACCGGCCGGAGGCCTTCCAGCGCCAGAGCCGTCCCTACGGTAACGGCGGTCTGCTCGGCGATACCCACGTCGATAAAACGCTTGGGATAGACCTGGCGGAACTCCTCCAGTCCCGTGCCGTCGGGCATGGCGGCGGTAATCGCGATAATTCTTTCGTCTTTTTCCGCCAGCTCCAGCAGCTTCTGGGAAAAAGCCTGGGTATAGGTGGGAACTCTGCTGGCGGAAGGATTGGTTTTCCCCGTGCTCAGATCAAAAGGGGCTATGCCGTGGAACATGGCGGCGTCGTCCTCCGCGGGGGTATAGCCCCGGCCTTTTTCCGTCAGTACGTGCAAAAGCACCGGACCCCGGATTTCCTTTACCTGTTTTAAAATCTCGATGAGATTTTCCAGGTTATGACCGTCCACCGGGCCGTAATAATTAAACCCCAATTCCCGGAACACCAGCCCGTTCACCATAAAATACTTCAGGCTTTCCTTTATGGCCTCAATGCCGTTGATCATGGGCCTGCCTACTACCGGCACCCTGGCCAGGAAGCTGCGCACGTTAAATTTGCTCATCTGATAGGCTCTGGAGGTCCTGATCCGGTTTAAATAATTGGACATGCCGCCGATATTGGGAGCGATACTCATCCGGTTGTCGTTAAGGATCACTAAGATATCGGAACTGGCGCCTCCCGCCAGATTCAAGGCCTCATAGGCTTCGCCGCCGGTCATGGAACCGTCGCCGATAACGGCGATAACCTTATGCTTTTCCCCTTTTAAATCCCGGGCCTTGGCAAAACCCACGGCGGCGGCGATGGAGGTGCTGCTGTGGCCGGTATCATAAGGATCACAGGCGCTTTCCACGCGCTTGGGGAAGCCGGAGAGACCCCGGAACTGCCGGAGGCTGTCAAACTCATCCCGGCGGCCGGTCAGGATCTTATGCGTATAGGATTGGTGGCCCACATCCCAGATCAACCGATCCACAGAAGTATCGAAAACATATTCCAGAGCCACGGAAAGCTCCACTACCCCCAGGTTTGAAGCCAGGTGCCCTCCGTTTTGGCTGACTACCTTCAGGATATACTGCCGGATCTCCCGGGTCAGCGCCTGCATCTGGGAAATATTCAGTTTGATCAAATCCCGGTGGCCTTCGATCCGTCCCAGATAATTTGTGGTCATGGTCTCCATCCCTTTTCCATCATTCGGTACGCCGGACCAGATATTCCGTAAGGGCCTCCAGAGGCCTGATATCTCCCGTCAGTTTTTCCAGGGCGGCAAAAGCCTTATCCGCTGTCTCCCCGGCCATTTCCAGTGCCCGCAGCCTGCCGTAAGCCCCGGCGTAGCCGTCGCCGTCCAAAAGATCGTCGGTGATCTGGAAGGTCAGGCCAAAACAGCGGCCAAATTCCTCCAGGGCAGCCAGCTCTCCTTCGCTTGCGCCGGCAAGAATACCGCCGGCTTTCAGCGAACAAATGAACAGGCAGGCAGTCTTCAGCATCTCCATTTTTTCCAGTTGGTCCCTGGAAGGCTGAAGCCCGCCGCCTTTGGTCATTTGAATATCCATGGCCTGACCTCCCACCATTCCCCGGGGGCCTGCCATTTCCGCATAAAGGCCGATGATTTTCAGGGCTTCTTTCGGCCGGGCGGCGCCTAAATCCCCCGCCAAAAGACTGAAGGCCTGGGTTAAAAGCCCGTCGCCGGTCAAAACGGCCATGGCCTCGCCGTAAACCTTATGGTTGGTGGGCCGGCCCCGGCGCAGGTCGTCATCGTCCATACAAGGCAAATCATCGTGGATCAAAGAATAGGTATGGATAAACTCCAGCGCGCAGGCGGCAGTCAGCAGTTCTTCCTCATCCGTTTCTTTTCCTACCGCCGCCGCAGCCGCCAGGCAGAGAACGGGCCGGATCCGTTTTCCCTGGGAGAAAAGGCTGTACGCCATGGCCTGAGCCAATATCTCCGGACAATTTCCCTGGGGGTTTGCTGCCAAAAACTCCTCCCAGCGCCTGGCCAGAGCTTTTTCCGTTTTCCTTTTTCCCTCGGCCAGGTAAGCTTCCAGATCAAACATCGGCTTTTGTGACCTCCCCGTCGGCAGTCAGGATTTTCATCTGCTCCGCTGCCCGGTCAAGGCTCTTCTGGCACTGGCGGATCAAACCCACGCCCTCCTGATACCGGGCCAAAGACTCCTCAAGGCCCAGTTCCCCCCGCTCCAGCTGCCGTACCAAGGTCTCCAGCCGGGCCAGGTTTTCTTCAAAGCTGCCGCTTTTCTCCAAAGGGGCCTCCCCGGCCGCCGTCAGGTTTATTCTTTCCATTTCGCTCATGGGATCATAAGCTCCTTTCCGTCACCTTGCAGGCCAGTTCACCTCTGGCCAGTTTTACGTTTACGACATCGCCTTCCAAGACCCGGGCGGCGTCGGTCAAAAGCCTTCCCTCCAAAGTCTGGCAAACGGCATAACCCCGGGTCAGTGTGGCCAGGGGGGAGAGAGCCTCCAGACGGGCGGCCTCCCGCTCCAGCAGCCGCCGTTTATCCTTCAGCGCAAGCTGGGTGCCGGAGCTCATCCGCTCCTCCAGGCGGCTCAGCTGCTCTCTTTGGTTATCCAAAAATCGCTGAGGCTGGGTAAAGACGATACTGTTTTTTAAAAGACGCAGCTTTTCTTCCCGGCGCTCCACGCCGTGGCAAAGGGCGGTGCCCAGCCTGAGTTTTAAATCGGCCAGGCCTCTTAAGAGCTCTTCTTTGATGGGAACCGCCAGCTCCGCGGCCATGGAAGGCGTGGCGGCCCTTAAATCCGCCACCAGGTCGGCAATGGTTACGTCGGTCTCATGTCCTACGGCGGAGATCAACGGCTTCTCCAGACGGTAAATGGCTTCCGCTACCGCTTCAGTATTAAACGCCGCCAGATCCTCGGCGCTGCCGCCGCCCCTGGCTAAAATCACCACATCCACCGGCGCCCCGGCCATAGCCTCCAGGCCCGCCACCAGGGTGTCCACGGCTTCCCTGCCCTGGACCGCCGCCGGATAAAGGATGATCGGCATACCGGGGTAGCGCCGCCAGGTTACTTTGCGGATATCCTGGATTACCGCTCCCGTGGGGGAAGAAATCACGCCTACGGCCCGGGGCAGCGGCGGAATTTTGCGCTTGGCCGCCGGGTTAAAATAGCCCTTTTCCGCCAGACGCCGCTTCAATTCCTCCAGGGCCAGGGCCTCTTCCCCCACGCCTGCCGGCGAGATCTCTTCCACATAAAACTGCAGTTGGGTTTCCCGGGGATATAAGGAAACATACCCCCGAAAAAAACAATCCTGGCCGTCGGCGGGCCTGAAGCTCAGCTTGTCGGCGTTTCCCCGGAACATCACCGCCCGGATCACCGCTTCCTTATCTTTTATGGAAAAATACAGATGTCCGGAGGAATGGCGCTTGAAATTGGTGATTTCCCCCCTGAGCCAGAGACTTCTCAGCAGCGGTTCTTTATTCAGACAGCTCTGAATCAGGCCGCTTACCTGACTTACCGTAAATACTCTTCCCTGTGGAAACATCGGCACCTCTCATCTATGAACTATAGCTATACGCTGGGGACAAAAAACAGAAGCAGAAAATTCCGCAACAAAGAAAAGGACGCTTCTGCCGGGAACTATACATTCTGCTGTGTATGCACAACGATGAATATATTATACCAGAGAAACGTCCTTATGTCTGTATAAATTATAAACCTTAGCTATTTGGCGGATAAATATTCATCAATGGCCTTAGCCGCGGATTTGCCGGCCCCCATGGCCAAAATCACCGTTGCGGCGCCGGTAACGATGTCGCCGCCGGCGTATACGCCCTTCCGGGAAGTCTCGCCGGTGGCTTCGTCAGCCTGAATGCCGCCTTTTTTCGTCAGGATAAGCCCCGGGGTAGTGCCGGTCACCAGGTTATTGGGGCCCTGGCCGATGGCGATAACCACAGTGTCCACCGCCGCCTCTTCCAGGGCTCCCGGGATGGGAACCGGTTTTCTGCGCCCGGAGGCATCCGGCTCGCCCAGTTCAAATTTCTGAAGCACCATGGAATTCAGGTTCATATTCTCGTCGCCTTTAAATTCAATGGGGCTGTGCAAAAGCTTGAAGATCACGCCTTCTTCCCTGGCGTGCTCCACCTCTTCGGCTCTGGCGGGCATTTCTTCGGCAGACCGCCGGTAGACGATCCAGGACTCCTCGGCGCCCAAACGAAGGGCGGTCCTGGCGGCGTCCATGGCCACATTGCCGCCGCCGATCACGGCTACCCGTTTACCTACCCGGGTAGGGGTAAGAGCTTCCGGGAAGCTGTAGGCTTTCATCAGGTTGCTTCTGGTCAAAAATTCATTGGCGGAAAATACGCCGCTTAAATTCTCCCCGGGGATATCCATAAAAAACGGCAGTCCGGCGCCGGTGCCGATGAAGACGGCGTCATACTCCTCCAGGATCTCGTCCACCAGGAGGGTTTTTCCGCAGACCACGTTGGTTTCAATATCCACCCCCAGGGCTTTGATATAGTCGATTTCTTTTTGCACCACGGCCTTGGGCAGACGGAACTCCGGGATCCCGTACATCAGAACGCCGCCGGCCACATGAAGGCTTTCAAAGATCTTGACTTCATAGCCCATTTTGGCCAGATCCCCGGCGCAGGTAAGGCCCGCCGGCCCGGCGCCCACAATAGCCACTTTCTTGCCTTTGGCCGCGGTTGTTTCCGGCATTTCCATTCCCCTGGCCATATCCCAGTCCGCCACAAAGCGTTCCAGGCGGCCGATGGCCACGGGCTGAGTCTTGATGCCTCTGACGCATTTGGATTCACACTGGCTCTCCTGGGGGCAGACCCGGCCGCAGATGGCGGGCAGGCTGTTTTTCCCTTTCAGGCTTTTTGCCGCCGCGGCAAAATCCTTCTCCTTGATTTTCGCGATGAAGCCGGGAATATCCACCTCTACGGGGCAGCCTTTTACACACTGGGGCTTTGGACAGATCAAACAGCGGCTGGCTTCTTCCAAGGCCATGGCTTCCGTATAGCCTAAGGCTACTTCATTGAAATTTTTATTGCGGACCAAAGGGTCCTGGGCCGGCATGGCCACTCTGCTTCCTACTTGCTGTGACATGTGCAGCCTCCTTTCATCCGGGCCTCAAAAGCTTCCAGCGCTTCTTTTTCCTTATCCTTGAACATGGCCGCCCGTTTCATGGCCAGATTGAAGTCCACCTGGTGGCCGTCGAACTCCGGTCCGTCCACGCAGGCAAATTTTGTCCGGCCCTCCACGGAGACCCGGCAGGCGCCGCACATGCCTGTCCCGTCCACCATGATGGGATTCATGCTGACGATGGTCTTGGTCCCGTAAGGACGGGTCATGTTGGCTACCGCCCGCATCATGACCATGGGGCCGATGGCCCAGACCCGCTGAATTTCTTCGGTTTTGATCAGTTCCTCCAGGAGCTGGGTAACAAAGCCTTTGTGGCCGTAAGAACCGTCGTCGGTAGCTACCAGAAGGCGGTGGGAAGCTTCCCGCATTTTTTCTTCCCAGAACAAAAGATCCTTGCTTCTGGCTCCGATAATGGCGGTCACCTCGTTTCCCGCCGCTTTCAGTGCCTTGGCGATGGGATAAATAGGCGCAATGCCGACGCCGCCGCCTACCACCACCACTTTGCCTAATTTCTCAATTTCGGAAGGCTGGCCCAAAGGGCCTACCACATCGGCCACCGTATCGCCGGGTTCCAGGGCCGCCAGGGCCATG
Organism: Peptococcaceae bacterium; assembly: GCA_034927285.1. Taxonomy (GTDB): domain Bacteria; phylum Bacillota; class Peptococcia; order DRI-13; family UBA5745; genus JAYFQF01. The sequence continues at coordinate 18,793 of JAYFQF010000012.1, forward strand.
GTGGAGGCACCGATAGCCTGGAAGACCATGGTGATGGTGCCTTTTTGCCGGTTATAATCAGCAATCGTTAACGGAATGCGTTCCAAGCCTTCCGCCTGCCGGACGATGAAGAACTGGCCTGCCTGGGCCTTGGCGGCAATTCTGGGGGCTTCCACCTCAAAACCGTAGACCCGGTTGCCTAAGTCTTCTTTCGACAAAATTTTGAACAAGAAAATCCCTCCTAAGTATTAAGTTGGATCGGAGTACAGGGCTTTTATGGTTTCAGCCCCGATCAGCGCTATCCCCAAAGCGTTATCGGAGCTGTACTCCTGACGGGCAAAAAAGCAGGGCAAGCGCCGGTTGAGACGCTGCCTGAGCCTGCGGCGGATATAGGTATTTGCCGCCACGCCGCCCATGAAAATCACGCCGGCGGCTTCATATCCGGATGCCGCCTGCAGCACCGACTTTTCCAGGCTGGCGGCAATATAATGCTCTATACTGCGGGCGATTTGCGCCGGCTGGTCTCCCCGGGCCAGAGCACGCAGGGCCCAGGCCTCGCCGCCGGAAAAGCTGATCTTTCCTTCCCGGCAGCAGGTTGGTATAGAAAAGCCCGGACTGGCGGGGGAATCTTCTGCCAGATCCAGTTCTCCGGCCAATTCCTGTAAACGGGGGCCTGCGGGAAAAGGCAGCCCCAGGGCCACCCCTACCCGGTCCACCAACTGTCCGGCGGGTATATCCATAGTTCCGGCGATAATGGAATAATCAAATCCATAGCGGGGCTTTTTTTCGATTTTTTTTACCAGCATCAGCTCCGTTGTGCCGCCGGAAAGATGATAGGCAAAAAAAGGCAACGGGGGTTTTTCTTCCGCCGACCAAAGGGCGGCCATCAGATGGCCCTCCTGGTGGGTGGCCGGAATAAAGGGTACGCCAAAAGCTGCCGCCAGGCTTTTGGCCAATCCCTCTCCGGTACGAAAAACCGGCATATAGGATTCCTGGCGGCGGCAGGGCTTTACGCTGGCCGCCACCGCGGCCAGCCGTTCCTTCAGCGGAAAATCCAGGGCCTCCGATAAAGCTTCCATCAGTTGAGGCAGATTGAGCGTATGATAAAACACGCCCTCGGACTGCCTAAGTCCCCTGGTCCCGGCCTTCACCGGCAAAAGCAGCCTTTTTTCCGCCAGGAGACGGTTTTTTCCGTCCACCAAGGCCAGGGATGTGGTATAACAACTGGTATCAATCCCTAAAAATACCGGGTCTTTCGGTATCAACCCTTACGCCCCCGCTCCGCTTTGAGGGTCCGGATCCTGTTTTGGTTTCTCAGGCCTCTCAGCGGGGTTTTTCTTCAGCTCCTCCGCCTTGCGGCCCAGGATGCCGTTAATAAACCGTGAAGCATCCTGGCTGCCATAGATCTTTACCAGATCCACAGCCTCATTAATAGCAATAGCCGGCGCCAGCTTCTCATCGTAGAGCATTTCATATAAGCCCATACGCAGAATGTTACGCTCGGCCCCGCCTAAACGCTTGATATCCCAATCAATGGCATAAGCATTGATCATCTGGTCAAGCTCGTCTTTATGATCCAGAATCCCGGCGGTAAGCCGCCGGGCGTATTCGTCCTCGATGCTGTTCAGAAACTTTTCCCGGGAGCCTTCCGGAAAGCCGGCCATCTCCCAATCCTCGGCAATATACTCCAGCTGCCGGATCGGATCTCCTTTTTCTATCTCGTAAGCAAACAAGGCCTTAATCACTAATTCCCTTGTGTTCCGGCGTTTCATCCCGCCTTATCCCTCCATGCCTTCTTAACATCAGTTTATATGATAACTGCTTCCCTCTTTTATTGCAAGAAAAAAGGGAAAAATTGCGGAATCAGCCGTCCTTTCGGGGGCTTGTCCCCGGCTCATCCTGAAAGCCGTCGGCGCGGCGGGCTTTTTCCGGCTGGGTGAAGTCCACGCCGTCCACGATGACGTTTACGGCGATTACCCGCTGGCCGGTCATTTCCTCCACCACTTTCTTCGTCTCCAATTGGATTTTCCGGGCGGCCTCGGGAATCCGGCAGCCAAAATTCACGATGATATGGATGTCGATCAGAATGCCTTCTTCTTTTACCGCCACCCGGACGCCCCGGGTCATTTTCTTTACGCCCACCATTTCTCCCAGCCCGTCCATGCGTCCGCCGGCCAGGGCGCTTACCCCGCCGACGCCGGAAACCACCGGCGGAATCATGGCGCCGATGGTTTCAGCGGAGATCTTCAATTTGCCCAGCTCCTGATCGTTCTGAGCCGGATGACTGTCCGGATGACTGTCCATCTGATCCACCTCTGTTTTCCATAATACTATTCCACGGTGGACAAGTCAACGAAAGCCGTCGGAAAAACCACCATGACCTGGGCTTCCCCCAGACCGGCCAGGGCCGAGACAAAAGCGGCCAGTCCCTGGGAGGAATCCCCGGCCGCCAGTCCTTCGCTCAGCAGCACCATGGCCTTTCCTTCCATTATGCTCACCAGCGGCTCTTCATAACCCCTGATCTTCAATCCTTCCTCGCAGGAAAGCTCCAATTCCTGCCTTTTCAGCTCCGCCAGAAGTTCCGTCTTGGCCTTAATCCGCTGCTCTTCCGAAAGGCTCTGATCCTGAATCCGGCTTTGCAAAGCCGCCAGATGCTGCCCTTGCAGCCGCAGCCGGTTCACCCGGTAATCGGAACCGCCGGCAAGGGCCTCCCGGGTATCCCGGGGGTCTTCCAAACCGGCATCGGGCCTGCCTACCAAACTGCCGGTCTGCAGATCGGGCTGCTGCTCCGGGGCATTTTCCGCTGGAATTCCGGCTGCCTGCTCAGGAGCGCCGGCGACGGACCCTGCCGTTTCCGGCAGGGAAGCGGCAGGATTTTCCACCGGCTGATCCGCCACAGCCGCCGGAGGCACCCTGGCCCCGGTAAACGCGGCCCGCTCCGGCGTGACCCAGTTCACCATAGTCAGCCCCATGGAAAATATCGCGGCAATGGCAAGAAAAGTACCACAGGTTTTCAGCGTCTTTTTCCTGATGATGATCTGCATTATTCACCCGTCCCTTCCGCAACAAAAATCTGGTTTTCCGGTATGCCGAACAAAGCGGCGGCAGCTTCGTACAAGGTCAGCTTGATCCGGGGATCCCCGGCCCCTTCGGCGGTGATCAGAACTCCCCGGATTACCGCACCCGCCAGCTGGCCGTCACTTTTTCCATAGCTTTCTCCGCCGGAGGAGCCGCTGGATTTTTCCAGCGTCAATACCACCTGGACCCGGCCGGCTCCCTGGATCAACCCCAGGGCCTTTTGGGCCTGGAGGGCCAGGTTGCGTCCTTCTGCCAATAAACTGTTATCTCCTTCCCTTAGTTCTCCGGCGGCAGAAGCGGCCGGCAGAGAGGCGCCCCCGGAATCATCGTTACCCAGAGCAGGCAGAAGCATCAGCAGCACGCCGGCGCAAAACAGAAGAACCAGGGCAATTTTGTTGTTTAGCAGGCGGTCAACCCAATTTTTAGCGGTCTCGTTTTGTTTTTTTTCGCTCATGTCGGTTTCCTTTCTTTACAGCAAATAGGACAAGGGCTTTAACAGCAGGGAAAGGATATACAAACCGGAAAACATCCGGAAATATTTCTGCAAGCCGGCGTCAGCCGGCAGGAAAAGCTCCAGCACCGCGGCCACGCCCAAAACGCCGATCAACTGCCTGACGGCAGAGGCCAAAACTTCCATTTTACCCTCCTTCCTAGCGCAGCATCACCGCCGTATTGCCGGCTACCATGATAGCCGACAGCGTCAGGACGGTCATGATGGCCATCGCTCCCAAAACGGTAAAAATCAGCATCAGCACATTGCCCAGCTCTTCCAGCAGCGGACCGGTGCGCTGATCTCCCAGAGGCTCCACCAAAGCGCCTACCAATTTCAATAAAAAGGCCTGGATAAAGATACGCAAAAGAGGCAGGCCGGTCAGCGCCAGTACCCCCACCATCCCCGCTGCTCCCATGGTGTTTTTCAGCAGCACCGCCGAACCGGCGGCGGTATCCAGCACATCGGCAAAAACCTTGCCGGCTACGGGGATCAGGTTTCCGAAGAGAAACTTGGCCGTCCTGAGGGTGATTCCGTCGGAAGCGGCGGAAAAGCAGCCGCTGATGGTCAGAACCGCGGAAAACAGCGTCATGGTCAGCCCTACGCCCCATTGGATCACCTGCTTGATGAATTTAGCCAGACGGTTGACGGAAAATCCTTCTGCCAGGGCATCGGCCAGCACCAACGCAAGATAGATCAGAATCAGCGGAAAAATAATATGCCGGATCTGGGCGGTAAAAAAGGCCATGGCTCCCAGCGCCATGGGCTTCATCAGCATTACCGTGCCGCTTTGGCCCAGCAGATACATCACCGTCATCATCAGCGGCACCAGCACCTCCATAAAGCTGCCCATGGCGGTCAGTGCCGTCTGAGCCGACTGTAACGCCAGCTTTACCGTGCTGATGATGATGGTCATCATCAATAGCAGGATAATCAGCTGGCCGGCTTTGGCCGGTCCCTGGCCCGAGGTAGCCTGCGCCAGCTGCTGAAGCAATACGGATAGAGCCGCCAGCACCAGCAGCTGCCCCAGCAAAAACCGCTGCTCTTTAAGCGTATAAAAAAAGATATCCCCCAAAAGCTCCTTGATTTCCGTAAAATTCAGGCTTCTTTCCCCCGCTTTCAGCTGGCCAAACCAATTCCGCAAAAAAGGCCGCAGCCCCTGCTGGCTTAACGTACGGTCGATCTCCGCCAGGGCTTCTTCCAACTGTCCGGTGTCTACCTGAAAGTGCTCCCGGATCTCCTCTTCGGTCATTTCATCTTCTGCCGGTTCTCCCGCCGGAGCCTCCGCCGGCTCTGCGGCGCCGGAGCCGGCGGCCTGCTGCCATACCGACTGTCCCCCCTCCTTTTCATCAGGAGACGCCGCGGCCGCCGCCGGAGGCAAAAGGCTGCACAGGCAGAGGAAAAATATCGCCGTTATTATACCTTTGATCAAGGCGGCGCTTTTCTTCATCGACTTCCTCCTAAGGGACCAAGCCCAGTATTCCTTCCAGCACCAGGGAAAAAATCGGCAGGGCCATGGCCAGGATCAGGATCTTGCCGCCGGCCTCCAGCTTTTTGGCCAGTGCCCCTTCGCCCGCGTCCCTGCAAAGCTGGGCGCCGAATTCCGTAAAAAAAGCGATGGCTGCCGCTTTCAGCACCACGTCGATAAACGCCAGGTCCACATTGCCCTTGTCCGCCAGTTCCTGGATGCCTGAGACCACCGAGGCCAGCGGCTCGATAAACAGGGAAATGATCAATATTCCCGCGGCCAGGCTGACCAGCAGGCCGAACTCTTTATTCCGCTCCCGGACAAAGACCGCCAGAATTCCGGCGGTAATGGCCAAAAGCACCATTTTAACGGCAGACATCACGCATCTCTCCTTTGACCGCCTCCCCCGGGATCCCTTACCCCAGATAAAATACGTCCTTAACCTGATTCAGCAGTTGGACCAGCACCTGCAGCACCATAATGAAAGCGATGGCTACGCCGGCCAGAGTGACGATAAACGCGTATTCCTCCTTACCCGCCTGTTTCAGCAAGGCGTGCAGGATGGAGGTCAGTATGCCGATGCCGGCGATCTGAAAAATCAACTCTACATTCATGGCTGTGCTCCTTTTCTGCAAGTGTTAGACCAAAAGAATAACAAAGACGATCCCGCTGCATACGCCCAGATAGCGCCAAAGCTTTTCTTCCTTTTCCTGGCGTTTCAGCGCCCCTTCCAGACATTGTCCGATCTGAACCCTTAATAAAGCGAAAACCTGCTGCTGCGCTTTTAAGTCCCCTTTGCCCAGAGTCAGGGCAAAGCCTTCAAGATGGGCCTTCAGCGGCTGGCCGGCGGGGATGCGGTCCGCTACGGCGGCGACCCCCTCCAGCAAGCCTTCCTGAGGCAATGCCTCCCGGTGACAGGCCAGATACTCCGCCGCCCTGTCGAACAACCGGCCGGCATCTTTACCGGACAGAGCCAGCCCTGTGCGGATAAATCCCTCTCCCAAGGAACTCTGCCGGTACTGCACTTCCGTTTCCAGGACCTCCAGTCCGAAAAGCAACTCCTGCAAAAAAGCGGCATATTGGCCGTATACCCGGCTTTTGCTCAGCCCCAAGAGGCTGGAGGCAGCCAGAATCAGGATCATCCCCAAAAGCTTAAGCACCGCTGCTTCCTCCTTTCACGGCCCCGCCCAGACTCAGCCTGAGCTGGGTTTTTCCGTCCAGGATTTTTATCGCCGCCGGGCCTGTCCGACCGGCTTCGACATTGGAGCTTTCCGTCCCATCAAAACCTGCTTTGCGCCGCTCCAAAAGGATCAGCCGGTCGAAAAAGCCCTGCTTCAGAAGCCCGGCGATTCCCGGCCGCCGACAGATCTCCTCCAGGCCGCTGCCGTGAATGGTGGCAAAAACCCTCACCCCGCAGGCCAGGGCTGTCTCCAGGGCCTTCAGATCCTCGGGCTTGCCGATTTCATCCACCGCCAGAATCTGAGGGCCCATGGACCGGATCATCAAAAGCATGCCTTCCGCTTTCGGGCAGGCGTCCAGCACATCGGTCCGGGGGCCCAGGTCAAACTGTGCCTGTCCCTGATAAGTGCCGGCCAGTTCCGAGCGTTCATCCACCAGGCTGACATTTACCCCGGCCACGGCTTCGGCCTGCCCGGCGTCCGCGCCGGCTACTCCGGTGGAAGCCAGACGGATCAGTTCCCGCAGCAGGGTAGTCTTGCCCCCCAGAGGCGGCCCCACCAAAAGACAGGAACACCAGTTGCCTTCTTTTAATAAAAGCGGCAGCCAGGGTTCCAGGCCTCCCTTGATCTGCCGGGCCAGCCGTAGATTCAGGCAGGCGATATCCCGCATGGTCTTTATCCTGCCCTCTTCCGTCACCGCCCTGCCGCAAAAGCCCAGCCGGTGGCCACCGGGCAGCGTCAGATAACCGTTTTGCATTTCTCTTTCCAAGCGGTACTGGGAACCTTGGGTGATCTGCAGCCAAAGCCTTTCCATTTCCTCCGGCAAAATCAGCGGCGCCGTCCCCTCCTCCCGCAGTCCGGCAGCCGGCCAGGAGCGCCATTGCCGGCCCTGCCAGTAGATCTGCCGATCCAAAGCCGCCATGGTCAGGGGCTGACCTGACCGGATCCTGATTTCGCAGGTGGTCTTACCCAGGATTTCATGGCCCGACACCAGCTTTTCCCTTACCTCCCGGGGAAAAAGCTCCAGCCACCTGCCGTTTAATCCCGATGCTTCCGTATAATTCCAGTCGCTCATGGTTGTCTACCTTCCTTTTCTAGGACAATATATGCCCTGTCCCCATTTTTATGACTGGCGGTCCGGCCTTCCGGCGATGCCAAACAAAAAACAAAGGACAGCCGCAAAGGGTGGAAAGTTATTTTAACAAATTGTGACCCTGCTAAGAAAAAGCAGATAAACCGAGTGCGAAATGTAAAAAAGACAGACTTCCCGCCAGGGAGAAGCCTGTCTTTTTTTCCTGAACCGAGTACAGGTTCATGATGACTCATCCAGAAGGGGCAACTCTAACAGAAGCGTAGCCAATTGTCTCTTTGAACGCAGCAGCACAATCCGGCAGATAGCCGATCGAGCGGATCTGGTGCTTGAAAGAGGGGAAAGCCGGCATCAGGCATTGCATCATATACTCCAGCCCTCGGCAGCCTCGCGGATATCCACAAACCGCTTGTAGACGCCGCCTTTTTCAAGCAGCTCGCTGTGGGTGCCTTTTTCCGCGATCGTTCCGCCGTCCACCACCAATATTTGATCCGCGTTTTCGATCGTGGCCAGCCGGTGGGCGATGGTAATGATCGTTTTGCCGCGCGTAAGCTCCGAAATCGCCGCCTGGATCAGGTGTTCGTTTTCCGGATCGACCGAAGCCGTGGCCTCGTCAAGGATGATGATGGGCGCGTTCTTCAGGATGGCCCTGGCAATGGAAATCCGCTGTTTTTCCCCGCCGGACAGTGTGCCGCCGCCTTCGCCGATCACCGTATCGTACCCCTCCGGCAGCGCCGTAATGAAATCATGGCAGCAGGCCTTCTTCGCGGCCGCTATCATTTCCTCCTCGGTGGCGTCGGGATTGCCGAAGCAGATATTGCCGCGGACCGTATCGTTGAAAAGATAGACGTTCTGGAAAACCATGGAGATATTGGACAGAAGGCTGTCGCAGGTGAAGTCCCTGACGTCGCGGCCCCCGATTTTGACGGCGCCGCCGTTCACATCGTAGAACCGCGCGATCAGATTGCAGATCGTGGTCTTTCCGCTTCCCGACGGCCCGACGATGGCGGCCGTCGTCCGCTCCGGAATGGCGAAGCTCACATGGCTGAGCACTTCCCTTGCGTCGTACCCGAAGGAAACGTCCTCAAAAACAATGTCGTGGCGGGAAAGCGCGATATTCTCGCCGCCTTCGTCTATGTACTCCTCCGATTTCATCCGGTCAAGCTGGTCCATGGCGTCGTCGATCACGCCCAGAACATGCGCGCTGTCGCTGATGGGCTCGATGCCGGCAAAAATTCCAAAGGAGAAAAAGCAGAATACCAGCATGACCGGCAGGGACATTTCTCCCGTCAGCCCCAGATAGCAGCTGGCGAACACCAGCCCAATGGAAGCGATTTTCAGGGCAAGCAGGTGTGCACAGTTGGAGGGGATATACCCCCATTCGATTTTCAGACGGATACGTTTGCTGTCGGCGCAGGCCTTTTGCATAGCGGCGAACGAAACTCCCCCCTGGCCGAAGGACTTAACAACCGGCAGACCGCGCGCGTATTCGATCGTGGCGTTCGTCAGGTCGCGGTTCGCCGCCATGGCGACAGGGGCGTTCTTTTTACTATACTTCGATACCAGCAGCAAAAACAGAAGCGATACCGCCACGCCGGCGACCGTGATCAGTGATACCAGGGGATTGAATACCGCGATGCTGATCAGGATACACAGGAAATTCAAGTAGCCGCTGACGAAATTGTCAACCATCCGGATGCCCATATTCTCCAGCGTGTGAAGGCCGGTGGTGATGGAGTTGAGGATCTCTCCCGTATTGACCTTTTGGAAGTAGCCGAGCGAAACGCGCTTCAAGATATCGCCGATGGCGAGCCTGTCCCGGGCGACCAGCTCATAGCTGATGGCTTCCTGAAACCGGGCCCTTAAATAATCGAACAAAAAGCGCAGGCAGACAAAAACCGCGATCAGCAGAAAGCTCTGCCAGATCAGGCTGCCGTTGAATTCCCCAAGCCCCCTGGTGTCGTCGATCAGCCTGCCCACCGTATAGGCAGCCACCAGAATGGGAAACGCGGCAAACCAGGTGGAGAAAAAGGAGAAAACAAAGCCGACGTACAGTTTGCCTTTGAATTCTCCGCACCAGTCGATGATGCGCTTGACGGTCTTAAACATTGAGGGACACCCCCTTACCGGAGACGGATACCGCCCAGGCTTTGGCGCCGATATGCGCCTTCCACATATCCGCATAGAGCGCGGACGAGCGCAAAAGCTCCGCCTGCTTGCCCTGGGCCTCGATCCGCCCGTTTTTCAGCAGGATGATCTTGTCCGCGTTTTTGATGGTAGACAGCCGGTGGGCGATCACCAGCAGCGTCTTTCCCTTGGAAAGCGCCGCGATGCTGCGCTGGATCTTATCTTCGTTTTCAGGGTCCGTAAAGGCTGTCGCTTCGTCCAGAATCACCACCGGCGCGTTTTTGAGAATCATCCGGGCGATGGCGATGCGCTGGCGCTCACCGCCGGAAAGCAGCTTGCCCGCCTCGCCGGCAGAGGTATCGTAGCCTTTTTCAAGCTTTGCGATGAATTCATCGCACTGGGCGGCTTTTGCCGCCGCGTAAACCTCCTCATCGGTCGCCTTTGGATTTCCAAGGCGGATGTTTTCCAGCAGCGAGCAGCGGAACAAGAAGTTGTCCTGGGTCACGAAGCTGACGGTATCGGCAAGCTGCTTAAGCGTCATGTTCCGCACATCCACGCCGCCGATTTCGATCTTTCCGTCCGTCACGTCCCAGAAGCGGGCAATCAGTTTGGCCACGGTGGATTTTCCTCCGCCGGAGGGCCCGACCAGCGCGGTGAAGCTGCCCTGGGGCAGGGCAAGATCGATCCCATGCAGCACCTCGTCCTTTTGTTCCCCGGTATAGGAAAACTGAACGCCGCGAAGTTTGACGTCATACCCGTTCAACTTTGCCGCCTGCGCGGGTTCCGGCAGCGACCGCATAGTGAGAAATTCCTGCAGATTCTCCACGGTATACTGCATTTCACGGATGCCCTCGCTGAACACCTCCAGCTTTGCCAGCGATCCCACCATGGATATGGACAGCATCGCGCAAAGCGCCGTTTCGCCGGGCGTAATAATGCCGTTGTAGCAGAGCAGAAGTCCCACCGGGAGCGTGCCCAGCAGCGTGGAGGGGAACAGCGCAAAGGCAAGCTTCATGGTGACCCAGGTGGAGGAAAGCCATTGGATGATAAACCGGCGGTAATCCGTAATCGCCCTGGAAAACTTTTCGTAGGAAGAACCCTCCCTGCCGAACGCCTTGATGACCTCGATGCCTTCGATGTATTCCACGATCGCGCTGTTCATGGAAGCATTGGATTCATTGTACTTCTCAAAGTTCCTGCCGCTGATCTTGAAGGTCAGCGCCATGCAGACCAGGGATAGCGGCAGCGTGATCAGGGAAGCCAGCGCGACGCGCCAGTCGATGACGGTAAGGGCGATCAAGCTGATGACCGGCAGCACGACATGCCCCGCGCCCTCCGGAACCATGTGCGCCAGCGGCGGCTCGATGTTCTCGATTTTGTCCACCATCACATTCTTGATCTCCCCAATGGAATGCCCCGTCACATTCCCCAGCGGCGCGTGCATGAACCGATCCGCCACCCGCAAGCGCAGCTTCTCCAGGATATTGTACGCCGCGTTGTGGGACAGGGCGGTGGACAGGCCGAAAAACAGCACCTTTACCACATAAGCCATGAGCGCGATCAGGGACCATGTAAGCAGGACGCTGAAGCCGGCTGTGCCCGCAATGAACGCTTCGATGATTTTATAAACGCTATAGTACGGGACAAGCCCCGATACGATGCTGATGACCGACAGGATCACCGAGGTCCAGAGCTTTCCTTTGCTGCCGCCGGCATAGCTCATAAGGCAGGAAAACCAGCCGTTTTCCTGCTTTTTCTTTTTTTCCATATGCAATAACCGTTCCTTTCCCATAAGATATGCTTAGCTGACAAAGCAAACCAAGCTCATTATAGAACAACTACTTTTGTGCTTCCGCTCCGTGTGGGCCTTATATTCCGTTCAGACAAAGGATTTGCGATATTCCAGCGGGGATTTTCCCATTACTTCTTTGAAAGCGATGGAAAATTTGCTTGGACTGTCATACCCCACCTGCCCGGCTATTTCCGCAATATTTTTCTCTCTGTCTGAGCGAAGAAGAACGGCTGCCTGGTTCATGCGATAAACGCGCATGTAGGCGAATATGGAGGTGCCGTAAACGCCCTTAAAGCAGATTTTCATGGCGGTAAGCGGAATGTCGAAGCGTGTGGACAGTTCCTCCAGCGTATAATGATTCTGTACATCCGCAGTCATGTAAGCCTGAAGCGCTTTGATTTTCTCTACCTGCGACTTATAGAAATAAGGGCGATCCCCCTGATCCGCCGGGATCTCCAGCGTGTCCAGAAACAGCAGAAGCTCCAATACTTTCAGCTTGAAGTACGGCTTTCTGATCCGGTTCGGCACTGTGTACAACTCAGAAAAGATATGCTCAATGGTGCCCTGGCCGCGGATCATATTCAGGTTTCTTTCCGCGCAAAATTTTCGCTGCAGAGCGTACAGGTCTATGGAGAAGCCGGTAAGATCCGTGGCCAGAGTTTTTGCCGCCTCCTCCACGTACAGCGTGACGGTGATGCCGTGGTAATGGCATAAGGGAAATACAAAGTGCGTATCATGCTTCTTGCGTTTGTCGATTTTCAGGTCGCCTGCTTCCAGATAGGAATAAGCTCCGTTTCCCATGTCCTGCTCGATGCGCCCCTCCCGGCAGTGGTCAATGCAGAACATATCCACGTTGGTTCTGAATTTGGAATCACAGCCTTGCATGTGGAAATCGTTATAGCTTAGATAGGCGCCTGGAAATACGGCGTGATAGATCATGATGCCCTCGCCGGTTTGATCCTGTACCCGAAAAACGGCACGGTCCTCATCTTTAATGACAGCGGAAATATTCCCGCCGAACATATCAGTTATATTGTTTATTATATCTTTGAGCATGCGCTTTGTGCTTCCCTCCCATTGCCGCCCGTCGTGAGCCTGACCGCCCGGCGGCAGACGCAGCTTACGAATTCTTGGTCGTAGGTGAAGATCAGGATAATGTGCTTCTTTTCAGCCAATTCCCGGATCATCCCTGTGGCCGCCGCCAGTTAGATGAAGCTAACCCATAATTTATTATATCATACGCCCTGTGCGTTTCTACTCCGTTTGGCCGTTTCTGCCCCGATTGGACAACAGCTTTCTTAAATGGTAGTCCAAGCCAGCTGGAAGCGGACAGATTCTGACGCCGGCCAATTAATGCTGCCAACAGACCGGCAGCCCATTAATTGGGAATAAAAGCGGCAATAAAAAGACGTCCCTATAAAGAGA
>JAYFQF010000022.1:0-23332 GCA_034927285.1 Peptococcaceae bacterium
CAGTCCTCTTTCCCCCAGTACCATCGTGATGGCCGCCGTCAAGGTCGTTTTGCCGTGGTCAACGTGACCGATGGTCCCAATGTTTACATGGGGCTTTGTTCTTTCGTATTTCGCTTTTGCCATTGGTTTCTTTCCTCCTTACAAACTTTACGTTTATCATTTTTTAAACTGGGTTCTGCTTTGATGGGCCGGGCTTATTTGCCCTGGCGTTTTTTGATGATCTCCTCCGCCACGGTCTTGGCAGCCTGCTCATAATGAGAGAACTGCATGCCGTAGACGCCGCGGCCCTGGGTACGGGAACGCAGATCGGTGGCATAACCAAACATCTCGCCTAAAGGCACGATACCGCGGATCACCTTGTTTCCGTTCTGGTCTTCCATTCCTTCGATGCGGCCCCGCCGGGAGCTGATATCTCCCATAACGTCGCCCATATACTCTTCGGGAACGTTCACTTCCACGGACATCACAGGCTCCAGGATAACGGGGTCGGCCTTGGCCGCGCCGTTCTTAAAGGCCATGGAGCCGGCGATCTTGAAGGCCATTTCCGAGGAGTCTACCTCGTGATAGGAGCCGTCCAGCAGGCTGGCTTTAACGTCGATGGTGGGATAGCCCGCCAAGACGCCGGTCTCCATGGCTTCCTTGATGCCGTTGTCGATGGCGGGGATGTACTCTTTCGGCACAACGCCGCCCACGATTTTGCTTTCAAATTCGTAACCCTTGCCCGGCTCCTGAGGCGCCAGCTCCAATACGCAGTGACCGTACTGGCCGCGGCCGCCGGACTGCCGGACAAACTTGCCTTCGCAGCGCACAGTCTTGGTGATGGTCTCCTTATAGGCTACCTGAGGCCGGCCTACATTGGCGTTTACCTTAAACTCCCGCAGCAGACGGTCCACGATGATATCCAGATGCAGCTCGCCCATGCCGGAGATGATGGTCTGGCCGGTTTCGGCGTCGGTATGCATGCGGAAGGTGGGGTCCTCGTCGGAAAGCTTGCTTAAGGCTACGCCCATTTTATCCTGGTCCCCCTTGGTCTTGGGCTCGATGGCCACGTCGATGACGGGCTCGGGGAAGACCATGGATTCCAGCTGGATGGGATGGGCCTCGTCGCAAAGAGTATCGCCGGTGGTGGTATCCTTTAAGCCTACGATAGCGGCGATATCGCCGGTGTAAACTTCCTGGATTTCCTCCCGGTGGTTGGCGTGCATCATCAAAAGGCGGCCGACTCTTTCCCGTTTGCCGTTGGTGGAATTATAAACGGTGGTGCCGGACTTCAGCGTACCGGAATAGACCCGGAAGAAAGCCAGCTTGCCCACAAAAGGATCGGTCATGATCTTGAAGGCCAGGGCGGAAAACGGCTCGTTGTCGTCGGCCTTCCGTTCGGTCTCCTCGTCGGTTTCGGGATCCACACCGATTACCGGAGGGATGTCCACAGGCGAGGGAAGATAATCTACCACCGCGTCGATCATGGGCTGAACGCCCTTGTTCTTGAAGGAAGAACCGCAGACCACCGGGATCATCGACACAGAAATGGTGGCTTTGCGGATGGCGCGTTTCAGTTCTTCCACGGTGATTTCTTCGCCTTCCAGATACTTCATGGCCAGTTCATCGTCTGTCTCGGCTACGGCTTCCAACAGATTTTCCCGATACTCCCGGGCCTTTTCCTTCATGTCCTCGGGAATATCCGTCTCGTCCATAACCTTGCCTTGATCATCCTTATAGAATTCGGCTTTCATGGTCACCAGGTCGATGATCCCCTGGAAGTTTTCTTCGCTGCCCACAGGCAGCTGAATCGGAACAGGGTTCGTCCTCAACCGGTCCTTCATCATCTGAATTACCCGGAAGAAGTCCGCACCGATCCGGTCCATCTTATTAACATACGCCAGCCTGGGCACGCCGTATTTATCGGCCTGCCGCCAGACAGTCTCCGACTGAGGCTGCACGCCGCCTACGGCGCAAAATACCGCCACGGCGCCGTCCAGCACCCGCAGAGAACGCTCCACCTCCACGGTGAAGTCCACATGTCCGGGCGTGTCGATAATGTTAATTCTATGGCCTTTCCAATGACAGGTGGTGGCAGCGGAGGTAATGGTAATCCCACGCTCCTGTTCCTGCACCATCCAGTCCATGGTGGCGGCGCCGTCATGAACCTCGCCGATCCGGTGCGTACGACCTGAATAAAACACGATACGCTCGGTGGTGGTGGTTTTACCGGCATCGATATGGGCCATAATTCCTATATTTCTGGTTTTTTCCAGCGGAAACTCCCGTCCCAAGATAATACCCCTTTCATTTTAACACAATTCAATTTCGCAGGTGAAACAAGCCCGGGCATCCCGAAAAACAGCCGGCCATGATCACCGGCTGCCGGGAAAAGCCGCGGCTTACCAGCGATAATGGGCAAAGGCCCGGTTGGCCTCGGCCATCTTGTGGGTATCCTCTTTTTTCTTCACGGCGCCGCCGGTATTATTGGCCGCGTCCATGATTTCGCCGGACAGACGGTTTTCCATTTCTTTTTCGCCGCGTTTGCGGGCATAACCAACCAGCCAGCGGATACCCAATGTTTCTCTGCGGTCCGCTCTGACCTCTACAGGTACCTGATAGTTGGCACCGCCGACACGACGTGCCTTAACTTCAACTGTAGGCATAATATTTTTCAGGGCGTTTTCCAATACTTCAAGACCGTTTTTTCCGGTCTTTTCTTCCACAGTGCTCAGTGCGCTGTAAAGAGCTTTTTCAGCGGCGCCCCGTTTGCCATCATACATGATCTTATTAATCAATTTCGTTACCAGTGTGGACTGGTAAAGAGGATCCGGCAAAACTTCCCGTCTGGGAGCCGCTCCTTTTCTGGACATGGGATTCCCTCCTTAACTATACGAGCTTCTCTTGCCGTTTTCGGCAAAATACTGTAAGGCCTTTAATGGCCCCACTTTGCGGTGACCGTCCGCGCCTTTTCCCGCGCGCATGACGCGCGTTCTGTCAGAAGACAAATCCACTGTAAAGCGGCTGCACTTCCAAACAGCAAAGCTGTAGACTACTTCTTGGCGGTGCCGGCTTTCGGGCGTTTCGCACCGTATTTGGACCGTCCCTGGTTTCTTTTGGCTACGCCGGCAGTATCCAGAGCGCCGCGAACGATGTGATAACGAACGCCGGGAAGATCCCGGACCCTGCCGCCGCGGACCAATACCACAGAGTGTTCCTGCAGGTTATGGCCGATACCGGGGATGTAGGTCGTGACTTCCGTACCATGGCTCAACCGCACACGGGCGACTTTGCGCAGGGCGGAGTTAGGTTTTTTGGGGGTGGTGGTGTAAACACGGGTGCAGACGCCTCTTTTCTGGGGGCAGCTGTTCAGAGCAGGCGATTTGGGTTTTTTTACAATTGCCTCTCTGCCCTGTTTTACCAATTGGTTAATTGTAGGCATACCTTTGCTTCCTCCTTCCGAAATAATTGATCATGTAGATGAAATATTATGCTTGAAAGACAGCATACTTTAGCATTGTAGCACTAAATTTCGCCGCCTGTCAATCCTGAATCGGCAAGCCAGGCCCATCATGGGATGGGCCTGTTTTGTCTTTACTCTCTTCCTTGTCCGCTCTCTTCCGTCCGTTTCTCACTGAAAAGCGGTTCCTCGTCCAGAAGGGTCAGGATTTGGTCGGGCATTTCATCGGGTATATCCTGCAGCAGCTCTTCTTCGAGGATATCGGATCTTCCATCCTCCATCCCCTGGACCTTCCCTGCCTCCGGGCCCGCCTGGCCCAGAGCCGAAACGGTGATTTCCCGGTAACGGGACATCCCTGTGCCGGCGGGAATCAGCTTGCCGATGATCACGTTTTCCTTCAGGCCCAGGAGCGGATCCATCTTGCCTTTGATGGCGGCTTCGGTCAATACCCTGGTGGTTTCCTGGAAGGAAGCGGCAGAAAGGAAGGAGTCGGTGGCCAGAGAGGCCTTGGTGATCCCCAGAAGCACGGGTTTGGCTACGGCTTCCTCGCCGCCCCATTCCCTGACCCGTTCATTTTCTTCCTCGAACTCGAAGATGTCGATAAGGCCGCCGGGCAAAAGCTCGGTATCGCCGGCTTCCTCCACCTTGACCTTGCGCATCATCTGCCGCACCATGACCTCGATATGTTTATCGTTGATATCAACGCCCTGGAAGCGATATACTCTTTGGACCTCCCGCAAAAGATAGAGCTGTACGCCTTTGACGCCTTTGACCTTCAGCAGGTCGTGGGGGTTGATGGAGCCTTCGGTCAGTTCCTGACCGGCTTCGATATGCTGGCCTTCCATCACCTTGAGGCGGGAGCTGAAGGGAATAGAATAGATTTCCTTTTCCCCTTCGTCAGAAGTGATCTCAATTTCCCTTCTGCCCTTCATCTCCAGGATATGGACGGTGCCCTCCTGCTCGGAGATGATCGCCTGGCCTCTGGGTTTACGGGCTTCAAAAAGCTCCTCCACACGGGGCAGACCCTGGGTGATATCGTCGCCGGCCACGCCGCCGGTATGGAAGGTACGCATGGTCAGCTGCGTGCCGGGCTCGCCGATAGACTGGGCGGCGATGATGCCCACCGCCTCGCCGATCTCCACCCGGTGTCCGGTAGCCAGGTTCCTGCCGTAGCAGCGGCGGCAGACGCCGTAGCGGGAATGGCAGGTCAGCACGGAACGGATGTAGACCCGTTTGATGCCGGCGGCAATGATTTCTTCCGCCTGCTTTTCCAGGATCTCTTCATTGGCGGCGATGATCAGCTCACCGGTTTCCGGATGAACCACATCCTCCATGGTATAACGTCCGATCAAACGCTCGATCAAAGGCTCGATGGACTCGCCGCCGTCCTTGATCTCATCCACCCAGATCCCTACGTTGGTACCGCAGTCATCTTCCCGGACGATTACGTCCTGGGCCACGTCCACCAACCGCCTGGTCAGGTAACCCGAGTCCGCCGTTCTCAGGGCGGTGTCGGCCAGACCTTTTCTGGCGCCGTGGGTGGAGATGAAGTATTCCAGTACGGCCAGGCCTTCCCGGAAGTTGGACTTGATGGGCAGCTCGATGGTCTTGCCGGTGGGGTCGGCCATCAGGCCCCGCATGCCCGCCAGCTGGCGGATCTGCTGGATATTACCACGGGCGCCGGAGTTGGCCATCATGTAGACGGGGTTGAAATGATCCAGGGATTCCAGCAGGGCGTCTTTCACTTCCTCCGTGGCCTGGTTCCAGATCTCAATGACCAGCTTATAACGCTCGTCGTCGGTGATCAGGCCCCGGCGGAACTGGTTCTGGGTCTGTTCCACCCGTTCTTCGGCCTCTTTTAAGATCTCGGCCTTCTTTGCCGGGATCTTGATGTCGGCAACGCTGATGGTAATGCCGGCCTTGGTGGAATAATCGTAGCCCTGGCGCTTGATGCCGTCCAGCATCTGAGCGGTCCTGGCGCTGCCTAATAGCTGAAAGCACTTGGCCACGATTTTGCCCAGTTCTTTCTTGCCGACAATGGAGTTATAAAAGCCCAGCTCATCGGGGATAACCCGGTTGAAAATCAGCCGGCCCACGGTGGTCTGGAAAAGCTCGCCTTCCACGCGGACCTTGACCGGCTCCTGCAAGGTGACGGCTCCCTGGTCGTAGGCGTATTCGGCTTCGTTTTCATCCCTGAAGATGGGCATCCTTTCGCCCCGTTCGGGATTGGGACGCTCATTGGTCAGATAGTAGGAGCCCAAAACCATGTCCTGGGTGGGCGTACAAACGGGCTTGCCGTCCTTGGGATTCAGGATGTTGTTTGCCGCCAGCATCAAAAGGCGGGCTTCCGCCTGGGCTTCCGCGGACAGCGGCACGTGAACGGCCATCTGGTCGCCGTCGAAGTCGGCGTTATACGCGGTGCAGACCAGGGGGTGCAGCTGCAGGGCCCGGCCCTCCACCAGCACCGGCTCAAAGGCCTGGATGCCCAGTCTGTGCAGGGTAGGGGCGCGGTTCAAGAGTACGGGATGGTCTTTGATGACCTCCTCCAGCACTTCCCAGACCTCGTCTTTTACCCGCTCCACCATGCGCTTGGCGCTCTTGATGTTATGGGCGTAGCCCTCGTTAACCAATTTTTTCATGACAAAGGGTTTAAAGAGCTCCAGGGCCATTTCCCGGGGCAGGCCGCACTGGTGCATTTTCAGCTCGGGGCCTACCACGATAACGGAACGTCCGGAGTAGTCCACCCGCTTGCCCAAAAGGTTCTGCCGGAAGCGGCCCTGTTTGCCCTTCAGCATATCGCTTAAGGATTTCAGGGGCCGGTTGCCGGAGCCGGTCACCGGACGTCCCCGGCGGCCGTTGTCGATGAGGGCGTCCACCGCTTCCTGCAGCATCCGCTTTTCATTGCGGACGATAATGTCGGGAGCGCCCAGATCCAAAAGCCTTTTCAGCCGGTTATTCCGGTTGATGACCCGGCGGTACAAATCGTTTAAGTCAGAGGTGGCAAAGCGGCCGCCGTCTAACTGCACCATGGGGCGCAGCTCCGGAGGAATCACCGGCACCACATCCATGATCATCCACTCGGGACGATTGCCGGAATTCTTGAAGGCTTCCACCACTTCCAGTCGGCGGATAGCCCGGATCTTCCTCTGTCCGGTGGCGTCTTTCAGCTCGGCTCTGAGCTCCTGGGCCATTTCGTCCAGATCCATCTCTTCCAATAAAATCTTGATGGCTTCGGCGCCCATGCCGGCTTCAAAACGGTTGCCGTAACGCTCTTTATACTCCCGGTACTCCCCTTCGGTCAGAAGCTGCTTTTTCATCAGCGGGGTGTCACCGGGAACGGTGACGATATAGGAGACAAAATACAGGACCTTTTCCAAAAGCCGGGGCGAGATATCCAGGATCAGGCCCATACGGCTGGGGATACCTTTGAAATACCAGATGTGGGACCAGGGAGCCGCCAGCTCGATATGGCCCAGCCGGTCACGGCGGACCTTGGATTTGGTGACCTCTACACCGCAGCGGTCGCAGATAATGCCTTTGTAGCGAACCCGCTTATACTTGCCGCAATGGCATTCCCAGTCTTTGGTGGGTCCGAAGATCCGCTCGCAGAACAAACCGTCCCGTTCCGGTTTCAGGGTACGGTAGTTGATGGTCTCCGGTTTTTTTACTTCCCCGTGAGACCATTCGAGAATCTGCTGTGGGGAGGCCAGACCGATTCGCATCCGGTCAAAATTGTTAACGTCTAACATTTACTGCCCCACTCCTTCCTAAAATTCATCGCTGGTTACGGGATCTTCCGGGAAGGGGATAATGTCTTCCGCCAGAAAATCCTCATCCTCTTCGGCGTCTTCATCGCTGACCTCGGCGTCCAGGTCCTCCGTGGACTCTTCCGTTACGGGAATCAGGGGTGCGGCCCCGTCTTCCTGAACGTTTTGGTCCAGGCCAAACTCTCTGGCAGCCTCGGTGATGTCGTCGTCCAGCTCCTTGATCTCGATCTCCTCGTTGTTTTCCGACAGCACCTTCACGTCAAGGCAAAGGCTCTGAAGCTCTTTGATCAATACCTTAAAGGACTCGGGCACGCCGGGTTCCGGTACGTTTTCGCCCTTGACGATGGCTTCGTAAGTTTTTACACGGCCCACCACGTCGTCTGACTTTACTGTTAAGATCTCCTGCAGGGTATAAGCCGCGCCGTAAGCCTCCAGGGCCCAGACCTCCATCTCGCCGAAACGCTGGCCGCCGAACTGGGCTTTGCCGCCCAGGGGCTGCTGGGTAACCAGGGAGTATGGGCCTGTGGAACGGGCATGGATCTTGTCGTCCACCAAGTGGGCCAGCTTCAGGATGTACATAATGCCCACGGTGATCTCATTGTCGAAAGGTTCGCCGGTACGTCCGTCGTAAAGGACGGTCTTGCCGGTGACGGGACGGCCGGCTTTTTTCAGCTGCTCCTGGATATCCTCCTCTGTGGCCCCGTCGAATACCGGGGTGGCAAAGGTGCAGCCCAGGGCCTGGGCCGCCCAGCCCAGATGGGTCTCCAAAGTCTGGCCGATGTTCATCCGGGAGGGCACGCCCAGGGGGTTCAATACGATCTCCACCGGAGTGCCGTCGGGCAGGAAAGGCATATCCTCTTCCGGCAGGATCCGGGAGATAACGCCCTTATTGCCGTGGCGGCCGGCCATTTTGTCGCCCTGGGAGATCTTTCTCTTCTGCGCGATGTAGACCCGGACCACCTGATTTACGCCGGGAGACAGCTCGTCGCCGTTTTCCCGGGTAAATACCTTAACGTCCACGATTTTTCCGGCCTCGCCGTGGGGCACCCGGAGGGAAGTATCCCGGACCTCCCGGGCCTTTTCGCCGAAGATCGCCCTTAGAAGCCGTTCTTCCGCCGTCAGCTCGGTTTCGCCCTTGGGCGTGACTTTTCCTACCAGGATATCGCCGGGGCGCACTTCGGCGCCGATGCGGATGATGCCGTGCTCATCCAAGTCTTTCAGCACGTCGTCGGCCACATTGGGGATATCCCGGGTAATTTCCTCGGCCCCCAGCTTGGTATCCCGGGAATCGCATTCGTATTCCTCGATATGGATCGAAGTAAAATAATCGTCCTTTACCAGCTTCCGGCTGATCAGCATGGCGTCCTCATAGTTGTAGCCTTCCCAGGTCATCATGGCCACCAGGATATTTCTGCCCAGAGCCAGCTCGCCGTTGGAGGTGGAGGGGCCGTCGGCAATGATCTCGCCGGCCTGCACATGCTGCCCCTTGTCTACGATAGGCTTTTGGTTGATGCAGGTGCCCTGGTTGGAACGGGAAAATTTGATCAGCTTATATTTGTAGGGATCGCCTCCGTCGTCGGGCCGGACCACGATCTCATCGGCAGTGATCCGCTCTACTATGCCGCTCTTTTTAGCCACCACGGTGACGCCGGAGTCCTTGGCCGCCTTATGTTCTTCACCGGTGCCCACAAAAGGAGCCTCGGCCCGCAAAAGAGGCACGGCCTGGCGCTGCATGTTGGCGCCCATCAGGGCCCGGTTGGCGTCGTCGTGCTCCAGAAAAGGGATCATGGCCGTGGCGATGGAGACCAGCTGCTTGGGAGAAACGTCCATGTACTGCACCTTATCGGGGCTGACCACCAGGATTTCGCTGCCGTAACGGGCGTTGATGCGGTTGGAAACGAAACGGCCTTCCTCGTCCAGTTCCATATTGGCCTGGGCGATGACATATTTATCCTCTTCGGTGGCGTCCATGTACTCGATATCTTCGGTAACCCGGCCGTTTTCCACCCGGCGGTAAGGGGTTTCGATGAAACCGTACTCGTTTACCCGGGCATAGGTGGACAAAGAACCGATCAGCCCGATATTGGGACCTTCGGGGGTCTCAATGGGGCACATCCGGCCATAGTGGGAATGATGAACGTCCCGGACCTCAAAGCCGGCCCGCTCACGGGAAAGACCGCCGGGCCCCAGGGCCGACAGACGGCGCTTATGGGTCAGCTCGGACAGGGGGTTTGTCTGGTCCATGAACTGGGACAGCTGGCTGGAACCAAAAAACTCCTTGATGGCAGCCACTACCGGACGGATATTAATCAGGGTCTGGGGCGTGATGACGTCCACATCCTGGATCGTCATCCTCTCGCGGACCACCCGCTCCATCCGGGAGAGGCCGATGCGGAACTGATTCTGTAAAAGCTCTCCCACAGAGCGCAGCCGGCGGTTGCCCAAATGGTCGATATCGTCCACCTTGCCCTCGCCGTTCATCAGGCGCAGAAGCCCCCGTATGGTTTCCACGATATCTTCCTTGGTCAGGTTCCGGGTCTTGGGATCGATATCCAGGCCCAATTTCTTATTTAATTTGTACCGGCCCACATGAGCCAGGTCGTAACGTTTGGGATCAAAGAATAAAGTGTTCAGCAAAGACCTGGCGCTTTCCACCGTGGGAGGTTCGCCGGGACGCAGGCGCTTATAGATCTCGATCAGCGCTTCGTCTTCGCCTTCGGTATGATCCCGCTCCAAAGTCAGCAGGATCCGCTCATCCTCATGGAAGGTGGCGTTGATCTGTCCGTTGGTGCTGTAGCCCAGGGCTTTCAGCAGCACGGTGACCGGCAGACGGCGGGTACGGTCCACCCGGACATGGACCACGTCGTTTACGTCGGTCTCCAGTTCCAGCCAGGCCCCCCGGTTGGGGATGACGGTGGCGTTATAAAGCCGCTTGCCGCTGGGGTCCATGGTCTCGCCATAATATACGCCGGGGGAACGGACCAGCTGGCTGACGATGACCCGTTCGGCGCCGTTGATGATAAAGGTGCCCTTTTCGGTCATCAGGGGGAAGTCGCCCATAAAGACTTCCTGTTCTTTTACTTCGCCGGTCTCCTTATTGATCAGCCGGACTTTCACCCGCAGGGAAGCGGAGTAGGTAGCGTCCCGCTCCTTGCATTCTTCCACCGAGTACTTAGGATCGCCTAAGCTGTAATCGATGAATTCCAACACAAGATTTCCGGTAAAATCCTGAATTGGGGAAATGTCCTGAAACATTTCCCGGATTCCCACATCCAGACACCAGCGGTAGGAATCCTGCTGGACCTCGATGAGGTTTGGCATCTCCAGAACTTCCTTGATCCGGGCGAAACTCTTGCGTTCAAGTTTTTTCGGCCTGGTGGTCTGCCCCATCAATTTTCACCCCTCACTTCTTAATCAAACTGAAACCTGCCTAATGTATCGCAATTTGAATCAGGACCCGATAACCGGCGCAGAGCCAAGTCTGCGCCATTACCGTGCGCCCTGTCCGATCTCTTTATTAAACCGCCGGCGGCGGCGGGCTGAAAAAGCCCCGGAAACGCAGAATAGCAAGGGGATTTTCCTTGCTTGGTATTCGTCTATCCAGATTAGTCTGTCCTCTTCAACTTGGAAATATTCACCAGCCTGTATAAATTCTGGTTCTCCCCACGAAGGCAGCTCCTGCTTTCATTTTCTGGAGTCGCATCTTATATTATTATCACATTAAAAATAGTTTGTCAATGTTTTTTATGCTTTCGGCAAAATTCTGGCACGATTCCTGCATACAGGGTGCGGCCGGGGGAAAAAGAGGAAAAAACAGCCTGCTTCTTCCGGAAAAATCCGGCTCAGGAAGAAGAAAAAGCGGCTCTGTCTCAAAACAGTTTTTGCATAACCGTTCCGGGACAGAGCCGTTGAATACCCCTGTGGTCCCGGCATAAGACTGCCGGGGATTCCGCGCTAAGCCTCCGGCAGTCCTCCGGGGGATCCTGCCGGCCTCACTGACGGGCTGCCGTCAGGGCCGGCCAACTTCCCCCGGGCCCGCCGCTGTCCCTGACGGCGATCGCCATGGAAATCACGGCAAATATCACGATCAGGGGCACGGCCAGATTACTCAGATAAGTCATCCACTTCATTCCTTTTAGAGCGGTCACGGTCATGCCGATGCCTCCTAAAATGGCGATGGGAATAATCGGGACCTGAGAAAAAAGAGCGTTGGTGGATTGGCCGATGAGATAAGCGTCGATGGAAAACCAGCCGATGGTGGTAATGGCCACAATGGCTACGGGCACGTAAGTTCCCGCCTGGCCAAAGGAATATTTGCTCAAAAGCCACAGGGTCAGACCGCTTTTTGCGGAGATAACGCCCATCACGCAGGCCAATACCGCCAGGATGACGCTGCTCAATACAATTGCCCAGAAGGCTTTCCTGAAGCTCATGGCTATGCCGATAGCGCCTCCCGCCTGCATGCTGGTTACTACAAACACATAGCCCAGGGAAACGGTAAGAAGGCTGAGAAAGCTTCTTCTTTCCGACAGCGGCACTCTTTGATTGCTGTATTCATCCGTTGGGGCATCGTTTATTTTTTCTGCGGTATTGCTTATTTTTTCACTGCCCATATGATCCTCCTGTTCCTCGTTATTGTATAGTAAGGGGTACCTTCCCGGGAAGCCGGCAGTTCCACAGGATATCGTAATTGCAATTTTCAGTCTAAAGCATCCTCCAAGGGGAAGGTCAAGGGATTTTATTGAATCTTTTATTTTTATTTTCAGATTGATCTTTAAGCTTCTTATCCCGATCGGCCGTCAAAAAAGGACTGCCGCAAATTGGTTTGGGAAAACCCCAATTTACGGCAGCCCTGCCGATATTCCCTTATCCTTTTTCTCAAAGACAGAAGACCGGTTCTTTTATTTCCCGGTCAGGCCCCGGGTTTTCCGGGGCGCCTCAGAAGGCCACCTTCATAAACAGCGCCACCAGGCAAAGAATCAGGGCCAAAGGAACATAGACAAACTTGCCGATATTGTGCCAGGCC
Organism: Peptococcaceae bacterium; assembly: GCA_034927285.1. Taxonomy (GTDB): domain Bacteria; phylum Bacillota; class Peptococcia; order DRI-13; family UBA5745; genus JAYFQF01. The sequence goes on from JAYFQF010000022.1 coordinate 12,233, forward strand.
GTGCCGAAGGTTTTCTGCGAACCCTTGTTGATCTCCTCCAGCAGGTCTTCTTTTTTCATGATCCAGAACCAGGATACGGCCCCCAGGGTGGCGCCGATGGGGATGATGTAGATCGACACCAGATCCATCCAGGGGCCCCATTTGAAGATAGGTTCCATATGCACGCCGATGCCCAGGCAAATGAAGCAAAGGATGGCCAGCATGATCTTCCGTTGAAGCCTGGGAAATTTATAGAGCAGCGATTCCCCCACAGCCTCAAACATGTTTTGCAGAGAGCTGACTCCCGCAAAGACCATGGCGATATACAAAATGACGGCAAAGAGCTGACCCATGGGGATATCCTGCAAAATCCTGGGCAGGGTGACAAACAAAAGCGAGGGCCCCGCCCCCACGTCCACCTGATAGGCAAAGCAGGCGGGAATGATCACCAGGGAGGCCACCACCGCCGCGATGGTGTCAAACAAAGCGGTATACTTGGCGGCTCCGACAACATCCTCGCCATCGCCTAAGTATGCGCCGTACACGATCATGCCGCTGCCGGTTACCGACAAAGAGAAAAAGGCCTGGCCCATGGCCCAGATCCAGACCATGGGATCCAGCAGTTCCTCCCACCGGGGGGTAAACATAAACTTATATCCCTCCAAAGCTCCCGGCAAAAAAGCCACCCGAAGGGCCAGCAAAAGGAAGATGCCAAAAAACACCGGCATCATCACCTTATTGGATTTTTCAATACTGTCGGGACCCAAAAGCAGGGTAAGCAGGGTGCCGATCACCACCACGATGTGAAAAGGCACAACCGAATAATTGGCAAGGGAAAAGGATTCAAACCAGATGCCGGTATCCACCGTCATCAGGCTGCCGGTGACGGAGTTGAGAAAAGCTTTTAACACATAAGAGATAATGACCGCATACCCGATGGCGATGCACATGGAACCGGCAAGGGGCAGCCAGCCCACATATTTCCCCGCGCCTCCTTTCCCCCGGGTATTCCAGGCCAGATGGTATGCGCCGAGCGTACCGGTTTTGGCCCTGCGGCCCACGGCATATTCAGCGGAAAGCCCCACATAGCTGAAAATCACGACAAAGATCAAATAGGCCACCAGGAATGCGCTGCCGCCATACTTCCCCACCTTATAGGGGAATCCCCATACGTTGGCCATGCCCACTGCGGAACCCACCGCAGACAAAATAAAGCCCCATCTGGATGCAAATTTGCTGGAAACAGTCTTTGTGTTGATGCTCATACAATTCCCCTTTCGCATTTTACTGGGTTTTGTGAAATGACTGGGCTCTTTGAATGATGCACAAAGCATAACGCATTTCATAGCCATATCATATATTGGCCGTCAGGATAAGTCAACCATTTATTTCCATTTATTCTAAATATATCCGCATGGACAGTGCTGCCTTTGAGACAGCGGAAAGGTAAAAGCTTGGGCGGCTATAGCACCCATGACCCTCAAGGGAAACAAAATACGCTATCCGTATCCCTGGCCAAGCCACAAATTTTGCGCGAAAAAAACCCCGCCCAGGAAAACAGAAAGAGCGGGGAATTTGGCAGGCAGTCCTTTATTCGCCCAGTACTTTTCGCAGGGGCCGCAGGGCTTCCTGATAGTGATTTTCCAAATGGTTCTGTGCCAGAGGGATATCCCCGGCGGCATAAGCCTCCAGGATCATCCTGTGCTGAGAAATGGCGTGTTCCCGGGTGCTTTCCTTGTCGCAGTAATAGTATTTTACCAGTATCGACCATAGGGTGTGATGCTGCAGATAAAGCTCCCGGTACCGGGGGTTATCGCAAAAATCAAAAAAAGTCAGATGAAACTGGGCGTCATCATCCAGATAAGCCGGGCTGTCGATATGCCGCTGCTGTAACTCCAGGCATTTGGCCAAGGCCGGGATCACCTCCCGGGCATGGCCCTTTTTCGCGGAAAGCTTCACCGCCTGGGTACTGAGCATCCAAACGATTTCATTAATTTCCGCCGCCATCTTATAATCAAAGGTGATGACCCTGGCGCCGACATTGGAGATATCCTCCAAAAGCCCATCCTGGTGAAGACGGTTGATGGCGTCCCGGACAGGGGTGGAACTTACGCCGTACCTCTCCCGCAAATTCTGATTCACCAGCTTTTCGCCGAATTTTATTTTCTGGTTGATAATATCCTGGCGGAGAGATTCATAGATCTGTTCGCTCAGGCTTTTTTTTACGATCATTAACATTACTCCCGAATTTTGTTGGAATAGGAAATGTTTTTTAATATTAACACACTTCATGGTTTTAGGCAAGATTTTCCCGATCGGATTTGTGATTAATCTGTTATAACCTTCTCCGTTAAAAAAATATTCTTAACCTATTGACTTGCCCGGCAAGGGGTGCTATGCTTTACTTGAATGATGCATTATGCGTTACGCAATATAATTGAAGGAGGATGATGAAATGTCAGCGACCAAGTATCCGGCAGAACCATTTCGAATCAAATCCGTTGAGTATGTTAAGATGAACACCCGTAAAGAACGGGAAGCGATCGCTAAAAAAGCGGGTTATAACACCTTCCTGATCGACTCGGAGGATGTCTACATCGACCTGCTCACCGATTCCGGTACCAATGCCATGAGCGACAATCAGTGGGCCGGCCTGATGCTGGGCGACGAAGCTTACGCCGGCAGCCGTAATTGGTATCATCTTGAAGCTACGGTCAAGGAGCTCTTCGGCTTTAAGCATGTTGTGCCGACCCATCAGGGGCGCGGAGCGGAAAACCTGCTGGGCCACATCGCCATTAAGCCCGGCCAATATGTTCCCGGAAACATGTACTTCACCACTACCCGCTTCCATCAGGAGGCCAACGGGGGCATCTTTGAGGACATTATCATTGATGAGGCTCACGACTCCACGGCAAAGCTTCCTTTTAAAGGGAACGTGGATCTGAAAAAGCTCCAGGCTCTGATCGACCGCGAAGGCCCCGAGAAAATCGCTTATGTCTGCGTGGCCATCACGGTAAACCTGGCCGGCGGCCAGCCGGTCTCCATGCGGAACCTGCGGGACGTATCCGCCCTTTGCAAAAAATATGGTATTAAAATGTTCATGGACGCCACCCGCTGTGTGGAAAACGCCTACTTTATCAAAGAGCGGGAAGAAGGCTATGCCGGCAAGTCCATAAAAGAGATCGTGTTTGAGCAGTTCAGTTATGCCGACGGCTGTACCATGTCCGGCAAAAAGGATTGCCTGACCAACATCGGCGGCTTCCTGTGCCTTAACGACGAGGAGATGTTTACCGACGCCAAGGAATGGGTGGTGGTATTTGAAGGCATGCCTTCTTACGGCGGCATGGCGGGCCGGGATATGGAAGCCATGGCCCGGGGCCTGAGGGAATCCATTCAGGAAGAGTATATTGAGCACCGGGTCAAACAGGTGCGCTATCTGGGAGACCGTCTCCTGGAAGCGGGCGTCCCCATTGTGGAGCCGGTAGGCGGCCATGCCGTTTTCCTGGACGCCCGACGTTTCTGCCCCCATCTTACCCAGGATCAGTTCCCCGCCCAGGCCCTGGCCGCCGAGCTGTACATCGAATCCGGCGTCCGCTCTATGGAGCGGGGCATCGTCTCCGCCGGCCGGGATAAGGTGACCGGCGAAAACCACTATCCCAAGCTGGAAACGGTCCGTCTTACCATCCCCCGCCGGGTCTACACCTATGCCCATATGGACGTAGTAGCCGACGCCGTCATCAAGCTTTACCAACACAGGGAAAAGATCCGCGGCCTGAAATGGGCCTATGAACCCAAGCGGCTCCGCTTCTTTACCGGCCGTTTTGAACATATTTAGAGCTATCTCATTCAGAGCATATCTTGCGGTCCTTTCTTCCACGGAAAACCCCAGCCTTCTCTTGAACCGAAGGCTGGGGTTTCGTATAAGCCGCCATTTTCAAAGGCCCTCGCGCCTGAATAGCAGCAGAGCGAATTTGGCCGGAAACTAAATATCCGCCGTCATCCACAGTTCCGGAATCAGGATCAATGACTATTTCGATATCCGCCCACAGGATTACATCAGGGTCATCCCGATTGGCGTCCGGCTCCAGCAAAAAATCCGGTACATCTATGCCCATAGACAGGGCTTCGTTCACGGACAGCGTTTTGTAATGAGGGTTTTTCACTTCCGGAAGCGGATGATTTGAAGCGATACAGGTAAGCGCAGTCAATTTTTTACCTCCTGTTCATATAGGTCAAAACCCCCCCTCCATTTGAGGCCCTTTCCGTAAAAAGTATGAAAAAAGCTGCAGTTACTATAATTATAATGGATAATTATAGTAGCACAACGAAAAAGCAGGGGAGAAACATGAGGGATATATTGTAAAAATATATGCCAAAACGTGTTCATCCGAACGGAGGCACGTTTTGGCATTGTGATTGTTACTCCGGGACCGCGGACAGTCGCGCCTGGCTGAACCAAAAAAAGCCGTAGGACTTAAAATCCTACGGCTTTTCTCAAAAACTGAAAACAGCTTTATTGAACCGGAGTATATGGCCTGCAGCCGTTTTAAGGTAAAACCGGAATTATTTGACCTGCACTTTAGCGCCGGCTTCTTCCAGCTTGGTTTTGATGGCATCGGCCTCTTCTTTGGAGACCTTCTCCTTGACGGGCTTGGGAGCGCCGTCCACCAGGTCTTTGGCTTCTTTCAGGCCCAGACCGGTCAGTTCCCGGACAACCTTAATGACGTTGATCTTCTTATCGCCGGCTTCCGCCAGGATCACGTCGAACTCGGTCTGCTCTTCGGCAGCGGCGGCAGCGGGAGCGGCGCCGGCGGCGGGAGCGGCGGCTACGGCTACGGGAGCGGCAGCGGAAACGCCGAATTCTTCCTCAAAAGTTTTTACCAGCTCGTTCAGCTCTAAAACGGTAAGGCCTTTTACGATTTCGATTACTTCGTTGATTTTAGACATTTGTATTTCCTCCTTAATATCCTTCTTCGTCAGGGCTCTAGGCCCCCTTTTTCCATTCATCACCTTCAGGCCGCCAGGGCCTGAGGCAAAAGCTGCGCCGGTTCAGGCGCTCTGTCCTGCTTCCTGGGCTTTGCGGTAAGCTTCCAAAGCATAGGCCATCTTGTTGATGGGTCCCTGGAGCACTCTGGCCATACCGACGATGGGGGTCTGCAGCAAGCCGGCGATCTGGCCCAGCAAGACTTCCCGGGAAGGCAGGCTGGCCAAAGCCTTAACGCCCTCAGCGTCAAAGGCTTTCTTATCCATGATGCCGCCTTTGACAATCAGCTTGGGATGGGTCTTGGCAAATTCCTGCAGCAGCTTGGCGGCGGAAACCGCGTCTTCCATGCTGAAGGCCCACATATTAGTGCCTGTCAGATAGGGATCAAGACCCTGGACGCCGTTTTGCTCCGCGGCGATCTTGATCAGGGTATTTTTCAGCACCTTCAGTTCCACGCCCTGCTTTCTTAAGACGGCCCTCAGCTCGCTGATCTCTTTAACGGTCATCCCCCGGTAATCGGCAAAAACCACGGAATGGGCTTTTTCCAGTTTTTCCAGGGTTTCGGCTACGACTGCTTTTTTCTGTTCGAGACTTCCCAAAATAAATTCCTCCTTTCTTCCAATCATTCTCTTCACGGCGTACCGTGAAAAACCCTCCGCAGACTGCCTGGGAGGGTTGGAAGAATCATTGGCCGAAACCAAATATTTGCTGTCCACCCCACCTCGGCAGGCTCTTCCGATTAAGCCCTTTCGGGCGCCTGCTGTCTACAGTAGGAGAGTTTATCAAAATGTAAGAGGCTGCCTTCGGTTAACCCAGTTTTAAGGGATTTAACCGGATGGCGGGGCCCATGGTGGCCGAAAGAGCCACGCTCTTGATGTACTGGCCCTTGGCACCGGCAGGTTTTGCCTTCAGCATGGTGTCGATCATCACCTTCAGGTTTTCCATCAGCTGCTCTTCGGTGAAAGAGGCCTTGCCGACGATAACATGAACGATACCGGTTTTCTCTACACGGTATTCAACCTTACCGGCTTTGATCTCCTTGATGGCCTTGGCCACATCCATGGTGACGGTACCCACCTTAGGGTTGGGCATCAGGCCTTTGGGGCCCAGCAATTTACCAAGCTTACCCACCAGACCCATCATATCGGGAGTGGCTACGGCTACGTCAAAGCCGAACCAGCCGCCCTGGATCTTCGTCACAATATCTTCGGCGCCGACAAAATCGGCACCGGCCTCCTGGGCCTCCTGGACCTTGGGGCCTTTTGCAAAAACCAATACGGACCGGGATTTGCCGGTACCGTGAGGCAGTACAACCGCGCCTCTGACCTGCTGATCGGCATGCCGTGGATCAATTCCCAAGCGGAAAGCCAGATCAATGGTCTCGTCGAACTTGGCGTTGGCCAGTTCTTTTACCAGACGTACCGCGTCGGCGGTATCGTACAAAGTATCTTTTTCTACTTTCTTGACGGCGTCAAGATAGCGTTTGCCGTGCTTTGCCATTTGATCACTTCCTCTTAGTCCACAATTTCGATGCCCATGCTGCGGGCTGTACCTTCAACCATACGCATAGCTGCTTCCACAGACGCCGCGTTTAAGTCGGGCATCTTGGTCTCAGCGATTTCCTTGACTTTTTCCCGGCTGACTTTGGCAACCTTTTTGCGGTTGGGCTCGCCGGAAGCGGTCTCGATGCCGGCTGCTTTTTTCAGCAGAACCGCGGCAGGAGGGGTCTTACAAACAAAAGTAAAGGAACGGTCTGCATAAACCGTGATTTCCACAGGGATGATCAAGCCGGCCTGCTTGGCGGTTCTTTCGTTGAACTCCTTGCAGAACTGCATGATATTTACGCTGTGCTGACCCAAGGCAGGACCTACCGGGGGAGCCGGATTGGCTTTGCCTGCGGGGCACTGCAATTTGATGAAACCTACTACTTTCTTAGCCATGGTACTCTACACCTCCTCGAAATAAAGTGTGGTATATAACGAGCCGGTCCGTTCCGTCAAAAAAGAAAGCCGCAAAAAAGCAGCCTTCCGACGGCGCCTGGGGCTTTCCGCCCCTTTAGCTCTCCCACCCGAAAGGGATATGTCCTCAAGAAGAAACGCCGCTATAATCAGCTATTCGATCTTTTGGACCTGGCCGAAATCCAGCTCGACCATGGTTTCCCGGCCAAACATGCTGGCCATGACTTTAACCTTGCCTTTATCCGCATTGATGTCCTGAACGGAGGCGTCAAGGCCCTGAAAAGGCCCGGCAATGATCCGCACCCATTCCCCCAATTCGAAATCGACTTTAGGCGTAGCATCTTCCAGACCCATATAGCGCAGGATCTGGGCCGCCTCCTCGTCTTTAAGGGGCACAGGCTTATTTCCCGCGCCCACAAAGCCGGTAACACCGGGGGTATTGCGCACCACATACCAGGTTTCGTCGGTCATCATCATTTCCACCAGGACGTAACCGGGAAACATTTTTTTATGATTGATTTTGCGTTGGCCGTCCTTGAACTCGACTTCGTCCTCCATGGGGACCATGATCCTGAAGATCTTGTCCATAACATTCATGGATTCCATACGTTTTTCAAGATTAGCCTTCACCTTATTTTCATAACCTGAATAGGTATGGATAACATACCAGTTTATCTCCATCTCTATCCCGCCTATTTAATAATCAGGCCCATGATTGCGCCAATGCCCAAATCCAACAGCCAGATAACCAGAGCCAAAACCAGGCTGACGCCGATGACCACGGCAGTGTACACCGCAAGATCGCGTTTGCCGGGAAAGACCACCTTTTTCATTTCCTGGACTATACTGCGAAAATACCGTTTGGTTTTTTCGATCAACCCGGGCTTTTCACTCTTCGCTACTGCCATTTTTCCACCTCGATTATTTCTCCAACTCGAGTATTTTTCACCTCGATTACCGATACCGAAAGCGCCGGCGCGCCGGCAAACTACTTGGTTTCTTTATGGACCGTATGCGTCTTGCAGAAAGGACAATATTTTTTCATCTCAATCCGGTCCGGGTTGGTTTTTTTATTTTTGCTTGTGGCGTAATTGCGTTGTTTGCAATCTGTACAAGCTAAAATGATATTTACCCGCATTGCCTACACCTCCAAAAACTGACAAATAAGTCATACTGAGCGGAATTATATCCATAACATAGTAGACTCTATCACATGAAAAAAAACCTGTCAAGGATAAATCCTTTGATTTTTTCCTTTTCCCTTTAAACCGGGCAAACTCTCTGCTTTTCTCCGCCCCGCCTTTGGCTGCGCAGCTGGATGATTTCGGCGGCGATGCAGACGGCGATCTCCACGGGCGTCTCGGCCCCGATCGGCAGCCCTACCGGAGAACGGACCTTGTCGATTTTCTCCTGGCTGATCCCTTCGGCCAGCAGTTGGCCGTAGACCATCTCCCTTTTGCGCCGGCTGCCGATCATGCCCACATAAGCCGGCTCGGTTTCCGCTTCCAGGGCCCACTTCAGCCATTGGCGGTCCAAAATGTGCCCCCGGGTAACGATCAGGATCCAGGTATCCCCGTCGGGAGCCAGCTCCGCCGGCAGTTCCTCGGGTTTCAAGGCGGCCACGGTGGCCATACCGGGAAAGCGCTCCTGACCCAAAAATTCCCGGCGGTCATCCACCACCGTCACCTCAAAGCCGATACGCCGGCAAAGCTCGGCGGTTTCCAGCCCCACATGGCCGGCGCCAAAAATCAGCAGGCGGCCGTTAGGTACCAAAGGCCTGACGCAAATCTCCAGCCCTTCTTCCCGCTGGCTGTGCATGGAGGAGCCTACGGCGTCCAGGATCAGCTTTTCCTGCCGGGAGGTAAGGTTTTGGCCGCAGGTCAGGTTTTTTTCTTCATCCACAAAAGCATGGCGGAATTCCCCGTCCTCCAAAAGGGTAACCAGCCAGCAGCACTGCCGGCGCTCCGCCACTGCCCGGCAGGTTTTTTCCAGGACTTCGGCATCCTGAGAAGTAAAAGGGGTGATCAGCACCGTGCCCTGGCCGCCGCAGATCATAGGTGAACGGACCACGTCGCCGCCGCTCATATCAAAGGAATACAGATCCCCCCGGCCTTCCTTAATCAGCCGGACGGCCTGAAGCGCAGCCTGGTTTTCCATTCCGCCGCCGCCGATGGTATCCATGATCCTGCCGTCGGCCAAAACCAGCATCCGCGCCCCCTTGCCCCGGGGAGTGGAGCCTCTCTGCCGGACGATTTCCGCCATGGAAAAGGCTTGGTTTTCGTTTAATAAGCCCAAAGCCTTTTCATAGATATTCATCCCATCGCTCCTTATCCATCGCAAAGCGGTTTTCGCTTTGTAAATATATTTATTGTTATTATAGACGAAATTTTTCAGAGATAAAAGGGGCGCCGGAAAATTCGTTCGTCCCTATTGATTTTTCTTTTTCTTTTCTTATATTAATTACGGCAGTTTTTCCCCGGGGGGCGCCTGGATCTTTTTCTCCCGGTCCTTTTTGCCCTGGCGGGCCAACAGCCTGTCCAGATATACGGATTTGAACTGCCGGCTGGCCATTGCCTGCTTCAGAGGAGGAAGCTTCAGGATCACGCCGAACACCGCCGCCATGGCCCGATGGTTGGCAAAGGCCTGCTGATCAAAAATCAGGTTTTGTAAGGTTCCTTTTTCGATGGCCTGCAGCACAAAACGGTGGGTACTGTTTACCGGCGTAACCACCTGAATAGGCCGCCGTTTCAAAACGATGGCTTTTGTGGGACAGTTCCGGGCGCAGACGCCGCAGCCCAGACAGATTTCCTTGTCGATCCGGGGCAGTTTTTTTTGCCGCTTTCCCATTTGCCGGTTTTCAGCCGCCTCGGGGGTTCCGGATGTTTCCTGGTTTTCAGCCGGATTGCGATTTCCGTACGTCTCGCCGGTTCCTGCCTCCCGGCGGGTTCCGGATACCTGGTGGTTTCCGGCCGGGCCCGCCCCCGGGGCTCCCCCGGCTTCGCCGTCTTCCTCCAGGCTTACTGCCAGGATGGGACAGACCTTGACGCACTTGCCGCAGGACACGCATCTGTCCAGGTCCACTTCCGGCAGATAATTGGTGGTGGCCACCGGCTGCATGGGGGAAAAACGCCTGGCCGCCTGCAAAGCCTCGCAGCAGCAGCCGCAGCAATTACAGATAAAAGCGGGGTTTTGCCGGACATTTTCGCCGATCTGGACCAGATTTGCGGCATAGGAGCGTTCCAGCACTTCCCTGGCCTCGATTTTGTCGATGAGACGGGCATGTGCTCCGTTTTCCGCCAAAGACCGGGCCACATTGCCCAGGGTCAGGCAAACGTCCAAAGGCGCGCCGATCTCACAGGGCCGGTCATTATGCAGAGCCTTGTGCCGGCAATAGCAAAGGCCCAGACCGATATGCTCCGCCTCCTCCAGGATATAGCCGGCCCGTTCATAATCCAGGATATGCAGGGCGTTTTCGCCGGTCAGCACCGGCTCCTGGACATAAACCCGCCCCAGCTTGGTCTCCGTGGCATAAAAAAGGTCTTTGACAAAATCCTCTTCCACGTTCATGTATTGATCGTAAAGCTGGCTTAAATATTTCTGATCCAGATCCCCCCGGACCCGCATCAGGGCAAATTCGAAAAAACCGGCCATGGGCGGCGGCATAACAAACTGTCGCTCCCCGCCATGGAGAGAATCCACCAGCAGAGCCTTTTCACAAAGCCGATCCAGCCGTTTTTCCGCCTCCAACAGGCTCACCTGCCAGACCTTTGCCGCTTTTTTCGCGGTAAAGGGCCTTATCGGCAAAAGGGAGATCAGGCCGGCTTCCTCTTCCGTGTAGAGCACCCGCAGAATCTCATAAAGCGCAGCCGTAGGCGGAGCCCCTTGAGTAAACCGGTTGATGCGTTCCTCCAGATTTTTATAGGCATCTTTCGTGGTCAGGTGTCCGATTTTTCTCCCCTCCTTTTATAATGAAGAAAAAGGAGGGGCGCCTTCGGTGCTTTGCCGAAAGCCTTCCCCCCCTTTGCTAACTAACGATCCACTTAGGCGTCGATCTCGGATACCACGCCGGAGCCTACCGTACGGCCGCCCTCGCGGATAGCGAAACGCAGACCCTTTTCAATGGCGATGGGCGTGATCAGCTCGATGGTCATTTTCACGTTGTCCCCAGGCATGCACATT
>JAYFQF010000019.1:0-17002 GCA_034927285.1 Peptococcaceae bacterium
CGGCCAGCCCGCCGGAGGCGAAGAGGACGGCCAGCCTGCCGAGGGCGAAGAAGACGGCCAGCCCGCCGAGGGCGAAGAAGACGGCCAGCCTGCCGAGGGCGAAGAAGACGGCCAGCCCGCCGAAGGCGAAGAAGACGGCCAGCCTGCCGAGGGCGAAGAAGACGGCCAGCCCGCCGAGGGCGAAGAAGACGGCCAGCCCGCCGGAGGCGAAGAAGACGGCCAGCCTGCTGAAGGCGAAGAGGACGGCCAGCCCGCCGAAGGCGAAGAAGACGGCCAGCCCGCCGAAGGCGAAGGCCAGGAGGAAACGGTTGTTCCCGATGCTGGTATGGTCCAGCGGCCCCTTGAAGAAGAGGTCCTCTATGAAGAGCAGACACTTCAGGCCGGCATCGGCAGCGTTATGGTTACCGTCAGCGGTTATCTGCCGAAAGGAGCCACCGTCAGCGTCATTCCTGTCTCCGGTGTGGAAATTGCCGGCGTAAACGTAATTGCGGCTTACGATATCAATCTTTTCGATCAGGCAGGAACGAAAATACAGCCGGATGATACGGTATCCGTTAAAGTTACCGATTCCGCACTGGCAGCCCGGGAAGAGGTCAGCGTTTATCACGCGGTCCCCGTTATTTCTCCGCGGGTGATGGCTATGTCCAATATGACGGCAGTTGCCCCGGCCAGCGAAATTGCTGCAAGTGTCGCTGTAGAGGAGAAAACCATAGATTTTGAGGCAAGTCACTTCTCTATTTATGTTATCGGAATCCCCTTTGTAGCCACCTACACCTTTGAAGTGGATGAGACGGCGGTAAGCACTCAATATTTAAAAAACGGTGAATATCTCCAGGCGCCCGCCACGCCGGCCGACCGGCAAAACGCCAAATTTATCGGCTGGTATATCGGAGAAGCACCGGTGGATTTCTCTCAGTCCGTCACGGTAAATGCCGATACGGAGATTACGGTGGAAGCCAGATTTTCTTCTGTCTGCTATGTTTACTTCAGCGACGGCGGCAAGATCCTGACTACAAAAGAAGTAGTGCCGGGCAATACCGTCGACGCCGGCAATGTTCCCTATATTCCCGCTCCGGGCCAGGCGCTGAGCCACTGGACAACGGGTCTCGGCGGCGGTGATGCCTTTGACTTCAATACTCCCATCACGGAAGATACCATACTTTACGCGGCAGCATATGATTGCCGTTGGGTCACCTTCGACAGCCAGGGCGGCTCTGTCATGCCCCTGATCCCTGTGGCCAATGGCGGCAAAGTCAGCGCGCCTTTGACGGCTCCGGTAAAAAGCGGCTACGCCTTTTTGCGCTGGTCCGCCAGCGTCGGCGGTCCGGCTTATAATTTCAATACCCCCATCACGGCGGATACTACCCTTTACGCAGTCTGGTCGCCCCAGGGCAATATTTCCTATACGGTGCTCTATTGGCAGGAAAATGCCAATGATACGGGCTATACTTACGTGGAAAGCGCAAGCCGCACAGGCCAGGCGGGAAATAAAGCCAACTATTTGCCGAAATACTATTCCAATTTTACCTTCAGCCGGGCGGATGACGTGACCATTGCCGGTGACGGCTCCACCATTGTCAACGTCTATTACAATAGAACCACATATACCCTGACGTTCAAGGTCTGGAAAGGCGGGGGGTTTTTCGGGCAATTGGTTCACGATTAAAACCGTGACGGCCAAACACGGCGCGGATATCCGCCAGATCTGGCCCATTAACGGCACGGATGGAATAAACTATGAGAGCTATGCCTGGTATGATACCGGCAATACCTATGATTATCCTCTGGTTACCTTGGAAAAAATGCCGGCCAGCAATGTTACTTTTGAAGGGGAAAACCGGGGCACGCAAAAAACCATCTACTATTATGCGGAGGTGCTAAACGGGCAGACAGGTGCCGTCAGTTTTAAAGGCAGACAATTTAATTTGTATAAGAGCGTGGCAAACAATTTTAATTATATTACTTACGATGAAGAGTACCATCCCATTGACGGCTTTGACCGCTACAGCAAGTCGGACGCGGGATTTGATAGTAACGGCAGAAAGGATTTCTACAAGGGAGCCGTTTCGCTGTACTATAAGCGTCTCAGCTATAGCCTCACCTTCTACAACGTCAACGCTGATGCCAAAACGGAATCCGTGCAGTATCAGGCTCCCTTGAGCGGCTTTGCCGGCTATGTGCCGGGGCGGCCTGCCGGCGTGGATCCCCAATGGACCTTCCAGGGCTGGTATGCCAACCCCAGCGGCACCGGCAATAGCTTTGATTTTACCGGGAATGTCATGCCGGCGGGCAATTTGATCCTTTATGCCAAATGGGCGCCTCCGGCATATAAAGTGACGGCCCATCATGTTTCGACAGGCTTGGGCGAGTATACGGAAATTCCCGTCGGCTATGGGCAGAGTCTGGACTCTGCCAGCCTGCCCCAGCTTACTCCTCCTCAGGGACTGGAGGCCGGGGATTTCCTGGGCTGGTACTGGTATGTGGAGGGTAAGCTCATGGCGTACAATTACAGCTATGTGCTGACCAAGAACATAGAGCTGTATCCCCAGTGGAACGGCGGCGCCTATAGTCTGACCTACGATATCGGTTCAGGCCAGGGAGCACAGCCTGTGGACAGCAGGAGTTATGGCGTTGGTTCCAAGGCAGCCGTACTGGAAGGCTCGCAGCTTTCCGGTCCCGATGGGGCGTCCTTCCTTTACTGGACCGACGGCGGAGTAAACAAATATTATCCCAACGATTGGATCACCGTTACCGGGAATATAACTCTCAACGCGGTTTACGGCAAGGTTAATATCCCTCAGGTCACGATCACCTATAACGCCAATTTTGGAGCCAGCCCGACGACTTATGCCGGCGGTCCCATTCCGGCCAACAGCAAATTTACGGTATTGGCCGCCGCTGACTGCGGCAGCGGTTTTGTCCGTGAAGGCTACAGCTTTAACGGCTGGAATACCCAGGCCGGTGGAAATGGCACGGTCTTTGCCGCCGGCAGCCAAGCCAGGGCGGACCAGGTGCCTGAAAACATTCTTTATGCCCAGTGGCAGTTTGTCGACTACACAGTGACCTATGAGTATACCGGTACGGTTCCCGCCGGTGCGCCGGCGGTGCCCGCCAAACTGGAAAACAAGCATATCGGGGATGCGGTTGCGGTGGCCAACCGGCCTTCGCTGAAGGGTTATGAGTTCAAAGGCTGGTATTATCAAGGAAACGTCGTCTCCAGCTTCACCATGCCGGCATCCAATGTAAAGCTGACCGGCTCCTGGGAAAAAAGCACTTACACCGTGACCTATAATAAAGGGGCTCACGGCACGCTGACCGGACAGAATGGGGAAGGCAATGTGATCCACTCCAACCTGGAATCCGGAGCGCCCACTCCCAATGCTCCCGCTGTTACCGCCGCCGCCGGTTATTACTTTACCGGCTGGGATCCGGAGGTGGCTCCCAACGTGATCGGCAATGCCGTTTATGTGGCTCAGTATGGAACGCAAACCCCTTTGTCTCTTACCGTTTCGGATAAGGCGGTAACTTATAACGGACAGGAACAAAGCGGCAATACCATCTATACCGTTAATGGACTGAAGCCCGGCCATCATGTGGATTCCCAGGCTACAGGATATACGGCGGCAAAAGGCAAAGACGTAGGGAACTATACCAACGGGGCCTTTGGTACGATCATCGTAAAAGACGGCAACGGCAACGATGTCACGAAACAATACAGCGTTACTCCGGTCCCCGGCAAACTGGCCGTCGGCCAACGCCAGGTGAACCTGACCAGCGCCAGCGGCAGCAAAGCTTATGACGGCACGGCCCTGACCCGGCCTGCGGTAACGGTGGGCGGCGACGGTTTCGTCAGCGGAGAAGCCACGGCCGCGGCCCAGGGCACCATCACGGATGTAGGCAGCGTAACAAACACCATCCAGGTCCAGCCGGGCACCGGGTATAAAGCGGGGAACTACGCCATCAATAAAAACGAAGGCACTCTGACCATAACGCCTAAGCTGACGGAGATCGTGATCACGGCGGCCGGCGGCAGCAAGAAGTACGACGGCAGCCCTTTGACTAACGCCGGCTACAGCTACACCCAGGACGTACTGGTTCAGGGCGATGTACTGACGGCGGTAGTGGAAGGCACGATCACGGACGCGGGCACCGCGGACAACGTGGTTAAAAGCTATCAGGTAATGCGGGGCAGCACCAACGTGACCGGAAACTATACCTTTGGGCAAAGCGTCAAGGGGACTTTGACCATTACTAAACGCCAGGTGAGCCTGACCAGTGAAAGTGCAACTAAGGCTTATGACGGCGCAGCTCTGACCCGGCCTGCGGTAACGGTGGGGGGCGACGGCTTCATCAGCGGAGAAGCCACTGCCGCAGCCCAGGGCACCATCACGGATGTGGGCAGCGTAACAAACACCATCCAGATCCAGCCGGGCCCGGGGTACAAAGAAGGAAACTACGCCACCAGCAAGAACGAAGGCACCCTGACCATAACTTCTAAGGTAAATGTGATTATCATTACGGCGGCCAGCGGCAGCAAGAAGTACGACGGCAGCCCTTTGACTAACGCCGGCTACAGCTACACCCAGGACGTACTGGTTCAGGGCGATGTACTGACAGCGGTAGTGGAAGGCACGATCACGGACGCGGGCACCGCGGACAACGTGGTCAAAAGCTACCAGGTAATGCGGGGTGGCAGCAACGTGACCGGAAACTATACCTTTGGGCAAAGCGTCAAGGGAACCCTGACCGTCAGCCCACGGGAAGTGAGTCTGACCAGCGCCAGCGACAGCAAAGCCTATGACGGTACGGCCCTGACCAACGCTGCGGTAACTCCCGGCGGCGCCGACGGTTTCATCGCCGGAGAAGGCGCCAGCTATAATGTGACCGGCAGCCAGACGGAGATGGGCAGCAGCAATAACACCTTTACTTACACCTTAAATACCAACACCAAGGCGGCCAACTACACCATCACTCCGGTAAACGGTACCCTGACGGTAACTTCTAACCAGACGGAGATTGTGATTACGGCAAAGAGCGCCAGCAGGAAGTATGACGGAACCCCGCTGACCGAGTCGGGCTATGAAACAACCGGCACTCTGCCGGCAGGCCACAGCTTGCGAGTAACGGTTTCCGGCAGTATTACCGATGCAGGCACGGAAACCAATACGGCAGGATACAAAATCTACAATAACAGCAATCAGGAAGTAACCGGTTCTTTCAGCGGCGTCACCACGGTAAACGGAACCCTGACCGTCAGCCCGCGGGAAGTGAGCCTGACCAGCGCCAGCGACAGCAAAGCCTATGACGGCACGGCGCTGACCAACGCTGCCGTGACCCCCGGCGGCGACGGCTTCATCACCGGTGAGGGCGCCAGCTACGAGGTGAGCGGCAGCCAGACCGACGTGGGCAGCAGCAATAACACCTTCACCTACACGTTGAACGCCGACACCAAGGCGGCCAACTACACTGTTACTCCGGTTTACGGCACACTGACGGTAACACCCGCTGTCGGCGCCCCTTTGGAGATCGGGAACTATGCCGGCGTCTATGACGGCAAAGACCATAGTATCTCAATTAAAAACCTGATCGCGGGAGACGAAGTACTCTATTTAGATACCAGGAAAGCCAGTGCCGGCGAAAACGGAGATCTGATCGGCGCTTATTATGAGAAAGAGCTGCCGGTGGCCAATGAAGTAACCGGACCCTTCACCGTTTTGGTTAAAGTCACTAATTCTAACTACGCGGACCGCATCGGCGAAGGCACGATTACCGTTACTGCCCGTCCTCTGACCATCACGGCGGCCAGTGACAGCAAGACCTACGATGGAAAACCTCTGACCAACGCCGGCTATTCCATTACTGCCGGGACCCTGGCAGAGCAGCAGGAACTGATTCAGGTGGACGTCGCCGGCAGCCAGACCTCCGTAGGGTCCAGCTCCAACGTCGCGGCCAATGCGGTGATCAAGACTGTCGTACCGGCGCTCCAAGGAGCAGAACCTCAGGATCAGGCAGCGGCGGTGGAGGTAACCGGAAATTACGATATCTCTTATGTAAACGGTACCCTGACCGTCAGGAGCGGCGGCGGCAGCTCCGATCCTGATCCTGATCCCGATACCGACTCCGATTCCGATCCTGAACCCGTAGTTCCCGCGGAACCCGAAGTGATCATCCAGGAGCCTGAAGTTCCGCTGGCGGAGTTACCCGAGATTCCCGGCGAGGTCACCGGCGACGGCACGATCATCATTGATGAAAACGTCCCGCTGGGCAATCTGCCTCAGACCGGCACCATGCCTATAGAGGCGGCACAGCAAAAAGGCATGGCGGTTATGCTGCCTGAGGAATTCAGTTTCAGACCAGAGGAAGAAGACCAGGGGGAAGAACCCGCCTGATCCTTCGAAAATCGCATGAATCTCCGGCATAAGACCAAAAGGCACGGCAAGGGCATAGCTCACGCCGTGCCTTTTCCTTGCCGTCTTTGCGTTTTCAAATGGAATTCACCTAAGTTTTACATGCGCCGCTTGACTTTCTTTCTTTCAAGCGCTACTATTGTACAATAATTAATTTGAACTCTAATTATTACTGCCTGTACGGGAAAGAAGGTAAGCACATGACAGGAAAAAACCAAGCCGACAGACTGCCGAATCAGGGGCGTCCCCTGGCGCCTAGTTTTACTTCTCTTTTGGTCCATGTGGGCCGGCTGCACTACCGGCTTTTGCACAGCGCCGTAACCCGGCTGGAGATTCCTTTAGGAGCGCCGCCGCTGCTGCTTTGGCTCAGCAAAAACGATGGCTGCCGTCATAAGGAGCTGGCCCAAAACTGTTATCTGGAGCCGGCTACGGTGACCAGCGCCTTGATGACCATGGAAAAGGAGGGACTGGTTCTGCGCAAAGCCGATGAGGCCGACCGGCGCAGCATCCGGATCTGGCTGACGGAGAAAGGACAGGAGGCGCTGGAAAAGATCCGGCGGATTCATCAGGAGATGGAAGAGATCTGTCTTGCGGGATTCAGCGAGGAAGAAAAAGCCCAGGTTCGCAGCCTTTTGGACAGGGTTTCGGCAAATATGGCGGCGGAAGCGGGATGCCGTCATTCCGGAGATAAATGCGGGTGTTGAAACGATGAAAAAGTTACTGAGTTATATGAAAGGATATTGGGGATGGGCTGTGGCGGCGCCGCTTTTTATGCTGCTGGAAGTGATGATGGACCTGCAGCAGCCCACCCTGATGTCCGATATTGTGGATATCGGCGTGGCTGCCGGCGACACAGCCTATATCTTCAGCACCGGCGGTAAAATGATGATCTGCGCTCTGGCGGGAGTCGTCGGCGGCCTGGGCTGTGCGGCCTGTTCTTCCGTAGCGGCGGTGGGGATGGCCGGCAAACTTCGGCAGGGGGTCTTTGAAAAAATCCAGACTTTTTCTTTTGTAGAACTGGATAAATTCAAAACCGCATCGTTGATTACCCGGCTGACCAACGATGTGACCCAGGTGCAGCAGATTGTGATGATGGCCCTGCGGCTGGCGGTCCGTTCGCCGCTGATCTTTTTGGGCAGTATCGTAATGGCCTTGCGGCTCAGTCCCAAATTAAGCCTGGTGCTGGCGATTTCCCTGCCGGTGCTTTTGGGCGGCGCCGGCATCCTGGTAAAATGGGCATTGCCCATTTTTTTGACCATGCAAAAAAAGCTGGACCGGATTAACGGCATCATGCGGGAAAACCTGCTGGGAGTTAAGGTAATCAAATCCTTTGTCAGCCAAAAGCAGGAGGAAAAGCGTTTTGAGGCGGCTAATCAGGATCTGAAAAACTGGAGCTTAAAAGCCATGAACAACCTGGTGATTTTGCTCCCTTTGGTGAACCTGGTCATGAATTTAAGCGTGGTAGCGGTGCTGTGGGCCGGCGGAGCCATGGCCATCGGCGGATCTTTGGAAATCGGCAAAATCATGGCGTTTATTAATTATCTGACGCAGATCCTTTCCTCGGTGATGATTTTAGTGATGATCAGCATGAATCTCACCAGAGCAAAGGTTTCTGCGGACCGCCTGGCAGAGGTGCTGGATACCAGGGCAAGCATTACCGAAGAAAACTGCGCCGGTGACCCCGGGGAAATCCGGGAGCCGGAAAATTACGATATTGTTTTTGAAGACGTCTCCTTCCGTTATCATGAAGGCGGGCAGTGGGCGCTGAAAGAGATCAGCTTAACTTTTAAGCAGGGCGAAACCATCGGGATCATCGGCCCTACCGGCTCCGGGAAATCGACCCTGGTTTCTTTGATTCCCCGGCTGTACGATGCCACCCGGGGAAAAGTGATGATCGGCGGCCTGGATGTGAGGCAAATGCCTTTGGCTTATCTCCGGGGGAAAATCGGCATGGTTTTGCAGGAGAGCATCCTTTTTTCCGGAGATATCCGGGAAAATCTGGGTTTTGGCAAAGATGACGTCACGGAGGAGGAAATGCTGGCGGCCTGCGCCGACGCCGAGGCCACGGTTTTACTGGAAGAAAAAGGCGAAGGCTTAAATGCCCGGGTGGAGCAGAGGGGGCGGAATTTTTCCGGAGGCCAGAAGCAGCGTTTGTCCATCGCCCGCACTTTAGTGCGGGATCCCCGGATCCTGATTTTGGACGATTCCACCAGCGCCGTGGATATGATCACCGAAAGCAGGATCCGCAAGGCCCTGGACCGCCGCAAAGGCCGCTGCACTACCATCATTATCGCCCAGCGGGTGGCGGCCGTTATGGGAGCGGATAAGATTTTAGTGCTGGCTGAAGGGGAGGTACAGGCCTTCGGTGCCCATGAAGAAGTGCTGAAAACCAGCCCCATTTATCGCAGGATTGCCGCGGCCCAGCTGGGAGAGGGGGAAGCGGCGGGATGACAAAGGAAAGAGAGAAACACGGATTCGGCGACGGACCCAGGCAGGGCGGCAGGCCCGGGGGTCCCGGCGGGTCAGGGGAACGGCTGTTGCGGGAGAAGGTGAAGCTGAAGGATTCCAAAGGCACTGTTTGGCGGCTATGGCGTTACCTGGAGGATAAAAAGTACCTGCTGTTTTTAGTCGCTTTGTTTTCCGTTATTTCCAGCGCCGTAACCATCCTGGGGATCCGGATCAACGGCAGCGTGGTAGATGATTTTGTGGCTGCCGGTGATCTGGGGGGACTGATCCGCATCTGCCTGCTTTTGACCGTCATGTATCTGGCCAGTACGGTAATCGTATTTATCCAGGGACGGATCATGATCAGGATCTCCCAAAACACTACCGCCCATATCCGGCAGGATCTTTTCCTGAAGCAGCAGAAGCTGCCGGTGAAATATTTTGATACCCACGCCAGCGGCGATGTCATGAGCCGCCTGACCAATGATGTGGATAATATCAATATGGCCCTGTCTCAGAATCTGACCCAATTCTTTAACGGGGCGGTCGGTATCGCCGGCACCCTGATTGCCATGTTCTGGCTGAATCCTTTGCTGACCCTGATTTCTTTGGTCATGATCCCGGTAATGCTGGCCATCACTTATTTGCTGTCCAAATTTACCCGGCGGATCTACGTCAGACAGCAGCAGGAGCTGGGACAACTGAACGGTTTTGTGGAGGAAACCCTTTCCGGACAGAAGGCGGTGATCCTTTTTGGCCAGGAAGGGAAAATGACCGAAAAGTTTGCCGAGATCAACGGCAGGCTGATGAAAAGCGCCATCTTGACATTGATCGGCACCGGAGCTCTGCCGCCGGTCATGAACCTGATCAACAATTTCACTTATCTGATTGTAGTGGCTGTGGGAAGTTATTTTGCCGTGAAAGGCTATGTCAGCGCCGGTATAGTGTTTTCCTTCATGCTCTATATGCGGAACTTTGCCCGTCCAATCAACGAGCTGTCCAACATGTTTACCACGATCCAGGGAGCCCTGGCCGGTGCGGAACGGGTCTTTGAGGTAATGGATGAGGAGCCGGAAAAAGACGAACCCGGCGCGGCAGAGATGCCCAGGCCCCAAGGCGACGTCGCGATGGAGCACATTGATTTTGCTTACGATCCCGGCAGCCCCGTTCTGAAGGATATCTGTTTTGCGGCAAAGCCCGGCACCATGACGGCCCTGGTAGGTCCCACGGGAGCCGGAAAAACCACCTTGATCAGCCTTTTGGTCCGGTTTTATGATCCGCAAAGGGGCAGAATTATTATAGACGGGCGGGATGAGAAAGACTTCACAAAAGACAGCCTGCGCTCCAATATCGGCATGGTCTTGCAGGATACCTTTCTGTTTTCCGAGTCGATCCTGGATAATATCCGTTACGGCAGGCCCGACGCCAGCCGGGAGGAAGTGGTGGCCGCGGCCAAAATGGCCAACGCCCACAGCTTTATCCA
The DNA here is from genome assembly GCA_034927285.1 of Peptococcaceae bacterium. Lineage (GTDB taxonomy): Bacteria > Bacillota > Peptococcia > DRI-13 > UBA5745 > JAYFQF01. Next base: position 10,336 of record JAYFQF010000019.1, read on the forward strand.
AAGGCTGCCGGAGGGCTACGACACGGTGCTGGAGGATAATGGAGAAAACTTTTCCCAGGGCCAGCGGCAGCTTCTGTCTATCGCCCGCGTAATATTGGCAAGGCCTTCCCTCCTGATCCTGGACGAGGCTACTTCTTCCGTGGATACCGGCACCGAGCTGGAGATCCAGGAGGCGCTGATGAAACTGATGCATGGGCGAACCAGCTTCGTTATCGCCCACCGGCTGTCCACTATCCGCCGGGCCCGGCAGATCCTGGTGGTAAACGCCGGGCAAATCATCGAGCGGGGTACCCATGAAGAGCTTTTGGCCAGGGACGGCTTTTATGCCGGCCTTTATAACAGCCAGTTCCGGATGAGCCTGGTGGAATAACCGCCTTTGACGTTTACAGTATGTTTTCTTGATAAAAACGCCGTCTTGATATATATTAATGACAAGAGGCGTTAATTGGCGGGAAAGACCTCTGTACAAAATGTGCGGAGGTCTTTTCGGATATGGGGGGATTCTCCAAGTGAAAAAAGAAGTATTGAGAAAATCTGTGGTGCCGTTTTACCTGGTGGGAGCGGTGTGGCTGATTTATGCGGCACTTTTCCCGCTGTACCGGCTGATCGATTTCCTCTGGCTGATCCTGATTTCCTTTACCGTATATGAGGTGAGCCGTCGGATATTCAAAGGCAAGGCGGAGCTGGTGGAGGTGGAAGAGCCGAAGGTAGCCACAGGAAACGCCAAAGCCGATGAGATGATCGCCGAGGGCAAGGCTTATCTGCGGGAAATCCGGGCGGTAAACGACGCCATAGCCCAGCCTGCCCTGGGAGAAAAAATCGGCAGACTGGAAGAGGTCAGCCGGAAAATCTTCAGCCACGTAGCTGAAAATCCCGGGAAGGCATCGGATATCCGCCGCTTCCTGGAATATTATCTGCCGGTGATGCTGAAGCTGCTGAAAGCTTACGATACCCTGAGCCGTCAGGGGGTCAGAGGCGAAAATATCAGCCAGGCTATGGACAGGATCGAGGGCGTCATGGATACGGTGGTGAAGGCCTTTGAAAATCAGCTGGATACGCTTTTCCAGGACAAGGCCCTGGATATCGCCACCGATATCACGGTGCTGCAATCCATGCTGGCCCGGGAGGGTCTGATTGAGGATCGACTCACGGCGGAGGAACCGGAAAAGGTGCCGGAAATCCGGCTGAAGCTTTGAGAAAAAGCCACCGGATATTCTTTGGATGAAAGCCCTTATATATTCATACGGGAATGAAAGTTATATGCGGGGAATGAACGATAAAGGAGCGGATAATGATGACGGAAAAAATCCAGTTGACTTTAGGCGAAGAAACGGAAAGCCCATTGAAAGACCTGCAGGCCATCGCGGCCCAGGCCGACCGGCTGCCGGCGGCAGAAAACCCTCCGACGCCTAAAGCGGTTCTGGACATGAGCAGTCTGACGCCGGAGGAGCAGGTCCAGGTCAGGGACTTTGCCGAGAAAATCGACCTGTCCAATGCCACTCAGATTCTGCAGTACGGCGCCGGCGCCCAGAAGAAAATTTCCAATTTTTCAGAGGCCGCCCTTTCCAGTGTCCGGACCAAGGATCTGGGAGAGGTGGGAGATATGATCACCGATCTGGTGGTGGAACTGAAAGGCTTTGACGTGGATGAGGAAAGCAAAGGGATCTTTGGTTTTTTCAAAAAGGGCGTTAATAAGCTGGAAGGCCTGAAAGCGAAATATGATAAAGCCGAAGTCAATGTCGACAAGATCTGCGGTATCCTGGAAAACCACCAGATCCAGCTGATGAAAGATATCGCTATGCTGGATCAGATGTATGATACGAACCTGGTTTATTTAAAAGAGCTGGCCATGTATATCCTGGCCGGGAAAAAACGCCTGGAGGAAGCCCGGGCCACGACCTTGCCGAAGCTTTTGGAAAAGGCCACGGAAAGCGGCCTGCCGGAGGAGGCCCAGGCCGCCAATGATTTCGCCGGGCTGTGCGACCGCTTTGAAAAGAAGGTCCACGATCTGGAGCTGACCCGGATGGTATCTATCCAGATGGCTCCGCAGATCCGCCTGATTCAGAATAACGATTCTTTAATGGCGGAGAAAATCCAGACCAGCCTGGTGAATACGATCCCTTTGTGGAAGAGCCAGATGGTGCTGGCCCTGGGCTTGGCTCACAGCCAAAGCGCCATGGAGGCCCAGCGGGAAGTCAGCCAAATGACCAACGAGCTGTTGAGGAAAAACTCCGAGAAGCTGAAGATGGGGACCATCGAAACGGCAAAGGAGTCGGAGCGGGGCATCGTGGATATCGAGACGCTGAAAAAGACCAATCAGAATCTGATCGAGACCCTGGACGAAGTGGTGAAAATCCAGAACGAGGGCCGTATCAGAAGGCGGCAGGCGGAAGACGAGCTGGGCCGTATCGAAGGCCAGCTGAAGCAGAAGCTTCTGGAAGTAAATAAAGGAAAATAAAGAAATGGAGATTTTAAAAAAACAATCCACGGCAATTGCCGTCATGATTTTGATGATCGTTGCCGCCGCATTATACGGCGGCCATTCGTCGTTATCCGATTTGCGGGACCGGGCGCAACAGGTATTTTATCTGGGGGAGGCCGGCGACGGTATCGGTATCCGGAGTGATTTGCAGGAGAGAGCGGACAGCGCCTACAACCTGGTGACGGTGGCCAGAAGGTACCTGCCGGAGACCGACGAGTCCCTCCAAGGGGTGCTTCTGGCCCGGCAAGCCCTGGATCAAGCCGCTTCCGTCAGCGAAATGGCTAAGGCGGACCAGGCCCTGGAAGAGGCGGTAAAGGATTTGTTAAGCAAGCTGGAGGAGGTAAATCTGGCGGAAAAGGACGCTCCCTATCCCCAGCGTCTGTACGACAGTTTTCGTTCCCGGGGCGACACCATCAGTCACGACCCTTATAACCGGCATGCCGCTGAGTTTAATGAAACGCTTTCGGAGTTTCCGGCGAATCTTTTTTCCCGGCTGACCGGAGTAAAGGAACTGGAGCTTTTCCGTTGAAAGGAGCTGAAGACCCATGGGAGCTGAAAAAGTGACAGGAGGAAAAAAGGGGGTAGCCGGGGTTTTCCTGACCCTGCTGCTTCTGCTGAATTTCCTGGCTCTGCCGGCACTGGCGGCGCCCAAGGTGCCGGCCTATCAGGAGGGCTACGGTTATGCCGCCGACCTGGCCGATGTGTTGAGCAGCGAGACCCTGGAGCATATCAATGAGGTAAACCGTCAGCTGTCGTCATCCTGCGGCGCCGAGATCATGGTGGTCACCGTGGACTTTCTGGATGGGGCGGAAATCGAGGATTATGCCTATACTCTTTTTAACGACTGGGCCATTGGTTCGGCGGAAAAGAACAACGGGATCCTCTTGCTTCTGGCCATCGGCGAGGACAACTATTATGCCATGCAGGGCAAAGGCCTGGAGGATAGTTTCGACAGCGGCCTGTTAGGAGATTATCTTTACGAATATCTGGAAGAGGACTTCGCCGCCGGCAATTATGATGCCGGCGTAATAAAGGTATTCGACGCCATGGCGGGAAAAGTTGCCGACATCTATGGCGTGGGAGAGAGCAGCGGCGGCAGCGGCGATACAGCGGACAGCGGCACGGGTCAGCCCAACGCTTACGTGGATGACGGACAGCGGTATCCGGAAAATGACCGGCTGTCCCACCGGAGAGGGCCGGGCGCCGGCTTTGTCATGATGATTTTTTTGGTAGTCCTGCTAATTTTGATGGCGATCATTTTTGCCGCGATTCTGCGGGATATAAAAAATAAGAACCGACGGCCTCCGGGCGCAGGCCCGGGAGGATGGACTGAAGGAAGAAGAGTGGTTTACCGCCCGCTGATCCTGGGAGGCTGGCGAAGCTATCCCCGTCCTTTAAGACCGCCGCATCCGCCCAGACCGGCCCGCCATCCCAAGTCTATACCTCACCAAAAGCCGGCAGGCGGATCTTCCGGAAAATCCCCCGGGAATAAGAACGGACGGCCTCCCGGCGGCTTTGGCGGTTTCGGCGGCTTTGGCGGCTTTGGCGGCGGCACAGGCGGCCGCATGGGCGGCGGCGGCTCCAGCCGGGGCGGCGGCGCCGGCAGACGTTCCGGCGGTTTTGGCAGCTTCGGCGGCGGCGCAGGCGGTTTCGGCGGCAGTCGTATGGGCGGCGGTTTTGGCGGCGGTTTTGGCGGCGGTTTTGGCGGCGGCTTTGGCGGCCGTATGGGGGGCGGCGGTTCCAGCCGGGGCGGCGGCGCCGGCAGACGCTGAAGAAGCCTGGGAAGCCGGGAATCCCGGCAAAAATTGTTGTTTTCTGAAGAATTCCTCTTGACAAAAACAGAGGAAGAAGCTATATTAAGACAGTAATGATTATCAATAACTTGCTGCAAAATAAAGATACTGGTATTTGTGGCTGAAGTATGGTTAAATAATATTGAACGAATGTTTCTATTTTACCGTATTCAGCCCAGCATATTAAACAAAGGGGGTAATACCAATGAAAGATTTAAAAGGAACCAAGACGGAGGCCAATCTGATGACGGCCTTTGCCGGCGAAAGCCAGGCGCGCAACAAGTACACTTATTATGCCGCCCAGGCCCGGACAGAAGGAATGCAGCAGATCGCAGCCCTTTTCGAAGAAACCGCTCATAATGAAATGGCCCACGCCAAAATCTGGTTCAAGCTGCTTCATGGCGAAGAAATTCCCAAAACAGAAGTGAACCTTTTGGATGCCGCTGAAGGTGAAAACTACGAATGGACCGATATGTACGCCACTTTTGCCAAGGAAGCAAAAGCCGAAGGCTTTGACCATATCGCTTACCTGTTTGAAGAAGTCGGCAAGATTGAAAAAGAGCATGAGGAAAGATATCGCAAGCTCTTAGGAAACTTAAAGGATGGGGTCATATTCGAGAAGGACGGCGAAGCGGTCTGGATCTGTCGGAATTGCGGTCATATTCATTATGGCAAGAAGGCTCCCGACGTCTGTCCCGTATGCGCTCATCCCCAGGCCTTCTTTGAGTTGAGATGCCAGAATTATTAAGACCGGCTTTTCGCTTGGCAAAGGCCTTGGATATGGCTGAAAAGCGCCGGCGTCTTGAATAATATTTCATAAGATTGGTTCTGAAAAAGCCCTGCATCTGAACTGCACCCAAAAGCCGGATATGCCGTGAAAGCGGCATATCGCGGGCTGCAGTTCAGGCGGGCGTTTTTTTTATACGGGCGCGGGCGTCTTGCCGGGGCTTAGCGGGTCTCCTGCCCTTGTATTAACAGGAAATCGTTGCTAAAATAAAAACATTCAGGGAATAACGCCCGGAGTACTGTCCGGTTAAGGGGGCCCAAAGGTGAAAAAAAAGATAGCGCTGGTCACCGAATCCATTCAATCGGGGCAGGTTTATAAGGAGTGGCTTGATGAATTCTTTGGTGAATTGATCGAGGTGGAGGAGTATTCTCTGGAAAAAGGGGATTATGTCCGTATTCCGGACGCCGACCTGTATATCGTGGGGGCTTCCTCCACCCAGGCTTATGATCAGGTCATCGCTTTGATTCAGCCGGATAAAAATATTGTGGTGCCGGCGCTTACCTTCAGCAAAGAGCAAGTAAGCAAGCTGAAGGTTCTGCCAGGGGGGCGCCGGGCAATGCTGGTAAATCTGAGCGCCAATATGGCCATCGAGACCATTGCCGAGCTCAACCGCCTGGGCGTTACCCAGTTGGACCTTGTGCCGGTCTATCCGGGGATCGGTCAGCTGCCGGACACCGAACTGGCCATCAGCCCGGGAGAAGGCCGGTATGTGCCGGATAAGGCAAAACAGGTAATCGAATTGGGCCCCAGGACCTTTACCTCGGGAACCCTGGCGGAAATTGCCCTGAAGCTGGGCTTTTCCTGGTTTATCAAAGAAAAGGTCTACCGGGACTATGTAGAATCCCTGGCCGATCCCGGCGGCAGCCTGGTTACCCTTTGGAGCCAGAGCATGCGGATGGAGAACTACCTGGAGATCCTGATGGGAATGATGGATACCGGCATCCTGGGGGTAGATATGGAGGACAGGATTTTTGCCGTAAATTCCGTGGCCCAGGATATTTTGTCTTTAAAACAAAAGGATTGCATCGGCAGGTCCCTGACCTGGGCCGCTCCCCAGCTCTGCCGGCAAATAAGCCCGGAAGAACGCAAAAGAAAGATTTCCAAACTGATCAAGCTGGCTGAAACGCCCATCAGTATCGCCACGGCTCCCATCGACTGGGAGGGCAAGCCGGTGGGCTGCTTTATCATGTTGCAGCGCTTTACGGAAGAGGAAGACCGGCAGCAGCAATTCCGGCTTCAACTGTACCGGAGAGGCCACCACTCCAAATACGTCTTTGACGACATTATCTGCAGTTGCCCGTCCATGCAGCGGGCAAAAAATATTGCTTTCAAAATGGCCCTGACGGATTCGTCGATCCTTTTGACGGGAGAAAGCGGTACAGGCAAAGAGTTGTTTGCCCACTCCATCCACAATGCCTCCCGGCGCAGCGCTATGCCCTTTGTGGCCCTCAACTGCGCGGCGCTGCCGGAAAACCTGCTGGAAAGCGAGCTGTTTGGTTATGGGGAAGGGGCTTTTACCGGAGCCAAAAAGGGAGGAAAAATCGGCCTGTTCGAATATGCCCACCGGGGCACTTTGTTTTTGGATGAAATCGAAGGGATGAGCAA
>JAYFQF010000039.1:0-12409 GCA_034927285.1 Peptococcaceae bacterium
GGCGGCCGGGACGGAGCTTACGTCTGCGACGGCCGGGTGGTCAAGGTCAACCAAAATAAAGCCTTTGACGGCACCACTTTAGTCTCCGTGGAGGTCCCCAAGAAATACTATATGACCGTCCGGACCATCTGCAGAAAGGGGAGAGCGTAAATGTGCAACTGCGGCCCTGAAAATGAAACCTTCGTCTGCCGCTGTGAAGAGGTGACGAAGGAGGAAATCCTCCAGGCCATCGCCGACGGCGCCACCACGGTGACGGGCGTGAAAAAACGGACCCAGGCCGGCATGGGCTTATGCCAGGGCAGAACCTGCCGCCGTGTCATCAGCCAGATGCTGAGCCAGGCCGGAGCCCGCCCTGCGGCGGAAGTTTATCCGCCTACCTCCCGGCCTCCGGTTCGCACGGCCAAGATCAAAGAATTCATCAATGAGGAGGATGACTGATGACTAGAACTGCAGATGTAGCGATCATCGGCGGCGGTGTAATCGGCGCCTCCAGCGCTTACCGCCTGGCCAAAGCCGGGAAAAAGGTAGTTTTGTGCGAGAAGGAAGACTTTGCCTCCGGCGCCACCGGCTCCTGCGATCAGATGGTTATCCTTCAGTCTAAAAAACCCGGCTTTCATTTAAAAATCGCTCTGGACAGCGCCGAGATGTTCAAATCCCTTCCTCAGGAACTGGGATGCGATATCGAGTACTTCCAAAAGGGCGGTATGATTACCATTGAAAACGAAATGGAAATGCAGGTCATGAAAAAGGTCGTGGACGAGCAAAAGGAAACCGGTCTGGAGGTGGATATCATCAGCCGGGCCGAAGCCGCCAAACGCCAAAGAGGGCTGGGAGAGCATCTTCTGGGCTGCACCTACAGCCCCGCCGACGGGGAAGTGAATCCCTTTAAGCTGAACCTGGCTTTTGCCAGGGGGGCAAAGGCCTTAGGCGCCGAGCTTTTGATCGACTGCCCCGTCACCGGCTTTATCACTGAGGGCGGCAAGGTCAAGGGCATTAAGACCGTCAAAGGCGAGGTCCATGCGGAGACCGTGATTCTGGCTGCCGGGGCCTGGAGTCCCATCGTGGGCAAGGAGCTGGGGATCAATGTCCCCATCAAGCCCAGAAGAGGCCAGATCATGATCACGGAGCCGGTGGCCCCTTATGTCAACGGCGATATTCTTTCGGCTCAGTATATCGTAGCCAAGCATCACCCGGAGACTTTGGTCAATGCCAAGTCCAGGGCTATCCAGCTGGGGGTGGGCCTGTCCCTGACCCAGTCCGCCAAGGGCGACATCCTGATCGGCGCCACCCGTGAGTTTGTGGATTATGACAAACGCAATACCCGGGAAGCCATCCGTGAGGTGCTGAAAAATGCTACCCGTATCGTCCCCGGCCTGAAGGACATCAACATTATCCGCATCATGTCCGGTTTTCGCCCCTACACTCCCGACGGCCTGCCGCTGATCGGGTATGTGGATAAGCTGCCCGGTCTCTTTATGGCCTGCGGCCATGAGGGCGACGGCATCGCCCTGAGCGCCATTACCGGCCGGATCGTCTCGGAGCTCATCTGCGAAGGCAAAGCCTATATGGATATTTCTCCGTTGGATCCCAACCGGTTTGAGATGTTCGCCTGATTTATCCTTTAAGCTCCTCCAATTCATTTACCATAGTAAACCCTTGCCCGAAGAAGAGACCGCAGATAAAATCTGCCGGTCTCTTCTTCATTCTGCGGCTCTTACTCCCGCAATCGGAACAATATTCTGGCGCGTCCTCAATTTTATGCACCGTCGCCGTATCCCAGAAACAGGGGGCTTTGCAAGGGCGGGCTTTCTTCACAGTGCGGTGTTCGTCCTTGGCGGTGCCGGAGTTTAAGATGTGTTTCTCTTTTTCCCAATATAAAATACATATCCATAATACTGTTTGTATTTTGAATACAGGTCTGCCTCACGCCTCATAAAGGAAATCATATCCTCAACAGTTTTATTCCCCTGATTATACCTCTTGCTTTACTCCTTTTGTTTCCGTGGGGCGGAGTTCTCTCCTATAAAGCGCTCAATGTGTGCCGATAATAGCTTAGCGGCCTCTTGCTTGTCAGGCATTGTATCTGAAATGCTTACCAACAAGTAAAAAGGTGCGTAAAATTCAAGCGCAAGCTGTTTTGGGTTGCTTTTATTCCAAATTCCCTGTTCCATCATTTCACGGAACAAATCTTCCATATAGCTGAGCGGCCCGCTTACCAGGCATTTTTGATATAGTTCCATTATCTCCGGGTTTCTGTATTGCTCCAAAATCAACATTTTTCTAAAATCACTGCCAAATTCATCCTCCGTCCAAAAATGGAACTGCGCTTCGATGAAAACCTTAATCTTATTTACAGCAGTATTGCGGTAGGCCGACGGTGATTTATCAAAGGTTTTCTCCGGCACTTCATACTTTTTTGCTCGTTCAATATCTATCTGACAGATGCGTTCAACAATTCTGTCAAATATATCCCGCTTGTTCTTATAGTGCTTGTATAAAGCTCCTTTTGTCATGCCAAGCTCCCCCGCGATATCGCTGACCGAAGCGGCCTCATATCCATCCCTGGCAAATAAACGAAGTGAAGTATGCAAAATGTTTTCTTTTGTGTCGGCCATTTGAAAATCCTCCCTAGATAGTAAACCACCGTTTACCATTATTTTAGTAAACGATCGTTCGCTTGTCAACGGATTTTACTTTATTGCCCTTCCTTTTCCCGGCCCTGGGCTATTGTAACCGCAGTGAGAATATGCTATGATGAAGCGGATATGACAAGGGTGTCATAAAAAACAGAGGATGTCCTGAGGACATAATATTCGGAAAAGAACGACGGCTGCGGCGGGTGGGGCGGTACGGTAAAGGAGTGAGATACTCTTGCCCAAAGAAACATTTTTCCGTCTGCCGGAAGAAAAACGGCGGCGTATTTATCAGGCTGCGGTGGAGGAATTTGCCGCTTACCGCTTCAGCGACGCCTCGATAAACCGGATGGTGAAGGCGGCGGGGATTCCCCGGGGCAGCTTTTATCAGTATTTTAAGAACAAGGAAGATCTCTACCTGTATGTTATGGGGGAAATCGGCAAGGAAAAGCTGAAGGTATTATCCCGATATGGGCCCGCTGATGACCAGGCGGGTTTTTTTGAGACGGCAAAATCGGCTCTGCCGGCGGTTTTTGATTGGGCGGAAAGCCATCCGCTGTATAACCGGATCGGTTTTTTGATGGCCCTGGATGATTCGGATTTTATCCGCATGGTCATGAAGAAAATAAACGATTCCCAGCCTTTTTTGCGGCAGATGCTGAAAAAGGATCAGGCCAAGGGTCTGATCCGGCCGGAAATCGATACGGATCTGGTGGCGGATATGTATCTCAACTTGGCTCTTGGGCTGTGCCGGGATTATTACGGCGGAACGCCCCGGGAGGAAATTATCGGAAAGGTCGGGAGCCTGCTTGAAATAATCTGCCATGGCATCCTGGCTTGAGGAAACCGGAGGAAAAACCATGGAAGAATTGGTCCTGATGGGAGAAAATCTGTGCCGGTACTATGAAGGCGACGGCGTCACCGTAAAAGCCTTGGACGGCGTTTCCTTTGAAGTGCGCAAAAAGGAATTCATCGTGGTTTTGGGTCATTCGGGTTCCGGAAAAAGCACGCTTTTGAACCTGATGGGCGGGATGGACCGGCCTACCTCGGGCAGGCTTTGGTACCGGGGCAGGCCCCTGGAGCAGTTCAGCCGGGATGAGCTTTCCGATTACCGGCGGGACGTGGTGGGTTTTGTCTTCCAATTTTTCAATCTTATCCCGTCGCTGACGGCCCGGGAAAATGTAGACCTGGCCGCAGGTATTGTAAAAGACCCCATGAATCCGGAAGAGGTCCTGGAGCTGGTGGGGCTGAAGGGGCGGGAAAAACATTTTCCGGCTCAGCTTTCCGGCGGCGAGCAGCAGAGAATCGCCATTGCCAGAGCCTTGGTAAAGCGTCCCGGCCTCTTGCTTTGCGACGAACCCACCGGCGCCCTGGACAGCAAAACCAGCCGCTCCGTGGTGGAGCTTTTGGTAAACCTGGGGCAAAAGCTGGAGTGCCCCGTGGTTGTGATTACCCATAACGCCGCCATGGCCAGAATCGCCCACAGAGTTTTTCAGATGAAGGACGGAAAGATCGAAAAGATAGAAGAAAATCCCCGGCCGGCCGCCCCGGAGGAAGTGGAATGGTGATTTTTTGAAAAGACTCCTCTTTGCCAAAATGCTGCGGGAGATAAAACGCAGCGCCGCCACCTATGGGATTTGCATCGGCATTGTGGCCATCGGTTTTTGCGGCTATACGGTACTGTCCATTGCCTCCGACCGGCTCATGGCTTCCCGGGACGCGTTTTTTGAGCGTACCGCCTTTCCGGATATGTTTGCCGAGGTGGAAGAAGCTCCGGCGGCCCTGGCCGGGCAGCTGGCCCAGCTGCCCGGCGTAAGCTCCGCCGAGGCCAGGCTCACCGCCCTGATCAGCGTAGGCCGCCTGGAGGAAGACAGCGGACAAGACAGCGGACAAGACAGCGGGCAGATCAGCTGGCCGCAGCTGAAGCTGACCTCCATCGCCAAAGGAGGTATGGCCTGGCCGCTTTTATTTAACGGTTTGACCCCCCAGCCGGGAGCCAGGGAGCTGATTCTGGGAGATGGGTTTTTTCAGGCCCGGAAATTCCGGCTGGGTCAGGAGATAAAACTGATCAATCAGGGCCGGAAGGTTTCCTTCACCGTGGTGGGCAGCGGGATTTCTCCGGAAAACATTTATCTGGTGAGAACGATTAACGAGATGTTGCCGGACCCGGCAAATTATGACGCGGCTTTTCTCGACTATGAGACGCTGGCCGCTTTCCTGGGGAAAGAAGGTCTGGCCAATGAGTTCTTGCTGCGGCTGGAGGCCGGAGCGGATAAAGAAGAGCTGAAGGAAAGGCTGGAAAAAATTCTGGAGCCCTATGGTTTCCGGCAGGCATACGAAGGGGTGGACCAGTTCTCCGTCCAGATGCTGCAGCAGGAGCTGACGCAGCTGGGCCGGGTAGCCTCGGTGATGCCCATGCTGTTTCTGGCGGTGGCCGCGGTGATCCTTTATATCAGCCTGGGCCGGCTGATTGAGCAGCAGCGGGTGCAGGTCGGCACCCTCTTGGCTTTGGGAATCAGAATGAAAGCCATCGAAAGGCATTATCTGTCCTACGGGGCTTTTGTGGGCGGGGCCGGCGGCCTGCTGGGGGGGCTCCTGGGCTATCTGGCCGCCGAGCCGCTGGTGAATTTTTACCGGGTCTATTTCCGGTTGCCGGAAATCCCGGTAACTCTCTCTCCCAAGTATCTGATCCAGGGAACGGCCGCCGCGCTGCTGTTTTGCGGCGCCATCGCCTGGTTTACAGCCGGAAGCTTAAGCCGTCTGGAACCGGCGGAGGCCCTCCGGCCGGCGGCGCCGAAAACCTCCCGGCTTTCGCTTTTGGAGCGTCTGCCCGGATTTCGACGCCTTTTTACCGTACCGGGCCTGATGGCGGTGCGCAGTTTATCAAGAAACCGACGCCGTTCGGCTCTGGCCCTGACGGGAATTGCCTTTGCCTATATGATCACCGCCTGCCTGGTGTCCATGTACAGCTTATATGACGTGTTTCTTTTCGATTATCTGGAAAAGACGCAGCGCCAGGACCTGGCGGTATATTTCAGCAGGCCGGTGGCCGCCGGGGCGGCCCTGGAAGCGGTGAGGGGCCAGGACATCCAGCGGGCCGAGGGGATTATGGAGTTTGCCGTGACCCTAAAAGGCCCGTCAGGAAAGCTGGAGGCCGCAATCCAGGGGATCCCCGGGGATTCGGAGCTATGCCGCCTTTATGATGAAAATGGGGCCAGGGTGTATGTACAGCCGGAAGGGCTGGTACTTTCCCGCTTCATGGCCGGGCAGTTGGGCGTATCGGCAGGAGACCTGGTGGAAACGGAAGTCACCTACCCCCGAAAGCAGCAGGCAAAAGTGCCGGTGACCGGGATCATCGCCCAATATATGGGATCTACCGCCTATATGTCCCATGAAGCCGTGGCAGGGATCAGCAGCTACAACGGCGCCTATACCTCGGTCTTGCTGACGGCGGGAGCGGAGGCGCGGCCGAGGCTTGCCGCCAGCCTGGCAGAGGCCCCGGCGGTCTCCGGGGTGGAAAGCCGCTGGGAACGCCTGGAAAAATACCGGGAGATGATGGGCATGATGAACGGCGTGATGGCCATGATGTGCATGCTGGGCGTGATCATCGGCTTCGCCGTGATTTATATCAGCTCTCTGATCAGCTATGAGGAACTGCGGCGGGAGATCGCCGCCATGATGATGCTGGGACTGAAAGGGAATCAGTGCCTGGAGGTAATTTCCACCGGTCAGTGGCTGCTGACCATCGGGGCGATCATTCCAGGGGTCCCCATGACCCTGGCCGCCAGCCGTCTGATTTCCCGCGGCATGGCCTCGGAGGTGTTTATCATTCCTGATTTTGTAGACGCGCCGTCGCTGATTCTGGCCCTGGGACTGACCTTTCTGGCGGTGTATTTCAGCTCGGGGATGATGCTGAAAAAAATCAAGGCCCTGGAGCCCGTGGATTTGCTGCGGGAGCGGGAATAAGGAAACGAGGGGATTGGGATGAAGAAAAAATACAAATACTTTTTGGCGGTGCTGGCAGTTCTGGCAATAGGCGGCGTTTTGGTGTTTCAGTTTTTATCGCCGGTGGCGGCGGAAACGGAAATACTGACGCCCGGCCCCTTGTCTTCCAGCTTTACGGCCCAGGGAACGGTAATGCCGAAGGAAAGTCATTATCTGAATGCCCCGGCCGCAGGTGTCCTGGCGAGCCTGCCTTTGGGGACAGGGGCGGAATTTCAGGCGGGACAACTGCTGGCTTTGATCGACAGCCAGGGACAGACGGATATTCTTTTACAGCTGGAGCAAAATAAGCAGCAGCTGACGGCTGCCCGGCAGCAATATGACGGCTTGTTTGGGGAAAAGGGCACCGCGGCCAATCAGCTGACCCTGGCGGAAAGCGCTTTGGAGGAAGCCCGGTGGAACTACGGCCAGGCCAAGAGCCTGGAGGAACAAATGCCGGGAACCGTAACGGAAGCGGAGCTGAAACGGCTGGCCGGCCAGGTCACCGCCGCAGAGCAGAACCTGAAGGCGGCGCAAAAAGAAAACAGCGAAGAAAACAAAGCCGCATACCGCAGCGTGATCGACTCCTGGGAAAGGCAGATCGCCGCTTTGGAAGAAAACCTGTCCGGCGCTTCCCTGACGGCTCCCTTTGACGGAGTACTCTGGCAGATTTTGGCCGAAGAGGGTACCTACGTGAGCAAATTTCAGCCTGTAGCCCGGATCTACCCGGCAGCCGGCGGCATGAAAGTCGAAACCAGGCTGCTTTTGGATGACGCGGTTTTAGTCAAGACAGGGGACAGAGCGGAATTTGTTCTGGCCGACGGCAGTTCTTGCGGGGCGGAGATCCGTTTTATCTCGGCGGTGGCGGAGACCGGTTTGTCCGCTATCGGCATCGAAGAAAGCCGGCGGCGGGTAGAGCTTGCGCCTCTGGAACTGCCCCAAGGCGTCGGGGCCGGCCAGCAGGTGGATATCACCTTTACTTCCCTGGCGGCCCAGGAGGTGCTGTCGGCGCCGTTAACGGCCGTCGTGCCTTTCGGTGAGGGCGGCAGCGGCGTGTATCTGCTGAAAAAAGGCCGCGCCTTGCTGACGAAAGTGGAAACCGGCCGCAAAAGCGGCGGCCGGGTGGAGCTCGTATCCGGCGTGACGGCAGGAGAAGAGCTCCTTAAGGACCCCTATTCCGCCGACGTCAAAGACGGCGTCAGGATCAGGGAGGCCGTACACTAAAAACAGGATCGCCGTTCGTCCAGCCGCAGCTCAGAGCCTATGCCTTTTATCTGTACCTCTTAAGGCATAGGTTTTTTTGTATTTCTTTTTGGGGCGCGGGATTATGGTAAAATATTATGAAATTCCTGTGAAAAAAGAAACCGGGTACTGTAAATAAATCAAATTCGCGTTATTATAGAAGTATCTGGTGATAATCTGGATATAATTACAGATGCGCAAAGAATTTATTTACCGGGAGGAATCTTCTATGGAAAAATCAGGATGCCGTTCGGCTTTATTGGGAATCATTCTTTTGCTGATCGGTATTGTAGCCGGGTCTCTGGCCGTATCCGTTTTCTTTACCGATTCGGACAAAATTCCGGAGGAGCGCTTGCCCTGGTCTTCTCAGGAGGACGGCGGGGACTCCGCCGCTCCGCAGACGCCGAAAAATAATTATAATACCGGCTCTGTGGACAACAGCCATTTGAATGGCGTTATGGGCGAGGATACTGTAAGAAACATTGTCGAGATCTGCGGGGACAGCGTCGTTAAGATCGAAACGGAAACCACCGTATCCTCAGGGGATTCTTTATTCAACGATCCGTTCTTCCAGGAGTTTTTCGGCTATCAGGCGCCGCAAAGCAGCAGGAAAGCCACGGGGATGGGTTCCGGCTTCCTTTTCACTCAGGACGGTTACATTCTGACGAATAATCACGTCATCGAAAACGCCAGCTCCATCAAGGTTTACCTTACCTCCAATGAAAAACCTTATGAGGCTAAGGTAGTAGGCACCGCCGCCGAACTGGACC
Organism: Peptococcaceae bacterium; assembly: GCA_034927285.1. GTDB lineage: Bacteria > Bacillota > Peptococcia > DRI-13 > UBA5745 > JAYFQF01. The sequence continues at coordinate 8,627 of JAYFQF010000039.1, forward strand.
TGGCGGTGATCAAGATCGAGGGGGACGATTTCCCTTACATCGCCATTGGGGATTCCAGTGAAATGGAGGTAGGGGACTGGGTGGTGGCCATCGGCAATCCATATGGCCTGGATCATACCGTTACCGTGGGCGTTATCAGCGCCACCGGCCGGCCGCTGACCATCGAAGGCACCGTATATCAGAATCTGCTGCAGACCGACGCCGCTATTAACCCCGGAAATTCCGGAGGGCCTATGCTGAATTTAAAAGGCGAGGTTATCGGCATTAATACGGCGGTAAGCACTACCGGACAGGGCATCGGCTTTGCCATCCCCTCCAGTACCGTTTTGGGCGTGATCGACGAGCTGAAAGCCGGCAGCGACAGGGTACGGCCCTGGATCGGGATCAGCATGCAGGCCATGACCAAAGATATGATGAACTACTTTAATATTACCGGTATGGATCAGGGCGTGATCGTATACAGTGTGGTGGAAGGGGCGCCGGCGGACAAAGCCGGCATCCGCCGGGGCGACGTTCTGATTTCCATCGACGATCAGGCCATCACCGACCCTTCCCAGGTCCAGTCGATCATCACTTATCACAATGTGGGGGACCAACTGAAAATAAAAATATTTCGTGATGGTGATACGCAGGAATTTATGGTAACATTGGAAGCAAGCAACAACGAATAGGGGGCTATCCCCCGGGTCTGTTAAAGTAGCTCCTGAAATGAGGTGTGTGTTGTGTTGAACCCCGGTATTGTTTTGGTGTTTTTGGTTGCCGGCGTGATCCTGTTGTCTGTGGAGGTAATGATGCCCGGCTTCGGCCTTCCCGGGATCTCCGGGCTGGTCTGCATATTCGCCGGCATCTTCTTCATGGCGCCAAACGCCGTGGTGGGCGCGAAATATTTGATGGTCGCCTTTTTGGCAGCCCTGATCTTGCTTTTCATCCTGATTAAGGTTTTGGGAAAAAGCAAATATCTGAGCCGTTTCATTCTGAATACCCGGCTGGATAAGGAAGAAGGCTATATTTCCCAGAAAGAGGATTTTTCCGTTCTGATCGGCCAAAAGGGCAGAACTCAGACGGCTTTGCGCCCCGCCGGCATCGTCATCCTGGAAAGCGGCAGGCGTTTGGATGTGGTTTCTGAAGGCGAGTTTATCGAAAGCGGCCAATGGGTCATCATCAGCCGGGCGGACGGCCCCAGGATCCTGGTGACCCGGCATCCCCTTCTGCAGACCGGGGCGGAAGCTATGGCGCCGGATCCTTTGACGGCTGCCGAATCGCCGGAGCCGTCCCTGCCCGGAACCGCCGGGAGCGAAGAAAGGCAGGAGTAACCGGTAAAACTCCCGGGCAAAGAAAATTCCCGGGACGGCAAAGACAAGGCCGGGGAACCTGAAGGTAAGGATAAGGAGCCTGGAAAGTATTCGCCCCGGAAAGTAAGGAATTCGGAAAATAAAAACCTGAAGGATGGAACACCGCAAAACGGCTCCCGAAAAAGGGAAGCCGGAAAAATTTCAAGGAGGTAGTATCATGGGTGGTTTTGTTGCGACGCTGATTATTATTGCGTTGGTGCTGATCGGTCTGGCGATCCTGTTCAGCTTTATTCCGGTGGGCTTGTGGATTTCAGCCATCGCCGCCAATGTTAAAATCGGTATTTTTCAATTGGTGGGAATGCGCTTCCGCAGAATTCCCCCGGCACTGATCGTCAACGGAAAAATCAAATCCGACAAAGCAGGTTTGAGCATTACCACAAATCAGCTGGAGGCCCACTTCCTGGCCGGCGGTAACGTAGACCGGGTAGTAAACGCTCTGATCGCCGCGGAACGGGCCAATATCGCTCTGACCTACGAGCTGGCCGCCGCCATCGACCTGGCCGGCAGAAACGTGCTGGAAGCCGTACAGATGAGCGTTAACCCCAAGGTGATCGAAACTCCGGTAATCGCCGCCATGGCCAAAAACGGTATCGAGGTCCGGGTACGGGCCAGAGTCACCGTTCGGGCCAATATTGAACGCCTGGTGGGCGGCGCCGGCGAGGAGACCATCATCGCCCGGGTGGGCGAGGGTATCGTGACTACCGTGGGCAGTTCCGAAAGCCATAAGGAAGTTCTGGAGAATCCCGATCTGATTTCCCGTACCGTGCTGAGCAAAGGCCTGGACGCCGGTACTGCCTTTGAGATCCTGTCCATCGACATTGCCGACGTGGACGTGGGACGCAACATCGGCGCTCAGCTGCAGATGGATCAGGCGGAAGCGGATAAGCGGATCGCCCAGGCCAAGGCTGAGGAACGCAGGGCCCTGGCTGTGGCCAGAGAGCAGGAAATGATCGCTTATGTTCAGGAAATGAAAGGTAAGGTTGTGGAGGCCGAGGCCGAGGTGCCCAAGGCCATGGCCGAAGCTTTGCGGCAGGGCAAGCTGGGCGTAATGGATTACTACAGCATGCAGAATATCCAGGCGGATACCCAGATGCGCAGCGCCTTATCGGGAGCAGGGAATAAAAGCGCCAATATAAAAGAGTAGCAGGCTCTTTCGGCCGATAAGGAAGGGGGGAGCCCATGGATATTCTGATGTTGATCCTGGTCTGGGCCGCCGCCGGCATTTTCAGCGGCGCCAAGAAGAAGGCCCAGCAGGAGGAGCAAAGGCGCAGACAAAGCCAGAGGGCCGGCAATGACCCGGAGCCTTATGGCAATAGCGGCCGTAACCCGGCTTCCCGGCCGCAGCAGCAAAGGCCGGGCCGGGAAAAGGCCCGGGGACGGCAAAAGCCGGGGACGGAAGAAGAATGGATTCCGTCGCAAAAAGAAAGACCGGTAAAAGAGAAAAAATCCGCCGCCGACCGGCAGGCGGTAAAAGGAAAAGCCGGAAAAAAGACGGCGCCGGCAGAGACGCAATTTTCCCAGCCGGGTTCCCTCACCGATTATGTCAGCCCGGAAGGGCCCAGGCATGAGGAGCGGGTTACCCATATTTACGGGACCGACGAATGCGCGCCGCAGATGAGGGCCAACCGATCCGGCTCCGCCGATGAGGATATCGGCAGGCAGCTGGTTCAGGGGATGATCTGGAGCCAGATTCTGGGGCAGCCTCGCTGCCGTCAGCCCTATTTCCGCAAAGGCATACATTGACAGGGATCTGCGGTAGACTTTAGTCGAAAAAAAGGGTAAAATGAAGGGGTTGAAAATCAAAGATTTTCAACCCCCCGTTTTTTATTCTGTTTTTTATTTCTGTTTTAATGAGAAATATTTTTTTCGCAGAATTCGCTTTTTAACGATTAGGGAGGGAATATTCTGAAACGTAACCTGAACGCGGGGCTTTGGGTAGCCACCTATATTTCTGTTTTTTTGTTGTCTCAGAGCCTGGCCCTGTCGATATTGATTCGCGACATGATGCAGCGCAGGGCCATCGGCGCGGCCCAGGCGGCGGAGCTGGTGCTGGCTGCCAAAGCTCCGGCAGTTTTGGCGGTGGCGGCGCTGATCGGCCTGCCGATTTTGTTTTTTCTGGTGCATTTGCGCCGGATTTCCTGGACGGAACTGCTGCTGCAAAAGCCGGTGCCGCTGAAGCGGCTGCTGGGTTATTTTCTGCTGGGATTGCTGTTGAATCAGCTGCTTTACCTGATCATTTCCCTATTGCAGACTTTTCCTTTTTTTCAGGAACTTTATGTCGGCTATGTAAAAAGTACGGCCAATTTGAACAGCGACGGCAGCCCCAGAAACGTCTTCAGTCTATTGCTGATGATGGGGTTTGTGGTGCCGGTTTATGAGGAAGTGGTCTACCGGGCGTTGATTTTCCGGGAGCTGGCCGCCGTCTCCCCCG
>JAYFQF010000001.1:0-172800 GCA_034927285.1 Peptococcaceae bacterium
AATGTGCATGCCTGGGGACAACGTGAAAATGACCATCGAGCTGATCACGCCCATCGCCATTGAAAAGGGTCTGCGTTTCGCTATCCGCGAGGGCGGCCGTACGGTAGGCTCCGGCGTGGTATCCGAGATCGACGCCTAAGTCAAACCCCCGAAAGTAAATAAACGGGTAAAAAGTGCCGACAGCCTCCGGAGAAATCCGGGGGCTGTTTTGTTTTTGGCGGTGTGTCCGGATCCTGTAGCCGTCCTGCCCGATAAAGTGGAAAAGCCCTTGCGATGAAAAAAACTTAACCTTTGTTCATAAAATAAAGAGGTAATTTTTAACAAATGCCGAATATTGCAAAATGTCAAGAAAAAAACCAAGAAAAATGAATTAATTTTGCATATTTTAAGATAATATAGAAAAAGAAGGAAAATTTCGACTCTCAATTATCGTTAAATTAAAGTTTATTATATTACCCAGATACGGTGGGGCGGAAGATGCCGTCAGGAGTTAGGAGAGATGCTAATGGAGGCCGGGTGCCCGAAGCAACTGCCGCCGGAGATGATCGTAAAAATTTTCGAGCTTTATCATAAAACGATGCTGGCTATGGCATATGAGTTCCTGAAGGATACTCATAAAGCGGAAGATGTGGTGCAGGAAGTTTTTGAACGATTGTCCAAGTATAAGCTGGATATCTACAATCCGTATTCGGTCAAGACCAGATGCCTGATGAAGGTGATGGTCAGAAATGCGGCGTTGACCTATCGGGAGAAGGACAGCAGGCTTCCAACCATGCCTTTTCAGGACGAGCTTTATCGTGAAATAGATTATATTGATCCGGAGAGACATTATTTGGAGAAAAGCGATTATTTGCGGATCATGGATATCATCGAGAAGATGGACCCGACCATCCGGGACGCCATGAAGCTGAAATATGGCTTAGGGATGCCTACGGAGGAGATCTCCCAGGTGCTGGGGGTAAATTATGCGCTGACCAGATACAGGATCCAGCGGGGCAGAGTGCTTTTGCGGGCCGCCTTGGAGAAGGAGCGTGAGGAGCGAAAGACGCTTCTTGAACAGGAAGAGCAGGAAAGAAAAAAGCGCCAGGCCGACAAGGCTGAACAAGAACGGCAAAAGGAGAAAATCGTCATTCAGTTTATTGATACGGACCGCTAAGCCATAGATAAGGGTGGAAAAGAAATGCACAAAGAAGACCTGGACCAACAGCTTGACGCGTTGATCGAAAAGGCCATGAAGTTAAAAGTGATTGAAGAGTCGGAAAGCTTTTGCTGTCATCAGGAAGAGCTGCCGTTTGAGCCGTCTTCGGAGCATAAGAAATGGATGGAGGAATTTTTGAGCCGGCAGCAAAAGGCCGGGAGAGTCCGGAGAAGACACCGCCTCAGTACCAGGGCGGCGGCGGTGTTGTTAGCGGCAGCCCTGGGCACCACGGCTTTTATCAGCAGTGTGGAAGCGGCCCGCAGGCCGGTAGAGCGGTTTATCATGGAGGTGAAGAGCAGATATACCAGCCTGGTGGCCATCGACCAGGAACCGGAGCGGGTAGGAGATGATCTGGTTTACGATCAGATCCCTGAGGACCTGGAGGACTTATATATATTAGATTATGTGCCCTGGGGGTATAAGTTTGAAAGACTGGTGGTAAGTGAAGAAACATATCAAACCGAATATGCAAAGGGTGAAAGTAATAAATTTGATTTCCGTCAAATCATAGGTACAAGAAACATAGATGTGGATACGGAAAATGCGGAAGCAGAAAGAGTCTCTATAGACGGCGAATATTATTTGTTTTCGGAGAAAAACAGCATGCTCATTGTTGCGTGGCAAACGGATAAATACTCATTTGATCTTTCAGGGACGATTGATCGGGAAACGGCAATCCAGATCATTAAAGGCATCCAAAAACAGTAACGGGAGGTGTACAGTGAAAAAGTCGATCATTGCAGTATTATTGGTGGCCCTAGTTTGCTCATTAATCCCTGCCGCTGGCTTCGCCATTCCCCTGCCCTTGGGTTGGGACGGCGGCATCACACCCATGTATGTGGTCTTTACTTCCACGTTTTGTGATATAACAGTTAGCGGCAGTACTGCCACTTGCATGGCCGGAGGAGGTGGAAGTTCCCTTAATATCGACTATGTGACTGTCGACATGAGCCTCTGGTCCGGGACCAAGGGCAGCGGCAGCTATCCCACCGAGGTCAAAACCTGGTCCACCTACACCAGCGGAGGATCTTACGGAAGCACGTCGAAAACCACCACGGTGTCCAGCAGTTATGACTATCAGTTGTTTGCCACCGTCAAAGCCTACAAAAACGGCAGCCTGGTAGATATCGACTACAAGACAGATTATTACTACAATTAGTCTCCGGGGCCGGCTGTTAGGGAGCCTGCCCAAGAGAAAAAGCTTTGTCACAGTATATCTCGGAAGACTAAAAAAGCGGAATGTGTTTTTCTCAACACCTGTGTTAACTGATTTGCATTAGTTGGCCTCTGACTACATAGAGGCACCCGATTGCCGTTTCCAGTCAATAAGACGCAGACCACCGGGCCTGCGTCTTTTTATTTGTGAATTTTATCCTTTTATTCCGGCTTTGTTCCCCGGCAGAATCTGTGGTACAATCGGGAAAGGAGGCGGTCGCATGAAAAAATTGAATCAGGAGTTAAATCAGCTTCACGTAAAAAAAGCCCTGGACATCGCTACGCGCACCGGGGATTTTGCCCTGACCCTGGCCCGGGAGCTGGGGAGCTATGAGGAAATCATCGCCATTGATATTGATGAAAAAGCCATGGAAAAAGGCAAGGCCAAGCTGGGAGAAATCCCCGGTCTCGGCTTTGAAAAGCAGGACGGCTGCCATACGGCATATCCGGATCACAGCTTTGACCTGATCGGCATTTCCAACTCCCTGCATCACTTCCCCGACCTGGAGGCCCTTTTTGCGGAGATCCGCAGGCTGCTGGCGCCGGGAGGGACCCTGGTGGTTAACGAAATGCCCCGGGACCGGCAGGAGGGAGCGGCGGCCAGCCATTTTTTGCTGCATTACTGGGATTGCAGCGTGGACACGGCCCGGGGCGTTTTCCACCGCAAGAACTACAGCTGCGCCGAAATCCTGGACATCCTGAAAAAGCACGGCGTTGTAGTGGAGAAGGATTTCCTGGATCAGCCCACGGATCCCCAACTGGTGCCGCCGTTGATCAAACGGGTGGAAAGCATGGAAGAAAAGCTGGAAAAGGTCAAGGACGCGCCGGACTATCAGGCGATGAAGGCTGAAATGGACAAGGTCCGTCAGCACTATAATCGTTACGGTATGGCCCGGGCCAACCAATACGTGGTGTTCGGCAAAATGGAATAGGAGAGAAGAATAAAAGCACACCCAAATGAATTTGTTGGCGAAGTAAAATTGTTTGCGAAGTAATGCGAAGTTAAATGATAAGCGAGATCAGTTTATCTGCGAAGTAAAATGGTAAGCCGAATCAATTTGTTAGCAAAGTGAAGCCGTTAGCGAGATCGGCTTATAAGCTAGATCAGAAATCAGGCGGAGGGCTGCTGTCCGTTCCTTTTCTCCGGGGCGGACGGCAGCCTTTTGCCTGAGCCGCATTCTTAAGCGTTTTCCCTTCGAATCCCCACGGGGCACAGATTTAGTGTCCGCTAACGGTGGACAACCCCAGGAAAATAAATGTTCACAAATTGTTTACAAATACGAAGGCATAAAGAAATAAACACAAAAGAAAAAAACCTTGCGTCGCATAGATTTACCTGTTATAATACGAGGGTATGGCTACATGCGATGAAACGGAAGGTTGCCGGGTGCCATGACACGCCGGAGGGCGTTGCTCATGAAAGGCGTTGCAAATGGCGTAATGCCGGGGAATTTCCGTGGAGTATGTCCGAAAAAAACATCTCGGGCAAAAAGGAGGAAAACAAAATTATGGCCAAACAACAAAAAATCAGAATCCGTCTGAAGGCTTACGATCACAAGATCCTCGACGCCTCAGCGGAAAAAATCGTGGACACCGCCAAGCGCACCGGTGCCAGTGTAGCGGGCCCGGTTCCCCTGCCTACGGAGCGGAACCTGTACACGATCCTGAGATCTCCTCACGTAAACAAGGACTCTCGGGAGCAGTTCGAAATGAGGACCCACAAACGGTTGATCGACATTATCGATCCCACGCCCAAAACTGTCGATTCCCTGATGAGTCTGGACCTGCCGGCGGGCGTCGATATTGAAATCAAGCTTTAGGAGGTAGCGCACAGTGAATAAAGGTATTTTAGGAACGAAGCTGGGCATGCTGCAGATTTTTGACGAAGTCGGTAAGGTTGTCCCCGTTACTGTTGTTCAGGCGGGACCCTGCGTTGTGACTCAGAAAAAGACCGTTGATACCGACGGATACGATGCGATCCAGGTGGGGTATGTACCTGCCAAAGAAAATCAGGTGAATAAGCCCATGAAGGGCCACTTCGCCAAACAGGGCGTCAGCGCCATGAAGCACCTGAAAGAATTCAGAATGGAAGACATCAGCTCCTTCGAGCTGGGCCAGGAAATCAAAGCCGACGTTTTTGCCGCCGGAGATCTGGTAGATGTAACCGGCGTCAGCAAGGGCAAGGGCTTCCAGGGTTCCATCAAGCGGCATGGCTTCAGCAGAGGACCCATGCAGCACGGCTCCAAATATCACCGGAGAAACGGTTCTCTGGGCGCCAAGGGCCCGGCCAGGGTATTCCTGGGCCGCAAGGGACCCGGCCGTATGGGCGGCGATGTCGTCACCGTCCAGGGATTGAAAATCGTGAAGGTGGACGCCGAAAAGGACCTGATCCTGATCCGCGGTGCTGTTCCCGGCCCCAAAAAGAGCATCATTACTATTCGGAACTCCGTGAAAGCCTAAGGGCGGCAGCGATCCGAAAGACTTGAAGGAGGAAAAGTCAAATGTCTAAAGTTGCCCTTTATAATTTAGAAGGCCAGCAAGTGGGCGAGATCGAATTAAATGATGCCGTGTTTGGCATTGAGCCTAACGAATCCGTCGTTCATGAAGCCGTGGTCATGCAGTTAGCCAGTCTCCGCCGGGGCACTGTGGGCGTAAAAAACCGCGCTCTGGTCAGCGGCGGCGGCAAAAAACCTTTCCGCCAGAAAGGTACCGGCCGCGCCCGCGCCGGTTCCAGCCGTTCTCCCCTGTGGAGAAAGGGCGGCGTGGTCTTTGGGCCCCAGGCCAGAAGCTACGCCTATGCGATTCCCCGGAAAAAACGCCGCCTGGCGATGAAATCCGTCCTTTCCGACAAGGTTGCCAGCGGCAATCTGATCGTGGTGGACGAGATCAAGATGAAAGAGCCCAGCACCAAGTCCATGGCTGCCTCTTTAGCCAAGCTGGGCGTTGAAAGAAAAGCTCTGGTTGTCACCGGCTGCATCGACGCCTGCCGTTCCGCCCGGAACCTCGAAGGCGTAAAGCCCACCAATGCAGAGGGTTTGAATGTCTACGACATCTTGAACCACGAAAAGCTGGTCATCAGCCAGGAACAGATCGCCAAGATCGAGGAGGTGCTGGCAGATGCGTAATCCCCACGAGGTACTGATCAAGCCCATCGTTACAGAGAAAACCTCTGGCCTGATGGCGGAAAACAAATATACCTTCAAGGTTGATAAAGCCGCAAATAAGATTGAAATCAAACACGCTGTAGAGAAAGCTTTCAAGGTTGACGTCACCGACGTGAAAACCATGAATATGCCCGGTAAACTGAAGCGTCAGGGCAAAACTTCCGGGATGACTCCCGAATGGAAGAAAGCCATCGTTACGCTGAAGGACGGACAGCGTTTGCCGCTCTTTGAAGAATAGGCGAAACTTACCATTAAGGAGGCAAGAGTAAAATGGCTGTAAAAAGCTTTAGACCTATTACACCCTCTCGTCGGCAGATGACTGTTGCGACCTTCGACGAGCTGACCACAGACAAGCCGGAACGCTCTTTGGTGGTTCCTCTGAAAAAGAGAGCCGGCAGAAACAATCAGGGCAGACTCACCGTCCGCCATCAGGGCGGCGGTCATAAGAGAATGTACCGCATCATTGATTTCAAACGAAATAAAGACGGAGTCCCCGCCAAAGTGGCCTCCATCGAGTACGATCCCAACCGCAGCTGCTACATCGCCCTGCTGAACTATAACGACGGCGAAAAGCGGTATATCCTGGCTCCCAACGGGCTGAAGGTGGGAGATACCGTGGTCAGCGGTTCCGGCGCCGACATCAAAATCGGCAATGCCCTGCCCCTGGCCAATATCCCCGTAGGCACCGTGGTGCACAATATCGAGCTGAAGCCCCTCAAAGGCGGCCAGATCGTCCGCAGCGCCGGCTCCGCCGCCCAGTTGATGGCCAAAGAAGGCAAATACGCTTCCCTGCGTCTTCCTTCCGGCGAGGTCAGGAAGATCCTGATGGCCTGCCGGGCCACGATCGGCCAGCTGTCCAATCTGGAAAACGACATCGTAAATATTGGTAAAGCCGGCCGTTCCCGCTGGCTGAATATACGCCCCGCCAACCGCGGCGTAGTGATGAATCCCTGCGACCATCCCCATGGCGGCGGCGAAGGCCGTTCTCCTGTGGGACGCAAACGTCCCGTTACTCCCTGGGGTAAATCCGCGATCGGCGGCAACACCAGAAAGAAGAAAAACCCCAGCAACAAGTATATTGTTACTTCTCGCAAAACGAAATAATAGCTAAAGGAAAGGAGGCGCCTCCATGGGAAGATCTGTTAAAAAGGGCCCCTATGTTGAAGAAAGATTATTGAGCCGCATTAAAGCGATGAATGAAACCAACGAGAAAAGGGTCATCAAGACCTGGTCTCGCCGTTCTACGATATTCCCCCAGATGGTGGGCCACACCATCGCGGTCTATGACGGCCGTAAACACGTGCCGGTCTATGTCACGGAGGATATGGTCGGGCATAAACTGGGTGAGTTTGCCCCCACCCGCACATTTAAAGGACACGCTGGTGATAAATCCAGCGCCGCCAGATAAGAGGGAGAGGAGGAACCATGATGACAAAAGAAGCCAAGGCGGTAGCCCGGTTTGTCCGGATCTCTCCCCGTAAGGCCCGGGCGGTAATCGATCTGATCCGGGGTAAAGAGTTGGCGGAGGCCGAAGCTATCCTGAAGTTCACCGTACACAAGGGCACCGAGCCCATCGGCAAGGTACTGCAATCCGCAGCCGCCAATGCCGAACACAACTTTGAAATGAACCGTGACGCCCTCTATGTGAAAGAGGCTTTTGTGGACGGCGGCCCCGTGATGAAACGGATGATGCCCAGAGCTCAGGGCCGGGCCGACATCATCAAAAAGCGTACCAGTCACATTACCATTGTCGTCGGTGAGAAATAAGGAGGGAATAACGAGTGGGCCAGAAAGTACATCCCAAGGGAATGCGTGTGGGAATCATCCGTGGCTGGGAAAGCAATTGGTATGCGGATAAAAAGAATTTTTCCGACATGCTTCTGGAAGATATTAAAGTTCGCGATTATGTGAAAAACAAACTGTTCCAGGCCGGTGTTTCCGGCGTGGATATCGAGCGCAGCGCCAACCGGATCAAGGTTACCATCAAGACTGCCAAACCGGGTATCGTTATCGGCCGGGGCGGCATGGAAGTGGAAGTCCTGCGCAAAGAACTGGAAAAACTCACCGGAAAGAAGATCAACATCAATATTTCCGAGATCAAAAAACCCGAGCTGGACGCCCAGCTGGTAGCCGAGGGCATCGCCGCCCAGCTGGTGAAGCGTATCGCTTTCCGCCGGGCCATGAAGCAATCCGTAAACCGCACCATGAGGCTGGGGGCCCAGGGCGTGAAAATTTCCTGCGCCGGCCGTCTGGGCGGCGCCGAGATCGCCCGTACCGAATGGTACAGCGAGGGTAAAGTGCCTCTGCATACCTTAAGAGCCGACATTGACTATGGTTTTGCGGAAGCAAACACCACTTACGGCAAGATCGGCGTCAAGGTCTGGATCTACAAAGGCGAGATCCTGCCCGAGGCTAAAGTCCGGAAGGAGGAAGCTGCCAATGTTACTGCCTAAGAGAGTAAAATGGCGCCGTCCCCACCGCGGCGGCGCGATCCGGGGCAAGGCAACCCGAGGCAATAAGGTCACTTACGGGGAATATGGTCTCCAGTCTCTGGAAGCCGGCTGGATCACCAACCGCCAGATCGAGGCAGCCCGTATCGCCATGACCCGTTATATCAAGAGAGGCGGTCAGGTCTGGATCAAAATCTTCCCTGACAAGCCCATTACCGCAAAACCTGCCGAAACCCGGATGGGCTCCGGTAAAGGTTCTCCCGAATACTGGGTGGCAGTGGTGAAGCCTGGCCGCGTGATGTTCGAAATCGCCGGCGTACCTGAGGATCAGGCCCGGGAAGCCCTGCGTTTGGCCTCTCATAAACTGCCGGTTAAGACCAAGTTTATCAAGCATGATTCAGAAATGGGTGGTGAAGCAGGTGAAAGCTAAAACTCTTCGTGATATGACAGCCGGTGAGCTGAACACCAAAGTAGCCGAACTGAAGGAAGAATTGTTCAACCTGCGGTTCCAGCTGGCCACCGGACAATTGGAAAATCCGATGCGCCTGAAGGAAGTCCGTAAAGATATCGCCCGGACCAAAACCGTGATCCGGGAAATGGAACTGCAAGGCAAATAGCCGGTGAACGACAGACATTGACCCGGGCTTCGATAAAAGGCCGGGGCCTTATGGGTCAAAGAAGGAGGAAATAGTCTTGGAGAAAAGCAATCGCAAAACCATGACCGGCGTTGTGGTCAGCAACAAGATGGATAAGACCGTCGTGGTGGCTGTGACGACTGCCGCCAAGCACGGCATGTACAGCAAAACCATTAAGGTTACCAATAAATATAAGGCTCATGACGAGAAAAACGAATGCGGCATCGGCGACAAGGTCGAGATCGAAGAATGCCGTCCCCTGAGCAAGGAAAAACGCTGGAATGTAAGCGCCATTATTGAGAAGGCCCCCGGCGTAAACGCATAACATCTCTGAAAGGAGGCACCAGGAATGATTCAACAGGAAACCAGATTAAGAGTTGCGGATAACACCGGCGCAAAAGAGCTGCTGTGCATCCGTCCTATGGGCGGTTCCTCCCGCCGTTATGCCGCCATCGGAGATGTGATTATGGCTTCCGTCAAGGAAGCCGCCCCCGGCGGTACCGTAAAAAAAGGCGATGTGGTGAAGGCCGTGGTGGTCCGCACCAAGAGCGCCGTTCGTCGCCCCGACGGTTCCTATATCCGCTTTGATGAGAACGCTGCCGTAATCATCAAAGACGATAAGACACCCAGAGGAACCCGTATCTTTGGACCCGTTGCCAGAGAGCTGCGCGAACACGATTTTACAAAAATCCTTTCCTTAGCACCGGAAGTGCTGTAGAATTGCCCGATTTAAATCAGTCCGGAGGTGAATGTTGAAAATGAAGATCCATGTGAAAAGTGGCGATATGGTTCAGGTAATCAGCGGCAAGGACGCCGGCAAAAAGGGCAAAATTCTCAGCGTTGATACAACCAAGGGCCGTGTAGTCGTGGAGGGCGCCAATATGATCAAAAAGCATATGAAGCCCACCCAGTCCAGCCCCCAAGGCGGTATCCTGGAAAAGGAAGGCCCCATCGCCAGCTCCAACGTATTATTATACTGCAATAAATGTAAGGCCCCCGTTCGCGCCGGCCATCAGGTTTTAGCCGACGGCAAAAAGGTCCGGGTCTGCAAAAAATGCGGCGAACAGTTCGATAAATAATGGCCGGGAGGTGAGAGTTCGTGAATCGATTAAAGGAAAAATATCAAAAAGAAGTTATTCCTGCCATGCAGGCAAAGTTCAACTATGACAACGTCATGGAGATCCCCAAGCTGGTCAAGGTCGTCGTGAACATCGGTATGGGTGAAGCCACCCAGAACCCGAAGGCCATGGACGGCGCCGTAGCGGACCTGATGAAGATCACCGGCCAGAAACCGGTTATCACCAAGGCAAAAAAATCCGTTGCCGCCTTTAAAATCCGTACCGGCATGCCTATCGGCGTAAAGGTGACCCTGAGAGCCGAAAAAATGTACGATTTCGCCGACAAGCTGTTAAACATAGCCCTGCCTCGTGTCCGCGACTTCCGCGGTGTTTCCGACAAGTCCTTCGACGGCCGCGGAAACTACACCATGGGCCTGAAAGAGCAGCTGATGTTCCCGGAAATCGAGTATGATAAAATCGACAAGCTCCGCGGTATGGATATCGTATTCGTAACTACCGCCAAGACAGACGAAGAGGCCAAGGCTCTGCTGGGATTTATGGGCATGCCTTTTGCCGATCGCTAATTAAGGAGGGAACACAGTGGCCAAAACATCCCTGATTTATAAACAACAACGCGCGCCTAAATATCAGGTGCGGGCCTATAACCGCTGCAAAATCTGCGGTCGTCCCCACGCTTACATGCGGAAGTTCGGCATTTGCCGTATCTGCTTCCGCAAGCTGGCATACGAAGGCCAGATTCCCGGCGTAACTAAAGCCAGCTGGTAAGCAGCATAATTTTAAGGAAGGGGGTTCTTAAGAATCATGGTTATGACAGATCCGATCGCGGACTTTTTGACTCGTATCCGTAATGCCAACTCTGTGCATCACGAAAAAGTCGAAATCCCCGCTTCAACATTAAAGAAGACGATGGCTCAGATCCTCAAAGAGGAAGGCTTCATTAAGGACTTCGAGTACATCGAGGACGGAAAACAAGGCGTTCTTCGGGTTTACCTGAAATACGGCGCCAATAAGCAAAAGGTCATCAGCGGGCTGAAAAGGATCAGCCGGCCGGGCCTGCGGGTATACGCTAAAAAGGACGAGGTCCCCAGGATCCTGGGAGGGCTGGGCATCGCCATCATCTCTACCTCCCAGGGCGTGATGACCGACAAAAAAGCGAGAAAACAGGGACTGGGCGGAGAAGTTCTCTGCTATGTCTGGTAGGCGGGAGGTAAAGCATGTCTAGAATAGGAAAGCTTCCTGTTGCGATTCCTGCAGGAGTTGACGTAAAAATCCAAGGCAGTATGATCACGGTGAAAGGCCCTAAAGGGACCCTGAGCCAGGACTTCCATGACGATATCAGCGTTGCGGTGGAAGATGGTCATATCGTGGTAACCCGCCCCAGCGACGACAAGGAACACAGAGCCCATCACGGCCTGATCCGCGCCCTGGTTCAGAATATGGTAACCGGCGTTACCGCCGGCTACGAGAAATCCCTGGACCTGGTAGGCGTAGGTTACAGAGCCCAGATGCAGGGACAAAAGCTGGTGCTGGCCGTGGGTTATTCTCATCCCGTAGAGGTTAATCCCCCGCAGGGTCTCTCTATTGAATGCCCTGCCCCCACAAAGATCGTGGTGAAGGGCGCCGATAAGCAGGCCGTAGGCCAGCTGGCCGCCGATATCCGCAAGATCCGTCAGCCTGAACCCTACAAAGGCAAAGGCATCCGGTACAGCGATGAGGTAGTCAGGATTAAGGCGGGCAAGACCGGTAAAAAGAAATAGCCCTGACTGGTCTTTTTTCCGCCATACGGCGTTGGCTGCGTCCGCGGAAAACAGTCACGTACTCAGGTACGCTCCTGCTTTCCACGATCTTGCCGCCTTGTCTGGCGAAAAATATCCTGCGCCAAAACGATTTAAGGGTTTTCCGTCATGCGGCACCCGCTGCGTCCGCGGAAAACAGTCACGTACTCGGGTACGCGCCTGCTTTACCCGAACCAGCGGCCCCCAAATTTGGATTCCGCCAGGCTGAAGTTTCGGCTATATTGGCAACACTCAGCGTGATGGGCGGGCGGCCCTTCCGGGGTCTAAGCCCGATACTATCGCAAAACATGAAGGAGTGACAACATTGATTAACCAGATCGACCGTAAAGCGGTCCGCCAGAAAAAACATCTGCGCATCCGCAAGAACATCGTCGGTACAGGCACTCATCCCCGCCTGGCTGTTTTCCGGAGTCTGAAGCACATCTATGCTCAGATTATCGACGATACCAAAGGGACTACTTTAGTATCTGCCTCCACCCTGGAAGCACCGTTAAAGGGCGCCTTGGAGAATACCGGTAATGTAGAAGCCGCTAAAAAGGTTGGCGAAGAGATCGCCAAAAAAGCTCTGGAAAAGGGCATTACCGAAGTGGTCTTTGACCGCGGCGGCAACGTTTACCACGGACGGATCAAGGCAGTTGCCGACGGAGCCCGGGAAGCCGGTCTTAAATTCTGATTTAACCGTAAAGGAGGGAAATGGCCATGGCAAGAAACGAAGAAATCGTAAGCGAATTTACCGAACGGGTTGTCTATATCAACCGCGTTGCGAAAGTAGTTAAAGGCGGTCGCCGCTTCAGCTTCAGCGCGCTGGTCGTCGTCGGCGACGGCAAAGGCCGCGTCGGCGCCGGTTTAGGCAAAGCCACCGAGGTCCCCGAAGCTATCCGCAAAGGCATCGAGGACGCCAAGAAAAACTTAATCAGTGTTCCTTTAAAAGGGACCACCATTCCCCACGAGGTGAAAGGCGTATTCGGCGCCGGCTCGGTATTCATGAAACCTGCCGCACCCGGTACCGGCGTAATCGCCGGCGGCCCTGTCCGTGCGGTACTGGAGCTGGCGGGCGTCAGAGATATTCTGACCAAATCCCTGGGTTCCAACAATGCAAATAACATGGTGCAGGCCGCCCTTACCGGACTAAAAAGTCTGATGAGAGCTGAGGATGTAGCCAAACTCCGCGGTAAATCTGTGGAAGAGCTGCTGGGCTAGGAGGATGAGCATGTCTAAGATCAAGATCACGCTGGTAAAAAGCGTTATTGGCTATAATAAGAAAGTGCAGGAAACTGCAAAGTCTCTGGGCCTTGGCAAGCTGAATTCCAGCACCGTGCAGGCCAAAACACCGGACATTTTAGGCAAGGTACGCCGGATTGCCCATCTGGTTGCCGTTGAAGAAGTAGAATAATCGAGGAGGTGCAACAGGCGATGAAACTTTCTGAATTAAAGCCGGCGCCCGGTTCACGGCAATCAGTGAAGCGGCTGGGCCGGGGCGTAGGCTCCGGGTTAGGCAAGACCTCTGGTAAAGGCCATAAAGGCCAGAAGGCCCGTTCCGGCGGCGGCAAAGGACCTTATTTTGAAGGCGGTCAGACTCCCTTGCAGCGTCGTATGCCCAAGCGGGGATTCACCAATATCTTTAAGAAAAACTATGTGGCCCTTAACCTGGAAGCTTTGGAGACCAGGTTTGAAGCAGGCGCCACCGTTACCCCGGAAACCCTGGTAGAAGTGGGTCTGGTAAAAAATGTCCGCGACGGTATCCGCATTCTGGGCAGAGGGGAAATCACCAAAGCGTTGAATGTAAAGGCCCAGGGCTTTTCCAAGACAGCCGAAGAAAAGATCACTGCCGCCGGCGGTACAATTGAGGTGATTTAATTGATCGAGGTAATGAGAAACGCATTCAAGGTGGAAGAACTGCGGAAGAAATTGCTGTTTACCTTCCTGATGATCGTGGTTTTCCGGATCGGCACCCAGGTGCCGGTGCCGGGGATTGACCGTGAAGTCATTAATCAACTGGTAGGCAGAGGACAGCTGCTGGGCTTTTTTAACGTGATTTCCGGCGGCGCCTTCGCCAACTTCTCCATCTTTGCGATGAGTATCACTCCTTATGTCAACGCCTCGATCATTCTGCAGTTGTTAACTGTCGTTGTGCCCTCGCTGGAAAGGCTGAGCAAGGATAACGACGGCCGGAAAAAAATCGCTTCCTACACCCGGTACCTCACCGTGGTATTGGCTTTTGTCCAGGCCATCGGTATCTCCATCGGCTTTTCCTCCGCGCTGATCGTGTACAACTGGATCAATGTGACGGTCATCGCCATTTCGCTGACGGCAGGCACGGCCTTCCTGATGTGGATGGGCGAGCTGATCAACGACAAGGGGATCGGCAACGGGATATCCATCCTGATCTTTGCCGGAATTATCTCCCGGCTGCCCAGCGGTATTTATACCCTGTACGCTTACCTGAAGGCCGGTACGGTAAATATCTTTGTCCTGCTGATCATGCTGGTGGTCGCCGTATTTATGGTGGCTGCCGTGGTCATGCTGAACGAAGGTCAGCGCCGGGTGCCGGTACAGTATGCCAAAAGAGTGGTGGGCCGCAAGGTCTACGGCGGACAGAATACCCACATTCCTTTGCGGGTAAATCAGGCCGGCGTTATCCCCATCATCTTTGCCATGACGATCCTGATGTTTCCCGGCACCATCGCCGCCTGGTTCCCCAACAATAGTTTTATGACGGGAATGGCGAATTTCTTTGACTCCGGCCGGGTGTGGTATCAAATCGTTTATGCGCTTCTGATCGTCTTTTTCACCTTCTTCTATTCAGCGATTACCGTTAATGTCATCGACATCGCCGATAACCTGAAGAAGTACGGCGGATTCATCCCCGGCCTGCGGCCGGGCCGGCCCACCTCGGATTATCTGGCTAAGATTTCCTCCAGGATCACGATGGCGGGTGCTATTTTCCTGGCCCTGATCGCCGTTGTGCCTTCTCTTTTGCTGATGCTGACCGATATGAAGCTTTCCATGGGCAGCACCAGCCTGCTGATCGTAGTAGGCGTTGTCATGGATACGGTAAAACAGATGGAAGCTCAGTTGATGATGAGAAATTACCAGGGCTTCCTGAAATAACTGGAGGGATAGAAGATGAAAGCGTTATTAATGGGCCCTCCCGGCGCCGGTAAAGGCACTCAGGCGGTGATCCTGGCCGAGAAACTGGCTGTTCCTCATATTTCCACCGGAGATATGTTCCGGAAAGCTGTTAAAGAGGAAACTCCGCTGGGCCTGGAAGCCAAGCGTTATATGGACAGCGGCCAGCTGGTGCCCGACGAAGTCACCATCGGCATCGTCCGGGAACGGCTGGGGGCCGACGACTGTGCCAGGGGCTTTTTGCTGGACGGTTTTCCCCGAACGGTATTTCAGGCGGAAGCTTTGGACGGCATCATGAAGGACATGAACACTAAGCTGGATGTGGCGTTGAACATTGATGTGGATGCCGCCGCTTTGGTGGCCCGGATTACCGGCCGCCGGATGTGCAGGAAGTGCGGCACCCCTTATCATATGACCTTCAGCCCTTCCAAAGTTGCCGGCGTCTGTGACGCCTGCGGCGGCGAGCTTTATCAACGGGACGACGACAAGGAAGAAACCGTGAGAAAGCGTTTGGAGGTCTACAATGCCCAGACCCTGCCCTTGATCGAGTACTACCGCAAGCAGGGAATTATCGTGGATATTGACGGAAATCAGCCGATGGATAAGGTGACGGAAGCCATCATGAAGGCTATCGGCAAATAAGGATCACCAAACAACGTCTTGACCCGCCTCCAAAGCGGCTGCTGGGGAAAGGTTTAAGAGATGAAATATCTGGTAATCATAGCAGAGAAGATGCTTGTATCTTGAGGAATGGTGAAATCGTCAGCCCTCGGTAAAGCTTATGTTTAAGGAGGTTAGCGCTCCATGTCCAAACAGGATGTGATCGAAGTAGAAGGCACGGTCATTGAGCCCTTGCCCAATGCCATGTTCAAAGTAGAGTTAGCGAATGGCCATAAGGTCTTGGCTCATGTGTCCGGAAAAATCCGGATGAATTTCATCCGGATTCTGCCGGGAGACCGGGTCACCGTGGAGTTGTCCCCCTATGATCTGAGCCGGGGACGCATTACATACCGTTTCAAATAGTCGGGCATCGAAGGAGGTTTATACAGATGAAAGTAAGACCGTCTGTCAAGTGCATGTGCGAAAAATGCAAAATAATAAAACGCAAAGGCGTGGTGCGGGTGATTTGCGAAAATCCTAAGCACAAACAGCGCCAGGGCTAATCGAAATACCTGATGCTAATCAGGGGGGCTGGAAAAATCGTCCTGATATCAATCAGGAATGTTGGAAAAATTGTCCTGATGCCAATCAGGGCCAATGGAAAAATGCAGGAGGTGTACAATGGCAAGAATTGCAGGAGTTGACCTGCCCCGGGACAAACGGGTTGAAATCGGGTTGACTTACATTTTCGGTATCGGCAAAAGCACAGCGAAAAATATTTTGACTACCGCCGGTGTTAACCCCGATACCCGCGTCAGAGACCTGACGGAAGATGAAGTCGGCCGTATCCGTGAAGCTGTCGGCGACGGCATCAAAGTGGAAGGCGATCTGAGAAGAGAGATCTCCCTGAACATCAAGCGTCTGATGGAAATCGGCTGCTACAGAGGACTGCGCCACAGAAAAGGTCTGCCTGTCCGCGGACAGAGAACCAAGACCAATGCCAGGACCCGCAAAGGCCCTCGCCGTACCATCGCCGGTAAGAAGAAGTAAAGGGGGATTATAGACTAATGGCCAAAAGAAACGCCGTTGCGCGGGTAAAGCGCAGAGAACGTAAAAACGTAGACCGGGGCGTAGCCCATATCCAGTCTACCTTTAATAATACCATCGTCACCATTACCGATACGGTCGGAAACGCAATTTCCTGGGCCAGCGCCGGCGGCATGGGCTTCAAGGGCTCCAGAAAGAGCACTCCCTTTGCCGCTCAGATGGCTGCCGAAAAGGCCGCCAAGGCCGCTATGGAGCACGGTATGCGTGAAGTAGAATGCTTTGTGAAAGGCCCCGGTTCCGGCCGTGAGGCCGCGATCCGCTCTCTGCAGGCTACCGGCCTGGAGGTCAGCGCCATCAAGGACGTTACCCCCATTCCCCATAACGGCTGCAGACCGCCTAAGCGCAGAAGAGTCTAAGGAGGAGAAGAACATATGGCAAGATATACAGGACCCGTCTGCCGGCTGTGCCGCCGCGAGGGAATGAAGCTGTTCTTGAAGGGCGACCGTTGCTATACGAAAAAATGCGCCATTGAAAAAGGCAGAGTGACTCCCGGCCAGCACGGACAGAGCCGGAAGAAAGCTACCGAGTATGGCATACAGCTGCGGGAAAAACAGAAAACCAAACGGATCTACGGCATGATGGAAAGCCAGTTCAAGCTGACCTTCAACAGAGCCGAACGTCAAAAAGGCGTCGTAGGCGAGAACTTCCTGGTCCTCCTGGAGCGTCGCCTGGATAACGTGATCTACCGGCTGGGGCTGGCCAGTTCCCGTTCCGAAGCCCGGCAGCTGGTAAGACACAATCACTATACCTTAAACGGTCACAAGGCCAACATCCCCTCTGAGATGGTAAAGGCGGGCGATATTATCGCCGTCAAAGCCAAGAGTAAGGATTCCGCCAAATTCAAAGAAATCAAGGAGTTGGCTGCAGCCAAGACCATTCCCTCCTGGCTGGAGCTGGATGCTGAAAATCTGACGGGCAAGGTAGTGGCCCTGCCTGATCGCCAAAGCATCGATATTCCTGTGGAGGAGCATTTGATCGTTGAGTTGTATTCCAGATAAGTGCTAAAGGGAGGTAACCGATGATAGAAATCGAAAAGCCCAGGATCGAGTGCGTTGAGATCAGCGACGATAAGAAATACGCCCGTTTCATGGTGGAGCCTTTGGAAAAAGGCTATGGCATTACCCTGGGGAATTCCCTGCGGCGGATTCTATTGTCTTCCCTGCCGGGAGCAGCGGTTACATCTGTAAAGGTTGATGGAGTTCTCCATGAGTTCTCCACCATTCCTGGTGTAGTTGAAGATGTTACGGACATCATTTTGAATCTGAAGGCCCTGTCCTTGAAGGTCCATGATGACGAATCCCACACTTTGCGCCTGGAGGCCCACAGCCCCGGCCAGGTAACGGCCGGTGATATCGAGCCCAACAGCCAGGTTGAGATCCTGAATAAAGACCTGGTGATCGCCACATTGGACGAAGGCGCCGATTTGGTCATGGAAATTGCCGTAGAGAGAGGCCGGGGCTATCGTTCCGGCGACAAGAACAAAAAGGACGATCACGTTATCGGCGTGATCCCCGTGGATTCCATCTTCTCTCCGGTGACCAAGGTCAACTATACTGTTACGGCAGCTTGGGATGCGACCGGCACCAATTATGACCGGCTGGCGCTGGAGGTCTGGACCGACGGCTCCATTTCCCCCGAGGAAGCGGTCAGCCTTTCCGCCAAAATTATGCACGATTACCTGAAAATTTTCATGAGCCTGACCGAAAAAGTCAGCGACGTGGAAATCATGGTAAACAAGGTGGAGGAGGAAAAGGATAAGCTTCTGGATATGAGTATTGAAGAGCTTGATCTTTCCGTCAGGTCCTATAATTGCCTGAAGCGGGCCGGCATCAATACCGTCGGGGAACTGATCATGAAAACCGAGGACGACATGATGAAGGTCCGTAACCTGGGGAAAAAGTCCCTGGAAGAAGTAGATGAGAAGCTGAATTCCCTGGGCCTCAGCCTCAGGAAATTCGACGAATAGGGGGTAGTGTACTGTGGTACAAAGGAAATTAGGCAGAAGCACCAGCCAGCGCCGGGCCTTGATGCGGCATCTGACCACGGCTCTGATCCGCTGCGGCAGGATTGAGACCACGGAGCAGAAAGCCAAGGAATTGCGCTGCACCGCGGAAAAGATGATCACCCTGGGCAAACAGGGGGACCTGGCGTCCCGCCGGCTGGCCATGGCGTATATGATGGATGAATCCGTAGTAAAAGACCTTTTCGATAACATCGCGCCCAAGTATACCGAAAGAAACGGCGGCTATACCCGGATCATCAAGATCGGACCCCGTAAAGGTGACGCGGCGATGATGTGCTATATCGAGCTGGTTTAATCCCGGCAGATCCGTACCGTAAATAAAAAAACAGGGGGATGTTCGGCCAGTCGCTTCGGGCGCTGCCTGAACATTTCCCTGTTTTTCTTTGGCGGTTGGATAAATGAAAATGCACCGGCCTCAGAACGTGATTACCCTGGGTTTTTCGGTAAAGGAGGAAAAGGTGGCCGTGGCATCCTTCAGGTAAAAGACCTGGGTATTTCCGTCGTCGGGCTTATACATGTTCTGCAGGGCAGGGTAGGCGTCCAGCAGATGACGCTTGGCTTCCAGCCGGTCGTCCTCCACGGCGGTGGCGGCCAGACGGAGCCAGCGCTGGCCGTCGAAGGCACAGATCTCCAGCCTGGGATTGGCCAGAAGCTGCTTGGATACTTCTTTTACTTTGCCGGTCTGGATATAAAGCCGGCCTTCAAAGAGGTCCACCGTGCCGAAGGGACGTACCCTGGGCTGGCTGCCCTCCAAAGTTGCCAGGTAATAAGTGTCGCATTTTTTGAGAAATTCATAGACTTCCCGCATTGATCAGCCATCCTTTCTTTTTTTGTATCCCCTGGCCCGGTCCCAGGGCTGTTCGTAAACTAATAATACTTCCACATCAGGGGATAAAACTCCTGCAAATCCAGGTAAGGGCCGGACCTGAGCAGCGGGTAAAACAGATTTATACAAAAAAATAAGCGGCTGCCTCTTGGCAAGGAACAGGCTGAATTGATATAATATTTAAAATGCCTGTATCGATGCGGACTGCGGAAAAAACAAAGAGGGGAAGTTCGGGAAATCTGTCCCCTCTTTTGCTTTGCCCCGGCGCCGATATGGACAGAATACAGAAATTTATGATTTGGAGGGGATAGTTTTGAATACCAGGAAAGTAATCCAGGTAGAGGAGAAGGTACCGCTGCTGCAGTTGTTGCCGCTCAGTATCCAGCACGTATTCGCTATGTTTGGGGCGTCGGTGCTGGTCCCGATCGTATTTGGTCTTGACGCCGGCATCGTTTTATTTATGAATGGCGTCGGAACCTTGATTTTCATCTTTTGCACAAAAGGCAAAGCTCCCGCCTATTTAGGTTCCAGCTTTGCTTTTTTAGCGCCTGTCAGCGCGGTTATCGCCACCCATGGCTTCAGCTATGCCCAGGGCGGCATCGTGGTCGTCGGTATCGTCGGGATGATCCTGGCCTTTATTATCTATAAATTCGGTACCGAATGGATCGACGTGGTGCTGCCGCCGGCGGCCATGGGGCCCATCGTGGCGCTGATCGGCCTGGAGCTGGCCAGCTTTACGGTGTCCGGCGGCTCCATTGGAGCAAATATTATGGTGGAGGGAGGCCCCGGGGTAGGGGACTTGGTGGTCTTTGGCGTGACCTTAGGCGTGGCTGTTTTCGGCTCTGTGCTTTTCAAAGGCTTCCTGGGGGTAATCCCTCTTCTGGTGGCTATGATCTGCGGCTATGCCACCGCTGTGTTCTTTCACATGGTGGATTTTACTCCCATCAAGGAGGCGGCCTTATTTACGATTCCCGCTTTTCAGGTGGCGAAGTTCGACACAGGAGCGATTGTCACCATTTTGCCGGTAGCCCTGGTTTTGGCTACGGAACATATCGGTCATCAGATCATTACCGGAGAAATCGTGGGCCGGGACCTGATCAAGGACCCGGGCTTGCACCGCTCTATTTTTGCCGATAACTTTTCCACCGCCCTTTCCGGCTTACTGGGTGCGGTAGGCACCACCACCTACGGAGAAAATATCGGCGTTATGGCCGTTACCGGCGTCTATAGCGTACAGGTCATCACCGGCGCCGCAATTATCTCTATCCTGATCGCCTTCTTTGGGCCTTTGTCGGCGTTGATCTCCACGATTCCCGGCGATGTCATCGGCGGCATCACCTTCCTGCTGTACGGCATGATCGGCACCGGCGGCTTGCGGATCCTGGTTGACCGCAAAGTGGATTATTCCAAATCCCGAAATCTGGTGATGACCTCCGTGGTTTTTGTGGCCGGCTTATCCGGGCTGACTCTCCACATCGGTTCCGTGGCCATCTCCGGCATGACTTTAGGAGCCCTTACCGGGTTATTCTTCGGCATAGTCTTCTTCATTTTCGATAAGCTGGGGGTAAAATCCAATTAAGTCTATAAAAATACAAGGTTTTTTAGCGGAACGATAAGTTCCGCTTTTTTTTATGCCAGGAATAAGGTAAAATAGACGGAAACAGGCTCATGAGCCCAATGTGCCGGATTGCGGCCAAAGGCGGCAGCTCCGGCGGCAAATGAAAGGAGGCCACGCTCTTGCCTATTCGTATACCTGATGATTTACCGGCTACCGCTACATTATCCAATGAGAATGTTTTCGTCATGTCGGAGCGGCGGGCCTACAGCCAGGATATCCGGCCCCTGCGGGTGGCTATCTTAAACCTTATGCCCACCAAGATCGCAACGGAAACCCAACTGCTGCGGCTGTTAGGAAACACGCCTTTGCAGGTGGACATCACCTTGGTGCATTCCATTTCCCATGTCAGCAAAAATACGACGGTTCAGCATCTGGAGACCTTTTATAAAACCTGGGAAGAGGTGAAAAAGGAGCGCTTCGACGGCCTGATCATCACCGGAGCGCCTGTGGAGGATCTGGATTACGGCGACGTAGACTATTGGGATGAGCTTTGCACTATCATGGATTGGTCTACCCGGCACGTTTATTCCACCATGCATATTTGCTGGGGAGCCCAGGCCGGGCTGTACTACCATTACGGCGTGCCTAAGCACCACCTGGACCAGAAGTGCTTCGGCGTGTTCCCTCATACCGCCAACCGGCAGTTTGTCCGTCTTCTGCGGGGCTTTGACGACATCTTTTATTGCCCCCATTCCCGGCATACGGAAGTACGGCGGGAGGATATCCTGGCCAGGCCGGAGCTGGATTTAGTGGCGGAATCTCCCCAGGCCGGGGTAAATATCGTACGGGCCCAAAATGGCCGCCAGGTCTTTGTCATGGGGCATTTTGAATATGATCCCCTGACCTTGAAAGGGGAGTATGACCGGGACGTGGCCCAGGGCCGGCCCATTCATGTTCCCGTGAACTATTATCCGGGAGATGATCCTACCAGGGAGCCCATCGTCCAGTGGCGCAGTACGGCCAACCTTTTCTTCGCCAATTGGCTGAACTACTACGTCTATCAGGATACTCCCTACGACCTGGATCAGCTGTAAGCTCCGCCGGAAGCCGGCCCGGCGGCGGCGGCGGAAAAACATTAACCCGGAAGAAAGCAAAGCTGTAGGAACAGGGAAAAGCCTCTGACTTTTCCCTGTTCCTACAGCTTTGCTGTTCCTGCTTGGGAGTGGATCTTATCAATTCATGTTCCGAATTTTCAATTGACAGAAGCCTGGGGATGTGCTATATATTGTTATATAAGTTAGCTTTAGCTAACTTATATAACATGCTGACTTAATGGGAAGGGAGATTATTTTTTTTCACCGGGCGTTAGCTATGACTAACTGACTGGCCAGCCAGAGGCGATCCGGCACCTGTGGAGAGATCCCGGCAAGGCTTTGGCCATTTTCAATCAGGATAAAGGAGGGAATGTTTTGGATAATCATCAAAAACCAAAAACAGGGATGGCCCGGCTGCTGCAGCTGGCGGCCACCAAAAAACCGCTGATCATCGGGGCGGTTATTTTGTCTTCGCTGGCCTCTGTGGCCAGTTTTATTCCTTATCTGGCGATCTATCTCGTTGTCCGGCAGATCCTTGGCGTATGGCCGGATTTAAGGATGCTGGATGCCTCTTTGCTCATCCGCTATGGGGGCGTTGCCTTTGGCGGGGTGGTCTTAAATATTCTGCTTTATTTTGGCGCCCTGGTCTGCTCACACCTGGCGGCTTTCGGGACTTTGTATATCCTGAAGGTGAACTTCGCGTCCCACCTGGCCAAGGTGCCCCTGGGCTTCCATGTGCTGGTAGGCAGCGGGAAACTGCGCAAGATCATGGACGAAAACATTGAAAAGATCGAAGAATTCATCGCCCATCAGCTGCCGGACATTGTAGCCGCCTTTGTGGCCCCGGTGGTAATGATCGTGATTTTGCTGGGGGTGGACTGGCGCTTCGGGCTGGCGGCCATGGTTGGCGTGGTGATTGCCTTTACTATCCAGATTGTCATGTACGGCAATGAAGGCGCCAAGAAGATGATGGACAAATACCAGTCCTCCATTGAGGAGATGAACAACGCTTCGGTTGAATATATCCGGGGCATCTCGGTGGTGAAGGCTTTTAAACAGACGGTATATTCCTTCCGCCGCCTGCACGATACCATAAAGGCCTATACCGCCATGGTGATTCCCTATACCCTCAGCTGGGAAAATTCTTTTTCCGCCTTTACCACGCTGATCAACAACATTTATCTGTTCATTATTCCGGTAGCTATTCTGGTGGGGATGAATGCCACCGATTATACCGAATTTTCCTCCACTTTGATCTTTTATCTGATTTTTGTTCCCTCCATTGCCGGCACCCTGATGAAGGTGATGTATGTAAACTCAAACAGTATGCGGATACTTAACGGAGTAGAGGCCATGGATAAGCTTCTGGCCCAGCCGGAACTGCCCCAGCCGCAAAGCCCGAGGATGGTGACCAGCTACGGCCTGGAGTTTAAGAACGTTTCTTTTACCTACGATCAGGCAAAAGAGAGCGAGGCTCTCAGCAACGTATCCTTCACGGCAAAGCAAGGAGAGGTTACCGCCATTGTCGGCCCGTCGGGAGGAGGGAAAAGCACCATCGCCCATCTGATCCCCCGTTTTTTTGACGTGACGGAAGGAGCGGTCCTTCTGGGCGGGCTGGATATACGGCAGATGAAATCCGCTTATCTGATGGATCAGGTAAGCTTTGTGTTCCAGGATGTGTTCCTGTTTAAGCAAAGCGTCAGAGACAATATCCGGATGGGGAATCAAAAGGCCGACGACGGTCAGATCGTCGAAGCGGCTAAGGCGGCTCAATGCCACGAGTTTATCCTGAAGCTGCCTCAGGGCTACGACACCGTTATCGGCACCAAAGGAGTACACTTAAGCGGCGGTGAAAAACAGCGCCTTGCCATCGCCCGGGCTATCGTCAAGGACGCCCCGGTGGTGGTGCTGGATGAGGCTACGGCTTTTGCCGATCCGGAAAACGAGCACCTGATCCAGAAAGCCTTTGAAAGGCTGATGAAGGGCAAAACCGTGATTATTATCGCCCACAGGCTTTCCACCGTCCGCAGCGCCAATAAGATCCTTGTCATGGACGCCGGACATGTGGTGGAGGAAGGAACCCATCAGGAGCTCCTTGCCCTGGGCGGCAAATATGCGGCCATGTGGCGCACTTATAATGAAACCGCCAGTTGGACCATGCAGAAAAAAGGGGTGACGATCAATGCCTGAAAAGACCAAAGTACCTCGCTTGCAAAAAGCTCTGATGCTGACCGATAAGGGTTATCGCGATCTGAAAGGAGCCATCGGGGCCTGCACACTGACCAATTTTTCCATGATGATCCCCGCCGGCGTGATGCTCAGCCTGGTTATGGAGTTAGTCAAGCCCCTGACCGGACAGGACATTTCCTGGCAGAGAATGTGGCTTTTCTTCGCCCTGGGGCTGGCCGGCGCCCTCATTATATTTTTCTGCAATAAAAACGACTATAAAAAGACCTACGTGGTGTCTTATCTGGAAAGCGAAAATGCCCGTACTTCTCTGGCCGAGCATATCCGCAAGCTGCCCATGAGCGTTTTTAATTCCAAGGATTTATCGGAGCTTACCACAAATCTGATGGGGGATGTGGCCACCACGGAGCATGTCCTCAGCCACATCATTCCCCAGCTGTTTGCCAACGGGATTTCCATTACCGTTATCTGCGTCATGCTGGCTTTCTTCGACTGGCGGATGGCCCTGGCGGTCTTTATTACCGTGCCCCTGGCGTTTTTGATCATTGTGGCAAGCCGGAACATCCGGCAGAGGCTCAGCCGCAGCCATGCCAATGCCAAGCTTGCCGCCTCGGAGCAGGTCCAGGAATACATCGAAGGCATCAAGGTGATCAAGGCCTGCAATCTGGATGGTGAAAAGTTCGACGCCCTGGAAAACGCCTTGCGGACCATGAGAAATCTGGCCATAAAAATGGAGTTCGGCACCGGTATTTTTGTTACCGGAGCCCAGGTGGTGCTGCAGGCGGGGATCGGGCTTACCGTCCTTGTGGGGACAGCGCTGTTAAGCGGCGGGAAGCTTGAGCTGATCCCCATGCTGATGTTTTTACTGATCGTTACCCGCATTTACGGGCCGATTGTGACGGAACTTACGCTGCTTCCCGAACTGCTTTACCATCAGATTGCCGTAAAACGCATGGCGGCTCTCATGGAGATCGACCCCATGGAGGGCGATGTGCAAAAGGAGATCCGGGAATACGATATCCGTTTTGAGAATGTGAGCTTCCACTATAATAAGGGCGGCGAAGAAACGATTAAGAGGATGAACGTCTCTATTCCCGCAAACAGCATCACCGCCCTGGTCGGCCCAAGCGGCAGCGGCAAGAGTACCCTGTCCCGGCTGATTGCCCGTTTCTGGGATGTGGACAGCGGCCGGATCCTTATTGGCGGCGTTGATGTGAAAACCCTTGATCCCGAGCATCTGATGGGGTATATGTCCTTTGTTTTTCAGGACGTGGTCCTGTTTAACGATACGATTTATAATAATATCCGGATCGGCAATCTGGAGGCCGGCGAGGAACAGGTCCTGGCCGCGGCAAAGGCCGCCTGCTGTGATGAATTTGTCGGCAGGCTGCCGGAGGGCTACAATACCTTGCTTGGAGAAAACGGCAGCACCTTGTCGGGGGGAGAGCGCCAGAGGCTTTCCATTGCCCGGGCCCTGCTGAAGGATGCGCCCATCGTCCTTTTGGACGAGGCCACCGCTTCCCTGGACCCGGAAAACGAGGCGCTGATCCAAAAGGCCATCGGGGCTTTGATCCAGGGGAAAACCGTAATCGTCATTGCCCACCGCCTGCGCACCATTGCCCAGGCGGATAAAATCATCGTTCTGGACAACGGCGAAGTGGCCGAAGAAGGGACCCATGCCCAGCTGATGGATAAAGCGGGCCTGTATCATCGGCTGTTTACCATTCAGCAGGAAAGCCTTGGCTGGAGCGTGTAAGGAAAAGGGACTCTGCGGAATAATTGGATCAGAGGTGATTGCCCAGGGAGAGATAATCCGAACCAGCCCAGCTTAATCGGCGGTTGGTTCGGATTTGTTTTTTTATCTATCGCTGCATACCGGGCGGGAATAATCATAAGTATAAAAACAAAAGATTGCCGCGCCATAGGATGCAATCTCTGCAATTTTCCATCAGTGCATAATATTGGGCCGGGATTTCCTTGTCATAATATGATAAAATAAAGCATATGATTTCTTATTTGAACAAATTTTGGCGGGGCCTGTCCCCGGCCGTTCCAAACCGGAGGATACTGCTTATGAAATCTGTTTTGCGCAGCGCCCTGGCCTTGGCTTTGGCGGTGTTTTGTGCCGCGGGCGTGGCCTACCGTTTTTTCCCGGAGCGCTTTGGCGGCTTTTTTGCCGACTGTCTTGGCTTGCCGGTGGTGGCCGGAGTAGAATATTCCCCCGGCGGCGACGATCCTGAAGCCGAGCCGCCGGATCTGACTCAGGAAGAAGAAATGAGGGGCGTCTGGATCGCCTCAGTCTATAATATTGACTTCCCGAAAATGATCGGGGATGCCGAGGCTCAAAAGAAAGAACTCATCGACATTTTGGACACGACTGCCGCCGCCGGGCTGAACACGGTTTTTTTTCAGGTGCGGCCCCAGGGCGACGCTTTATATAAGAGTGAAATCTTCCCCTGGTCCTCCTATCTGACCGGCACCGCCGGCCAGGACCCCGGCTACGATCCCCTGGCCTTCCTCATTCAGGAAGCGGATAAGCGCGGCATACGGGTCCATGCCTGGATAAATCCCTACCGGCTGACCATGGGGTCCGCCGCCAGCCCCCAGAATACCAACGCCAGCCTGCCGGCCGGCTCGCCGGTGAAAAACCGGTCTGATCTGACCATGGCCGCCGGCGACGGCCGCCTTTACCTGAACCCGGGAGAGCCCGAGGCCATGGAACTGGTGGTTCGGGGAGTAAAAGAGATCATTGAAAATTACAATGTGGACGGCATTCATTTCGACGATTATTTCTATCCCTATGACCCCAACTACGACGACAGCGCCGCTTATGCCAAATATGGCCAGCCCAAGGGCCTTTCCCTGGAGGACTGGCGGCGGGATAATACTCACAGCCTGATGAAGATGGTCGATGAGACGATCAAGGAAACCCGCCCCGGCGTGGAGTTCGGCATTTCGCCCAGCGGTGTCTGGCGGAATCAGAAAAATGATCCCTTAGGCAGCGCCACCAACACCTTTGAAAGCTATTCCCAGATCTATGCCGACAGCCGGCGCTGGGTGACGGAAGGCATCGTGGACTATGTGGTGCCCCAGATTTATTGGGCTATCGGCACCGAGGGCAGCGACTATGCGGTGGTGGCCTCCTGGTGGCGTAAGCTCTGCCTGGGCACGGAAGTGAAGCTTTATATCGGACATGCCGCTTATAAAGTGGGGGAAGCCTCCAGTGAGGCGGGCTGGGAGAAGCCTACGGAGATCGGCAGCCAGATCGCGCTGAACCGCAGTCTGGGGGCCATCGACGGCAGTGTCTTCTATGGATACAGTAAGATCAAAGAGAATACTTTAAATTTACAGGAACAGCTGAAGGAGCTGTTCCTGGATCTGCAGGCGGCCCGGGATTTCCAGATCGCCCATCCCCGGGACGGCTTCACCATCACGGCGGAAAACGTTTATGTTATGGGCGCCGCCGATCCCCGCTACCCGGTGCTTTTGGACGGCCAGCCCATACAGCGTACGATCAACGGTTATTTTAATCTTTATCTGCCGCTGCAGGCAGGCAAGAATGAGTTTGTCTTTACCTACCGGAACTCCGATCTGGTCTATACCATTAACCGGAAAGAGGCTGCCACCGGCGGCGGGGGCGGCGCAAGCCAGGAGCCGGAAGTGATCTGGCTCGATACGCCGAAGATTTATACCACGGCTCTGGAACAGACGGTGGTACGCAAAAAAGCGGCGTCCAACTCCGAGCGGCTGCAGCCCCTGCGCAAAGGAGTTCAGGGAATGGTCCTGGCGGAGTGCAACGGATATTATCTGATG
This sequence comes from Peptococcaceae bacterium, assembly GCA_034927285.1. Classification (GTDB taxonomy): domain Bacteria; phylum Bacillota; class Peptococcia; order DRI-13; family UBA5745; genus JAYFQF01. The sequence goes on from JAYFQF010000001.1 coordinate 27,875, forward strand.
GATTCCGGCAATTGGACCTATAAGCCCAATGTGGAAATCAGCGAAGGCGCTCTGCCGGATTCCGCGGTGGGCGGCGCCCGCTACAGCTGGAATAACGACGCCACCACCGTAAGCTTTGATCTGCCTTATTTCACCTCCTATTACGTGGAGGTGACCGACGAAAAAACTTATCTGACCCTGCACCAGACCCAAGGCAAGGAATTGAGCGGTTTCCAGGAAGGCGGAGCCGCGGAGCAGGAAGGTTCCGGCCAGGGCGGCTCTTCGGCCGCCGCTGCGGGATCCGTCCCGGGGCCGGATAATTCCGGGGGCAGCGGGCCGCTGTTTTCGGCCGCCGCTTATTATCAGGACGGCGATCACGCGGTGTATGAGTTGACCAACAAGGTCCTGGGCCGCCTTTATGGCTATACGATTAATTACGATCAGGAAACCGGAGTGCTGTCTTTCACCTTCAATAATCCGCCGGGACTGTCCCAGGGGCAGAAACCCCTGGAAGGCCGGACCATTGTGTTGGATGCCGGACACGGCGGCGAGGATAACGGTGCTCAGGGGCCGGCCGGTACCGAAGGCGCCTGTGAAAAGGACCTGAACCTGGCTGTGGCCCGGCGGCTGGAGCAAAAGCTGAAAGCCGCCGGCGCCCGGGTGGTCATGACCAGGACCGAAGACGTTACTTTGGGACTGGAGGACAGGGCCAATCTGATCCGCAGCACCAAGCCCGATCTGGCGGTTTCCCTGCACCGGAATTCCGCCGGCGAGGCCAGCGATATCCGGAACTACAAAGGCGTGCTGGGACTTTACAGCCACCAGCAGTCGGCGGCTCTGGCCCTGGCCTTGCAGCAGGCTTTGGTGAAAGGCACCGGCTACCAGGACGACGGAGTCCGCTGGCAAAGCCTGGCGGTCTGCCGCATCGAGGAATGCCCCACGGCTCTGCTGGAACTGGGCTTTGTCAGCAATGCTTCCGACTATGAACGCATGCTGCGGACCTCCACCCTGGAGAAAGAGGCGGAGGCGATTTACCGGGGCATCCTGGACTATTTGGGCAATGACCAGAGCTGAGCCGGATAAATCCAAAGGAAATGATTCAATTCTCCTTTGCAGATAAAAATACGGTAATAATGATGCAGCAAAACCCCAGGATGTCCGGGGCGTTAAATTTAGTATGCAGCCATAACGCCGAGATGATCGTAGCCGTGACCGGTTCCAGGCATGCGATCAGAGTTGCCCGCACAGGGCCCAGATCGCTGACTCCCTGCAAAAAAAGCGTAAATGCCCCGGCTGTTCCGATCAGGATGATTACCGCAAGCACCGCTAAAGCGTTTATATCCAAAGAAACAGGCGCCTTCCATACCTGGCTGACGATACAGAGCAAGGTCCCGCCGATCAGCATCCCCAGGCCTGTAATGACCTGATTGCCCCATTTTTCAATGATCCTTTGCGATAACAGCGTATAGATCACAATCCCCACCGCCGCCATGATTCCCCAGAGTAAGCCTTTAAGGGATAAGACCATGCCGGAGGTGCTGCCGTTGGTGGCAATCAGGTAAACGCCAATCAAGGCCAGTATGACGGAAAGAAGCTGCTTTTTTTCAGGAAGCACGCGGCCTTTGATGCTTAAAAAGACGGCCAGTATCACAACGTTCAGACTTTGAAGGACTGTAGCCGTACCGGAATTAGAGTGTTGGACTGCCGACAGAAAAGCGTATTGGCATAACAGCAAGCCTGCAATAGAAAAGATAATCAATTGCAGGGTGTCCTTCCGGTCTTTCAGGATTCCGGCTATTTTCTGCCGGTGCCGCGGTAAAGACAGGCAGGTCAAAATAACGCCGGCAAACACCATGCGCACCGCGGTGAGCCACGCGGCATCCAAATTGTAATGCATAAACAGGTATTGGCCGCATACTCCGGATAAACCCCAGCCGATTCCTCCGGCAGCGGTGAAAAGGATGCCCCGAACGTGCGTTCTGCAATTTATCATGAGCTTTTCTCCCTTATTCTTTTATTGCGGCTTTATTGCGGCTTTTTGGCGCATTGGCGGCACCGGCCGTAAAGTATGGTGCGGCGGCTGTCCAGGACGAAGTCGTGATCGCTTTCGATATGGTCCGCCAATTGGGCCAGCCGGCTGCAGTTGATATGCAGGATCCGGCCGCATTCCTCACAGACCATGTGGTAATGGCTGTCCGGCAGCGCCCGGGTTTCCAGATATTCATATTTGGCGCCGCTGCCGTCGCTGGGGATGATCCGGGCCAGCATGTCCTGACTTACCATTTTGTCCAGGTTTCGATAAACCGTAGCCAGGCCGACATTTTCTCCCTGCTGCCCCAGGGCCAGCATCAGCTCCTCGGCGGAGAACAACTGTTCTGGACGCTGAGACAGGAAAGCCAGCAGAGCTCTGCGCTGCCGGGTAATATATTGCTTTTTCAGATCCATACCAAAGCCTCGTTTCACAGACTTGAAATGAAAATCATTATCATATCTTAAAATTACAGCTATAGTTTGTCAAGAGAGGAAGGAAAAAATAAGCCGTTTTGCCGGCGTGGAGCTTTAATGATAAAAAGACGGGAAAGCTGAACTCTTGAAAAAAGGTGCCCGAAAGCGGTATAATTATAACGTCGAGTAGCGCAAAGCGTGTAAGTCCAGATGGGCTTACACGCTTTTTTGCAAAAAGAAAAAGGAGTCTGAGTTATGCCTGAAACCAAAATTCAAAAATCGGTTTTTCGTATCCTTATGGCGTTTGTGATGGTATGGGGGATGGAGGTTTATAACCATTTTCTTACGGAGGAGATAACTGCGCGCAGCTTCAGGATGCCCATTTCAGAATTACTGCTATTGATGGGCATTGTCATATTGCTGCAACAATTAATCGCCGGAAAGATCGCGAGAAAGATCGCATTTCATATTGTGAATCAGGAAAAAAGAGAAACATTTATTTTTACGGTCGCCATGCAAATTGTCACAGTACTTTTGATGTGTCCGATGATGAGTTTTGTGGCGGTCCTCATGTTCAAATCGGCGGCTCTGGGGATCTCCAGGGAGGAAGTTCCCGCATATATTGCTGCCAAGGTAGAGGCATAATTAATTATGTCGCCAGCCGGATAGCGGAGCCGTACGCAGAGAGGAGCAAGCCGGATTTTTATCAGGAAACGCGCTGAGGTTACAGGCCCTTTCGGATAATCACGAAAAACAAGATGAAAAAATAATGGAAGACGCTGCCGGCCAGCACGAAAATGTGCCAGATGCAGTGCATATAACGGGGCTTGGTGAGCCGGAAGAAAATCACGCCCACGGTATAGCATAAGCCCCCCACCAGCAAAAACCAAAAGCCCAGGGGCGGCACTGAAGCCAGCACCGGCTTGATGCAAAAAATAACGGACCAGCCCATTAAAAGATAAAGGGCCAAAGAGAGCTTCTCCCAGCGGTGGACGTTGACCGCGTTTGCCGTAACCCCCAGCACGGTAAAGAACGTGTTTATGCCGAAAAGGGTCCAGCCCAGGGTCCCGCCCAGCAGGGAGAGGCAGATCGGGATATAACTCCCCAGGATCAGAATGAAGATGCTGCAGTGGTCCATGACCTGAAAAACCGCTTTGGCTTTTATATTTGTCAGCGAGTGGTAAAGTGTGGATGCCAGGTAAAGAAAGATCAGGCTGAAGCCGTAAAGAGAGCTGCAAACAATCCCCATGGCGTCGCTGTAGACCGCCGCACAGACGATCAGCACAACCGTGCCGGCGATAGCCAGGGCCGCCCCGATACCATGGGAGATAGCGTTGGCGATTTCTTCGCCCATGCTTTGGTTATTGAAATCCTTAACGCAGGTGGGCCGGAACTTCCCCGGCTCTTTCTTTTCGTTTTCCGGCGCTTCTTCTGCGGAAAAGGGGTTTTGGTTCAATGGATTTTCAGGCAGCGTAGTCATTTTGGAATTCCCCCCGACTGCTTAAGAACAAATAATATTATATTCCTTCCGGCAGGGGGATTCAAGCAAAGGGCCCTGCCGCAGGATGAAATTTAACGGAACTTTTACGGGGAAACCTCGTCTAAAGAAACAAAGAAACAGAAGCTTGACACAGGGGGAGGTTTTACGATGAAAAAATTGCTGGCGGTAACGTTATGCGTTGCATTGCTCTGTGCGGGGGGACTGCCTCTTTTGGCGGAAACGCTGACGGGCGGTCAAAACCTGAAGGCCGGGGAGGAGGAAAGCGGCGCGTCCGGCGGAGTTGGGCTGCCAATGGTTCCCGCGAATCACGTCGGCCGGGAGGCGGTGGTCCGGTCCAGCCAGGTGAAGGAAGGCGCCGGCACGGTTTTGGTGAAAACCACCGGGGAAGAAGAGGAAGAGATTCAGCTGCATGTCGATGAACATACCGTGATTATGGATAACCAAAGCGGGCTGCCGGTACCGGCGGATCAGATAAAGGCAGGCGATCGGGTCTATGTGTACCACGGCCCGGCCATGACCTTCAGTCTGCCGCCTCAGACCTATGCCGAGGCTATCCTGGTAAACCTGGTTGAAGGGTCGTCCCCCGCTCATCTTTTGGCGGCGGAGGAAGTGATCAAGGGCTCCGACGGCAGCGTTACCGTGGCCTGCGACGGCGGCGGGATGATGGTTACCCTGCCCGCAGACCTGCCTGTCCGCCCCCTTTATACAAAAAACATAGTAACCAACCAGGATGTGATCCTGGGCACGAATTTCTTTGCCTGGTATGATATGGTAGCCTTAAGCTATCCCGGCCGGGCCCAGGCCACGAAAGCGGTCATCCTGCCGGCCGCCGACCAAAGCCAGGTAACCATGTATCTGAAAAATGACGTGCCTGCCGGAATAGAAGCCAAGGTGGAAAAGGGCGTGGTGATGGTGCCCCTGCGGGCTACGGCGGAAGCTTTGGGCTTATCCGTGGAATGGAGTGGCCGGGAAAAAACGGTGACTGTGGCAGCTAAGGACAGCGCTGTTTTACTGAAGCTGGGTCTCGGGGACTGCACGATGCTGGACAGCGGGGGCGGGAACGCTGGCGATAAGGTTCTTTTAACTGCGGCTCCGGAGCTTTCGGCAAGCGGCCAGACCTGGGCGCCGGCGGAGATCTTCCCTCTTCTTTTAGGCCGGGGAGCCATGCGGTTTGTCAACGGCTCCTTGTGTTTTCCGGTGGACCCGGGCCTGAATTAAAGCGCTTGTAACGGAGAAGCTGCCTCCGCTATTTTCCGGCAGACCACCGGCAGGGCGGATTACGCTTTCCGATGGCACGGATAACCGCGGCAAGGCGCCGTTCTCCCGCAGGCCGGTTTTTGGCCGGCTTTAAATAACTTTAGATGAAAAATGCGGTAAAACGGTTTGCTTTTCAGCCGTTTTACCGCATTTTTTTATGGACGACCCTGGAAAAACCGCCGTTTTGCCCCGCTCTGGGGGCGCCGGGCCTTTGCCGCCTTGAACTGCACCACCGCAATGTGATAAACTGTATTAGTTAAACTTCACCTGATTATTGGAGGTCCTGAGTTTGATCGAAGTAAAGGATCTGGCTTATGAATACGAAAGCCAAAAGGAAGCTCTGCGGGGACTGTCCCTGACTGTCCGGGAGGGCGAGTTTTTAGTGATCCTGGGCCATAACGGCAGCGGCAAGTCCACTCTGGCCAAGCAGTTCAACGGCCTTTTGCTGCCCACGAAAGGCCAGGTGCTGGTGGACGGCATGGATACCACAAATCCCGAGGATTTCTGGCCCATCCGCCGGCAGGTAGGCATGGTCTTCCAGAATCCGGACAATCAGCTGATCGCCACCTCCGTGGAGGAGGATACGGCCTTTGGTCCGGAGAATCTGGGGCTGGAACCTGAACTGATCCGCCGCCGGGTAGACGAGGCTTTGGCTTGCGTAGACATGGGAGATTATAAAAAAAGGGCCGTGCATCTTTTGTCCGGCGGACAGAAACAAAGGGTGGCCATCGCCGGGGTCATGGCCATGCGGCCGAAATACCTGGTGCTGGACGAGCCTACGGCCATGCTGGATCCCCGGGGCCGCAGAGAAGTGATGGATGCAATCCGGCGGCTGAACCGGGAAGAAGGGGTCACCATTATCCACATCACCCATATCATGGAGGAAGCGGTGGAAGCCCATCGCATCGTGGTCATGGAAGACGGCCGTATCGTGATGGAAGGCAAGCCCAGGGAGATTTTCCGTCAGGTGGAAGAATTAAAAAAATACCGGCTGGATGTGCCGGCCATGGCCGACCTGGCTTACCGGCTGCGGCAGGACGGCATTTCCCTGCCGGAGGACATCCTGACCCGGAGAGAATTGGTGGTAGCCTTATGCCCATAATCCTGGAAAACGTCAGCTATACCTATCAGTCCAACACCCCCAACGAGGTGGAAGCGCTGAAAAAGATCAACCTGAAAATCAAATCCGGGCAGTTCTTGGGGATCATCGGTCATACCGGAAGCGGCAAATCCACCCTGATTCAGCATTTAAATGGCCTGTTGTTTGCCCAGGAAGGCCGGGTCACCGTAGATGATATGCCCGTAGTCCCCAAAAGTAAGGAGCTTAAGGAAATCCGCCGGAGAGTGGGCCTGGTTTTTCAATATCCGGAGTACCAGCTTTTTGAGGAAACGGTGGCCCAGGATATCTCCTTTGGCCCCAGGAGCCTGAACCTGACCGAGGAGGAGATCCGGCGCCGGGTGCGCTGGGCCATGAAGATGGTGGACCTGGACTATCAGACATTTAAGGGCCAGTCCCCCTTTGGCCTTTCCGGCGGGGAGAAGCGCCGGGTAGCCATTGCCGGCGTGCTGGCGATGCAGCCTAAATACCTGGTGCTGGACGAGCCCTGCGCCGGGTTGGACCCTCAGGGCCGGGACGAAATACTGGGCCAGCTGAAAAGGCTGAATGAGAAAGGCCTGGCCATTATCCTGGTCAGCCATAGCATGGACGACGTGGCCAGGCTGGTGGACCGGCTCATCGTCATCGACCACGGTGAGATCCATTATGACGATTCGGTGCGCAAGGTATTCGGCCGGGCGGAAGAATTGGCCGGATTGGGCCTGGATGTGCCGGAAGTGATGAAGCTGATGATCGAGCTGAAAAAACGGGGGCTTTCGGTACGCCAGGACATCCTGACGGTGGAAGAAGCCGAGGAAGAAATCAAAAGGGTGTGGGCCCATGCTTAAAGATGTAACCATCGGACAATACTATGCCGCGGATTCCTTCCTGCACAGGCTGGACCCCCGCACGAAGATCATCGGCCTGATTCTTTATATGGTAGGCTTATTTATGATTCAGGATCTCCGGGACTACCTTTATGTGGCGGCGTTTACCGCCGTGATTATCCTGCTTTCCGGCGTACCCTTTAAAATTCTTATTAAGGGCATCAAATCCCTGTGGGTCCTGTTGGTTTTTACCCTGGTCCTGAACTTTTTTATGTATCCCGAAGGCAGGGTGCTTTGGGAATGGAAATTTCTGAAGCTGACGGAGGAAAGCCTCCAAAAAGGAATTTTCATGGCTGTCCGGCTGGTGCTTTTGCTGAACGTTACCTCTTTGCTGACCCTGACCACCACCCCGATTCTTTTGACCGACGGGCTGGAAAGGATTATGAAGGCCTGCCGTATTCCCATGGCTCACGAGCTGGCCATGATGATGACCATCGCTCTGCGCTTTATCCCTACGCTGATCGAAGAAACGGATAAAATCATGAAGGCGCAGATCGCCCGGGGCGCCGACTTTGAAAGCGGCAATCTGCTGAAGCGGGCCAAAGGGCTGATTCCTCTTCTGATCCCCTTGTTTCTCAGCGCCTTCCGCCGGGCAGACGAGCTGGCTATGGCCATGGAAGCCCGCTGTTACCGGGGAGGCCAGGGCCGCACCCGGCTGAAAGAGCTGAAGTACCGCCCCGCCGACCTCCTGGCGTTTACCGCGTCCATGGCCTTTTTAGCCTTAAGCATAGCCGATCGCTTCTGGATTAAATCCTTTTAGGGGTGTCCAATTTAATGCCCCGGAAAAAACCGACAGCGAGGAACAAGTGAAGCCAGATCATGCCGAGAAAAATATTATGCTGACGGTAGCGTACGACGGTACCGACTTCTGCGGCTTTCAAAGCCAGCGGGGTACCGGCCTGCCTACGGTCCAGGAATGCCTGGAGGAGGCCCTGTTAAAGCTGACGGGCGGCCCGGTTTCCCTGGAGGGCTCCGGCCGCACCGACGCCGGCGTCCACGCCTGGGGCCAGGTGGTGAATTTCCGCAGCCAATCCAGCATTCCTCCGGAACGCTGGGGGGCGGCCCTGCGGCCCCATCTCCCGGACAGCATTACGGTCCGGGAAAGCCGGCAGGTACCGGAAGACTTCCATGCCCGGTTTTCCGCCAAGGCCAAGACCTATGTCTATCAGTTTTATTGCGGGCGGGTAATGAGCCCTTTTTACCGCCGCTACGCCTGCCACGTCTCCTATCCGGTGGACCGGCCGGCTATGGCGGAGGCGGCGGCTTACTTTGAAGGAGTCCACGATTTCCGGGGCTTTTGCGCCGCGGGAACGCCCGGGGATAACTATGTCCGGGAAATTTTTCACTGCGGTCTTTTGCCGGATAAAGAGGATGGGCTTTTGGCCGTGGAGGTCTGCGGCAGCGGTTTTCTTTGGAACATGGTGCGGATCATTGCCGGTACTCTGCTGGAAGTGGGAGCCGGGAAACGGCGGCCCGCCGAGATCCCGGTATTGCTGGGCATGGGAGACAGACGGCAGAGCGGCGTGACCTTGCCGCCCCAGGGACTGTTCTTAATGGAAGTAAAATACCCGGAGCTGGGCCAGGAAAACCGGGGCTTTTCCGAAAAAATTTTTCGGATTAAGTAAAATGTCCCGGTCAGGGATACCGAATAGAAAAGGGGTACCGTATAGAAAATGAGACGCCCTCCGGGGGCGTCTCATTTCATCTTTATCCTGTCATTGACCTCAACTTTTGAAAAAACAATGGATGTCTCCGTCAAAGCATAGGAGGAGACGGCATTGATAAACTGCTCAATATCCTCTAAAGAAGGAACCGACAATTTGACGATGAAGCACGCATCACCGGCAATCCTGTAGCACCATTCACTGAATTTATAATCCCTGATAAAACTTTTGAATTTCTCGTATTGTCCATCCCGCATTGTGACTTCAATGATACATTCGATGGTGAAACCAAGTTTCTTTTTGTTTAAGCGGATGGTGTATCCCTCGATAATGCCGTCATTCTCAAGCCTTTTTACTCTCTCGGCAACGGAAGGCGGTGAAAGATTTACCCGTTTCGATAACTCCCTTATGGAAATTCGGCTGTCTGTCTGCAGCTCACGCAAAATCCGCACATCTATTTCGTCTGTTTTCATTTGCGATTCCTTTCGCAGATATATGTATCAATAGAGATATAAATAAGGAAATATCATATCGTATGAAATACAGTTTTCATTATATCCCTGCTATAATTGCTTTGTCAACGGAACGCGGCATTTAGCGTAGCATTTAAGGAGGAAAAATTATGGCGCTGATTTCTTTTTCGCAAAACGGCCTGACGCCGTTTCAGCAGCTCTTGGGGCATAATAAAAACATCTTGGAGAAATGGGCTTCCCTGGAAGAAGCTGTTTTTTCCAGCGACACATTCTCCGCGGAATTAAAAGAGGAGGTCCGGCGTATTCTGGCCTTTAATAACGGCTGCGAATACTGCAAGGCCAAGGGCGCTCCTTCAAAAACCATTACGGATTCACGGATACAATCGGCCGTCCGGATCGCGGATATGTCCGGTAAAAAAACACAGATCGGTGAAGGGGAATTCCGTTCACTGAAAGAGGCGTTTACAGACGGCGAGATTTCGGAGCTTCTGGCGCTGATTTGTTTTATAACGGCTTGCCAAAGATTTGGCGCCTTACTGAACTTGGATCCGGTCTGTCCGGTTTGAGTGATCTGCGTTAAATGATCCGCCAGCCATACTTTTTCGTGCTTTTGCCGGAATAATATCAGGTTACTCCTTTATACAACAAGAGAAACGGCAGGATATGCCGCAGCACATCGCACCGTTTCTCCCAAAGAAATAGGCATCTCTTTTTCAACGCTGACCTTTGGTTTGGGGAAATTTCTTTTGTCCGGCTGTTTGGAAGCCTAGGGCCCTAAAACCTCGCTTTTTTCCTCGGAGTTGGCCATATAATAAGCCTTGGTGCGGTCTGTGGAAATCCCCAGCAGCTGGCCGCTGCCCAGAAGCTGGGATTCCTGCTTGCCGATGTTGAAGCGGCGGATTTCCTGGCCTTGCTGGTACAGGATGGTGTCCTTATCGATTAAAAGGCAGTAGAAACGCTCGGCGTCGGCCAAAAGCCCTTTGACCCGGCGGCTCTTGTCCTCCTGGATCAGATAAACTTCATTGGCGTCGCCGTTGGTGCTGCGATAAAGCATCAGGCCTTCGTCGGATAAGTAACAGAGGATGCGGCCATTTTTCTGATAAGTATTGGTCCTGGTCAGCACCTTGCCGTTTTCTCCCACATAAGCTTTCATGATATCTTCGCCGTCGGAAAACAGCAGGGCGTCGTCACCGGCCCAGGTCAGGTTCACTGTCTGATATCCCTCGGCGTTGGAGTAGCTCTGAGCAAATTCCTCCAGGCGCTGCAGGATCCTTCTTTCCTCCAGGTCGATCATCACCAGATCCACCTTCTGGCTGCCGTCCGTACTTTTTACGGTCATGGCCAGCAGCCGGCCGTCAGGGGAAAGGCGGCATTCCAGGGGGCTTTGCGCCAGAGTCAGCAGGGGTTCCCGGCTGCCGTCGCCGGCACTGATCCGGCAAAGCTCTTTTTTGGCGGCGTCGTAGGCCAAAAGAGTATTGAGGTCCAGCCAGACCGGCTCCTGATAGCGCTGGGGGATAGCCAGGTCAAAGCGCAGGTCCGGCAGGCCGATGACCTGCCGGGTCCCCAGGCCAAAGCTCCAGGTGCTGGAAAAGCCGGCCTGGAGCAGCACCTGGTTGTCGATATCCTGGTCCCGGAAGCCGGAGTAACGTTCTTCGCTGAACTGGTATAGCATGGACATATTGTAAGTCGCCAGATCGATGACGCCCAGGTTCGAAGCTTTGCCGGCCCGGAAATAGCAGGAGCCGATGATGATGTTGCCTTTCTTGTCCATGGCCGTATCCAGTTGCAGATGATAAGCCAGGCCCGTTTGCAGCTGCTCCAGAGTCACCCGCATCTGCTGGGGGGTGAGCCAGGCAAAAGAGACGCTGACGGGGTTTTCCTGAAGTCCCGCCCGGATGGAGTCCTCCACCGAAGACTGGGTCACTTCCTGGTCAAAGTGGATGATAAAGGTTTTCGGCGTATCGGAAAGAGACAGGCCGTTCTCACATTCCTGATAGGTCAGGGGCCGGGGCAGACCGCTGGAATCCAGCAGGAAAAATTCCGCCGCGGTCTGATGATCGATCACCAGCCGGATGGAAACCGGCTCAGTTAAATTTCCGCCCTGGGTATCCTTCAGGGCGGAAGTGATTTCCAGGGTATATTCCCCCGGCGTTACCGAAGGCAGAAAAACGTTGATCACATTTCCCATGTCTACCGCTGTTTCGTATTGGCGGACCGTGTACTCGTCTTCGCAGTCCTTAAGGGAAATGGCCGCTGCGGCAGTGGAGAAATCCACCTGCCGGTTAAAGATCAGATCCAGGGAAAACCCCCTGGCGGGCAGGGCGATCTGCCGGTCGACGATGGGATAACGGATGCTGGATGCTTCTCCGGATAAGGTCAGGGGCCGGAGTTCGCAGGAATCCAGGATCAGGCCTGCGGCCGCTTCCTCCTGGCCCTCCGGTTTGGCCGCCGGGGTCTGATCCAAAGGAGAAGAGCAGCCTGCCGTCAGCCCGGTAAAGAGGCAGAACAAAAGGAAAAGGCTCCACAGGCAAAAGGGGCTTTTTTTTGAATGGCAAGGCTTTGTTTCCAAGGCATGGCACCTCCCGGCGGCGCAGCAATGTGACGACAGTAAACGAAAGGAGATCATCGTATCCTTAAGTATATCATTTTCTGACCCGATTGGCAAAATACGAGAAAAAATGACATGATCCCTGTTTACCGGTCCTGCAAACTCCGGTGCCTGACCTTATGGCGGCGGGGGGCCTAATAACTTTGCACAATGTTTTTTATTTTATTTGTAAAGCCGTAAATGATTTCCGAGGCGTCGTAATCAATATTTTTGATCCAGCCAAGCTTGATTTCTTTGCCGTGATGCTTTATCGGTTTACTGATTAATTCCGGCCCGGCAAAGCCGGGGGAAAGTATGCCGGTGCCGATGGAAAAAGCGTCGGTATGGGTGAGAATATTGATCATCGTGCCCCGGTCCACCACAAAAAAATGCCGCTGGGTGGTGGAGAAATTCTGTAAAAGCACCTCCTCGGAAAAATCCACGGAGACAGCCGGCTCCGACTCAAATGAGGCGAAAGGAAAACGGCTCATCTCTTCTAAGGTCACCTCGTCTCTGCCCGCCATAGGATGGGTGTTTCTGAAAAATACACAGGGAGTGACCCGGGCAATTTCGCAAAATTCTAAGTTTTTAGAGGCCAAATATTTGCTCATAAATTTTTCAGTGTTGTCTGAGATGAAAATTATACCGATGTCGCTTTTTTTATTAAACACATCGTTGATAACACAGTACATATTTTCTTCCCGCAGATGGATCTCATACTTTTCGGGATCACGCTCCTGAAAAAATTCATAAAAAGCTTTAATTACAAAGGGGTAACGCTGGGTGGAGATCCACAAGCGGAAAATTGGCCTGACTTTGTTTTTCGAGTATAATTCCATGATTTTTTCCTCCTGATCCAGGAGGGGCTTGGCATAGCTGAGAAACTCCTTGCCGTCCGGCGTAAGCACCACGCCCTTGCGGGTTCTTGAAAAAATTTTGATTCCCAGCTCTTTTTCCAGAGCCCTTAACGTATTGCTGAGGTATGGCTGGGCTATATATAGCTCCTGGGCCGCTTTGCTGATGGAACCGCATCTGGAAATTTCCAATATGTATTTTATTTGCTGCAAAGTCAAAGTAAATTCCCCCCTTTAAAGCTCCCCGCTGCCCGTTACTATTTCATTTTATTATAAAAAACTTAAGGTGAGAAGTGATTGTCCTTTCGTAAGTTATATCTTTTTGTTATGGAGAACCATATTTTTTACAGGATTTTTCACCTTGTCGGAGGGTGATATACTTTGCCAAGGCGGTTAAGGGGCCGCAAAGGCCGCCGCTGATCAAAAGGCCGCCGCTGATTAAAAGAAAAAAATCATTCAGAGGGAGTTAATGTGATGAAGATTACAGAAATTCACGTGATGCAGTTAGGTACGGAGGTCAGGCCTGATTGGCGACCGGTGGTTTGCAGAATTTTCACCGACCAAGGGATTTACGGCGACGGGGAAGCGGCCCTGGCCTATGATATGGGAGCGCCGGGGGCGTTTGGTACGCTGAAGGATTTCGCCTCGATGATAATCGGCATGGATCCCCTGGATCATGAGGTGATCTGGGATAAGTTATACCGGGGAACGTTTTGGGGGCAAAACGGAGGCCCTGTCGTTTTCTCGGCGATCTCCGCTGTCGATATCGCCCTTTGGGATATAAAGGGGAAGTATCTTAACATGCCCGTCTATAAACTGCTCGGCGGCAAAAAAAGAGAAGATCTCCGTTGCTATGCCAGCCAGCTGCAGTTTGGCTGGGGCGAGGTGAGGGTACCGGCCCGCAAGCCTGAGGATTATGCCGAAAATGCCAGGAAAGCAGTGGCTCAGGGCTATGACGCGATTAAAATAGACTTCTTCCTTTATGATGAAGAAAACGGCTTTTTTGGCGATAACGACAGGCTTGGGATTATCGGCAGACGATATTTGAACATGTATGAAAAAAGGCTTGCCGCGGTCCGGGATGCCATAGGTCCTGACGTTGACATTATTATCGAAAATCATTCTTATACGGATGCCCAAAGCAGCATTCAGATTGCAAAAATTGCGGAAAAATATGATATCTTCTGCTTTGAAGAGCCTACGACCCCATACCCTAAAATCACAAAGTATGTGGGGGAGAAAATCAATATTCCGATCGCCACCGGAGAAAGAATATATTCCCGCTGGCAGTACGCCCAGTATTTTGAGGATAACTCGATTCAGATGATCCAGCCTGATGTGGGAAACTGCGGCGGCATTACCGAGGCCAAAAAAATATGCGACATGGCCTATGCCTATGACGTGGGCGTGCAGTGCCATGCTTGCGGCAGCCCGCTTTCCAACGTGGTTGCCCTTCATCTGGAAGCGGTGATTCCCAACTTTGTTATCCATGAGCATCACGCGGTAAACCTGACGCCCTATAATAAAGCATACTGCATCTATGATTATCAGCCGGTAAACGGCAAATATAAGGTTCCCGAACTGCCAGGGCTGGGAAATGAATTTGCCCCGGAAGCCCTGGCCAAAGCCACCGCCAAAATCATAGTAAAATAAGCTTTGCCGTATAATCGCCAAAATAAAACGCTCCCTTCAACTGCCGGCCGCCTTTTTCCGCCGCTTTGGAGGGAGCGTTTTATTGAATTGGCGCCCGGCCCCTCCCGGAAAGCCCGTGAGTAAAAGACAAGCCAGGCCGATAAAGAACGAGCCAGGAAAATAAGAGGGGGCGGCAAATAAAAAGCAAGCCGGCAAATACGGGGCGGCCCAGGTTTTTTACCGGGAGGAAAAATTCATGTTCAGCTTTTTTAACAGCCTTAAGAAAACTGTTTTTTCCTCCGGAGAAAAATCCTTATAGGCAGTTTCGTAAAGCTGGTTGGATATAGCGTCGAACCTGGGCTTCAGCTGTTTTCCCTTATCCGTAAGCACAATATACATGATTCGCTTATCGTCCTGGCATCTCACTTTATCGATATAACCAAGCTTCAGCAGCTTTTGGATCAACGGCGTGACCGTGGACTTATCTTTGCCGATTTTTTTCGCAATTTGGCCCATAGGCAGTTTTCCGCCGTTTTCATAAAGAGCCACCAGGATATTGCCGTGAGAAGTGATCAGATCCTCCAGGCCGTTTTCCTCGAGTCTTTTTTCAATAAACTGAACCATCTTCTTTTTGGTTTGACTGATAAAGTAGACGATATACCGGTCATTCATCAATATCACAACCTTTGCCGATATAAAGGATATCAATACAAAGTATATCAGAAGAAAAGCATTATTCAAGATGGTTTGACGAAAAACTATCTTTGTGCTACTATTGGTTTGATGACAAACTAAATGGAAAGAGGATAAGCGGAAATGAGAAAAAAGTATAAAGCGCTGCTGGTCAGCGAAACTGAAGAGGGAAAATTCATCAGAGAAATCGTGGACAGAGAGATTGCGGACCTGCCTGCGGGCCAGGTGCTGATCAAAGTGAACTACTCGTCCCTGAATTATAAGGACGCCCTCTCCGCCGCCGGGAATAAGGGGGTGACAAAAGCATATCCGCATACTCCCGGGATAGACGCCGCCGGGGTCGTCGCCGAAAGTACAATCCCGGGATTTTCTCCCGGGGAGCAAGTGTTTGTTACCGGATATGACCTGGGGATGAATACTCCCGGGGGCTTCGGCGGCTGCATCCGGGTACCCGGGGACTGGATCGTCAAGCTGCCGCCGGACCTTTCATTGAAAGAAAGCATGATCTACGGAACGGCGGGACTTACGGCGGCCCTGTCCGTCAGCAAGCTGCGAAATCATGGCGTCCGGCCCGGAGACGGGGATATTCTGGTTACGGGCGCCACCGGCGGCGTAGGCAGTCTGGCTGTTTCCCTGCTTCACCGCCTGGGCTATCGGGTGATTGCCGCCACAGGCAAGCCCCAGTCGAAAGCTATGCTGGTGCGGCTGGGCGCCGCGGATATCATCCTCCGGGATGAACTGGATGATCAGTCGGGCAGACCGCTGATCAAAGGAAGGTGGGCGGGAGTTATTGATACCGTCGGCGGCAATATTCTGGCCACGGCCCTGAAGTCTGCCCAATATGGCGGATGCGTGACTTGCTGCGGCAATGTGGCTTCTTATGAGCTTATCACTACGGTCTATCCGTTTATTCTCCGGGACGTTGCCTTGCTGGGTGTGGATTCCGTTCAGTGCCCCATGGGGTTAAGGACCGAATTATGGCATAAGCTTTCAAAAGACTGGAAGCCCGCGGGACTGCAGGAGGGGGTGGAGGAAATCTCTTTAGGGGAGCTGAGCGGCAAAATTGATCAGATGCTTAAAGGGCAAGTCAGAGGGAGAACGGTTATCAATCATGAGCTTTGACTTTTGCTTTGCGAAAGCTTTAAGACAGAAAACGGCGGGAAAATTAACAGTAAAAAAGCCCGAAAGAATGCAACACCGGCGTTCTTTCGGGCTTTTTCCCGGACTTTTTTCAGCAGTTGCTTTTTCTAATTGGGGCGAAAGATCCCTTTTCCGGCGTCCGTATCCCTTTGCAGCCGCCGGACGGGATGCCGGCCCGCCGCCAAAAAATATGCCCTGCAGCCGATAAAGGCCGCAGGGCAGGTCTGCAATTGTCCATTTTTTATCTTTGTTTCCCTGTGCAGATCACCGTCTATTGGGCGCCGGCAATCGGATAAATCTCGGTTTCAAATTTGCCCAGCCGGAAGGCTGCCTTGGTAATGGGATCCTCCCGGTCGGTTTCCGGCAAGTAAACGTCGATGATATTCCCCTTCACCGCGCCGCCCCGATCCTGTACGGTAAATATGCCGTCGCCTTTGATAAAATCCAGGGCGGGGATGTAATACTGGGTGCCGAAAGGAATGGAGCTGTCGGCGGCGACTGTGCCAAAGGTGGCAGGGACGCCCGAAGCCGTGATATTCCCCCAGCGCTCGGAATCATGATAAAAGGTGATCACCACCGTAATCGGATCGCCGCATTCCGCGATGGTGGCAGCTTGCACAATCGCCTTGCGATCCAGGTTTTCCTCGGTCAAAGACAGGGTCAGCTGGTCCGGCTCTGCCTGAGGACAGCTTAAATGCATAATTTTGTTTTCCGAATCATAAGTGAAGTCCACATCCTCAAGAACTTCACACATGAACCGGAGCGGAACATAAAGATCATCCATTTTTTCATAGGGCTTCACCGGCAACGCCCAGATGCGGCTGCCGCTGATCAGCCAGGGGGAATCATCTTCCAGAATATAAGAAAAATCTTGATTGGCTAAAGTTGTGACCCCTTCTTCCCGGGTCAGGGTATAACCGCAGACGCGGGCCAGCTGATCCAGGGAGATCATGGTAGTGCCGTCGGCATTTTCCACCGGCAGGCAATAAAGATAGGGGCTGTCATTAATCATGAAGCGGCTGTGCTGCTTGCCTTCAGCTTCGCAGGTGCAGCCGGTGTCGGCATATACCTGGCCAGGAACAAAATCCTCTGGCAGGCTGTCTTCGGTACCTTCCTCTCTGACGACTGTAACAGCGTCGGTCTCTTTCACGGTCACGGGCTCATCCTGGGACAAGGCGTTCATCACTGGAAAGGCGGCCAGAATACACAGGGATAGCATGGTAATGGACAAAATGCTGACCACTTTTTTCCGAGGGGTATCTTGCATAGATTTCAAGCCTCCTGAAAGTTTCAGCGTTTTCTTAAATGAAGTTTACCAGCTACAAGTGTTAATTATACCATAGGGACAGCCAAAAAGCAAAACCGGGGTCCGCCGGCGGCTTATAGCGGCTAGGGATGTACCGGCCGGTACAAACTTAGTATACCATAAAATAATATTTTTGCCATATATTGACAAAAATAAATTGCTGCTCTATGATGGATGAGGAGGTGGGAATAAATGTCAGATAAAATAGCGGTATTTATTGACGGAGCTTATCTGGATAAAGTATTACAGGAAGAATTTGATTCCCCCAGGATCGATTATGAGAAACTGGCAAAATGGATGACTCAGGGAATCCCGTTATTCCGCGCGTATTACTATCACTGCCTTCCTTATCAGGCGAATCCGCCTACGGATGAACAACGGGAACGGTTTTCCCGCAAGCAGTCTTTCTTTAATCGGATAGCCAATTTACCCCAGTTTGATGTGCGGCTGGGGAAACTGGAGTTTCGGGGCTATAAGGAGGGAGGCTCCCCCTTGTTTATCCAAAAGCGGGTGGATATTTTGCTGGGAGTGGATCTGGTGCTGATGGCCGCCAAGCAAAGGATCACCCACGCCGCTATTTTTACCGGCGACAGCGATTTTCTGCCCGCCATCATGATGGCGAAAAATGAAGGAGTCATTATGTCCCTGTGTCATGGAGTGACGAATCCGCCCCATGAGGAATTATGGAAGGTGATGGATCAGCGCCTGGTGCTGACCGAAGAACTGATTAAAACCATGAGCCGTCCCTGAAAAGCCGGCAAGCCGCCCGTCCGTTATGCCTGAACGAAAAAATGAAGGCTTGGCGGCGCCGGCTTTTTAGCCGGAGGACAAATTTTACCAGGACAGAAAATACGACCGGCATTGACAAGTGTGAGGAATATTTAGTACAATTGCGTCAGAATCCTCACCGGCGTTTGCCGTCGATTCAGACGTCCGGCCAGAATAGGCAAATCGGCCCTTCCGATCGAAAGATCCGAAGGGCCATTTTTTTATCCTTTCCGCGGCCGGCCGGCGAAGCACGATGGTCAGCGAATAACGGAGCGCCTCCCCCTATTCCGGCAAGGGGCACAGCCGATGATTTAACGCCTCCGCCCCGCCGGCTATACAAGCCCTAACAAACGGACGGTATTTGCCACGATCAGGCAGACGATAATTCCGGTCACGGTGGGGACGGCAAAGGAAACAAGCGTCCACTTAAGACTCTGGGTCTCTTTTTTGATGGTAAGGCAGGCAGTTCCGCAGGGCCAGTGCATCAGGGAGAAAAGCATGGTGCAGACCGCGGTGAGCCAGGTCCAGCCATGATTTACGAAAAGCGCGTGCAGCTGGGACAGACTCTCCAGCTCGGTCAGCGTCCCTGCCGCCATATAGCTCATGATGATGATTGGCACAACAATTTCATTTGCCGGAAAGCCCAGGATGAACGCCATCAGGATATAGCCGTCCAGGCCAAGGAGTCTCGCAAAAGGATCGAGAAACCCGGCGCAATGATTCAGCAGGCTTCCTCCCCCGACGTAAATATTAGCGAGAATCCAAATGATGACGCCCGCCGGGGCAGCGATCACAACCGCCCGGCCTAATACGAAAAGAGTTCTGTCGAGAATGGAGCGTATGATGACCCTGCCGATCTGAGGCCGCCGGTAAGGCGGAAGCTCCAGATTGAAGGAGGAAGGAATTCCCTTCAGTATCGTTTTTGACAGCAGCTTCGAGATGAATACGGTCATGGCAACGCCGAGGACAATCACCCCCGTCAGCATCAGCGTGGAGATGACAGACTGAAACGCGCCTCCTGCCGTCCCCGCAAAAAACATGGTGATAATTGCGATCAGGGTCGGGAACCGCCCGTTGCAGGGAACAAAGTTGTTTGTGATGATGGCGATCAGACGCTCACGGGGCGAGTCGATGATGCGGCAGCCGATGATCCCTGCGGCGTTGCAGCCGAAGCCCATGCACATGGTCAGGGCCTGTTTGCCATGGGCGCAGGCCCGGCGAAAGAAATTATCCAGGTTGAAGGCGATGCGGGGCAGATAGCCCAAATCCTCCAGCAGAGTAAACAGCGGGAAGAAGATCGCCATGGGCGGCAGCATTACCGAGACAACCCAAGCCAGCGTCCTGTATATGCCGTCAACAAAAATGCTGCGCAGCCACTGGGGTGCGGCGATCAAGACAAAGAAATCAGAAATCGGCTCTTCCAGTGCGAATAGGCCCGTGGCCAGAAGGCTTGACGGGACGTTTGCCCCCGTAATGGTGATCCAGAACACACCGAACAGCAGCGCTATCATAATGGGGATGCCGGTCAGCTTTGAGGTCAGGATTTTATCGATTTTACGGTCCCGCTCGGCGTATCCCTTCTTTTCAAAGGTAATCGCTTCCCGGCCAATATCTTCGCATGTCCTGATTATCTTTGTGACAACCTGTTCCCTGAACTGGTCCCGCAGGATTCCGGCATCAGCCAAAAAGCTCCGGGCTTCCCCGATTTTCTGTAATATTTTTTCGTCTTGCATCAGATCGCAGCCGAGATAATCTTTCAGCGACCGCAGCAGGCTCTCGTCCCCTTCAAGCAGCTTGAGGGACACCCATCGGCTGCTGAAACGTTCCTGCAAAACTCCCGATACTGCCGGTTGCACCATAGCGACGGCCTTTTCGATTTCCTGACTGTAGGTGACGCGCAGAGGCTTTGCTTCGAAAGAACCGTCTGCAAGAGAAGTCACCGAATCCATCAGTTGGTCAAGGCCGTGCCCCGATCTTGCGCTGGTCCCTACGACCGGAATGCCCAATCGGGAGGCGAGCCGATTTAAATCGATGCGAATATTCTTCTTTTTCGCCTCATCCATTAGATTAACGCACAGAACAACTTTGTCGGTGATTTCCATGGTCTGAAGCACCAGGTTCAGGTTCCGCTCGAGGCAGGTGGAGTCAGCCACAACCACTACGGCGTCCGGACCTCCGAAGCAGAGGAAATCCCGGGCGATTTCCTCCTCGGCGGAATTGGCCATCAGGGAATAGGTGCCCGGAATATCCACCATGATAAAATTATTGCCCTTATGCCTGTATTTTCCCTGTGCGTTCACCACAGTTTTTCCGGGCCAGTTGCCGGTATGCTGATTCAGCCCCGTCAGGCTGTTGAAGACGGTGCTTTTGCCGACGTTGGGATTGCCGGCAAGCGCTACGACTTTGTCTTGCGGTGTTTCTTTTTCAATATGCAGGCCGCAGTAGTTTAATACTCCCGCTCCCGTAGATGCTCCCGTTAATCCCATGAAAATCCTCCTCAAAAAGATAGTAAGCTTTGCTTCGGTGGGCTTTTGCCGCTCCGTTTAAATCTTCGGCGCTGATACCAGGATCTTCTCCGATACATCGGAGCGCAGCGCGATGACGGCCCCCCTTATCAAATAGGCCACCGGATTGCCGGAAGGGCTTTTATACAGCGGCTGGATTTCAGTACCGTCGATGACGCCGAGATCAAGCATGCGCCTCTTGGTTGCGCCGTCGGATGTCAGGGCGGCAACATTTGCTTTTTTGCCGATGGGCAGTTGATTCAGCGAAATTTGATTGGTGTTCATCAAGAATTCCTCCTCAGAATAATAAGCCTAGGGCAAGAAACTTTCCCTGCGCTAATATATGGTTCCTAAACTGAATGTGTTACGAATAGATTAGATTAAGTAAAAAAAATTTTTAAAGGGCTTGATCCGATGAATGAAAATACAAATTCAGACTTCAGGACTGTCCGGGGGTATCAGCTGGCCAACCAGCGGCAAGGACAATTAACTTCGGCTTTGGAGGATTATCTGGAGATGACTTGCCGGCTTTGCCTGGAAAATAACTATGCCCGGGTCGGACAGCTGTCCGAGCTGTTAAATGTAAAACCATCGTCCGCCTCCAAAATGATTTCAAAGCTGGCGGGGCTTGGCTACCTGAAATACGACCGTTACGAGATCATACAATTAACAGATAGCGGATGGGAAATGGGGCAATATCTTTTGAAGCGCCATGAAACAATAGAAAGCTTCCTGGCCCTGATCGGCAGTTCCAATCCGTTGGAGGAGGCCGAGCTTGTTGAGCATTCCCTGAGTTCCTCCACCGTTTCGGACTTGAATGACCTGCTTGAATTTTTTAAACTCAATCCTGCTCTGCAAAGCAGTTTCCAGGAGTTTAAAAAAGTAAAGAACCAAAGCAATGTGAATTCATGGCAATAAAACAAACAAAAATTCCAAGTTAAAAACCAATCTTTTTAACCATGACCTGGCCCTCCCTGGAGCTTCGGTTTCTCCGGGGAAAGGCAGAGAAAGAATCAGGCAAAAAAACGCTGGCAAAACAGGGAAAAGCCTGTTCGCCAACGTTTTTTATCAGCAGAAAATATGTTTTTAAGCAAATCCTGATATTTACCTTACAGAATCCACTTCCTGCGTATGCTGTACTGGCAGAAAGTAAACAGCGCTATGGCAAAGACAAATAAAATCACAATGTTCAGCACAGGAGACAGCATATTTACGCCAAGGACCGCACCTCTGAGCAAATCGGTTCCATAGGTCAGCGGCAGCAGGTAGGACAGCCGGCGCAGAAATGCCGGCAGGCTCGCGACGGGTAAAAACAGACCGCATAAAAACAGCATGGGAAACCGGAAAAAGTTGGAGAAGGTCTGCGCCTCAAATACTTCATTGGCGGAAACGGCGATCATCAGTCCCAAAAGCGTGGAGGTCACGGCGATAAGGAATACTGCCAGCAGTGCAACGCCCCAGTTGATTCCGGCAAGGTCGACAAAGAATGCCGTGAAGAGCACCGGAACAAAGGCATTCAACAGACCAAACAGGATAGCCCCGGACAGTTTGGCGGCTACCATCGTACCCAGGGAGATCGGGGCCAGCAGGAGCCGGTCAAAGGAATGGCCCTTGCGCTCAAAGGTAATGGTGACGGCCAGCATGGAAGTTGTGCCGAACAATACGCTCATGGCCATCAGCCCCGGAAGCATATCGCGGATATCGGTCAGGTTCATCTCTCCTGAGGAACGAATAATCTGCATCAGGGTCCATGACAGCGGGAAGACGATCCCCCAGCTGATATTCGGCGGCTTGAGATAGTAATTGTGAATATCCTTTTTCAGAATGCTCCAGAAGGCAATCCAGGTTTTCATTTCGCTTTGCCTCCTTTTTCTTTTTCTGTTTTGAGCTTGACGGCTTCAATCCCGGTCACCTTAACAAAAACGTCTTCAAGAGAAGGCCGCAGTTCTCTGGCCTCAAACACGGAAATACCCTTGCAATCGAAATACTGCAGGACGGGGGAAAGGGCGATCCGCTCCTCTGAGATAAGGGTCACCGCGTGGTCCGCCCCGGTTTCGACAGTGCAACCCCTGAAATGCTCCCGCAGCTCTCCCGCCAGGGGCTTCAAATCCCTGTCGGCAGTGAGCCGGATGGTATGGCCGGGAGAAACGCTTTCCATCAGCTCCGGCACTGTTCCGTTTACTACGATTTTACCGCCAACGATAAAAGAAATCCGGTCGCAGATGCGCTCGGCGTCTTCAATGTAATGAGTAGTAATGAATACGGTAGTGCCGCTTTGTTTGAGATCCTGCAAAAGCCGGCGGATCTGCCGGGTGCTCTCCACGTCGATTCCTGTGGTGGGCTCGTCCAGAAAGAGAATTTCCGGCAAGTGCATAATGTCCGCCGCGATGGTCAGCTTGCGGCGCATCCCTTTGGAATACGCCTTGAACGGACGCTTTCCCGCCCTGGTTAAATCGAACTGCTCCAATAGCTCTTTGGCCCGCTTTTCGCGCTGGCCCCTCCTCATGCCGTAGAGGGAACCGCAGAAGCAAAGATTATCGAAGCCGCTCATTTCGTCATAGAGGTTGCTTTCATCCGGGACAATTCCCATGATGGAGTGGGCTTTTTTAACGTTTTTCACCACGTCGATTCCCTCAAGGAGAATGGAGCCGGCAGAGGGGCGCGCCAGTCCGATCATCATGTTGATAGTGGTGGTTTTCCCCGCGCCGTTGGGACCGAGAAAGCCAAAAATTTCTCCTCGGCCGATCGAGAAGGAGATATTATTGACCGCTGTAAATTCTCCGTATCGTTTACTCAGGTTTGTGACAGTGACGATATCCGGGATGTTCATGGCACTTTTCCTCCTTCGTATAATCTTCACCCTGGCAGTACGCGGGGAATTCCTTACTGCAGCTCTGTTTTTGCAGATGGCAGCGCTCCTGCTCGGCGGAAGGACAGCCGCCCGCTTTCGGGGTGCAGACCTCACGCTCAGTGGAAGCCAATTCCTCAATATCCGCAATAAGCGCATGAAGGGTATCCCGGTTTACGTCATAGTGCATGAAATAGCCTTTCTTCTTACCGGTTAAAAGCCCGGCATCCCGCAATACCTTCAAATGCTGCGATACCGCTCCTTCGGAGAGCTCCAGCTGCCTCGCCAGCGCCCGGACGCAGTAGTTTTTCCGGAGCAGCAGCGACAATATCTTCATCCTTGTTTCATCGGCAATGGCCTTGAGCACAAGAGTCCTGTCCATCCTGCAACCTTCTTTCATTAATTTGATTTAGCATAAACTAAATCAAATTATACTCCGGATTCTGATTTCGTCAATACTAAATTAAAAACGGCAGCCTTTTACCCAAAAAGCTGCCGTTGCGTTCTACAGTAGTTTATTCCATATGCGTATTCCTGGCCGAAGGAATCAGTGGTGAAGGTAAAAGGTCATGAATCCCAACAGGCCACAGCCCGCCAAAAAACCCAGGAAAGAAGTCAGTTTATTAATGGCCCAGGCTTCCGGAATCATTTCCCGTATCACCAGGGAAATCATGGCGCCGCCGGCCAGAGACAGCAGTATGGAAATCAGTTGGGGGCCCAGGTTCAAAAGTAAAAGCCCCAGCCAGGCGCCAAGAGGGGTAAAGAAGCTGATCAAAAGCATAGCCAGGAGGATCCAGCGCCGTTTTACGCCGGCCATGACAAAAGGCG
The DNA here is from genome assembly GCA_034927285.1 of Peptococcaceae bacterium. Taxonomy (GTDB): domain Bacteria; phylum Bacillota; class Peptococcia; order DRI-13; family UBA5745; genus JAYFQF01. The sequence continues at coordinate 52,337 of JAYFQF010000001.1, forward strand.
TGGCTGAGGCGATGCCTTCGGGAATATTGTGCAGGCCGATGGCCAGAGCCAGCATTACGCCGGTTTCGCTTCGCACGGTGTGGCCGGCGGCGATGGCCATGCCTTCCGGCAGATCGTGGAGAGCGATGCCGATGGCCACCAAAAGGCCCAGCTGGAAATAGCGGCTGGCGTTGGCCTTGAAATCGAAGGGGACAGGTTTATCAGGTTCGGCTGCCGCCTCCGCCAGCAGAGCGGCGCTTTCGGCTGCCGCCGCGGCAAGCCCCAGGGGGCCTTCCTGAGTTAAGTCGGCCAGGTCGGCCGGGCTGCCGGGAAAATTCTCGGAAAGCCCGAAGGAAGGATCGCCTGAAGGATTTTCAGAAGCTTTTGCGGCGGCGCCGGCATCCAAGGCTTCGGCTGTTTGGCCTGAAGCGGCGGCGGCAGCCGGAGCCCTGCTGCGGGAACCGCCGCTTTTTCTGTAGCTGGGACTGACCCAAAGTTCGTTGCCGGCGCCGGCAACGGCCGGCGTTTTACGCCGGGAGTTCAGGATTTCCTGCCGGGAAGGCAGGCCTCTGGGGCGGGCCTCCCAGGCCTCCCGGGCTTTTTTCTTTTCCTCTTGCTGCCGGGCCTTCTTTTCCCGGGCCGCCAGTTTCCGCCGGGCCAGGCCGCCTACGCCTGTTTCCAGCATCTGCATCAGAATAACGCCCAGCCAAAAGCCTGAAAAGGTGTAAAGCAAACTGCCAAAGCTGTAAGAATAAGGCAGCAGGTCAAAAATTACCACGCAGGCCATAACGCCGCCGGCAAACCCCATAAAGCCGGCCAAAAGCCTGGCCCTGGGCCGGCCGAAGGAGCAGACCATAGCCGCCCCCAGCAAGGTGGCTATCCCGGCTGCCAGGCTTTCAAAAAGGATAATCGAGGTCATAAGGTGTTCACCCCTTTAAGAGAGCTTATGCGGTCAGGCCCGGGATTATGACGGCCAAGCTTTAGCTGTATATTCTTTTGTATACAAAAAGGTATACAGCCCCGGGCTCTTTTTCGGCCCTTCTTTCCATTGACAAGGCTTAGTGAGATTGTCTATGATTAATCAAAGATAATACACGCACGGGGAGGTAAGGATATGGGCAGTGACATTATTAAAAAAGGGCCGCAGAAAGCGCCTCACAGATCCCTGCTGTCCGCTTTGGGCATCACGGAAAGGGAAATGGAGCGTCCCTTTATCGGAGTGGTGAATTCCAAAAACGATTTCGTGCCGGGGCATCAGCATTTAGGCGAGATCGGCGAAGCGGTGAAGGCCGGTATCCGCAGCGGCGGCGGCGTACCTTTTGAGTTTCAGACCATTGCCGTATGCGACGGCATCGCCATGAACCACAGCGGCATGAAGTATTCCCTGGCCAGCCGGGAGCTGATCGCCGATTCCGTTGAAGTCATGATCCGGGCCCATCCTATGGACGCCCTGGTCTTTATTCCCAATTGCGATAAGGTGGTGCCCGGAATGCTGATGGCCGCCTGCCGGCTGAACCTGCCCTGCATCTTTGTCAGCGGCGGCCCGATGATGGCCGGGCAAATGGGCGACGGCAGCCGGGTGGGATTAAACGAGGTCTTCGAGGCCGTAGGCCAGCATAGTGTCGGCAAGCTTACGGATCAGGGCCTGCGGGAATTTGAAGAAAAGGCCTGTCCCGGCTGCGGTTCCTGCGCCGGTATGTATACGGCCAATTCCATGAACTGTCTGACCGAAGCTCTGGGCATGGGCCTGCCGGGAAACGGCACTATCCCCGCCGTCAGCGCGGCCAGAAAACGGCTGGCCAAGGAAGCGGGCTTTCGGGTCATGGAGCTTTTGGCCCAGGATAAAAGGCCCGGCGATATCCTGACCATGAACTCTTTCCGGAACGCTCTGCGCATGGAGATGGCGTTGGGCTGCTCCACCAATACCGCGCTGCATCTGCCGGCTATCGCCCATGAACGGGGGCTGGATCTGGATCTTTCCATCATCGACGAGATCAGCCATGGGACGCCGCAGCTATGCTGCCTGAATCCCGCCGGTATGACCTTTATCGAAGATCTGGCGAAAAAGGGCGGCATCATGGCGGTGATGCGGGAGCTCTGGGACCACGGCATGATCGACGGCAGCGTAAAGGTGGCGGCGGCAGATACCCTGGCCGACGTACTGAAAAACTGCCCGGCTGCCGACGGGCAGATCATCCACCATGTGGAGAAGCCTTACCGCCCGGAAGGCGGCATTGCGGTGCTGCGGGGAAACCTGGCACCTGACGGGGCCGTGGTAAAGCAAGGGGCGGTATTGCCGGAGATGATGGTGCATCAGGGCCCGGCCAAGGTTTACGACAGCGAAGAGACAGGCACCGCCGCCATTTTAGCCGGCGAAATCAAGCCCGGCGACGTGGTGGTCATCCGCTACGAGGGCCCGAAAGGGGGCCCGGGCATGCAGGAAATGCTGACCCCCACCGCTACGATCATGGGGCAGGGTCTGGGCAGCTCCGTGGCGCTGATTACCGACGGACGCTTTTCCGGCGCCAGCCGGGGAGCGGTGATCGGCCATGTTTCCCCGGAAGCGGCGGCGGGCGGACTGATCGGACTGATCGAAAACGGCGATATCATTAAAATCGATATTCCGGCCCGGAAGCTGGAGCTTCTGGTGGCGGATGAGGAGATCGAAAGGCGGCGCAAGGCCTGGAAGGGAGCTCCGGATAAGGGCTTTGGCGGTTATCTGGCCCGTTATGCCTCTTTGGTAACCTCAGCGGCTCAGGGCGCCGTGTTCAAAAAGCCGTAGACGGGAGGCGGAAAGCCCTGGCTGACCCGCCGCCTATAGGAGCGGAACCAAAAGCCAGATAAAACCGCTTCCCCTTCCCCGGGCAGCCCACCCTGAAAGCGGGATTTCCGGTCATTGATCAGACTGTCATCGCCAGCGCCGCAGATTTCACCGCCGTTTTGCGCCGGCGGGCCGCGGGACTAAAGAAAATAAAGAGTCCGGCTGCGTTCAGATCAAAATTTATGATATAATGTTAGGAAATTCGTTTGACGCGATAAAATTCGATTGGCGCGATGAAATTCGTTTGATGCGAAGCAGTGCGTTCGATGCGAAGAAATTCGTTTAAGACGGAGAAATTCTTTTGACCGGAGATAAGGAAATGAAAAACGGCGCACAGTACATAATCGAATTCCTCATGAAAAAAGGGGTAGAAGTGGTGTTTGGCTACCCCGGCGGCCAGATCCTGAACTTTTACGAGTATCTGGGGCGTTACGACTTAAAGCATATCCTGGTGGGTCATGAGCAGGGCGCGGCCCACGGCGCCTGCGGCTATGCCCGCGCCACCGGCCGGCCCGGCGTCTGTATCGCCACCTCCGGTCCCGGCGCCACGAACCTGGTCACCGGCATCGCCGACGCGTACCTGGACTCCATCCCTTTGCTGGCCATTACCGGCCAGGTAAATTTAAGAGATATCGGCAAGGATTCCTTTCAGGAGGCGGATATTACCGGCATCGTCACTCCCGTCACCAAGCACAGCTATCTGCTTGAGGACCTGGAGCAGCTGCCGGCAGTGCTGGACGAAGCCTGGCAGGTAGCCACTACAGGCCGCCCGGGCCCGGTGCTGATCGACGTTCCGAAAAATCTTTTCCTGGAAGAGGCCGACATGGCTTCTACCCATAATCTGCTGCACGCCCGTAAAGTGTTGAAGGCAGACCGGACGGAAGAGCTGATGCCGAAGATCCTGGCGGAAATGAAGGGCGCGAAGCGGCCTCTGATTTTGGCCGGCGGCGGCGTGATCACCGCCGGGGCCTGGGAGCTTTTGGCCCAATTGGTGGAGAAAAGCGGGATCCCTGTGGTAAATACCCTGATGGGCAAAGGCGCTTTTGCCGAGGACCATCCCTTAGCCCTGGGCATGGCGGGGATGCACGGCGTGGCCTGCGCCAATCTGGCCTTAAGCAACTGCGATGTGCTGCTTTGCCTTGGCACCCGCTTTTCCGACCGGGTTACCGGGAACCGGCGAAACTTCCTGGAACAGGCAAAAATCATCCACGTGGATGCCGATGCGGCAGAGCTGCAGAAAAATGTTCAGGTGGACTATCCTCTTCAACTGGACGTCACCCATTTTCTTAAGCGTCTGCTGAGGGAGATGGACTGGCCGGTAAGCCCGCAGGTAAATTCCTGGCAAAAACTTTTGCAGCAATGGCGGGCAGGCTATCCGCTGCCCAGGAGCTTTACCGGGCTGTTAAAGCCTCAGGAAGTGATTATGGAAGCGGCACGGCAGGCCGGCAGCCAGGCCCTGGTGGTTACCGACGTGGGACAGCATCAGATGTTTGTAGCCCAGTATTATCCCATTTGCGGCCGGCGGAATTTCATTACCTCCGGCGGTTTGGGCGCCATGGGCTTCGGCCTGCCGGCGGCCATGGGGGCGGCCCTTGGGCGGCCCGGCCAGGATGTCCTGCTTTTTGTGGGGGACGGCGGTTTCCAGATGACCCTGCAGGAGCTGGGGACCATCCGGGAACACAATCTGCCGGTAAAAGCTATTATTCTCAATAATGGTAAACTGGGAATGATCCGCCAATGGCAGAACATCATCTTCCATAAACATTACGTGGCCTCGGACCTTCCGAAAGGCCCGGACTTTGTCAAATTGGCGGCGGCCTACGATATTCCCGCCGTGCGGGCAGCCAGCCGGGAGGAACTTCCGGAAGCGATGGCCAGGCTGCTGTCCGTTCCCGGCCCGGCGGTGGGCGACTTTCAGGTGGATCCCGACGAATTGGTGCTGCCCTTTGTATTGCCCGGCGGCCGGCCGGAAGAGATGTTAGGGAGGTGGCAGGGTGAAACACACCTTCGCAGTTTTAGTGGAGAATAGGCCCGGCGTATTGTCCAAAGTAGCGGGGCTCTTTTCCCGCCGCGGCTTCAACATTGAAAGCCTGGTGGTGGCCAGCACCGAAAATAAAACCATTTCCAAAATGACCATCCTGGTGGATGGCGACGCCCGGGTGCTGGAGCAGGTATCCAAGCAGCTGAATAAGCTGGTGGATGTGATCAAAGTAAACGACATTACCTACGAAGAAACCGTGGACCGGCAGCTGGCCCTGATCCGGGTGGCCTGCGAGCCGGCTATACGCACCGAGGTCATGCAGCTGATGGATATATACCGCTGCAAGATCGTGGATGTGGGGCGAAAGTCCCTGATGATCGAGGCCGTAGGCGACGAAGCCAAGATCCAGGCAATTTTGAAATCCCTGGAGGTCTACGGCATCACCGAGCTGGTTTGCACCGGCAAGGTGGCCATGGTCCGGGGGGCAAAATAAATGGGTTCGCTGATTTATGATTTATCATGAGCTGATATCTATAAGCTGAAAGGATGTAATGAAAATGGCAAAAATGTATTATGATCAGGATGCGGATTTAAGCTATCTGGCAGGGAAAACCGTGGCGGTCATCGGCTACGGCAGCCAGGGACATGCCCAGGCCCAGAACTTAAAAGACAGCGGCGTAAAGGTGATCGTCGGCCTGCGGCAGGGCAGCCGCCACTGGGCTGCCGCCGAGGAAGCGGGCTTTGCGGTATATACCCCTGCCGAGGCCGCTAAGAAAGCCCAGGTCATCCAGATTCTTTTGCCCGATGAAAAACACGCGGAAGTATATAACGCGGAGATCGCCCCCAACCTGGAAGAAGGGGATGCCCTGATCTTCTCCCACGGCTTTTCCATCCACTTCAAACAAATTATCGCGCCGAAAAATGTGGACGTGGTTATGGTGGCTCCCAAAGGCCCCGGCCATATGCTGCGCCGCCTTTACGTGGAAGGCATCGGCATGCCCTCGCTGGTGGCTGTTTATCAGGATTACACCGGCAAGGCCATGCAGACGGCCCTGGCCCATGCCAAGGGAATCGGCTCAACCAAGGCCGGCGTTTTAGAGACCACTTTCAAGGAAGAGACGGAAACGGATCTCTTTGGCGAACAGACTATTCTCTGCGGCGGTCTGACCGCGTTGATCACCGCTGCTTTTGAAACCCTGGTGGAAGCCGGTTATCAGCCGGAAAGCGCCTATTTCGAGTGCCTGCACGAGGTGAAATTGATCGCCGATCTGATTTACGAGCACGGTATTTCCGGTATGCGTTATTCCATCAGCGATACTGCGGAGTTCGGCGATATGATCACCGGACCCAGGCTGATCAATGACGCGGTGAAAAAAGAGATGAAGGGCGTTTTGGAAGATATCCAAAACGGCAAGTTTGCCAAGGAGTGGATTTTGGAGAACCAGGCCGGCCGGCCCCGGATGAACCGCCTGCGGGCCCTCGCCGCCGAGCATCAGATCGAGAAGGTGGGCAAAGAGCTGAGAGCCCATATGCCCTGGATCAGCGGCGGCAAGGAACTGGCTTAAAGTCCGGTTTCTAAGTGAAGGAAAAAGCCGGCCTCAGGCCGGCAAGGCGCGGCGGGACGCAAAAATGCGTGCCGCCGCGCGGTGAATTTTGGTAAGGTTGGGTGATCGTGTGCTAACTGGAGCGGAAATTTTAGTGAAAGCCTTGGAAAAAGAAAATGTGGAAGTGGTATTCTGCTATCCCGGCGGCGCCAATCTGGAAATTCTGGACTGTCTGCGGCAATCCACAATTAAAACAGTATTGGTCCGCCATGAGCAGGGGGCGGCTCACGAGGCCAGCGGCTATGCCCGGGTCAGCGGCCGGCCCGGCGTCTGCCTGACTACCTCCGGCCCCGGCGCCACCAATCTGATTACCGGCATCGCCACCGCCGGTATGGATTCCGTGCCGCTGATCGCCATTACCGGTCAGGTAGCCACAGGCATGGTGGGCACCGACGCCTTTCAGGAGGTGGACGTGACCGGCATTACCGATCCCATTACCAAGCATAATTATCTGGTCAAGGACGTGGATGTGCTGGCCCAGTCCATCAGGGAAGCCTTTTATATCGCCGCCAGCGGCCGCCCCGGGCCGGTGCTTCTGGACATCCCCCGGGATGTGGCCATGGCTAAGTCCCGGGTTACGGAGGCCCCCAGGATCAGCCTGCGGGGCTATAAGCCCAACCTCACCGGCCACCAGGGCCAGATCAAGCATTTCCTTCAGCTGCTGAAAGAAGCGCAGCGGCCGGTGATCATTGCCGGCGGCGGTATCCTTTGCGCCGGCTGTTGGGAAGAGCTGAAGCGGTTGGCGGAACTGCAGCAGATCCCGGTGGCCAATACTCTGATGGGACTGGGCAGCATCGACCTGGATCATCCCCTGGCCCTGGGCATGATGGGCGTCCATGGCCTCAGCGCGGCTAACCGGGCGGTCCAGCAAAGCGATCTGATCATTGCCTTGGGCACACGTTTTTCCGACCGGATGAGCTGCCGGGTGGAAGGGTTTGCCCCTATGGCAAAAATTGTCCATATCGACGTGGACCCGGCAGAGATCGGCAAAAATGTCCGGGTGAATGTTCCCATCGTGGGCGACCTGAAAATTGTATTAAATCAGATCCTGGAGAAGCTGGAGATCCGGGGAGAAGCCGCGGCTGCCGGAGACAAGGCCCGGGAGAACGGCGTTACTGGCAATGTCTTTGCCGCAGAGGCGGCTCCGGCTGCCGGCGGCGGCATTAACGCCGAAGGAAACGCCGCGGACCCGGAGACGGTCTTGGGCGTGCCGGAAAGCCGGAAGGCCTGGCTGGAGACGGTGGCCGAGCTGAAAAAGCACAAGGCTCCGGAAAGCCGTCACCGGGAGGCGTTGTCCCCCATCACTGTGATCGAGGCCCTGGATAAGCTTTTGCCGCCGGACGCCATCGTGACCACCGATGTGGGGCAGCACCAGCTGTGGGCCGCTCAAAGGCTTCGGCACAAGCGGCCCCGGGGCTTTATCGCCTCCGGCGGCCTGGGGACCATGGGCTATGGCATACCCGCGGCTATCGGCGCTCAAATGGCCTGTCCCGATGCTCCGGTTGTGGTGATCAGCGGCGACGGCAGCTTTCAGATGGGCTTGCCGGAACTGGGGACCGCCATGGAACAGAAGCTGCCGCTGAAAATTTTGTTGCTTAATAACAGCTATCTGGGGATGGTTAAGCAGCTGCAGGACTTCTACAGCTGCGGCCGTTATACCGCGGTGGAATTTACCGCCAACCCGGACTTTGAACATCTGGCCCTGGCCTATGGGGCTTTATATCTGCCGGTAAAAGACGGGTCCCGGCTGGAAGAGGCGCTGACCCGCTTCCTGGCTCATCCCGGCCTGGCGGTACTGGAAGCCCGGGTGACGCCGGAGGAAAACGTATATCCCATGGTGTTGGCCGGCGCCAGCCTGGATGAAATGACGGAATAAAGCATCAGAGGCCGGGGGAATGAAAACCTGCTAATGGAAATCAAGGGGACTGCCGCAATCGACGCCCCCTAAACCAAACAAAGACGGCGACTGGCAGCATGATAAGCTCCCTGTCAAGTAGACAGATGAAAAAATAAAAACGAGTTTACTGGACTCCGTCAATGACGGGGTCCAGCTTTTATGCAGCATTTTCGAGGAACTGCCGGTAGATCATCGGAGACATTTTGCTCAGTTTCTTTTGCCGGCGTTCGTAGTTGTAGAAGTATATGTAGTTTTCAATGGCCGCTGCCAGGCTGTCGTAATCCTTAAAGTTGCCAAGGTAGTACATTTCGCATTTGAGAATGCCCCAGAAGCCTTCCATAGGCCCATTATCGATGCAGCGACCAACCCGTGACATGCTCTGTATCATTTTGGCCTTGTCTAATTTAGACCTGAATGGTTTATTGGTGTATTGAAAACCCCGGTCGCTATGAAAAATCGGATGAGCTTCCGGATATTTGGAAACGGCCAAATCAAAAGTGTCAAATACGAGCTGGTTATTGTTGTTGCGGCCTATGGCGAAAGAGACAATGCTTCTGTCCTTGAGATCGAGGATCGCGCTCAAATACAGTTTTGCCTCTCCATACTTGAATTCTGTAACATCGGTCAGCCACTTCTCATTAAGCTTTTCCGCCGTGAAATCACGGTTCAGAATGTTCTCCGCCGTAACTTCCGGCGTAGAACGTTGGTATTGTGGACGTTTCCTGCGGATGACGGCTTGCAAGCCCACTAAGTGGGTAAGTCGGTATATGCGTTTGTAATTATAGCTGGTCTCATATCTAGCGTTCAGTTCATCCGTCAATCGCCTGTATCCATATATCCCGTTGAATTCAGCGTAGAGATAACCAAGTTTGTGAAGCAGATCTTCGTTTTCACACTCACGGGCACTCTTGTTACGGTGGAGCCATTTGTAATAGGCGGACCTGTTCAGGCCTAATATCCTGCAAATTTTCTCTACTGGGTATGCCTCTCTTTCGCGCAGTTCCTTTACAGCCAGGTAAAGCCTTTCCTGCCGGACGCCGCTTAGCACCGCCTCCTTTCGATTTCTTGGACTTTTTTTAATACGGCTATCTCCATTTCTTTCTGTTCGTTCTCGGCCTTGAGCATCTTAATCTCTGCTCTAAGGCGCTCGACTTCAGTCATTTCATCCAGTGATTTGCGTTTTCCACGCTTGTCGATGAGACCGTCTACGCCTTTTTTCTCATACTTGCCTACCCAGCTATATATCTGCTGGTAGGACACCCCATACTTCTCAATTGCTGCAGCATAGTCCTTACCCTTGGCTATGCAGTAACTGACAATTTCAATCCGCTCGTCTAACGTAGTCAATCGTCCTTTGGTCATATAGATCTTCCTCCCCCGGCCTCCGGTACTTCGAAGTTCTTTATGACCATTATATCTCGTTATCCAATTCAGGAGTTGCGTTTTACTGGGGATGTTATACCCCTTGCATATATCCACCAGGCTTCCTTCGCCCCGGAGGTATGCCTCTACTGCTGCGGTTTTTAGTTCCGCACTGTATCTGCTGTTTGTTGGTCTAGTTGCCAGCCCAGACGGGCCCATAGCCTCATAATTCGCTAGCCATTGCTGAAAACTAGTTCTTTCCACTCCGTATTCTCGCGCTAGGCTGCCCTGGCTTTCCTCCCCTTGCTTGTATTTTTCTACTGCTTCCAATTTCTTTTCATAACTAATCATAGCTTTTCTTCCCATACAAAAACTCCCCTTTGCGTAGTCATGAAATTTTTGTTATTTCATCTGTCTACTCAAAGGGGAGCTTATCAGCAGCCAGAAGCCGTCTTTATTCTTATCGGGATTCTTATCGGGGCTTACCGTAATTCATTTTTAATAAAACGGATCTCCCGTAGATCTGACGTAGATCTGACGTGGATCTGACGTGGATCTGGCATGGGCCCCGCAGGGGCCCGGTATGGACCTGACGCCATGTTTACCGGGATTTTGCTATGTTTTTAAAGCAAATCCCGGTAAATTTCTCCCGCCGTGCGCCCAAGAAAAACATCAGTGTATCTTTGTCCGCCAGGAAAAGATATACCGAACTGTCCCCGGTCAAAGCCTCCCGTCTAGCCTGGCGAAAGCAGAAAAAACAGATCTACTCCAGGTTTTTACCGGGAATTCGTTTAAAAACATAGCACTTTTCCGGTAAACAAAGCCGCTCATCATGACTTTTATCAACATTCAGCCGAATTAAATCCGGGGAAGGAGTACTTGGCAGCGTTTCAAGGTGATCATATTTTAAGGCTGGAACCTTTTGCCTTACCTGCCGGCGGCTGCAAAAGTAAAGTGGTTTCCCCGGGATTCAGTGAAAGGATGCGCCGGCAGATCCGCTTGCTTTTCAGTTCCCGCCTTACCAGGTTCTGCAATACGGAGCCGGAGCGATAGCCGTGAATAACCACCAGCTCCGATACATCCGCCGGCAGGCCGGCGATCAGCCGCTCCAGATAAAGTTTGGCGTCGGCCTTGGTCATTTGGTGGATGTCCACCCTGCGCGCCAAAGTCATGAGACCGTTTCTGGGCCGGCAGCTTCTTGTACGGGGGCTGAACTTCCGCCGCCGCTGCCGCTGCCGCTTTCGTTTATGATGCCTCTGCTGCTGCCGCCATTTATCGTGCCGTTAATGTCACGGCCTGTGGTGGTGCCGCCACTGCCGCTGTCGTTTATCGTGCCGTCAATGCCGTCTGTAGAACTGTCGCCTGTGTTGCCGCCGCCGCTGCCGTTTCCCTTGCTGCGGCTTGCCGTGCTGCCGGCTATGCCGCCTGCCCCGGCGGAAGGAACGCCGGAGTCTTCTGCCGGCGGGGGCGTATATTCTTTCATATAGTAATATAAAGTTGGGCTTTTTACCGCCGTCAGCTGGATGCTTTCTTTACGGCGCAGGGTCGGATAGATTTTGTTATACATCATCAGGTCCATGAAGCCGCCGGGCAGGGTCAGGCCCTTTTCCAGGTTATTGGCATCACCGATGGCCTGAATCCGCAAGGGCCAGGTCACAGGAATATTATTTACGCATATCTCCGTACCGGAGGCCGTATCCATATAGAAAATATAACTGTTGGTGTTCAGCCTGACGCCGCTGACCGATATGGCTTCCGCGCCGGCGGCCCAAAGCTCGTTTACCAGAGAAATGATGTCGGTATACTGAACAAAGGAGGTGGCGGGAAAACTGACCTCGATACCTTGGCCGGTGACCTCGCAGCTGCCGTTGATGTATTCCAGGCGGGATAATTCCAGCTGCAGGGACTGCAAAACCATGCTTTCATCCTCCAGGGAATTTCGCCGGTCATAAAGCTGGGCGGAAAGCTCCGACATTTCCAGGCTGAGCTTCTGCCTTTTTTCTGTGAGGTTTTTTACCATCACGATCAGGTTTTCCTGGCGCTGCTGATACAATTCGCGTTCTGCGGAATTTTGGGCCTTGAACTGCACGGAAAACAGCAGCCCCAACACGACCAGGGCACAGGAAAACGCCAATATCCATTTGGGCTTAGTCGTCATTCTTCCTCATCCTCAGTGGGCTTTAGGTTTTCGTCTTCATCCTCGATAATTTGGATCTGCAGCTTTTCCTTGATTTGTTTATGGGCTTCGTAAAGCTTTTGCTTTTCCCGGAAATTACTGATGATATAATGACGGATTGCGGAAAGATTGGTGAACAGGCGGACGCCGAAAGCAAAGACGGCGGCGTAGTACAGGTCCAGCCCGATAGCGTCCCCGATGTAAGCCAGGCCGGCGGCTAAAAGGGCGTTGGTGAAAAAGCCGGAAAGCATCATGACGGAATCGTATTTATTTTCGTAAGTCGCCCTCATGCCGCCCAGAACGGAATCCAGCGCAGCCAAAATAGCGATGGACAGATATTTTACCATCTCTGCGGGGATTTCTATTCCAATGTACTGGCCGGCAAAGATGCCGAAGACCAAGCCGATGATTGGTAAAAAACGCCACATAAGTTTCCCTCCTGAGGTGATCTGCCCATCAGGCTTATCTGATGGGAACTGCTTGGGCGACATTAAAATGAGATCATGGAAATGAGGTCATGAAAAATCAGCAATGAAACGAAGCGGCTCAGCCTAAGGACGGCAGGTCTTCGGACGATCCGCCCACGCCGTCGTCTTCGCCCTCCGCGGGTTCCTCTTCCGGTTCGTGGATATAAGTGAACTGCAGATCGCCTTTATAAGCCGGCAGGATGACTTCTTCTTCCTGGGTCATGGATATCGGGAAGTGGTTCAGCAGAAGATAATCATAACGTCCGTAAGAAACCATATCGCCCATGATCGCCGCATTGCCGATAGCCTGAATGATGAAAGGGGGGGCCACCCGGGAAGTGTTTACCATGATGACATTACCCACGCAGCGCAGCTCGCTGTTGGTGACCAGCCGCTGATCGTTGATGGCGATGGCCTCCGCACCGGCAGCTTTTAAGTCGGCCACGATGGACAAAAGATCTTCGTAATGGATAATGAATTGATTAGGGTCGGCATGAGGGCTTTCCCGCTGTCCCAGGGTATTGTCTTCCAGTACAAGACGTAAACCCGGGCCGCTGACCTGAGTCAGTCCGGCACGAAGCTTGGCCATATGCAGTTCTTCCTGCATAAGCTGGACGGAGCTGGTTTGATGGTAGCTTTCAATTTCCGCCAATTCCTGCCGGTAGCTTTCGATCTGCCCTTCGTAAGCGTTGATTTCCTGTTCCAAGTCGGAGATGGTGGAGACCAGGTTGTCCATACGCTCGCTGAAAGCGTTGGAGTCAGGAGTCTCGCCGCCGCTGTAGCGGTTATATAAGGCAAAAAGCATGCCAATGATAAAACAGATCAGGCTGATGGAAAGCGTCATCGACAATTTATTTCTGTTCAAGCTCCTTCCCTCCTTTTCCCGGACGGACAATCCGAACTTTATTATATCATGAATTTTGATCTGAACGCGGCCGGCTCTTTTTTGATTTATTGCCCGGCCCGCCACGAGAGGTGAATTTTGAGGTGAATTTTGATGTAATTCGCTTTGCTCATTATATCATAAAATTATATCATAAAAGAGAGGGGGAGACCCTGGCGGCATAAGGAAAATTATTCGAAAAAACCCGCTAAAGTATGATAAAATGATAAGACGAGATTTTCTCAAGATAAATATCGCTGAATAAAGGGGTTTTATTATGCCGGAGAGCATATTGGAGATGTTTTCACCGCGCAATATTATCGATATTGCGATAGTGGCCTATTTCTTTTATAAGATCAGCATGATGATCCGGGAGACCCGGGCCATCCAACTGGTGAAAGGCCTGCTGGTGCTGTTTTTGGTGGCCTATCTCAGCAATCTGCTGCAGATGCAGACCGTCAGCTGGCTGCTGACCCAGTTCCAGACCGCGCTGTTTGTCGCTTTGCCCGTGGTCTTCCAGCCGGAGCTGCGCAAAGCTCTGGAGCGGATCGGGACGGGTACTTTGTTCAGCCATCAGGTGATGGATACGGTTATTTTCCAGAAAATCGTGGAAGAGATCGTCCGGGCCGTCCGTATCATGTCCAAAGACCAGATCGGCGTGCTGCTGGTGCTGGAGCGGGAAACGGGCTTAAACGACTACGCGGACTCCGGCGTATACTTAAATGCCGACGTATCCAGCGAGCTTTTGCAAAATATTTTCTTCCCCAAGGCGGCTCTGCACGATGGGGCCACCATTATCCGGGGAGACAAGATTTATGCTGCCGGCTGCTTTTTGCCCCTGTCGGAAAATCCCAGCATTTCCAAAAGCCTGGGCACCCGCCACCGGGCGGCCTTAGGCCTGTCGGAGCAGTCCGACGCCTTTATCATCGTGGTTTCGGAAGAAACCGGGGTGATCAGCGTAGTGGAGGAAGGGCGGATGACCCGCTACTTAAATGACGTAACGCTGCGGGAAATGCTTTTGGAGCGCTTTCAGTCCAAGGAGCCGAAAAAGGTTTCCTCGCTTTGGCAGTCCCTGATCAGGAGGACGAAAAAATGAAGGATTTCCTGAAAAGTAAGTTGTTTAACGCCATCTTTTCCGTTATGCTGGCGATATTTCTGATGTTTTACGTAGACAGTTTAAGCATTCTGCCTTCCTCGGAAAAGACCTATTCCGATATCACCGTTTCGGTGATGAACCTGCCGGAGGGGATGATCCTGGATTCCGAGGTGCCGAAAGTTGATTTAAGGGTCAAAGGCTACACCTCCACCATTAATTCTGCCGGAGCCAAAGACGTCAAGACCTGGGTGGACTTAAAGGACACCGAAACCGGCACCAATACCTATAAGGTCCAGACTTCCCTGCCTTCCGGCCTGGAAATGGTTTGGATCCGTCCGGCTACGCTGAATCTGACGGTGGATACCCAGGGCGAAAAGGCCATGACCCTGAAGGTGCAGACCCAAAACAGCGTGGCGGAGGGCTATGGCAGCTATGCCCCCAGCGTCAACCCGGAGCAGGTGACCTTAAGCGGCCCCCAGATGCTTTTGGATCAGGTGACCGCCGCCGTGGTAACCGTAGACTTGTCGGGGCTGACTGCAGATCATTCCGTGGAACTGCCGGTGGCCCTTTATAACAGCCAGGGGGAGCGTGTGGAAGATCAGCGTATCGTCGTCAGCAATCCCAAGGTCTGGGTGGGGGTCAGGGTTACGGAAAATAAGTCTTCCAAGAGCGTAGTGGTACGGCCCGCCTTTTTTGGGGAGCCGGACGAAAAATATAAATCCGCCGGCGTGGAGGTGACTCCCACTACGGTGAAGATTGCCGGCTCCTTTGACCGGATCAAAAACATCGAGTATCTCAACACTGAGCCCATCGACTTAACCGGCGCCACACAAGACTATGTGGTCCAGACCACCCTGGTGGTTCCTGAGGGAGTCGAGGTGCTGGAAGGAAATCAGGTGGAAGTCAAAATAAAGATTGAAGAAGACCTGACCTACTGGGTATTCGAAGGCGTACCGGTGGAAATCGTCAATCCCCCGGAGGGCGGTCCCTATGTGGCGATCCCGGCGGAGGTGGATGTGACCGTGGCCGCTTATCCCTGGGTCTTTGCCCGTGATTCCACGGATGAAGGCAGTTATGATATTCCCATCCGGGTATATGTGGACCTGCAGGGCCAGCATCCCGACAATCAGGAATATCAGCTGCTGACGGAGGCGCCGGCGGATTACCGGGTGACCCAGATGTCGGCTCAGACCGTTCAGGTGGTTTCCTGAAAATCAGAGAGCGGGAGCCGGAGACTTTCCTGTTGAGGCTCGGGGGTTGAGGAAGCCTTCGCCATAGAGCGGCGGCTTACAATGCAGATTAAAGGGGGAAAAACCTTGGGCAAATATTTCGGCACCGACGGCGTCAGGGGTCTGGCAAACGAAAAGCTGACGCCGGAGCTGGCATTTAAACTGGGCCTGGCCTGCGGCCGGGCGCTGAAAGAAAAAACGGAAATCCAGACGATGATTATCGGCCGGGATACCCGGCGGTCCGGCCCCATGCTGGGGTCTGCCCTGGCAGCGGGGTTTTGCTCCGCCGGCATAGACGTCCTGGACGCAGGGGTATTGTCCACCCCGGCGGTGGCTTATCTGGCCCGGGTCACCGAAGGAGCCGGCGGAGCGGTGATTTCCGCTTCCCATAACCCGGCGCCGGATAACGGCATCAAGTTCTTCGGCCACCAGGGGTATAAGCTTGACGACGCCATGGAAGGGCTGATCGAAAAATACCTGGAGCTGGCGCCGGAAGAATTCCCCCGGCCCGTAGGAGCCGGCGTGGGCAGTTTAAAGCCCATGAATGACGGAGCGGGGCGGTATCTGTCCTATTTGAAGGGCGCGATCGACTGCGAATTAAAAGGCCTGCGGATTGTGGCAGACTGCGCCAACGGCGCCGCCAGCGATTTGGGACCGGCGGCTTTGCGGCAGGCAGGGGCCCAGGTGATCAGCATCAATGATTTGCCCGACGGCATGAATATTAACGACGGCTGCGGCTCTACCCATCTGGAAGGCCTGAAAAAGGCGGTCGTTTACTACCAGGCGGACTTGGGCCTGGCTTTTGACGGCGACGCCGACCGGCTTTTGGCGGTGGATGGGGCAGGTCAGGAAGTAAACGGCGATAAAATCATCGTTATTTTGGGCCTGTTTCTCCAGGAACAGGGAGTTTTGGGCGGCCGGGCCGTGGTTACGGTGATGAGCAACCTGGGCTTAAAAAAGGCCTTTGAACAGGCGGGAATTACGGTCAGTGAAACTAAAGTCGGCGACCGTTACGTACTGGAGCGGATGCTGGAGGAGGATGCCCTTTTGGGCGGAGAGCAGTCCGGCCACGTCATCCTGCGGGACGCCGCCACCACCGGCGACGGCGTTTTGACGGCCCTCCGGCTTTTGGCCGCCGTAAAAAAGACCGGCAAGACCTTAGCCCAGCTGGCGGCCCAGATGGAACAGTATCCTCAGGTATTGGTGAATGTGCCGGTGGCCTGCAAAGAGGGCTGGGATACCAATCCGGCCATCCGGGAGGCAGTGCGGCAGGCGGAGGAAGCCCTGGCCGGCAGCGGCCGCCTGCTTTTGCGGCCTTCCGGCACGGAACAGCTGATCCGGGTCATGGCCGAAGGCCCGGACCAGACGATTCTGGAAAGGCTGGCGGAAGAATTGGCTCAGGTAATCCGCCGGGAACAGGGCTAGACCTGTCCCCTGATTCAATCCACAGGGTTATGCCGGCGGGAAATATTTAACCGATTCACAATCATGATTTTTTCACCGCAAACACAGGGAAGCCGGATGGATCACGTACAGATCAAAAAAAGGGGGAGAGGACCAGAATGCAAAATCCCATCAGAATCGGCACCGATATTGTGGAATTCAGGCAGATTGCCGAAGAAACGGCCAATGATCCTGACTTTGTCTTTAATTTACTAACCAAGGATGAAATGAAGCTTTATGAAAGCCTGGGCGCGGCGGAGCGGCTGGGATTTCTGGCCGGCCGCTATGCCGCTAAAGAGGCGGTGCTGAAAAGTATCAGCGCCAAGAAGGCCCTTCGTTATGACGAGGTGGAGATCCTGCCCGGCCGGGATGGCCAGCCTTATGTGGTTTACTCCATGCCGGTCCGGGAAATTCTGGCCCGGGAAAAGCTGCACTTCATCGAGATCAGCATAGCCCGCAGCAAGAATTACGCTGTGGCTACTGCTGTTGCCGGGAGGGACAAGCGATGAAAATTGTCAGTGCCAAAGATATACGGATGCTGGATCAGTGGGCTGTCCGGCAAAGACATATTCCCGAGCTGATCCTGATGGAAAACGCCGGCCGGGCTGTGGCAGAGCATGCCCTGGCCTATCTGGAGCCCGGCAAAAACCAGGTGGTGGTCGTGGCGGGCAAGGGAAACAACGGCGGCGACGGCCTGGTAGCGGCCCGGCACCTGCATCAGCGGGGCGCCGACGTCCGGCTTTTCCTTTTGCATACGCCGGAGGATTTCTCTGCCAGCGCCGCGGAGAACTGGGCCTTTATCGAGGCCACAGGCCTGCGCTGGTATGTGCTGAAAGATAAAAACAGCTTCTATCCGTTGAAGCTTTGCCTGGAGACGGCGGCAGTGGCTGTGGACGCGATGCTGGGCAGCGGCGCCCACGGGCCCCTGGAAGGAAATTATCTGGCGGCGGCCCAGTCCCTGAACGCAGGAGCTGCGCCGATCCTTTCGGTGGACATGCCTACCGGCGTGGACGGCGATACGGGACAGGCGGCGGAAGGCGCCATAAAAGCCAGGGAAACCGTGACCTTTGCTTACGGCAAACAAGGACTTTTCATTTATCCCGGCCGTGAACTGGCCGGAAAGGTGGCGGTGGAGGATATCTCGCTGCCGGTGGAAGGTCAGGAGCTTTTGGAAAATCCTACGATCTGGGTGGACGAGAGCTATGCCAGGGGACTGCTTCCCGAAGTTAAGACCGATAGTTTTAAAGGCAGCTTCGGCCACGTGCTTTCCGTAGCCGGTTCCCGGGGCATGATGGGGGCGGCGTTTTTGGCTGCCCGCTCCGCCTTGCGCAGCGGCGCCGGGCTGGTGACCTCGGCGGTGCCGGATTCTTTGGCCGACGGCTTCGACCTGGCCTTTGCCGAAGGCATGACTTTAGCTCTGCCGGAGGAGGAGGGGACCTTGGCGCCGTCGGCGGCGGAAGAACTGTTTTTGGCGGCGGAGAAAAAGAGCGTTATCCTCTTTGGCCCCGGTATGCCGCAGAAAAAAGGGCTGACCTCCCTGCTCAGGGAACTGCTGCCGGCGGTGAAAAAGCCCGTAGTGGTGGATGCCGGCGGCCTCTGGGCCCTGGCTCAGGATAAGGCCATGGCGGGAGTGAAATCCGGACCGCTGATTTTGACGCCTCATCCCGGCGAACTGGCCCTGCTTTTGGGCAGCACCGCGGAGACGGTCCAAAAAGACCGGGTAAACGCCGTAAGGAAGGCGGCCAGGGATTTCGGCGCCGTGGTGATTCTGAAAGGCGCTTCTTCTTTGGTGGCCGACGAAAACGGAAGCTTATTCATTAATTCTACCGGCAGCCCGGCTCTGGCCACCGCCGGAAGCGGCGATGTGCTGGCCGGCGCGGTGGCGGCCTGGATCGCTCAGGGCCTTGAACCTTTGGAAGCGGCGGTATTGGCTACCTATCTTCATGGGCTGGCCGGGGGGCTGCTGCGGGAAAAAATGGGGCTGCGGGGAGGCCTTTCCGGCGAAGTGGCGGAACTGCTGCCTCTGGCCCTCAAGGAATTAAGCCGGTCCTGAGATAAGCAGGTGAAGGATAGCGCGATAAAAGATTGAAGGACAAGCCGGCAGCAGGTTGCCCCTGGCCGGTTAAAAAGCCTGTGGGCACCGGGCGCGGCGGCGGAGAATAAAGCGGCAATGAAAATAAGAGACAGGGTACGTACGGCAAAGAACGCGTACGTTAAGGAACAGAGTAAGGGAGATTTCAGATCAATGGTATATAAAGCAATCGCAGGAGCGGAGATCCATCCGGTGGAAGGTCCGGCCCTGGCGGCCGGGACGATCCTTTGGCAAGAAAACAAAATCCTGGCGGTGGGCGGGAGCGTGGATCTGCCGGAAGACACGGAGGTCATTGACGGGAAGGGCCTGGTGGTGACCCCCGGCTTGATTGACGCCCATACCCATATCGGGATTCAGGAAGAGATCTATGAGTATGAAGGGGATGATCTGAACGAGGCCGGCGAGTCGGCGGTGACGCCGGAGATGCGGGCCATCGACGGGATCAATCCCTATGACCTGGCTTTTACCGACGCCCTTTCCGGCGGCGTCACCACGGTAATGATCGCTCCGGGCAGCGCCAACGTGATCGGCGGTTCCGTCTGCGTGCTGAAGACCGCCGGGCCGGAACTGGATGAAATGATGCTGGACCCCGAGGCCGGCGTCAAGGTGGCCTTCGGGGAGAACCCTAAACGGGTGTATTCCGAACTGAAAAAGCTGCCCGGCACCCGTATGGGCATTGCCGCCCTTTTGCGGCAGTCCCTGGTGGATGCCCAGGACTATTGCAGGAAAAAAGCAAAGGACGCCGAAGAAGGCGAGGTCTTTGAACGGGATCTTGGCCTGGAGCTTTTGGTGCGGCTCTTAAACCGGGAAATCCCCCTGCGGGCTCATGCCCACCGGGCCGACGACCTGTATACCGCTATTCGTATCGCCCGGGAATTTAACCTTCGCCTGGTGCTGGAGCACGGCACCGAGGCCGGCAAGCTGATTCCGGTACTCCGGAAAGAGGGGATCCCCGTGGTGGTGGGCCCGAGCTTTGCCAACCGGGCCAAGGTGGAAATGGAAAACATCGGCTGGCAGACGGTAAAGGAGCTGTTGGACGGCGGGGTGCTGGTGTCCCTGATTACCGACCACAGTTGCACGCCCATCCAGTATCTGTCCCTTTGCGCGGCCATGACGGTACGCTACGGGCTGACCTGGGACCAGGCTCTGGAGACGATTACCATAAACCCGGCCCGGATCCTGGGCCAGGAAAAACGGCTGGGCTCGTTAGTCCCCGGAAAGGATGCTGATTTCGCGGTTTTTGACGGCGATCCCTTTCATTACCGGAGCCATTGCGTAAAGACCTTCGTTAACGGAAAATTGGCCTGGCAAAAATAAAGTGCCGCGGTTTTGCTGAAACCGCGGCCCCGCGGACCGGGCCCGGTGAAGGCGGCAAGGCCGTGACCTTTTATGGCTGAAACCGCGGCCCGGGGAAAACGACAGAAAAGAGGAAGCGCTTTGGAAGAGCTGAATGTGTTCAGCGCGTCTTGCCGGGAGACGCGCCAAATAGCCTTGAGTTTGGCGCGGCTGTTGGCGGAAGGGGATTTTCTGGCCCTGGAGGGAGACCTGGGGGCCGGCAAAACCTGCTTTGTCAAAGGGCTGGCCGAGGGGCTGGAGGCTCCGGTTACGGTGACCAGCCCTACCTTTACGCTGATCCATGAATATTTGGGGGGAAGGCTCCCCCTTTATCATTTTGACGTTTACCGGCTGAAACGGCAGGAAGAGCTGGAGGGGCTGGGCTACGAGGAATATTTTTACGGCGACGGCGTCTGCGCGGTGGAATGGAGCGACTTAATCCGGCGTTATCTGCCCAAGGATTATCTGCTGCTGCGTTTTCTTCGCACCGGTGAAGAAATGACCGGGGGCGGGGCTCCTGCCGGGCAAGACCGGGCGGCGGCCGGCGGGAAGGAAGGAGCCGGCTTTGGGGGGGCGGACCCGCTTCAGGCGGCGGACAGCCCGCCGGAACCCCGGCGGCTGAATATCACGGCGAATGGGCTCCGCAGCCGGCAGCTGCTGGAGGAGCTTGATCTGGCGCTGAAAAACAGGCCGTAATTTACGCAAAGAATCCCCGGGGTAAAAAAACAGCCTTTGGGCTGCTTAAGGGAATAAGCCCAGGAACTGCCGGATGAGCCGCGGGAGAAAGACGGCGGAAGGATCGGGCGGGAGAAACTGTGGAGTAAGAGGGATAATATGCTGATTTTAGGAATTGAAAGCGCCACGCCGGTGGCATCCGTGGCCTTGGTGGATGAAAAGGGCCTTTTGGGTGAAATTAATCTGAATCTGGGGCTGACGCATTCCGAGCAGCTTCTGCCCACCATCGACAGCTTGCTGAAGCAGTGCCGCCGGACCATAAAAGAGGTGACGGCGGTGGCGGTATCGGCAGGCCCCGGTTCCTTTACCGGCCTGCGCATCGGCATGGCCACCGCCAAGGGCCTGGCCCAGGGCGGCGGCCTTAAGCTCCTGGCCGTGCCTACCTTGGAAGCCATGGCGCGGCAGCTCATGGGCCTGGGGTATTTGGTAGGGCCCATGCAAAACGCCCGGCGGAATCAGGTGTACGCCGGGCTGTACCGCTGGAGCGCCGACAGCCTCTTCACTTTTGTCCAGGAGCGGCGCCCCGGCAAGAAAGAGCGCTCTTATGCCGACAACGGCGTGGTGCCCTGGCAGTTGGAATGCCTGATCCAGCCGGCAGCCTGGTCCGTGGAGGAATGGGCGGCCCAGGTGGAGCCCTTTTGCTGGCAGACCGGCCGGCAGGCGGCTTTCCTGGGGGACGGAGCCACGGCTTACCAGGCCGACTGGCAAAGGCTCCTGGATGAGCAGGCGGTGATCCTGCCGCCGGTATTGAGCCTGCCCCGGGCTTCCTATGTGGCCCTGGCGGCCCAGGAGCGGCTGGAGCGGGGCCAGTCCGACCGGCTGTTTGACGCCGGACTGATTTATATCCGCGGCATTTAGCAGGGCATCTCCTTTTGGCGTTATCCTTTGTAAGCGTCAGCCCCGATAACCTTCGTAAAGATGAGGAAGCACGATATATGACAGCCTATGATATCCGTTTGATGCAGGAAAAAGATATCCCTCAGATCGCTGAAATTGAAAAACTGGTTTTCCCCAGTCCCTGGTCCGCGGCGGCGCTGAAAAGCGAGCTGGAGGATAATGTGATGGCCAACTATCTGGTGCTGGTGGAGCCCGGGGAAGATCCGGCGGCGGTGGAAAAAGTGCTGGGCTACGGCGGCATCTGGAAGATCTTTGACGAGGGGCATATTACCAATATTGCGGTCCACCCCGATTATCAGGGCAAAAAACTGGGCCGCTTTTTGCTGTACGCCATGATGGATTGGTGCAGGGCAAACGGCCTGGCCCATATGACCCTGGAGGTACGGCCCAGTAACCAAAGGGCCCTGGCCTTGTATAAAAAAACCGGGTTTGAGGAAGTGGGCCGCCGCAAGGGCTATTACGAGGAAAATAATGAGGACGCCATCATCATGTGGCTGCATTTCGACAAAGAAAAAAGCCGGGGAGGCAAGACCGATGACTGAAAAGATAAGGGAGGCCCAAGGGCCGGAATTTACCTGGATCATGGCGGTTGAAAGCAGCTGCGATGAAACCGCAGTGGCGATACTCAAAGACGGCAAGACCCTGGCGGCCAATGTGGTCGCTTCGCAGATCCCGGTCCATCAGGCCTTTGGGGGCGTGGTGCCGGAAATCGCTTCCCGGCAGCATATGGAGGTTATTAACCGCCTGGTGGAGGAAGCCTTAAAGGAAGCCGGCATCGGCCTGGGCGATCTGGAAGGGATCGTAGTGGCCAAAGGACCGGGCCTGGTAGGCGCGCTGCTGGTGGGGGTCAGCACCGCCAAAGCTCTTGCCTACAGTCTCGACATCCCCCTTTTGGGCGTAAATCATATGGAAGGTCATATTTATGCCAACTGGCTGAGCCATGGAGATATTCAGTTCCCCCTTCTGGGTCTGATCGTTTCCGGGGGGCATACGGCGCTGATGCTTTTGGAGGGACATGGCAGTTACCGGCTCCTGGGCCAGACCCGGGACGACGCTGCCGGCGAGGCCTATGATAAAGTAGCCCGGGCTATGGGACTGGGCTATCCCGGCGGTCCGCTGATCGACGGGCTGGCTCTGGATTGGCAGGCCCGCCGGCAGGCGGAGACTGAGGCGGCGGAAAGAGAAGCCGCCGTCTTGGCCGGTGAACCCGCCGGGGGAAGAAGCCTGCCGGCGGAAGGGGACGCCGCCGGCAAAAGCCGGATTTCCGAAAGGCAGGTTTACCAGCTGCCCCGGGCCTACCTGGAGCCGGGCTCCTGGGATTTCAGCTTCAGCGGCCTGAAGACGGCGGTGCTGAACATCCTGAATCAAGCCAAAATGCAGGACCGGCAGGTGGACCGGGCCGCCCTGGCCGCCGCCTTTCAGGACAGCGTCACCGGCGTGCTGACGGACAAGACCTTGGCGGCGGCCAAGGCTCTCGGCTGCCGCCAGGTGCTTCTGGCCGGCGGCGTGGCGGCCAACCGGGGCCTGCGGCAGCGGATGGGCCGGGCCTGCGCCGCCGCAGGATTGACCCTGTATTATCCGGAACCCCATTTTTGTACCGATAATGCGGCCATGGTGGCGGCTGCCGGGTACTACCGCCTGCGGGCCGGCCAAAGGGACGGCCTTACATTAAACGCTTTCCCTTCTCTTGGAATGGAGGATATGTAATTTCATAGCCCAGGCTAATGCAATTTTTTTCACATCCCGGCATAATTCAAGATGCAAGGGCATAAAATAAAGCTTGTCATTTTGTGAATGCTGTGGATAAAGAAGTGAAAAACCCGGCGAATAAGGCTTTTACCTGTGGATAACCTTGTGGATTGTGTGAATAGTTTTCTTCGGCAATGAATAATGAGTTATTTTGTAAAAAAATATTATACTGTATACGAAAAGCAGGAGATTCAGCGCCTGATCGCGAATTAATGAAAGTGATTTGCAAAAGTGCGACTCATCATTGATGAGCGAAAAAAGGAGGAAGACATAATGGTAGTAGATCCTTACAAAACCGGTATGTTTAAGAAAGACCCTTATTATAAGAAAAAGGTTTGTGAAGGCGAGCTCTGCGTGGTCCTGGACGGCAGGTTTGAAAGCCGGGGGCTGCAGCTGATGACTCCTCCCTCCCGGGCTTTTCTGAAAGGCGAAATCCATGAACTGATCGTAACCGACGAGCAGGAGGCCAAACCCGGCTCTGAAGTAAATAAAATTGCTTACTGGGGCTTTTTTGAAGTCACTCACGCCACGGTTGTGGCCGTAAACGACGAAATCACCATCGGCGGAAAATGTGTAGGCCGTATCGCGGGATTCGATGAGACCCATATGCCCAATCACCTGAACGTCGTCATCAAGTCTGAGGAGCGGGTACCCGGCGCCGAGCTGGGCCTGGAGCTTGGAGACAAGGTTCGCATAGTAAAAAAAGCGTAAGGGTTTCAATGGATTATAAACCAACGAAGAATTTTTAAAAGTCGAAAGGGTGGGTTTTACTATGGTAAAAGTTGTTGTTGTTGGCGGCGGCTGGTCCGGCTGCGGCGCTGCTATCGCTGCCGCTAAGGCAGGCGCTCAGGTTACTCTGCTGGAAAGAACCGATATGTTGCTGGGTACCGGTCTGGTAGGCGGCATCATGAGAAACAATGGTCGTTTCACCGCCACCGAGGAAGCTATCGCGATGGGCGCCAATGAGCTGTTTGATGCTACCGACGCCACTGCCCGGCACAAAAACCTGGATTTCCCCGGTCATAAGCATTCCAGCTTGTACGATGTAGCCAAGATCGAGCCTGCCGTTGAGCATAAGCTGACGGAAGCCGGCGTGGACTGGCATCTGGAAGCCCGTTTTGCCGATGTGGTGATGGACGGCAAAAAAATCAAAGCGGTAAAAACCGAAGACGGCACCACCTATGAGGCTGATATTTTTGTGGACTGCACCGGTACCGCCGGCCCTCAGGGCAACTGCATGAAGTACGGCCAGGGTTGCGGCATGTGTATCCTGCGCTGTCCTTCCTTCGGTCCCCGGGTCAGCCTGGCCGGCAAAGCCGGCGCTCCCGAATTCATGGGCAAAAAAGGCGACGGCTCCTACGGCGCCATGTCCGGTTCCTGCAAGCTGTTCAAAGAATCTCTCTCCAAGGAAATCCAGGACGAGCTGAACAGCAAGGGCGTGGCGGTTATCCCCATTCCCCAGCATCTGCGGAAATCCGGCGTTCTGGCCAAGAAAGCCTGCCAGCAGTACGCCCTGCCGGAGTTTGAACAGAATGTCATCCTGTTGGATACCGGTCATGCCAAATTGATGACTCCTTATTATCCTTTGCACAACCTGCGTCAGATTCCCGGCTTTGAAGATGCCCGGTTCGAAGATCCCTATGCCGGCGGCAGAGCCAACTCCATGCGTTACATGGCCGTTTCTTACCGGGACAACCACCTGAAGGTTGAGGGTGTGGAAAACCTCTTCTGCGGCGGTGAAAAAGCCGGGCTCCTGGTTGGTCATACCGAAGCCATCGTCACCGGTTACCTGGCCGGCGCCAACGCCGTCCGTTATGCCGCAGGCAAAGAACTGATCGAGATCCCCACCACTTTGGCCATCGGCGATGCTATCGACTATGTCGGCAAGCAGATGCGTACCGAAGATGGGATCAAATTCAAATACACCTTCTCCGGCTCCGTTTACTTCAAACGGATGCAGGAACTGGGTCTGTACACCACCGACGTAGCCGCCATTAAGGACAGAGTGAAAAAGGCCGGTGTGGAAGGCGTTTACAATCAAAAGGTTTGCTAATTCGTAAAAGTTGTTGTACAATATATAGTGACTGAGTTAAGTCCCGCTTGCTTAGCCTGCCGGTTTCTGCCGGCAGGCTAACTGGCAGGCTGACCAAATTATTTTTATATTGAAAGGATGATCTATCATGTCTCAGGTTGAAAAGAAACTTGCTGAATTGGGTCTCAAACTTCCCAGCGTGGCCAAGCCCGTTGCCGCTTATGTTCCCGGTGTAAAAGACGGTAAATATATCTATACCGCCGGTCAGGTTCCCTTTGTTGATGGTAAAGTCGCTTATGAAGGCCATGTTGGCGGCGAATGCTCCCCTGAAGACGCTTATGAAGCTGCTAAGATCTGCGCCCTGAATTGCCTGGCTATCGTAAAAGATCTGGCCGGCGATCTGGACAATGTTGAGCAGGTAATCAAAGTTGTCGGTTTCGTCAGCAGCGCTCCCGGCTTCAACGGCCAGCCCAAGGTCATTAACGGCGCTTCCGAGCTGATCGGTCAGTTGTTCGGCGCAAAAGGCGCTCATGCCAGAAGCGCTGTCGGCGTAAACGAACTGCCTTTGAACGTTCCCTGCGAAGTGGAATTAATCGTTAAAGTTAAATAATTTTATTTCAGATTTTCTTTTTGACTGCGCTTCCGCCTTTTGGCGGAAGCGTTTTTTTGTGCGGCAAGGAAAACAGAGGCCGATAGCCCGTTCCCTTGGCTCCGGGCAGTCTAAGAAGGAAAACTGAAAAATGGAATATATTACCGGGCTGAAAAGGGAAGATCGATCCTGATTTGGGCCGGTTTTTTCTTGCCTGAATCCCTCCTTCCCCCTATGATTTTCATAGACAGGCTAATGGTCTTCATAAAATATTGCGCGGCAGTATTATTTTTGAATCGCTGCTTAATTTATCCGGAAGCTGCGGGTTTTGGCTTATGGTTAAGGAATCCCGGGGAAGCCGGAGGAGGGTCAGGCGGTACGCTTTATGCAGGATTAAAAGGTAAAGGGGGTAAGCGGCAAAAGGGCGGCTTCCGGCGGCAGAAGGATCTGCTCTGCAGAGCAGGAAAGTGGGAGGAGAGATGATGTTGACCAAGAAATATAAGCTTTTGGTGGCAGGATTCAACGAGCAGGCGATACACCTCAAAGAGCTGGGAAACATTTTCCGGGATATGATCCAGATCATCGGTTATATTGACCCCCAGGCAGAAAACGCTGCCTTTCAGGAAAAAGAAGGGGAATTGGTCTATGGCAGTCTGCCGGTGGCCCTGGCGGCGGAAAAACCGGATGTCCTGGCAAATACTACGGCGGAAAAACTGACCGGGAAAGGCCTGCCTTGTTTTGTCCTGGAAGGAAAGGGGCTGGATTTTTTTCTGGATTTCGCTATGGCGTATCGAACCTTCATGCTTCAGGTTGACGAACTGAAAGCCAACCGGGAAAAGCTGAACGCGGTATTTAACTCTGCCCGGGAGGCCATCGAAGTGACGGATAAGGAAGGCAGGATTACCTTTGTCAATAAAGCTTTTACCGAAGTGACAAAAATCACACCGGACCAGCGGCTGGGTAAAAATATTTTCGAAATATATTCCCAAGGGGCCCTGGCGGAAGTGCACCGCTCCGGGCAGCCGGTTTTCGGCAAGGTTATGGTCACCGATACGGGGGTGGATGTGATCTGCAACGCCTCGCCTATGATTGTGGATGGGCAAATGATCGGGGCGGTAGTGGTGTTTCAGGACATTTCCGACGTGAAGAGGTTATCGAAAAAGCTGGATGAAAGCCGTTCCTTTATTGATTCCCTGCAAAAAGGGATCAATGCTCTGGCTGCGGCGAAATACAGCTTTGAGGACATCATTGGCGAGAGTCCGGAGATGATAAACCTTAAAAACCTGGCCAAAAAGGTTGCCAGAAGCAACACCTCCACGGTACTGATTACGGGAGAGAGCGGCACGGGAAAGGAATTATTCGCCCAGGCCATTCATAATCAGAGCCGCCGTCAGAATAAGGCCTTTATCGGTGTGAACTGTGCGGCCATTCCGGAGAACCTGCTGGAAAGCGAACTGTTTGGTTATGAGAAGGGGGCTTTTACCGGAGCATCTTCGGCAAAAATGGGGAAATTTGAACTGGCCAATGAGGGGACGATTTTCCTGGATGAGATCGGCGATATGAGCCTGCCCTTACAGGCTAAGCTGCTCCGGGTGCTCCAGGAAAAGGAGGTTCTGCGTTTGGGCGGCGCCTCACCAAAGCGGATCGATGTGCAGATCATCGCCGCTACTAATTGCAATCTGCCGGAAAAGATCCGGACCGGACTTTTTCGCAGCGATCTGTATTACAGGCTGAATGTTATTCCCATTAAAATCCCTCCGTTGCGAGAACGAAAATCGGATATTCGTCTTTTGGCCCAGTGGATTTTAAGGGAAAAGAATCAGAAGTTCAATAAAAACTGTACCTTCAGTGTCACTGCCATGGAAAAACTGAACCGTTACGATTGGCCCGGTAATGTCCGGGAGTTGAGCAATGTCATTGAACGGGCGGTGCTGCTTACGGAAGATCCGGTGATCGGGCCGGACCTGATCCTGATTTATTCCAGTGAACGGGCCGCCAGGCTTCTTAACCAAAACATTAATCTGATGGAGAATGAAAAGGATCTGGTGATTCAGGCCCTGCGGATTCACGGCCTTTCCGTGGCCGGCAAGAAGCGGGCGGCCGGGGAATTAAATATCTCGCTGAGCACTTTATACAATAAAATTAAAAAATACCAGATCAATCTGAGGTAGCCGCAGAGCAGGCAGGTTTCCAATTTTCTATTTCCAAAAAATAAAAATGAGGAATGTTTTTTTGGAAATTTCCCGCTGATGCGGCCTGAAAAAAATTTCTTCTGAATCGAGAAAAGTTTTTTCTCTTTTCGAAGAAGTTTTTTTCTTTTCCACACCTGGAAATCCTGATCAGAAAATTGGCCGGGGCCGGAAAATGCCGGGATTTCCAATTTCCAAGAAGTTAGAAATTTTGGAATTTTTAGCGCGGCAGGGCGGTAAGGGCGCTGAAACAAGAGGGCCTTGGCACAGAGTATGCGTTCAGACAGGGCAAGACCGGCGGAAAGGAGGGCAGAGGGGGCCGGAAAACGCAATTTGGCTAAACACAGTGGCAATCAGGTAGTAAAGAGAAGAGGAGAATTTGTATGATCAGTGTTATTATTCCTATTTCCCTGCTGTTGATTATTGTCCTGGTAAAAAAAATCCCCTATATCGGAGGCAACATCCATGTAGCGCTTTTAGTGGCCGGCGCTTCGGCGCTTTTGCTCAGCGGCATCTACAGTCCCATGGACTGGCTGATGGCCTGGATCGACGGTCTGAATCGCCTGTCCTGGGTCATCCTGATCGCCATTTTCGGTATGATCTACGCGGAGACTCAGCTGACGATGGGCACCATGGATACGGTGCTGGATACCTGCCGGGCGGCCTTTGGCAAATCCCCGAAGGGCTTGTATGTTTCCGCCATGGTAGCCATGATCATCTTCGGCGCCCTGCTGGGCGAAGGCCTGTCTGTGGCCAGCGTCGTCGGCGTACTCTGTATATCGCCGCTGTTTGATCTTGGGCTGAAGCCCGAGGAGATCTCCGCCAGCCTGGTGCTGGGGGCTTTGCTGGGCTCCTTATGTCCTCCTATGTCCAACGGCATTGTGCTCAGCGCCTCACTGGCGGGCGCGGATTACGACACGGTGCTGAAGTGGTCTTTTCTGACCGTCCCTGCCTGCTGCGTCGTCATCACTACTTATTATGCCTTCCGTTTTGTCAAGATCAAAGAGCTTCCCGCCCACCTGATCCCCCAGAAAAAGGCCGGACAGATATTAAAAGAAGGCTGGAAGGTATTGGTCCCGATGGGGCTTCTCCTGCTGATCATGATTCTGCGCTTCGGCCCCTGGGATGCCGATCTTGACTTTGTCAGCATGCTTTGGTCGCCGCTGATCAAGGCCGTTAACGGAATTCCGTTTATAAGCGGCATGTCCAACCTGATTGTGCTGTCGCTGATCACCGTTACGATCGTCACCTTTTTCTATAAAAAAATCAGGGAAAGGGGTATCGGCGATATCGTTAAAGTCGGCTTCAAGAAATTTATCCCCTGCGGCGCCGTACAGGTCTGCTGCGCCTTGATGCTGGGCGGCTTTTATGCCGGCGGGCTGATTGATAAGATCGCCGCCTGGGCAGTTACCCTGAACACCGCGGTTTTGAAGCTGGGCGGCTCCCTGGCCATGGGGCTGATGGGCATGATCACCGGTTCCCAATCCACGGTTCAAAATACAATCCTGTCCTTTTTCGGTCCCGCGCTGATTGCCACCGGCATGACCCCGGAGAGGGTCGCCCTGGCAGGCTCCCATATCGCCATGGCCGCCCAGGCATTTCCCCCTACCGACCTTTGCACCATCGTGGTGGTGGGCCTGGTGACCGGCGTAATCAATAAAGAATGCAATTATGTCAAATCCATGATGACATCTTTACCCGGCTTTTTGTTCCTGTATGGCTTCGGTGTGCTGCTGCTGTTCGTCTAGAGCGCGGCTGCCTGATGATAACAGAAAAATTGGGAGGACAAAAAATGGTAATCGTCAAAGGAAATACGGTCAATTACGGTCAGTCCATCGGCATACTGATGCTGGATACCCATTTCCCCCGGGTGCCGGGGGACATCGGAAACGCCACCACCTTTAAGTATCCGGTGGTGTTTAAGACAGTTAAGGAGGCGAATGCGGACTCGGTGGTATTAAAGCAGGACCCGGCCCTGATCCGGCCCTTTATCGAAGGGGCCCGGGAATTGCAGGCCGCAGGGTGCAAAGCGGTGGTGACCAGCTGCGGCTTCATGGCGATTTTTCAAAAAGAAATCGCCGCGGAGCTGGATATCCCGGTGATTTCCTCCAGCCTGCTCCAGGCTCAGCTGGTCAGCAATATGCTGGCCCCGGACAAAAAGATCGGGATCATTACCGCCAAGGCTTCCTCGCTGGGGGAAAAGCATTTCCGGGGAGTCAGTCTGGAAACGGACCGGAAAGTAGTTTACGGCATCGAGGATACGGAGTTTGGCCAGACCTTTTTTAAGGGCTACGATTACATCGATCTGGCGCTGGCGGAAAAAGAAATGGTGAAAGTGGCGCAAAGAATGGTAGCAGAGCATCCCGATATCGGAGCCGTCGTCCTGGAGTGCACCAATATGCCGCCTTTCAGCAAAGCGGTTCAGGAAACCACGGGACTGCCGGTTTTCGATGTGATCGGCCTGATTGACTACGTTCACGACGCCGTGGTAAAAACCGGGTATTGCGGCCACATGTAGGCCGCAGTACCCGCCCACCTTTTAACAAGGGAGGAAGGAAATCCATGTCTGAGCAAAAGCGGTTTCGGGTGGTCGATCACCCGATTCTCGAAGAAAGAATAACCGAAAAGAAAGTCACGATTTATCTGGATGGTAAGCCCATTGAAGCCATTGAAGGCGAACCGGTGGCGGCGGCCCTGATGAGCGCCGGCATCCGTTCCTTTCGAAAAACCGTAAAGACCGGCGAGCCCCGGGGTATCTTCTGCGCCATCGGTCGCTGCACCGACTGTATGATGATCGTGGACGGCCAGCCGAATACCCGGACCTGCGTAACCTGTGTACGGGACGGCATGCGGGTAGAAAGTCAGAACGGCTATGGCCGGACAGGGGAGGCGCAGAAATGAAGCAAATTGAGACGGACGTCGCCATAATCGGCGCCGGGTCCGCGGGCCTGCGGGCCGCGGTTCAGGCGGCGGTTGCCGGGGCCAGAGTGCTGGTGATCGACGAAAATAAAAAGCCGGGGGGTCAGCTGTTTAAGCAAATCCACAAATTTTTTGGCTCCCGGGAGCATAAAGCCGGCGTCAGGGGTTATCTGATCGGCCAAGAGCTGCTGGAGGAGGTAGAAAAAAGCGGGGCCCGGGTAATGCTTGACAGCGTGGCCTATGGGATTTTTGAACACCGACAGATCGGCGTGATCTCCGGTGAGCACCATTACCGGATCTGCGCCAAGAAGATTATTATCGCGGCAGGAGCCAAAGAAAACTACATGGCCTTCCCCGGCAGCACGCTGCCGGGGGTCATGGGGGCCGGCGCGGCCCAGACCATGATCAACGTTAATCGGGTACTGCCGGGAACCCGGATTCTGATGATCGGCTCCGGGAACGTGGGGCTGATCGTATCCTATCAGCTGCTGCAGGCCGGCGCGGAGGTGGCGGCTATCGTGGAGGCAGCGCCGAAAATCGGCGGTTACGGCGTTCACGCCGGCAAGGTAAGACGGGCCGGCGTACCGATCCTGACGGGCCATACCGTCAAGGAAGTTCTGGGCGACGGCAAAGTGGAAAAGGCGGTCATCGCCCGCCTGGATGAAAGATGGCAGGTTATCCCCGGCTCGGAGCAGGAGCTGGAGGTAGACACCGTCTGTCTGGCCGTAGGCCTGAATCCCCTGGCCGAGCTTGCCTGGATGGCCGGCTGCCAGTTTGAGTTCATCCCCGTGTTGGGCGGCCATGTGCCTTTGCATGACGAAAATATGGAAACGACGGTTCCCGGCATCTATGTAGCCGGCGACGTAACCGGTGTGGAAGAAGCTTCCTCCGCCATGGAAGAGGGGAATCTGGCCGGCTTATCCGCGGCCGTTTCCCTGGGGCTGCTTCCGGAAGCCAGGGCTTTGGCGGAGCGGGCGGCGATTTTGGCCCGGCTGAATACCCTGCGCTCAGGGATGTTCGGGGAAAAGCGCCGGCAGGCCAAAGACGCGCAGCTGGCGGCCATGGACAACTATCGGAAATCAATGGCGACGGAGGGCGAAAAGCATGACTAAAGGTGTTGTCTATACAGGTGTGCCTTCAGAAGAAGAACTGAAGCAGGCCGGGGGCGTGCCCGATCAGGAAAGGCTGGCCAAGGGCCCGGTGGCGGTAATTGAATGCGTACAGGAAATCCCCTGCAATCCCTGCGAGGCGGCTTGTCCCTTCGGCGCAATCAAGGTAGGCGATCAGATCACCAATCTGCCGGTATTGGATGCACAGAAATGCACGGGCTGCGGTACCTGTGTGGCCGCCTGCCCGGGGCTGGCTATTTTTACGGTAGACATGACCTACAGCCGGCAGGAAGCGGCCGTGGAGTTCCCTTACGAGTACCGGCCCCTGCCGGAGGTGGGAGCCATCGTGGAGGCGGTAAACCGCTCCGGACAGGTGATCGGCAAGGGCCGGATCCTGCGGGTGCGGCAGCCCAAGCAGTTTATGCGCACCTGTGTAGTGCAAATGGCGGTGGCCAGGGAATTGGCGGGCGAAGCCCGGGGGATGAAGCGGCTGCCCAGATGACTGCCGGACTTTGCGGCCATGGACAGATCAAGGAGGCGTTGAGATTGAAGGAAACCTATATTTGCCGCTGCCAGGAAGTGACAGTGGCGATGGTGGAGCAGGCCATTGCCGAGGGCGCCGACACGGTGGACGGCGTAAAGAAAAGAACCAGAGCCGGTATGGGCCTTTGCCAGGGCAAGACCTGCTCCAGATTAGTGGAAAAGAAGATTGCCGAGCTGACGGGAAAGGCGCCGCAGGAAATTCTGCCGGCTGCCCACAGGGCGCCGGTGCGGCCCATCAGCCTGGGCGTTGTGGAAGGTGACGCGGATGAAAAATAAGTGGGATGTTATCGTCATTGGGGGCGGCATTATCGGAACGGCCAGCGCCTACAATCTGGCCAGGCGCGGCCGCCGGGTGCTGCTTATAGAAAAGAACGATTTATGTACGGGGACCTCAGGCGCCTGTGACGCCTATATCACACCGCACACCAAAAAGCCCGGCTTCCATCTGGCCCTTTGCCTGAAAAGCCAGGAGATCTGGGACGGCCTGGAGGAAGAGCTGGCAGCGGATCTGGAATACCAGAAAAACCGGGGCGGCTTTCAGCCCTGCGAAAACGAGATCGCCTATGAGCTGGTCAGCAATAACGCCGAGGAATTAAAAGCAGGCGGCCTGGAAGTCAAGATGATGCGGATTGACGAAGTGCGGCGTTATGAGCCGGCCCTTTCCCCGTCCCTGGTCGGCGCTTTGCACTGCCCCTCCGCGGGGCAGGTCAACCCTTTTAAAACCGTCTACGCCTACGTCAGACAGGCCAGGGCCCTGGGGGCGGAAATCCTGCTGCACACCACGGTAGAAGGCCTGCTTTTTCAAGAGGAAGCGGTAGTGGGCGTAAAAACCCACCGGGGCGATTATTACGCCGATATGGTGGTTAACTGTACCGGCTGCTGGGGGGCGCAAATCGCCGCTATGGCGGGACTGGACTTCCCCATCCAGCCCAGAAGAGGGCAGCTGGTGGTGACGGAGCCCATGGCTCCTTTAATCCACACCACCATGCAGAGCGGGATGTACATGGTGATCAAGCATCATCCTGAGCTGATCACTGATGAGCGGATCAAGAGACTGGGCTGCGGCTATTGCATCGAGCAGACCAGGGACGGCACGATTCTGATCGGCTTTACCCGGGAATTTGTCGGATTCGACAAAAGCACAACCCTGGAAGGAATCGAGGTTATTATCAAGGACGGCTGCAAGTATGTGCCGGCCCTGCGAAAGGCCCACGCTATCCGTACCTTCTCCGGTTTTCGTCCTTTTGTTCCCGACGGCCTGCCGCTGATCGGCCCGGTACGGGGTGTGCCCGGCTTCTTTATGGCCGCCGGTCATGAAGGCGATGGGATCGCGCTTTCAGCGGTGACCGGCCGCCTGGTGGCGGAGATGGTCGTGGATGGCCGGCCCTCCTTCCCCATCGACGCCTTCAGCCCCAATCGCTTTTTACAGGACCAAGTCCAATAGGCGCGGCCAAACTTGTTGGCCGATGAAGAAACAGGGAGGTTTGCATGAAAGAAATCATCGAACTGCGTTGGCACGGCCGGGGCGGTCAGGGGATGAAGACGGCGGCGCTGCTTTTGGCGGACGTGGCTTTTGTTACCGGCAGCTTTGTCCAGGGCTTTCCGGAATACGGCCCGGAACGGATGGGGGCGCCGGTGACCGCCTATAACCGGATCAGCCGGCAGCCGATTTTGCTGCATTCCAATATTGACGAGCCGGATTATGTGGCGGTGGCGGATGAGACTTTGTTGAAAACGGTTCCGGTGACCAGGGGCCTCAGCCCCGAAGGGGGCATTATGGTCAATACGGCCAGGTCTCCGGAACAGGCCCGGGAGCTTTTGGGCGGCTACCGGGGCAGAATCTGTACGATTGACGCCCGGAAAATCTCCGAAGAAATATTGGGCAGCTATTTCCCCAATATGCCGATGCTGGCCGCTATGGTAAAGCTGTCCGGCTGTATGCCGGAAGAGGTTTTTCTCGCCAATATGAAGGCGTCGCTGAACCATAAGTTTGCCGGTAAGCCCCAGGTGGCCGCCGGCAATCTGGAAGTGCTGAAACGATCCTTTGGGGAGGTGCGGGAATAATGAAACATCCGGGTGCAGAGACAGAGATCAACGAGCAGGTCACCTGGCGGGAGATCACGGTGGCCGGCAGAATCACCGGCGGCGGTACCTCCAAGCTGTTTGAAACCGGGGACTGGCGCACGGAAAGGCCGGTGCTGGATTGGGAAAAATGCAGGCAGTGCCTGCTTTGCGCGCCGGTCTGCCCCGATTCCTCCATTCCGGTGGCGGCGGGTAAGAGGCTGGACTTTGATTACAGCCACTGTAAAGGCTGCGGCGTATGCCGGCAGGTCTGTCCTTTCGCCGCCATCACCATGGTCAAAGAGCAGAAATAAGGAGAGTAAAATGGCAAACAGAAAAGACAGATTATCCGGCAACGAAGCCATCGCCCTGGCGATGAAGGAAATGAATATGGACGTGATGGCGGCCTTTCCCATCACGCCTTCCACAGAGGTGCCCCAGTATTTTTCGCAATATGTAGCCAATGGGGAAACCCAGACCCTGTTTATTCCGGTGGAATCCGAGCACAGCGCCATGTCCGCCTGCGTCGGGGCCCAGGCTGCCGGTGCCAGAAGCTGTACCGCCACTTCTTCCTGCGGCCTTTCCCTGATGACGGAAATGCTTCATGTGGCCTCATCCCTGCGGCTGCCCGTCACCATGGCCTGCGTTACCCGGGCGCTGACCGGCCCCATCAATATTCACAACGATCATGGCGATGCCATGAGCGTCCGGGACAGCGGCTGGATCCAGCTGTATGCGGAAAACGCTCAGGAGGCTTACGATCTCTACATCATGTCCGTTCGCGTCGCCGAGGACAGGCGGGTACAGCTGCCGGTGATGGCCTGCCAGGACGGCTTCATCACCAGCCATGCCGTGGAAAATATCGAACTGCTGGACGGGGAAAGTATTCGTGCCTTTGTCGGCTTTTATGAGCCTGAGGAGTTTTTGCTGAACAGCGGGCGGAAGGTGGCTTTCGGGCCCTACGACTCTCCCGTCTACCTGATGGAGCATAAACGGCAGCAGGCTCAGGCCATGATCGACGCTAAAGAGGTGATCAGAGAGGTGGCGGCAGAGTTCGAAACCATCAGCGGCAGGCGCTATGACCTGCTGGAAACGTACAAAACTGAGGACGCGGAAAGAATTCTTATCCTTTTGGGATCTTCCTGCGGCACGGCCAAATACGCGGTGGAAAAATTGCGGGCCCGGGGAGAAAAGGTGGGGCTGGTCAAGATCCGGGCGTACCGTCCTTTTCCGGCGGCGGAGCTTATGCAGGCGATACGAAACGCCAAAGCCGTGGCGGTAATGGATAAATCGGAAGGGTTATCCGCTCTGGGCGGTCCCGTCTTTGCCGATGTTTGCGCGGCCCTGTGTCAAAACGGCGTAAGCGCCGGCCCGCTTATGATGAATTACGTATACGGGCTGGGGGGCCGGGATGTCAAACCGGAGCACATCGCGGAAGTCTTCGCGGACCTGGCCGACGACCTGGCCGGTAGAAACGCCAGGGTCCACAGCGCTGCCGGTTATCGCTATCTGGCAGTCAGAGAGTAGGAGGGGAAAGCATGGTATATGACATCAAGAAGGAAACGGCAAAACCGGAGCGGTTTGCCGGCGGCCACCGGATGTGCGCCGGCTGCGGCGCTCCGGTAGTAGTGCGCAATGTGCTGCGGGCCCTGGACGCCGAAGATAAAGCGGCTATCGTAAACGCTACCGGTTGTTTGCAGGCGGCCACCTTTCCTTATCCCTATGTTACCTGGGAAGATTCCTGGCTGCACAGCGCCTTTGAAAACGCCGGCGCCAGCATCGGCGGCGTAGAAACCGCTTATCGGGCCCTGCGAAAAAGAGGCAAGGTCAAGGAGAATTATAAATTTCTGGCCTTTGGCGGCGATGGCGGCACTTATGATATCGGCTTTCAGGCCCTGTCCGGGGCCCTGGAAAGAGGGCATGATTTTGTCTATGTCTGCTATGATAACGAAGCATATATGAATACCGGCATCCAGCGTTCCTCCTCCACCTCCCGGTTTGCGGATACGACCACTTCGCCCGCCGGGTCGGCGGTGCCGGGCAAACCCCAAAATAAAAAAAGTCTGACCGATATCGTGATCGCTCATGGCATTCCTTACGCCGCCCAGACTACGATTTTGGCCAATATGAAGGACCTTCATGAAAAGGCTCACAAGGCGATCTATACGCCGGGCCCAGCCTTTTTGAATGTGCTGGCTCCCTGCCCCAGAGGCTGGCGCTACGAAATGTCCCGGCTGCTGGAAATCACCAAGGCGGCGGTGGATACCTGTTTTTGGCCGCTGTTCGAAGTTGTGGAGGGGGAGTATCGCCTGACTTATCAGCCGAAAAAGAAATTGCCGGTTGAGGAATATCTGCGGCCCCAGGGACGCTTCAAGCACATGTTTTATCAGGGCAACGAGTGGATGATCGAAGCTTTCCAGCAGGAAGTGGACCGCAAATGGGAAGAACTGCTGGCAAAATGCCAAACGTCCACCGCAAAATAAGGAGGCTGGCAAAATGATAGAAAATACAGAGCAGTATATCAGGGAGAAGGTGCATTACTTTTATCACGAAGCCGGCGTCAACTGCGCCACAGGCACCCTGACCCTGCTTAGCGATATCTTCCGGGTGCCTTTGCAGGAACAGGTCTATGATTCGGCTATCGCCATGCATGGGGCGGGAAAATACGGCGCTCAGTGCGGTATTCTGGACGGCGCGATGATGTTTATTACCATTTATGGCAAGCAAAGGGGACTGACCAAACCGGTCATGGTCGGGTTAGTTCATGACTGGGCGGCTCTTTTTGAGCAGGAAATGGGCAGTATCGTCTGCAAGGGCTTGCGGCCCTTCCCCTTTACCCCCGAGGACGCACCGAAGCATCTTTGCGAGCCGATTACCGTTAAAGGGGTGAAGCTGGCGGTAAAGTACATCAAAGAAGCGGTAGAGCCGGCTTTTCCGGCTCAGGCTTAAGACGGAAAGGAGGCGGCTGAGATGAAATATGATTTTGATCAGGTTGTGGAGCGCAGAGGCTCCGGCTGCCTGAAGTGGGATACCGGTGACAGGGATGTTTTGCCCATGTGGGTGGCGGATATGGATTTCCCGGCGGCAAAGCCCATTTTGGATGCTCTCCTCCGGCGGGTCGATCATGGGATTTTCGGTTACTCGGTGCCCGATGAGAGCTATCTGGCATCTCTTCAGGACTTCTTCCAGCGCCGGCACGGCTGGCGGCCGGAGCGGCAGTGGTATTCCCACTGCCCGGGTATTGTGCCGGCGCTGCATTTTTTCGCGAAAGCCTATCTCAGGCCCGGTGAAAAAGTACTGATGCATTCTCCGGTTTACTATCCATTTTTCGGATCGGTGAAAAAAAACCAGGCGGAGGTCTCCGCCAGTCCCCTGCTGATCAAAAACGGCCGCTATGAAGTGGACTTCGAGGACTTCGCGGTCCGGGCCGGGGATCCGCAGGTGAAGCTCTTTTATTTGTGCAATCCCCACAATCCGGGGGGCCGGGTCTGGCGGGAGGCGGAGCTTCGCCGCATGGCCGAAATCTGTATCGCCAACGACGTGATCATTGTTTCCGATGAGATCCACTGCGATCTGGTGTATCCCGGATACCGGCACATCTGCCTGGCTTCCCTTTCACCGGAGATCGCCAATCGGACCATTACCTGTATCGCGCCCAGCAAAACCTTTAATCTGGCCGGTTTCCAGACTTCCTGCCTGTTTATCCCCAATCCGGCGATGAAAAAGGTCTATGACGATTTTTTGGATACTTTAGGCATTATGCGGCCAAACGCTATGGGCATTACCGCCCTGACCGCAGCTTTCCGGTCCGGGGATGAATGGCTGGATCAGCTGATGGTCTATCTGAGCGATAATCTGGCTTACTTAAAGGAATTCCTGCGGGATAACCTGCCGGAAATCAGCGTGATGGAGCCGGAGGCGACTTATCTGGTCTGGCTGGATTTCAGCAAAACCGGCATCGATTGCCGCCTGTTCCATCAGCTTTTGCTGGAAAAAGGAAGGATCTGGCTGGATGAAGGCTATATGTTCGGCGAGACCGGCCAAGGCTTTGAGCGGATCAACATCGCCTGCCCCAGGGCTACTCTGCGGGAAGGTCTGAACCGAATGAAAAGCGCTTTGGCCGAGTACCGGAAAGAGAGGAACTGAAAATGACGGAATGGACTAAAACCATTGATGAAGCAATCAGCAAATATATCCGGCCCGCAACCTTTCCCGTGGCGGTGAAATTTTTCCGGGAAGGAGAGGAGCTGCCGGAGCGGACAAAGGTGCCTACCCGGGATCTGGGCCATTCTCTGGCCATTTGTCAGGGAATGACCATCGTCCGCAAATACGGCTGGAGCCTGGCTTTCTACCAGCAGGATCAGGCCTGTCCCATCGCTCAGGTGATTTTGGGCTATAAAGAAGAACCGGATTTCATTAAGAACGGCAGCCTGGTGAAACCTCTTTATGTAAATAACGACGGAGCGGCGGTGAAAACCCAGTCCAGCACGCCCAAAATGCCCAAGGCGGATACTTATTGTATCGTCATGTCGCCTTTACATCTTTGCGCCTTTGATCCGGACGTAGTGGTATGCTACGGCAACTCCGCCCAGATCACCCGCTTTGTCCAGGGGGCCCTGCATCAGGAAGGCGGTTATATCGAATCCCGTTTTGCCGGCAGGGGGGCCTGCGGCGCTGAAATCGTGGTGCCTGTGGTCCAGGGGAAGTGCAATGTGATCATTCCCGGCGGCGGCGAGAGAATTTTCGCTCTGACCGGCGATGATGAGCTGGCCTTTGCCATGCCCGCCGCCAAGGCCGACGAAGTGATGGCCGGTCTTGCCGCCACCCACAAGGGCGGCGTAGCCAGAATTCCCACTCCCGTGGCCGGGGTAAATATCAAACCGGTTTTCCCCAAATATTACCGGCCCCTGGAGGAATACTGCAGCCTGCGGGATCAGCAGTAGATCAGCAGCTCCGACAGCCCTTTAACCTGCTTTGTCCGGGGCCGGTAGCGGGGCTTGCCAAGAGAGATCAGGCTGACGGGCTGCCAGGCCGGCGGCAGGGAAAGATAGGCGGCTATGGCCGGGGCGCTGAAGATCGGATCATTCATCCAGCAGGCGCCGTAGCCTTGATTATGGACCTCCAGCAGTAAATTTTCAATGGCCGCCCCCATGGACAGATAATCCGGATAGCCCAGGCGGGCCATCATTCCCTCATGATCGAAGCCTTTGGCCCTGAAATAGCGAACCACCCGGGGATCGTAGTAAGTCAGCGGTTCCATGCAGACGAGAATCAAAGCCGGAGCGTAACAAAAGTGGGTAGCCGCCAGAACCCGGCCCCGGATGAATTTCTCGTCGGCGCCGGTGCCGTAAAATTCCCGGGTATGGTCGGCTACCGCCTGGGCCAGACCGGCGATCCGGCCGGGATCATCCACTATAGCAAAGCGCCACATCTGGCTGTTGCAGGCGCAGGGCGCGTAAGCGGCGGCGGCGACGCAATCCTCGATCACCTGCCGGGGAACCGGCTCCTCGAGAAATTTACGGATCGAACGGCGGGTGGTCATCAGTTCCATTAAGTTTTCCATTGCACAACACTCCCTTAGTTTTACTTAATTTATTATGCAATTTCCGTGCCAAATAAGACTAAAACAGGAGGCAGAAGAATGGATTTCAAACTAGACAAAAGCCATGAGCTGCAGCGGGAGCTGTATCAGAAATTCACGGAAGCAGAGATCAGGCCCATTGCCCGGGACATGGACGAGGCCGAGGAATATTCCCAGGACTTAGTCGCCAAGATGCAAAAAGCCGGCTTTTTCGGTATCCCCTTTGACCGGAAGTGGGGCGGCGGCGGCAGCGACGTTTTGGGTTACGCCCTCTGCATGGAGGAGGTCTCCAAGGCGGACGCTTCCACCGGCATCACCCTCTCTGTCCATACCTCCCTGTGCTGCTCCAGTATCAATGATTTTGCCGAAGACCAACAAAAAGACCGGTTTTTGCGGCCGCTCACCGACGGCCGGGAAGTGGGCTGCTTCGGCCTCACCGAGCCCGGCGCCGGCAGCGACGTGGCCGGGGCCCGCACTGTGGCCGTCAAAGACGGCGGCGACTACGTGATCAACGGCACTAAGGTCTTTACCACCAATTCCGGCTTTGCCGACACCTTCCTGGTCTTTGCCCTTACCGATAAAACCGTGCCCGCGGCCAAGGGCATGAGCGCTTTCATCGTTAAAAAGGGTATGCCGGGATTGTCGGTCAGCGCCAACATTCCCCGGATGGGCATCCGGGCTGCCTCCAACTGCGAGGTAGTCTATGACAACGTCCGGGTGCCCGCCGAAAACCGGATCGGCAAAGAGGGCGAGGGCTTCAAGATCGCCATGAAGGCCCTGGACGGCGGCCGGATCGGCATCGGCGCCCAGTCTGTGGGCATCGCCCAGGGAGCCATCAACGAGACCGTCAAGTACGTCAAGGAGAGAAAGCAGTTTGGCCGGCCCATCGCCGCCTTCCAGAATACCCAGTTCAAGCTGGCGGAAATGCAAACCAGGGTGGACGCCGCCAGGCTCTTAGTCTGGCGGGCGGCGGTGATAAAGGACAACCACGAGCCCTACTCCGTGGCGGCAGCCATGTGTAAGCTCTTCGCTTCCGAAGTGGCCAATGAGGTCACCCGGGGCTGTGTCCAGTTTTTCGGCGGTTACGGCTTCTCCCGGGAGTACCCGGTGGAGCGCATGATGCGGGACGCCAAGATCACCGAGATATACGAAGGCACCTCGGAAGTGATGAAGATGGTCATTTCCGGCAGCATGAAGCTGAAATAGGAAGGGGAGCGAGCCATGAAAATCGTCGTATGTATCAAACAGGTTCCGGACACTACGGAAGTACGGCTGGATCCGAAAACCAATACCCTGATCCGGGAGGGCGTGCCCAGCATTATCAATCCGGACGACAAGGCCGGCATAGAGGCGGCTTTAGAGCTGAGGGACCAGGTGGCGGGAAGCCGGGTCACGGTATTGTGCATGGGCCCGCCCCAGGCGGATGTGGCCCTGAGAGAAGCCCTGGCCATGGGCTGTGACCAGGCGGTCCTGGTCAGCGGCCGGGAGTTCGGCGGCTCCGATACCTATGCCACAGCCACCATCATCGGGGCGGCCTTGAAGAAGCTGGGCTATGACTTGATCATCACCGGCCGGCAGGCCATCGACGGCGACACG
The DNA here is from genome assembly GCA_034927285.1 of Peptococcaceae bacterium. Taxonomy (GTDB): domain Bacteria; phylum Bacillota; class Peptococcia; order DRI-13; family UBA5745; genus JAYFQF01. The sequence goes on from JAYFQF010000001.1 coordinate 94,702, forward strand.
GCGCAGGTAGGACCCCAGATCGCCGAACAGCTGGGGGTCCCTCAGGTCAGCTACGCCGAGGAAATCCGGGTGGAGGAAGGGGGGGAATTCCTCATCGTCAAGCGGCAGTATGAGGACCGCTGCCATACCATCCGGGTAAAGACGCCCTGTCTGCTGACGGCTTTGTCCGAGCTGGCCAAACCCCGTTATATGACGGTACGGGGGATTGTGGAGGCCTGTGAGGAGGAAATAAAAATCCTGGGCTTCGAGGACTTAAAGGACCGCCTGAACCCGGATCACATCGGCCTGAAAGGCTCCCCCACCAACGTGCTGAAATCCTTCACCAAAAGCCCCAAGGGTCAGGGGTCCAAGCTGTTGGGCCTGTCGGCGGAGGAAGCGGCGGCGGCTATCGTAGCCAAACTGGACGAAAAGAATCTGATCTGAGAAGGAGGAAGCCAAAGTGGCAAAAGACGTATACGTAGTCATCGAGCAAAGAGACGGCCGTGTCCAGAAGGTAGGCCTGGAGCTTTTGGGGGAAGCCGGCAAGCTGGCCAGGGACCTGGGACAAAAGGTAGTGGCATTAATCATGGGAGACAAAGCGGCCGATAAGGCGCAGTTGTTGTATCAGTACGGGGCCGACCGGGTATTGACGGTGGAGGATCCCATGCTGAAGGAGTACGCCACGGAGCCCTACGCTAAGGCCTTGACCCAGATAATCCGGGAATACGAACCGGAAATCGTGCTTTTCGGCGCCACCTCCATCGGCCGGGATTTAGCGCCCAGAGTGGCGGGCCGGGTCCACACGGGGCTGACGGCGGATTGTACCGGACTGGACATTGACCCGGAAACGAAAAACCTGATGATGACCCGGCCGGCCTTTGGCGGAAATATTATGGCCACCATCATTTGCCCTCATTACCGGCCCCAGATGGCCACGGTACGGCCCGGGGTCATGAAAATGCTGGAAAGAGACGGGATGAGGAGCGGCCGGGCGGAGCCGGTGAGGGTGGAATTCCGGCCGGAGGACATGAATATTGAAATTCTCAAGGTTTATAAAGAGGAGAAGAAGAGCGTAGACATCACGGAGGCCAAGGTGCTGGTGTCGGGGGGCCGCGGGGTCGGCGGGCCGGAAGGGTATAAGCCCTTAAAAGAGCTGGCGGACGTGCTGGGAGGGGAGGTATCCTCCTCCAGGGTAGGCGTGGACTCGGGCTGGATCGGTAAAGACCGTCAGGTGGGGCAGACGGGGAAAACGGTACGGCCGGCCCTGTATGTGGCCTGCGGCATCTCGGGAGCCATCCAGCACCTGGCCGGCATGGAAAACTCGGAATTTATCCTGGCCATTAATAAAGACGCCACGGCGCCGATGATGGAAATCGCGGATCTGGGGGTGGAAGGGGACCTGAAGGCCATCGTGCCCAAGCTGACGGAAGCCATTAAAAAGACCAAGGCTGCCAGGATCGTGAATTAGCCAATACTTTTAACCGCAGTCCGGAAGAAAGGCCCCGGAGCAAAACCGCACCGCACCCTGATTGTGATTCAGTATACCATACTGTCTGACAATCGGGGCACGGCCCAATGCTCCGGGGCCTTTTCTGTTCTGCGTATTTCACTTCCGAGGCAAACCAAGAGCCCGGCGCTCAGGGGCTTCAGCGCTTATCCCGCTCTGTGGGCCTACTTCAAAAACTTATAATAAGAGGAAGAGGTATAAATGGCCGCCAGAGGATTGTGGCCCAAAAGCCGGTCCTTTACCGCCAGCACCGTACAGAGGGCGTCGCTGTATTTCAGAAACAGGGAATCATGGCCCACGCAAAGGCCCATGACTACGTTGAACTGGGTCTTTTCCTCATTCATGATCAAGGCCTGAGCGACAGGATTGCACATGGGTTCAAAAGTGCCGGGCCGGATTTTTTCGGAATCTGCCAGGCCCAGCCGCTCCTTGGGCCGGCGGCCCACCTTGCAGAGGACGGATACCACCTCCAGGCCGTGGCTTTCCAGGATCTCCGTCACCACCCGGGCTTCGTTGCGCAGGCCGGAACAAAAAGCCAGGCCGATCCGGTGGTACCCCTGCCGCCGGCAGAATTCGATAATCTCCTGAATGCGGGATTTCAGCGGCACCTTTTCGCCGGAGCCGCCGGGATCTTCGCCGTAGCAGGAGGCTTCCTGCCGGGCCGCGGCCGCGGAAAAGGAACGGATCCCTTCCTGGTCGTAAAGCGCGTCGGCTTTCTTCAGAATATCCTCATAAAGCAGGGTACTGCAAAACTCCGGGCCCTTTTCCATATGGGGATCGGAACAAAGACGTTTTTGCATGGGACATTTGCCGCATTGGCCATCCATAGGCCGGACCTCCTTTATTCTTTGCTTTGATAATCTGTTTTAACGCACCGGGACCTGCGCCGACGGCGCCCGCCGAAGGTTATTTTCCAGGCCTTCCTTCCAGGCCCGGGCCACGGCCTCAGCCACCTGATCGGCTATGCCGGGGGCAAAGACGCTGGGGATGATGCAGTCGGGGGAAAGCTCGGCGGCAGACACGGCGCCGGCGATGGCGTAAGCCGCGGCGATCTTCATTTCCTGGGTTATGGCCTTTGCCCGGGCCGCCAGGGCTCCTTTAAATACGCCGGGAAAGACTAAGACGTTATTAATCTGATTGGGGAAATCGGAGCGGCCGGTACCGATGATTTTGGCGCCGCCGGCTTTGGCTTCTTCCGGCATGATTTCCGGCACCGGATTGGCCATGGCAAAAACGGCGGAATCCGGTGCCATGGCGGCCACCATTTCCCTGGTCAGAACGCCGGGAGCCGAAACGCCGATAAAAACGTCGGCACCTTTTAAGGCGTCCGCCAGGCCGCCGGTGATCAGCCGGGGGTTGGTGATCTCGGCCATGACCTGTTTTTCGGCGTTCAGCCTTTCCTTTTCGGTGCGGCAGACGGCGCCCTTGCTGTCACAGAGAATGATGTCCGCCACCCCCAGGGACATAAGCATCCGGGCGATGGCGATACCCGCGGAGCCGGCGCCGTTGATCACCACTTTTATCGCCGACAGCTCTTTTTCTGCCAATTTCATGGCGTTGATGACGGCGGCGCTGGTCACGATGGCGGTGCCGTGCTGATCGTCATGGAAGACGGGAATATCCAAAGCCGCCTGAAGCTTCCGCTCCACCTCGAAGCAGCGGGGGGCGGCGATATCCTCTAAATTAATCCCCCCCAGGGATGGAGCCAGGTTTTTGGCGATAAACACGATCTCGTCGGTATCCTGGGTATCCAGACAGAGGGGAATAGCGTCCACGCCGCCGAAGTTTTTGAAGAGGATGCATTTACCTTCCATTACCGGCAGGGCGGCTTTGGGGCCGATATTGCCCAGGCCCAGGACGGCGGACCCGTCGGTGATTACCGCCACCATATTGCCCTTGGTGGTATATTCATAGACGGCGTCGGGGTTTTGGTGGATCTCCCGGCAGGGCTGAGCTACGCCGGGGGTGTAGGCCAGGCTCAGATCGTCTCTGGTTTTAACCTCCACCTTGCTTTTGATCTCCAGCTTTCCCTGATGTTCCCGGTGCAGTTTTAAGGCTTCCTGAAAATAATCCATAAATAGTGCCTCCTTGACGAATCAGTTTTAGTTCTGCTTTGCCTCTTTGGTCGTGTCCGATGGAATAAAAATACAGCCTTTGGGTAAACTTCCCAGGGAAAGGCCGGCTGCGGCGTCAATAGAATCGGCTTTTCCTATTTTATCATAAAACCCCTGAAAATTTTATAAAAACCCCTTTACAAATTCAATGAAATTGGCTATTATTATTTCTGTAGTTAGCACTCGAACATGATGAGTGCTAACAAATGAGACGGATCATATTTTAAGGAGGATTGTCATATGAACATCAAACCCCTTGGTGAGAAAGTCATCATCAGACCCATCAGTGCCGAACAGAAGACGGTAGGCGGTATCGTACTGCCTGATACCGCCAAGGAAAAACCCCAGCAGGGCGAAATTCTGGCGGTTGGACCCGGCCGCGTCCTGGACAATGGCAGCAGACTTCCTTTGGAAGTCAAAGTTGGCGACAAAGTTCTGTTCTCCAAATATGCCGCCGTGGACATCAAGGTTGACGACGAGGACCTGATCCTGCTGAACGAGCGGGATATCCACGCCATCCTGTAAAAACAGCCGAAATCTACAGAAATAAGAAAGGATTGATTCATCATGGCCAAACAGATACAGTTCGGGGTTGAAGCCCGCAAATCTCTGGAAAACGGCGTAAACGCTTTAGCCGACGCCGTAAAGATTACCTTAGGCCCCAAAGGCAGAAACGTTGTATTATCCGCTAAATTTGGTTCCCCCACCATCACCAACGACGGCGTTACCATCGCCCGGGATATCGATCTGGAAGATCCCTTTGAAAACCTGGGGGCTCAGCTGGTAAAAGAGGTAGCCACCAAGACCAACGACGTAGCCGGCGACGGTACCACCACCGCTACTTTGCTGGCTCAGGCCATCGTTCGTGAAGGCCTGAAAAACGTTGTGGCCGGCGCCAATCCCATCATCCTGAAAAAAGGCATCGAAAAGGCTGTGGATGTGGCTGTTGAGGAAATCAAGAAGGCTGCCAAGCCCGTAGAATCCAAAGAAGATATCGCTAAAGTGGCCAGCATTTCCGCCTCCGATGCCCAGATCGGCAACCTGATCGCCGAGGCGATGGAGAAAGTAGGAAACGACGGCGTAATCACTGTAGAAGAATCCCAGACCATGAGCACCCAGCTGGAAATCGTCGAAGGCATGCTGTTCGACCGGGGTTATATCTCCGCTTATATGGCTACCGATACCGATAAGATGGAAGCCAATCTGACCGACGCTTTGGTTTTGGTCACCGATAAAAAGATTGGCAATATCCAGGAAGTCATCCCCGTACTGGAGCAGGTTGTAAAGGCCGGCAAACCCTTGCTGCTGATTGCCGACGACATTGAAGGCGAGGCTCTGGCCACCTTGGTCCTGAACAAGCTGCGCGGCACCTTCACCTGTGTGGCGGTGAAAGCTCCCGGCTTTGGCGATCGCAGAAAGGCTATGCTGGAAGACATCGCCATCCTGACCGGCGCCTCCGTCATCAGCGAGGAGCTGGGCGTTAAGCTGGAAAACGCCACCATCGACATGCTGGGCCAAGCCGGAAAAATCAAAGTCACCAAAGAAAATACCACCATTGTGGAAGGCAAAGGCAACAAAGCCGATATCGAAGCCAGAGTCAAACAGATCAAGAGCCTCTACGAGGAAACAACTTCCGAATTTGAAAAAGAAAAATACCAGGAGCGGCTGGCTAAACTGGCCGGCGGCGTAGCCGTAATCCAGGTTGGCGCCACCACCGAGACGGAAATGAAAGAAAAGAAATACCGGATCGAGGACGCCCTGAACACTGCCCGGGCCGCTGTGGAAGAAGGCATCGTAGCCGGCGGCGGCACCGCCTTGCTGGCCGCTCAGGAAGCCCTGAAGAACCTGAAAGGCGAAGACGCCGACGAGAATACCGGTATCAGCATCATCCGCAAAGCCCTGGAAGAGCCGGTAAAACAGATCGCCTTCAATGCCGGCGCCGAAGGTTCCGTCGTGGTGGAGAAAGTAAAGAATTCCAAGGCCGGCATAGGTTACAACGCTCTGTATGACCGTTATGAGGACATGATCAAGGCCGGTATCGTCGATCCTGCCAAGGTCACCCGCTCCGCTTTGCAGAACGCCGCTTCCATCGCTTCCATGCTGCTCACCACCGAGTGCCTGGTAGTGGACAAACCCGAAGAGAACCCCGCTCCCATGGGCGGCGGTATGCCCGGCGGCATGGGCATGATGTAAGATCAGGCCCCGGGCGGTGAATTAAAGGAAGAGAAGATTTCTTCCGATAGACATTGCCCAATGTACCGAAAATAGTTAAAAAGCAGAGGCCTCCCGGGAGTTGAGCAAAACTTTTGGGAGGCCTCTGCTTTTAGCTTTCGTTAGGTTACGGGAAATGACCTTGGTAAGCCGCGTTTTGATTATCCTTGATCGTAAGACCGTCAAAGAGCTCCCGCCAGGGAGCTTTTTTAGTGCAGTTTTGGCGGCTTTTGGTAAGATATTTTGGTGTTGGCCGGAAGCTATTGACCCGGCTGCGGGCCGGTGCTACGATGGGGACGACCATTAGACCAGGTCTAATAAAATGCCGGTTTATCAAACAAAGAGTAAACGGGCTTGGAAGATCTAAAGCTTAATCCGGCACTCTCAATCCAGGACTTTTTTTATGTCGGCCAATAAAACGTTGATTTCCTGCCGGTAGGAAAGAAGGGTACCGTGCCAGGTCCGCAGGCACTGCCGGCCCTCGGCGGTGATAGAGTATATCCGGCCGGGCTTTTCCCCTGAGCCTTCCTCCCGGCAGGAAGAGATTTTTCCCGCCTCTTCCATCTTTTTCAGGGTACGGTAAAAGCCCGCGGGGTCGCAGGCCACGCCGCGGCCGTTGATGTATTTCAGGATACCGAAGCCGTTGCTTTGGCTCTGATAAAGATAAAGCAGGATTGCGGGCTGTACGAATTTATCGAGAAACGAGCCCTTACAGGCGCATTTGCCTTCCGGCAGAGCGGCTTTTATGCCGGTTTTCACCGTGTTCATCACGGACACCTCCTTGAAGGAAAGATCTGTCTTTATCCTATTACAGAAGGCCGGCTCTGGCAAGGAGCAGGATAACCTGTTCTGAATTTTGCCTCCTTGCCCCGGGCCGGCGGACAAAGGAAGAGAAAAAGGAAAGGTTGGTGGAGTAAATGAAAAAAAGCAATAAATTATGGGGATTAGCGGCGGTATTTCTGATCCTTTTGGCCTTGGCGGGCTGCTCCAATGGTAACGGCGCCGGGGGTGAGGGGGCTGCCGTCCCCGGCGGCGGTTCCGCGGAGGTGCAGGGAGGAGCGGCAAACCAAGGCCCGGAACAAAACCAGGCTCCGGCCGCCGCAGCCTTAGGGGATCCCGCCGTATCTTATTCCCTGAAGGTTGGACAAATCGGCACCGGCATCAAAGCTTCCCTGGTGGTACTTGCCCATGAATCGGGATATTATGAAAAGGAAGGGGTAGAGGTATCCCTGGAAAATATCTCGAACTTAAATGACGGTCTGACGGCCATTACCCTGGGTAAGCTGGATGTTTTGCCCTTTGGGGTGATCCCCAGCTGCACCTTTATTTCGCAGGGAGCGGAATTGGTGATTTTCGGCGGTACCATCGCCGAGGGCAGTCAATGTGTAGCTCTGCTGGAAAGGGCGGCGGAATTTAAAGAACTGGAGGGTTTCCGGGGCAAAACCGTAGCCTGCGTCCGGGCGGAAACCGGCCATATGATCATGAAAGGCAAGCTGCGGGAAGCGGGCATCGATACGGATAATGAAGTGGATTTTGTGGAGTTGGACGGCTTTCAGTCGGTGGTGGAAGCGGTAAGCAAGGGCACCGCCGACGTAGGTTTTACCAACAGCGGCTTTGGGCAGAACGCGGTAAAGCAGGGGCTGGCAATCGTATTTAATGTAGGGGAGTATGCCCCCGACGCCGTCTGCTGCCGCCAGACTACCGGCAAAGCGGTGATCGAAGAAAAACGGGAAGCCCTGGTCCGCTTTGAGGTGGCCAATTTCGAGGCGTATAGGCTGTATCTGGAGGATAAAGAAAAGGTAATCGATACGTTAATGACCTATTCCGGTCAGCCCAGGGATTACGTAGAGGCCTGCATGTATGACGGAGTGATGAAGATTTCCCTGGACCCGGCCAAAAACCGGGTGGCGGAATTTTATCAGGTGATGAAAGACAACGGGGATATCGCCGCCGATACCCCAGAACAAATCGAGGAGGCTGTGGACGTCACGATCTATCAGGACGCCTTGAAGATCATGGCGGAACGCTACCCCGACTGGAAAGCCTTGCCGGAGCTGGAGGCTGCTTTTCAGGCCAATAATTTCTGAAAGGGAAGGCAGGAGAACTGGATGAGCGACATCCGGATTGAACATATGGAGTTTCGGTATCCCGGCGCTGCCGCTCCCGTATTGCAACAGATTGACCTGCAGGTTCGGGAAGGAGAGCTGCTGGCGGTGATCGGCCCCAGCGGCGGCGGGAAAAGCACCTTGCTCAGCCTTTTGGCGGGGCTGAACCGCTGCACCGCCGGACAGATTACCATTGGCAAGAAGAAACCCTGGGAAAGCGGTATCCGGCGGGCCATGGTATTTCAGCGGCCGGCTCTTTTCCCCTGGATGACCGCCCAGAGAAACATCACCTTTGCCATCCGGCAGACCCGGCCCCAAACACCGAAAAAGGAAGCGGAAAGACAGGCCCGGATATTTTTAGAGCTGGTAGGCCTGGGACAGGAAGGCAGGAGTTATCCCAATCATATGTCCGGAGGCATGCAGCAGAGGGTGGCCCTGGCCTGCGCCCTGGCTACGGATGCGGAGCTTTTGCTTTTTGACGAGCCCTTCGCTTCCCTGGATCATAAAAACCGCCTGGAGCTGCAGCAGCTTTTGGCCGGGCTGCTGAGAGGATCCGGATCTGGTCCTGCCGTCAGCCCGGCGGCGGATCCGCTTGGCCAACCGGCCGGCTTGCCCGGCGCCGGCGGACAGGGCTCCGGCGGTTTGCCGGAAACTGCCCTTGGGGGTATTGCTGACCCGGGGCCCTGCCGCCCGAAAACCGCCGTATTTGTCACCCATGACCTGGATGAGGCGCTTTTCTTAGCTGACCGGATCGCTTTTTTGGCTGAGGGGAAGATCCTTTGCTGCCTCCAGGTGAAAGAGCCTCGCCCCAGGGACCGGGTAGAGTTTTTGACCTCGCCGGACTGCTGCTACCTGCGCCGCCAATTGATTCGCCTGTTTTATGGGCCGGCCGGTACGGAAAAAGAGCCGGGCCTCCTTCAGGGGGCGGAGAGCTTTGATCCCTCTTTCCAGAATCAGGGGCCGGCAGGAGGAACCGGCCCCAAAGGCGGTGGATGCCTTGGATTCTTCTGCTAAAAGCCGGGGGCCGCTGCTGCCTCATCTGCTTTTCGCGGTGTTAATCGGGGTGATTTTTTTGCCCGGCCGCCGGGCCGCCGACCCTCCCTGGCTGTTCCTTTTAGCCCTGGCTTTGATCCAGGCCTTTTACCTTGTCTGCCGCCGAAGGGGAAACAGCCGGGCCGCCGGGGATATCACTGTTCTTTTATACGGCTTTTTTCTCCTTTGGGAAGTGATGTCTGCCAAATTGGGATTGACCCACCGGATATTGGTGCCCCTGCCGGAAAATGTGTTTTTTGCTTTCTACCGGCATGGGGCGTTGATGCTGAAAGGGATCGGCTCTTCCCTGAGCCTTTTGGCCGCGGGCTTTGGCGTCGGCCTGCCGTTAAGCCTTTTCTTGGGCGTGACAGCGGGGTTGATTCCCCGGCTGCAGCAGCTGATCTTTCCTATAGCCAAGGTTCTGGCGCCGATTCCGCCGATCATCTACGCTCCTTACCTGATCGCTTTGGCCCCCGGTTTCCGCTGGGCCGCCGCCATGGTGCTGGTAATCGGCATCTTTCTCCCCAACCTGATGACCACGATAAACCGGGTGTCCGCCATGGACAAGACTATCCTGAATGCGGCCCGGGCGTTAAACGTCAGGGGAGGGGCCATGATGTTTCATGTGGTGCTGCCTTATCTCTTGCCCGGAGTCATCGGCGGTTTGCGGGTGACGCTTTCCACTTCCTTCATGCTTTTAATGCTGGCGGAAATGATGGGGGCCACCAGCGGTCTGGGCTATTTTGTCCGGAACTTTGCGGATTTTGCCAATTATACCAACGTAGCGGCGGGCATCATCCTGATCGGGATAGTAATCACCGCTTTAAATCAACTGGTCACCCTGGCGGAAGGGAAACTGATCCGCTGGCTGTAGCCGGGATAGCCGGGATAATATCCCGGCTTCAGATTGCAGATGAAAGGGCTGTCGCAAATTGGTTGAGGAAAAGCTTGCGACAGCCCTTTTTATGGATTTGTAATTTTACCGCTGCGGGCATCCGATTGTGAATCGTCCGGCATCCCGCCTGCATAGAAGGCGGGAGCGGGGAGGAATAACGCGCTGATCCTCTGCAATTATTCAGCATGAGAATTGCCAGTATTATTGCCAGTATTATTGCTAGTATTATTGCCATTATTATTGCTAGTATTGCCGAATCCGGCTCCTCATGGCTGATGACCTTTGTTTACCGGAAAATCCCTTTGTTTTTAAAGTGAATCCCGGTAAATTTCTCCTGCAGCGCTGATTTTGCCTTGACGGCAAGGGCCGGCCGTGATGCTGGGGCGAAACAACGAGCCTTTTTCCTTCGATGGTGGAAAAAGTGAGAAGGTATCCTCCTTCTGGAGACTGCCGGAAACTTTTACCGGGATTTTCAGAAAAAACATGATGAAATCCCGGTAAACATCGCCGGAGGCCGCCGTCCTTAGCTCCCCTTTGGCTGCTTTACGGCCAAAAGCACTACAAGTCCCGGCTTTGGGAGTAGATAACCAAGAGAACGCGAATCGGTGAATTCGCGTTCTCGTCTTAATGGTATTAATATACTCAAATTAGTGTGGGTTCTTACAGCAGCTTTTCGATTTCCGCTACCAGCTGGTCACGGCTGGGGATGATGGAGACCCATTTTACTTTTCCGTTAATCACCAGGGTAGGCAGATTGGTGAGCCCCATTTTCCGGGTACGGGCGATATTTTCCTTGATGGTGTACTTATATTCGATGATGTCGATTTTATCACCGAAGACCCGCTCTTTTACGTCCTTAACGCTGTTCCACATATAGGTGCAGGCGGCGCAGCTGTCGGAATCCAGGGTGAAGACCTCCAAAAGAGGCTTGGCCAGGTGCTCATAATCCGGCAATTCCACTTCGGTATCATCGTAAGAGACTTCATAATCCGCCACCATGCTCCTGGCGATATCGGTGTTCTTTACCGCCTGCATGGCGGCTATCGTATTTTCAATGGGCACGTCGTAAGGCATGTCGCAGCCGGGGCTCAGGATAAAGTTATGATGGTCGATGGAATCCAGCAGGTCCACCACGCATTTCCGGTTATCCTGCTGGTTGCCGTGAAGCATCACGGTAGTCAGGGGGATATTACCGGCGATGGTGATGCCGTATTTGTCGGTAATGGTTTTCCCCTTGACGATATCCACGTTTTCATCTACGGAGATGCAGTCGGGATGGGTATGGCACATAACTTCCAGCTGCAGGGTGGCGTTGCCGCAGACAAAGAAAGAGGAAAAAAGGCCCTTGCTTTTGATGTAGTCAAAGCAGGCGGTGAAACTGGGATTCAGCATGGCGGTAAAATGCTCCGGGGAGATCTGACTGACCAAAGGATCCACCACGGCAATCACGTCCATGCCGGTTTCAGCGTAATAGTCGATCATGCGCATGCAGACCTCGCTGCAGAATTCCACCAGATCCCGGACATACTGTTCGTTCATGATCATATCCATGAAGATATCGCTGCCCCGGAGATGGGAGGCCAGGGTGAAAGGACCGCAGACCAGTCCATAGAGAGCGGTAGTGTCGCCAATTTCCGCCTTTACCCGGCGCATTACGTCCAGGATCATGGGAATACGGCCGGATTCCTTTGTGGGGATCTTGCATTTGCAGGGGATCTTGTATTCGCTGCCTGCCAGGGGATGGGTTTTCACAGAAGGTGGATTGGATTTGGCCCACAACAGTTCACAGCCCAGGATCTCCGCCTCAATCTGCAAATCGAAGACAATGGGCATGCCGTCGGGGGAATACAGCTTTTTTACTTCCATCAAAGAGTCGAACAACTTGTCCCCGTCCATCAATACTTCCTCGGCGGAGTAGCCTTTCAGCTTGCCGGCATGGACCCCGGCAAAAGGCACCCAGGCTACCGCGGATGTTTTTTCATGTCTCAGGGTTTGAAAAACCAGTTCTTTGCCCATAGGGGTAACTCCTTTCGGTATACCGATCAGATCGGCTAACTAAACAGCTCAGGGCTCGTCGGCGGCCGAACCCTTTTTTTCCAGCATAAGAAAAAGCCGGCTTTTATTCTAGGATAAAAACCGCCTGATTTTGTAAAATCAAGCGGAAATTAAGTGCCCCGGTGACCCGGCGCGGTTTGTGGGCCATACCGGCGGGGATTCTTCCCTATGGCATATTGACAGAAATAAACGGTGAGGGACACCGTAACTTTGTTGGAAAATGCCACGGAATAGACAGAATTTCCAGAAGCGCACCATTTCCAGGCTATTTTATTTTTCGATAAAGAAGCTTAAGTAATAAGAAAAAATGATACGGATGAAAAAAGAATGCGCTCAAAAATAAAAAAAACTATATATAGTAATAAAAGCCAAAGGAAGGACTCTATATACAGAAGCGGGCTTTTGCGGGTTTTTAACGATTAAAAACGGCGTTAATTTGACGGAGGAAAAGCGTTATGCTAATATCGACACAACGAAACTAAAAATCAAGTTTAGTCGAGGGGTGTAATAAAATGCGATACTTAGGGATGAAAAAACACTTTGCGGTCATCATGATCCTTATTTTAACCCTGGCGCTTCCTGGTTGCGCTAATGACAGCGGAGCGAATAGCAACCCGGGGGCAGGGCAGACAAATCCGAACGTGACAGAACCGCTGGATCAGACGCCTGATGCCACAAAGGATGATTTTGTGAAAAAGGCCTGTTTTATCACAACCTCTCCGCTGGGGAATGAGTTCACCGACCTGATCTGGAGCGGCTTGAAAAAGCTTGAAGCTGAGGGCTGGGAAATCAAGTGTATTGAAACTTCGGAAGTGGCGGAGTACCCGGACCAGATCCGCGCCATGGCCGCCGAAGGCTACACCACCATGTTTACCATGTTCGATGAACTCAGCCAGGTGGCTCTGGATCTTTCCGACGAGCTCAAAGAAGACTACCCCGACCTGCACATCTTTATGCTCGATACCTATATGGAGCATGATAAGACCAACTGCACCAGTGTTTCAGTCGATCCTTTTGAGTCATCCTTCGTCGCCGGCTTCGTGGCGGCCAACATGACAGACAAAGATATTGTGGGCTGGATCGGACACAAGGATATTCTGAAGATTCAGCGTTTCAGGGATGGTTACACAGCCGGCGTTAACTACGCCAATAAGGGAAAAGAGGTCATTTCGGCTTTTACCGGAGACCCGTTTGATCCGGTAAAAGGGCTTGAGACCGCAAGGACCATGATTCAGAACAATGATGTGGACATTATTTATCAGAGCGCCTATCTCGGTGGCCCCGGCGTCATTCAGGCCTGTGCGGAAGCCGGCATTCGTTGTATCGGCGTCGATAACTGGCAGGGTTATATTGATCCTTGCGTATTCTGGTCCGCGGTAAAGCCGATGGATATCGCTATTCAGACCCTTGCAAAGGAATACGCCCAGGGCCGCGTGTTTGAAACATCCATCGACTTTGACTTAAGTTCCGGCGGCGCCGTTTATGATGAGCGGGATGAGCAGAACCTCCCGCCCGAGCTTCTTGAAGAAGTCAAGCAGCTGGTGCAGGATATCCGTAACGGAAAAATTGACGTTTTTGAAGGCTACGACCAGTACCGTCTTAACTACTAATGCCTGAAACATAATAACGGAGCAATGATTTTCATGCACGGTATCGGATATCAGGTACCGTGCATGTTGCACTATTGGATATATGCTTTTTCGGCAAGAGGGGATCAGATGAAAGACAGCTGTATATTGGAGATGCGTGGAATCTGTAAAACCTATGGCGCTGTGACAGCAAACTGTGAGGTGGATTTGACTGTCCGGGCCGGAAAGGTTCACGCGATCATTGGAGAGAACGGAGCCGGAAAGAGCACGCTGATGAATATTTTGACGGATATTCAAAAGCCGGATGCCGGACAAATTATTCTGGAAGGACGGTCCGTTGTTTTTAAGAATCCCCGGGACGCCGTGATGCATGGAATCGGTATGGTTTATCAGGAGTTTATGCTTTTCCCCGGCATGAGCGTACTTGACAATATCATTCTGGGCAGTGAACCGCAAAAAGGGCCCTTTATTGATTATGCCGCCGCGCGAAAGCGTATTGAGGAGATCTGCGACAAATACCATTTCCCGATCCCCCTGGATGCCCTGGTGGACCAACTGCCGGTCGCCATTCAGCAACAGGTGGAAATCGTGAAGGTCCTGTATAAAAATGCCAGCATCATCATTTTGGACGAACCGACTTCCGTGCTCACGCCCCAGGGGATCGAGGGCTTGTTTGAGGCGGTGCGCCATCTGGTGAGCGAGGGCAAAACAGTGCTGTTCATTACTCACAAATTAGGCGAGGTCATGGAAATCGCCGACGATATCACCGTGCTTAAAAACGGCAGGGTGGTTGGAACCGTTTGCGCTTCCGACACAAATGAGGCAGAGCTTGCCCGCATGATGGTGGGAAGGGACGTTTTCCTCCGGGTGGAAAAAGAAATTACGCAGCCCGGAGAAATGCTGTTGGAGGCAGATTCCCTTACGGTGCGTGAACACCGCGGGGTTCAGCGGGTGAAACGCGCTTCCTTTTCCGTAAGGGCCGGAGAAATTGTCGGAATTTCGGGAATTGCCGGTTCCGGCCAAAAGGAGCTTGTGGAAGCGCTGGTGGGCCTGACGCCGGCGGAATCCGGAGAGATCCGGTTCGGTGGGAAACCCATTACCGGGCTTACGGTGGGCCAACGCCGGAAGCTGGGCATCGGCTATGTCGCCCAGGACCGCAGCGGGGTCGGCACCAGCAGAGAATCCACCTTGTGGGAAAATGTCGTGATGGGATTCCACCTTCTCGACCGTTTTCAGCGGGGGCCGCTTCTCCCTCAGGGAGAGGCAAGGCAGATCACCCGTAAAGTGATAGCGAATTATTCCGTTAAGGCGCAGTCCATCGATCTGCCTATCCGGAACCTTTCCGGAGGAAATGTGCAAAAGCTGCTGGTGGGCCGCGAGTTTTCCCAAGGGAAAAAGTTGCTGGTTATTGAGGACCCGACTCGCGGCGTTGACGTGGGGGCCATCGAGTTTATCTGGAAGCAGATCCTGGATATTGCCAAATCCGGAGTGGGAATCCTCCTGGTCAGCCACGAGCTCAATGAAGTGATGCAGCTCTCCGACCGTATCCTTGTGATGTTCAATGGCCTTCTGCTGGCCCCGGGAAATAGCCGGGCCCTGTCGGAAGAGGAACTTGGTTTGTGGATGTTGGGAGGGCATGGCAGTGATCGAAAAGAATAAACCGCTGATCCCTCCGGTTGTGACACAGTATGTGGTTTCCCTGCTGATGACCTTTGCCTCGGCCTGTATTCTGATCTTAGCGCAAGGGGAGAGTCCCTTTGGCGCGATGAAGCAGATTGCCATTGGCGCGTTTGGCAGCCTGGCTAATTTCGCCACGACGATTCGGTGGATGACGTCCTGCCTCATGGCCGGAATCGCGGCGATGGTCGCCTTTAAATCAGGCGCAAGAAATATGGGCATCGAGGGACAATTATACTTTGGCGCTCTGGCGGCGGCGGTTGCCGGCTATTCGGTGCAGCTGCCCCACATTCCGCATATACTGTTCTGCCTTTCCGTTGCCGCGCTGGCGGGCGCTCTCTACGGCGCGGTTCCGGCCCTGCTGCAGCTCTATTTCAATGTCAGCGAGCTTATCTCCTCCCTGATGCTCAACTTTGTGGCCGTCCTGATCACCGATTACCTGACCGTATGGATCATCATGGGCGGGTTACAGGCGGCCAACGGCTCCGCCAGCAGCACCACGCCGCAGATTGAGCGCTCCGCCCAGCTTGCCACGCTGGTTAAAGGGACAACAGCCAGCACCGGCATCTTTATTGCATTGGCTGTGGCGGCTCTGGCCTGGTTCGTTTTTCGTTTCACCATCAAGGGATTCGAGCTCACCCAAATGGGACGAAACCGGCGGTTCGCGCGTCAGGGCGGGGTAAATGTTACCGGGAGCTTTCTCTTGGTATTTCTTGTGTCCGGCTTGATTGCCGGTCTGTCGGGCGGAGTGGAAGTAAGCGGATCTTACCATCGGTTTACCAGCAATTTCAGCAAGAACATCAGCTGGGACGGTATCATGATCACTCGGGTAGCGGGCAACAACCCTGTCGGCGTGGTGCTGGTATCCTTTATCTGGGGCGCCCTCAAGGCCGGGGCAATGCATATGGAGCGAACCACTTCGCTCAACCGGCTGACCGTCAACATTATCCAGATGCTGTTTGTGCTGTTTGTTTCCATTAACTATCAATGGCTGCTGGACAGGCTGTCGCTTTGCCGGGCGGCGTGGAGAAAAAAGGAGGTGGAGGTTAAGGCATGATGACCGTGTTAAATATCCTTTTCGGTCCGGTGACCTGGTCCTCCACCTTGCGTATGGCCGCGCCCATTCTTTTAACGGGTGTGGGCGGTTCCTTCAGCAAGCAGACCGGTACGTTTTGTATTGCGTTTGAATGCTTTATGCTCTCTGCGGCTTTTTTTGCGGCTTACGGCAGCTACTTAACCGGCAGCCCTTATCTGGGAACGCTGCTGGCCATGCTGGCCGGAATGCTGCTGGCGGCAATTTTTGGACTCTTTGTATTTCATTTGCGGGCCAACGCGATGATTGTGAGCATCGCTCTCAATTTTGGCGCCTGGGCAATGACGACCCTGCTCCTTACCACTGTGTTTGGCGAACGCGGCTTTTTTTTCAGCCCGGACATCATCAATTTCCCCGCCATTCATCTTCCGCTGATTCAGGATATTCCCCTGCTGGGGGGCGTGCTCAGCGGCCATATTTTTCTTGTGTATCTTGCTTATTTTGTAGCTGTGGCGGGCTATATCGTGATGTATAAAACATCCTTCGGGTTGCGGCTGCGCGGCGTAGGGGCGTCACCGGCCGGCGCCCAGACCTCCGGCGTCAATCTGCTTAAGTATCGCTGGATCACCGTAATGATCATGGGCGCTTTCTCGGGCCTGGGCGGCGCTTACATGCCCCTGTCCGGGCTAAGCATGTTTTCTGAAAACATGACCTCGGGACGTGGTTTCCTGGCTTTTGCCGCCATCCTTGTGGGGAGGGGAAATCCGTTTAAAGTCATGCTGGTCTGCCTGCTTTTCGCTTATACTAACGCACTCAATATGACACTTACCAACTATGGCATTCCCACGCAGTTATTGCAGACGCTGCCCTATCTGACGGTGCTGGCGGCGCTATTGGTGTCGGGGTTCAAGTACTTTGATGGGAAAATGCATCTTAGAGAGGAGGTTGGCTGAATCATGACCGAGTTTGTAATTGAAACCGCATTGCTGACCCATGGGCTGTCTTCTGTTTCAAACGACAGGCTTTTGGAGTTGTGGCCCTGGAAAGAGCCGCGGCTTGTCTGGCTGGAAGGAGGAAGACTCCGCCGTGGGACGCTGGAGGAGTTCCTGCCGATTCGTGACCGTTGTAAAACTGTCCGCCGGGTGAACCGGGCCGGATACCGCCAGGCCCGGGCGCAGGGGGATGACGCTGCGTTGACCGCCTCCGCCACAATGGAGGCCGCGATGGATTTGAGCATTCCGGTAGCAGTGACAGGCGGCATGGGTGGAATCGGCGATATTGCGGGAGAGGAACTCTGCCCAGACCTGCCGGCTTTGGCTGAGCTGCCGATTGTGCTGGTGGCTACCGCGCCAAAGGATGTGATTGATATCGGGGCGACCATAAAGTGGCTGATCGTTCACGGGGTAAAAGTGCTGGGAAAACAAGAGGATATCTGCACCGGATTTTTACTGGACAATCAAAGAATACCGCTGTCGGGCGCCTGGCAGGGACAACCTGTCTCCCCTCAGACGCTTTTGTTGCAGGGGATTCCTGCCGCCGACCGCCTGAAGGACGCCGGAATCATCCGGGAAGCCCGGAAGGCAGGCAAAGCCGCCCAGGAACGGGGAGAGGCCTATCATCCGGCGGCAAACGCGGCCATCGATCGCCTTTCAAAAGGCAGATCCTCCCTTTTGCAGCTTGCTTCGCTCATTGCCAACGGTAAGCTGGCCGGCAGTTTATCGTTTGGGGAGGAAGTACGATGAAAAAGATCGCTATTTATGGGAAAGGGGGCATCGGGAAGTCAACGATGACCAGTTCGCTTTCCGCGGCCCTCTCCACCCTGGGATATCGTGTGATGCAGATTGGCTGCGACCCCAAGGCGGATTCCTGCATCAACCTGTTGGGAGGGAGGTCTCTTACGCCGGTTATGACCTATCTGAAGGAGCATAAGGGGCCTGCCCGCCTGGAGGATATCGTCATTGAAGGGTTTGGCGGCGTCTGCTGTATTGAAGCGGGAGGCCCCACGCCCGGACTTGGCTGTGCCGGCAGGGGGATCATCACCACTTTTGATTTGCTTGAGCGGCTGGAGGTTTTCTCCACGCTTCGACCGGACATCGTGCTTTACGACGTGCTGGGCGATGTGGTTTGCGGCGGGTTTGCCGCGCCCATCAGAGAGGGGTATGCCGAAGAGGTCGTTATCGTCACCTCCGGTGAAAAAATGGCGCTTTACGCTGCAAACAATATTTGTACCGCGGTAGATAATTTTAAGGAGCGGGGCTATGCGTCGGTTAAAGGGATCATTTTAAACCGCCGGAATGTTCCCCGGGAAAAGGAGTTTGTCACTGCCTTTGCCCGCCAGCACGATCTGCCCGTTTTAGGGGACATTCCCCGCGATGACAGCTTCCAGCTTTATGAGGAACAGGGGAAAACCGTGATTGAAGGAAATCCCGATTCACCGGTATCACAGCGAATTCTCGCTTTAGCACAGCAGCTGATGACCTGAGAAGGAGGAGAGTCATTTGAAGCAGAAAATATTGCAGGCTTCTGACAGCCTGCTGCTCCTTATCGGCGGGCAATCAAAGCCCTTTGACTTTAATATGCGGACAGAAGGCTTCTCCGTGTTTGTGGGGGCGGAAGAATGAGCGGTGGAATGGTTTTGGGACAGGGGGCCACAGCGATGGACTATGTCATTCGCTGCAGCGGTTTCCCCCGGAATGACGGATTTGAGCGCATCTGTTCCGAGCGCCTCACCTCCGGCGGCAGCTGCGCCAACGTTCTGGTAACCCTTTCTTATCTGGGAGTTTCCACCTCCCTTGTGGCCCAGGTGGGCGAAGATCCGCTGGGAGAACAATTCCGCCGTGAGCTGATCGCGGACGGCGTTTGCGACCAATGGCTGTTCGTCAGGCCGGGAGGTTCCACCATGCATACTTACGTGTTTGTAAGCCGGGAGGGAGGACGGGCAATCCTTGTTAATCCCGGCGACAGTTATCATCTTCTCAGCGCCGGCCAAATAACCGGAAAAATGCTGGACGGGGTCTCGGTCCTTTTTACCGACGGCTCTCCCGGCGCACCGGCGCTCAAGCTGTGCCGGATGGCAAAGGAACGGGAAATCCCCGTTTTCTACCAAATGGAAAACCTGCCCTCCTTTACCCACGGCACGCCCGGGAGTTATGCCAGGTTTCAGGAAATCCTTGCATCGGCCGACCTGATCTGCGCCGGTCAGGATGTTTATCGCGAGCTGGGCGGCGCCCACCGGGGGTTGGATGAGTGCGTGAAGTCTCTGTGGGAAACCATATCGCCGCGGCATGGCCTCGTTTGCACAGCCGGGGGGCAGGGGGCGTTCTGGTATGATGGGGATTCCTTTTTGCGTATGCCGGTTTTTCCGGTGAAGGCAATTGATACAACCGGTGCGGGAGACAGCTTTTGCGGCGGATTGATCCTCCGTTACCTGCTGGAGGACGCCTCCCGGGAGGAGGCGCTTCGCTTTGCGTGTGCTTGCGGCGCGATGAAGTGCCTGGCGCCGGGGCCCCGGCTGCGTGCGAGCAGGCAGGAGGTCGAAGATCTTATGGCGTCAATGGAGGGGAAAAGAGCGTGAAAGACCCCGCATATATCACAATTGAAGAACTGGCGGAAATTAAGTTGGACCCGGGCCGATACACCCGTATCATGCCGGAAAAACATCTCAAATATATTGCTCCCGGTGTCGACGGACTGGGAATCTGCGCCCTTTCTCTGCAGGTGCCGGAGTCGGCGGTACTCTTTATTGCCCCGGCGGGCTGCGCCCGCCATGTTTCGATGGGGGCATACCGGAATGGTACCCAGGACCGGCTTTACCTGCTGCGCGTCCAGGAGGAGGAGTTGGTGAACGGCTCGCATCTCGACCGTATTCCGCAGGCCGTGGAAGAAATCCTGAAAAAGGCGGAGCCAAAACCCAGAGCCCTTTTCCTTTGCTCATCATGTGTGGATACTCTGCTGGCCTCCGACTATGAGACCCTTGCGCGGCAAATGGAGCGGCGCTACGGAATTCGGGTAAGGGCAAGCTATATGGATCCGATTATGTTTGACAGCCAAAAATCTCCGGATAACCGCATTCAGTGCAGTATGTACGCCTTTGTGGAAAAGCGGAAACCCTGCGACGGCGGCGTCAATCTGCTGGGGTGCGGCGCGCCGCTCAATGGGGACAGTGAGCTTTATCCTCTGCTGCAAAAAGCCGGCGCCGGCCCGGTCAGGCACATCGATCAGACGAAAACCCTGGATGAGCTTGATGAGCTTGGCCGCGCCGCGCTGAATCTGGTGATCACCCCAAACGCAAAAATGGCCGCAGGGCAGTTAAAGGACCGCTTGAAGATTCCCTATCTGGTGTTTTCGGTTCGCTGGGGGCTGGAGAATATCCATCAGGCTTATCAGGACCTGGGAAAGGCCCTTAACCTTAATATTGAGGATACGCCTTATCTTGAACAGGCCAGGGAGGAAATTATCAGATCCGCCGTGATGCTGGAGGGCAAGCGGGTGGCCATCGGCAAAACAATCCGCGGGAATCCCTTTGAGGTTGCCAGGGCGTTAACCGAATATGGCGTAAATGTCCGTCAGCTTTATAAAAACAAAGTAACGCCTGACGATATGGAAACGATACGGTGGCTGGCCCGGCACAATCCGGGCCTGCGGGTCTATTCGGGCGATCATCCTACTCACGTGCATCTTCGGGCGGAGAACCGCGGGAATTGTCCGGTGGATATCGCTATCGGCGAGGATGCCGCGTACTTCAACCCCCAGGCCCATTCGGTGCTGTACCCCCTTGGGGAAGAACCCTTTGGCTATCGGGGCGTAACAGACCTGTTTGCCCGCATGGCGGCGGGAAAGGAGGGAGCCAGATGAAAGGCTTATTTCTCAAACTTCCGCCGCTTGCGCCGGATTACAGCGGGGTGGGGTCTGTCCTCTTCGAGCTGGGGGGCGTCGTCGTCATTCATGATGGAACCGGCTGTACCGGAAATTATATCTGCCATGACGAGCCTCGGGGCTTTGGCGGCAGCAGCGCCATCTACACCTCCAATCTGCGGGAGCTGGAGGTTGTTATGGGAGATGACGAGGACCTTTTGTTTAAGCTGGAGGGCGTGATCAGGGACCTTGAACCGAACTTTCTGGCTCTTTTGTCCAGTCCGGCGCCGATGGTGATCGGCACCGACATTCCGGCCCTGGCGCGGATTCTGGAAAAACGCACGTCCTGCCCCGTTCTTCCCTTTGACACGCATGGCATCGCCTTTTATGACCAGGGGCAGGCTGAGGCGATGCTGGCGCTTGCCAAGCGCTTTTCCCGGCCGCCGGGAGAAACCGCCGCCCCATACGACATAAACATTTTAGGCGGAACGCCGCTTTCTCTCGGTTGTCCTAAACAGATGGACGCGCTGATTGCCCTCTTTCATGAGTTGGGTTATCCCAGGATTTCCTCTTGGTGTATGAGCGGAGATTTTCCGGCGATTCAAGCCGGGGCAAAGTATAATTATGTGGTCAGCGCTTCCGGTTTGCCGGCAGCCCGCTGGCTGGAAAAGGAATACGGCACGCCCTGCATCGCCGGGATTCCGGTGGGGGAAGCGGGGATCAAACGACTGAAATGTCAGCTTTCCGGCAAAAAATTCCCCGGAGCCCTTGGGCCGGGGAATGGACGAAAAGCTCTGGTGCTGCATGAACAGTTTACCGCCAACAGCTGGCGGGAGGCTCTGCTGTGGGACGGTTGGGCCGGTGATGTAAACGTTGCCAGCTTTTTTGGAATGGAGCCCGGCCTGACTCGTCCCGGGGACATACACCTGACCGAAGAGGACGAGCTGGTTGCCGCCGCCCGGCAAGGGAAGTACGACATTATCCTGGCCGATGAGCTGCTGCGGGAGATGCTTACGCCTTATTGCAGGCGATTTGTGCCGCTGCCGCACCTGGCCATTTCGGCCTGTTTTCATTGGAACCATGATTTTGTGGCTATTGGACAGGCGGCCGATGATTATCTCGAAAAACATCTTGGGTAAGATAAGGCCAAAAGCGGGAAGCAGAAAGGGAGTTTTGGATCCGGCTTAGAAAACCGGACAGAAAAGAAAAGGATAGTCGGAGCATAACAGGAATGAATATAATCGGCCTGGTTTCGCAGGGTAAGCGAAGCCAGGCCGATTTTCAGCTTATTCACCCAATTCCACAGGCCGGCTGTAGAATTGGCGGGCCTGGGTCAGGACCAGGGAAACGATGCGGATACCTACGGCGGAGATGATGACCAGAGCCGTTCCGCCGTCCGCCGCTTTTTCCCGGGCCGGCTCCAGCTGGATCTCTTCGCCTACGCAGCTGACCAGGAAAAGCCCCTGGGTAGTAGCAGCAAATCCCTTTATCCGGTAAGCCCAGGGCGTCAGGGTCTGTAAGAATTCCCGCAGCCTTGGGGGAGGAAGCGCCTCTGCGGTGCGCAAGGTCAGGGTCTTGGGCCGGTTTTCCGGGGTATTGGTGCTCTCTGCGGCGGCGGGGCCTTCCTCCTGGCCCGGTGATCCGGGCGCCAACGCTCTGCGCAGCTGATCCAGGGGGATGCGGCAATAAACGGTCTCAGCCACCAGAGCCGCCGGATTGACCTGCCGGATGACGGCCCGGCATTCCGCCAGCTGATCCGGGCCGGCCAGATCAGCTTTATTAATCAGGACCGCCTTGCTGTATTCCAATTGCCGTTTGAGGGCGGGCAAAAGGGCGAAATGGCGGGGGAAATAAAGGGCGTCCACCAGGCAGACCGCGCCCAGATAGCGGTAAACACCGCCGGTATGGGGACTGATGCCCTCCAGGATGGAGGCAAAATTAGCCGGGTCCGCCAGGCCGGAGGCCTCGATATAAAGGCAGGACAGGCCCTGGCCCGCAAGCCGGATCAGGGCGTCCACAAAATGGTCCTTGATGCAGGCGCAAAAGATGGAGCCGTTGTTTAATTCCACCAGGGCCGTCCCCGCCGACGCGGCCAGAAGCCGCCCGTCCACGGCGGTGCCGCTGAATTCATTGATGATTACGCCTACGGGCCCGGCGGATTCCTCCGCCAGGATATGGTTCAGCAGGGTGGTTTTGCCGGCGCCTAAAAAGCCGGTCAGCAAGATCAGGTCGGTCATTGAAGCACCTCCTGTGCCGCGTTTTTTCTCGTTGAAGTTTTATTGCTGATCGGGAAAATTCATTTGCAGGATATATTGCTCCATAAAGACCGGGTCGCAGGCCAGCTCGCAATGCTCTGTGGCCGCCGCGATGGCGCCGGTCTTTTCCGCCAGGGAGCGGTCCAGCAGAAAAAGGCCTGCTCCCTGGCCGGCGCCGTTGCCGATGGGCAGCACCTTTTCCGGCGCCAGGGGCGGCAAAAGGCCGATGGCCAGGGCCGCCGCCACGTCGATATGGTTGCCGAAGGCCCCGGCCAGCACCAGCTGGTCCACCTCCTCCAGACGGACGCCATAGGCGGCCAACAAGGCCAGGCAGCCGGCGCAAATAGCGCTTTTCGCCAGCTGGATCTGCCGGATATCCTTTTGGTCCAGAAAGACCCGGTCCGTAAGGTAAAAAGCCGCCGTTCCCTCATGATCCGCCAGCCGGTCCGCCAGGGCGGAGCCGGGGTGCAGCTTTTGGTATTCTTCCCGGCGTAAAAGCCGGCCGGTGGGGTCCATCAGGTCCGCCAGCAGAAGGGCCGCCGTCAGGTCCACGATGCCGGAGCCGCAGATGCCGGCGGCGGGGCCGTCCCCGATGACGCGGTAAGACACCTTGCCTTCCCGGATCGCAAAGCGCTCCACCGCTCCCTTTGTACCCCGCATGCCGCAGGAGAGATTGCTGCCCTCCAAAGCGGGGCCGCAGGCGGTGGAAGCCGCCAGCAGGCGGCCGCCCCGGCCCAGGACGATTTCGCCGTTGGTGCCCAGGTCGATGACCAGCCGCAGCTTTTCTTCCTCCGGGATCGTTAATAAAACGGAAGTGATATCCGCTCCCACGAAACCGCCCAACAGAGGCAAAAACACCAAAGGACAGCGTTTGGGCACCGTCAGGCCGATTTCCCGGCCGAAGCAGCGCTGGGCGGCCATGGACAGGCTGGCAAAGGGACTGTGGCCCAAAGCGCCGGGGTAAAAGCCGAAAAGAAAATGCTGCATGGCGGTATTGCCGCAGAATACAAGAGAGTAGAGATTCTCCCTCAACTCCGGCACTTCCCCGGCAGCTTCCGCCAGCAGGCCGTTTATCGTGTCCACGATGAGTTTTTGCAGCTCCGCGGTGCCGCCGGAGTCCTGCACACAAAAGCTGATCCTGCTGATCACATCGGCGCCGTGACTGATTTGACGGTTTAAAGCGGAGCAGGTTTTCAGCAGCCGGCCGTCGGTCAGGTCATAGATGTACAAAGCGACGCTGGTGGTGCCGATATCGCAGGCGGCGCCGTAAAGCAGGCCTGAGGTGTCGCCGTTTTGGATATCCAGGATCCTGCCGTTTTCCTGGATGAAGGTAAGACCGGAATAGTCTTCCCCCGCCAGGATCATCCCCAGCTTTTTCAGCAGCAAGGGGTCTTCCAGCTCCGTATAACCGCCGCAGTAGGCGGGCTGAAGCTTATCGGCAGAACAATAAGCTTTGGTGATCGCCGGGTCAAAACGGCGTTGCCGGCCGGCGCTGCCCCCGGTGAGGATATTGGCCTGCTGGCGATAATCCGCGTCCTGCAGGAAAATTTCCAGAGGCTCTTCCACAGGGGTCCGGCAGGCCAAAACCCGGCGGCGTCCCCGGCTGTCCCGGATTTCAACGCCGCACTTGCCGCAGGAGCCCCGGCCGCCGCAGACCAGATTCAGGGGGAACCCGGCCAAAGCCGCGGCCTGGGCCAGGCTGACGCCTTGAGGAGCTTCGATGGTTTTTTCCTGTAAGGGAAAATGAACCGAAAAGTTTGTCATCGTTTCCTCCGTCCTTATTTTGTCCGAAAATAGCATTTGGTTCTGGGGCACAGATCGCAGTTATGTTCGATGTCGCTTTCGCAGATGTCTTTATCGGCGCCAAAGAGATAGAGGATGCTTTTTTCCGGTTTCAACATATAATGCTCGTTGATCTCGCAGGGGACCGGTCCCAGGCTTTTCAGCTCCCGGAGGATCAGCTCCTGAAACGGCAGGTCCAGGCCGGTTTCGCCGGGGGAAAATCTTTTCGACAGCTTGAGACCGAATTCTTTCAGGCGAAGAGAGATGACGCGGTTCATCTCGTCGGAAGCGTTAAACAGAATTTCATTGCCCAGATGATCCAGGATAAAGCCCTCCAGATATTCCTTTTGCCGGAAAAAAGCGCCGATTTCCCCGCTTAGTCCCTCGCCCAGGGAAGCAAAGCAAAAGACCAGGTGGGAACAGCAATCCAGCTCGGGTTCCCCCAAAGGCCAGCGGTTTGGCAAAAGGGCGTAGAGGCAGCAAAGCCCGACGCGGCTTTCAGCCAGCTTCAATAGCTGGGGAAAGACCTGGCGGGAGCGCTGCGCCGCCAGAGAATCCCCGGTAACCTTCAGCCGACGAAAAATCTTCTCTTTCTCCACACAACAATGAGTTTCGACTTTTTCCAGCATTCTCGCGCCTCCTTGTCCCAGTCTTTCTTATCCTTAATTCTATTCCCGCCCCGGCGCGGGGGGTTAGAATATTTTTGCGATTTTTGGGAAAATTTTTAGGCCTTTACCAAAGATTGACGGTTCCGGTATTGTTTCGGCGTCAGGCCCATGACCTTACGAAAAATTTTGGTATAATAGCTTTGATCCTCAAAACCCACGGAAATGGCAATGTCCAACAGGCTGTTGTCCGTATCCCGGATCAGGGAAAGGCTTTTGTTTATTCTGATCTCATTCAGGTAATCCGTAAAATTCTTGCCCATCTCCTGTTTGAAAAGCTTGGAAAGATAAGATTCGTTCACATGGAGAAGGGCCGCCAGGCTCTTTAAAGAAAGTTTGGTCATATAATTGGTATTGATATGCTTGATGGCGTTGATGATGATCAGAGACCGGCCGGAGTAGATCGTGGAAAAGACATTGTCGATAAAATGGCTTACCACGTCCCTGGTCCATTTGTGCAGCTCCGGGATAGTTAAAATATTTGTCAGGGAGGCGATCAGGTCGAAATTGATGCCGAAGACCTTCTGGACGGAGGCGCCGCTTTCCACTCCCGCCCGGGACAGGCTCATATATAGCTCGAAAAGGCGGATCTTCATGATCTCCAGGTTCCCGGCCTCGGAAACCAGGATATCTTCCAGGATCAGGCGGGCCAGTTCCCGGGAGCCTTCATGATCCCCGGCCTGGATGCGTTTCAAAAGCTCCCGGAAGATATTGCGGCTGTTGGATTCACTGATGGCCTGAGGAGTCAGCCGCTGTTCTTCCTTATATTTTTTGATGCTTTCGGAGATCTGGCTGTAGGTATTATACTTGGTGCTCATGTACAGATAGTCGTCTTTGTTGCTGTAAAGGCTCAGCACGTTATTAAAAAGCAGGTTGGACAAGCCGGAGATCTGGGCCGGGCTGTAGATGGGCATGTCCTTGATAAAGAGGGTCAGCTTGCTGTAAAAGCCGTAGGCGTTGGCGTTGTTTTTATTCAGGTCCATGATCAGGCTGATGTTTTTTTCGCTGATGGTGTTCATGGAGACGGGGCCGGCGATAAAACAGCCCTGGAACTTTTTTTCCCGGATCAGCGCCACGCAGATATTCAAAAAGCCGGCGGGACAGGAATAAATGTAGGGCTCCCCCAGGCTCAGGGCCATCTCCCCGGAAAACTTCAGCAGCTTAAGGCAGGGTCCGGATTTATTGTAGATGTCAAAGAATTTACAAAGCTTTTTTTCCCGGCCCGCTTCGGCCACGATGGTCATTTTTTCGTCGAAAACCGTGACCGGGACGCCGGTTGCCGTGCTGTAGCATTCGGCAACAGCAGCTAATTGCGGAATGGGAAAGAGGTTTGTCGGCATGGAAATCTCCTCCTTGGACTGACCGCCGCAGATTTGTATCCATTATAGCACTGAGAGAAAAGTCAGGCAAAGGAAATGGAAAACAAAATATTTTATAAAATCAGGCGTTTTTATCATCTATAGAGAGGGATTTTTATCACTTGAGCAAATATTTACAAAAATCAATCGTTTTTATTTTAGATTTTTCCCGGGCAATGAAAGATAATACTGCTGAAGGCTGCGCAGGTTCCGGGAGAGCTGGAGGTAAATATGAACCTGTTTGACGAAATCGGCAGGGCCGTAATGGAAGGCGATGAATATAAGGCCGCGGAACTTTGCCAGGCCATGCTGGCGGAGAGCTTTGATCCTGTGGAAATCATCAGCCAGGGCCTTTTGCCGGGAATGGACGCGGTGGAAGCGGACTACCGGGGCGGCGTAAAGTATATTCCGGAAATCCTGATGTCGGCCCGGGCTATCCTTAAGGCCATGGACCAGATTGCCAACTATCTGGGGGACCGGGGGCTGCCCAAGCTGGACAAGGTAATCATCGGCACGGTGAAGGGGGATATCCACGATATCGGCAAACAGCTGGTGAAGATTATCCTGGAAAGCGCCGGCTTTTCCGTCATTGATCTGGGGACCAACGTGACCAAAGAGGAGTTCATTGAGGAAATCCGCAAAAGCGGCGCTTCCGTGGTGCTGATCTCCGCCATGCTGACCACCACGCTGCCGAATATGAAGGAAGTGGCGGAGGCAATTCAAAAGACAAAGTTTGACCGTCCCGTCAGCGTTTTGGTGGGAGGGAATCCGGTAACGAAAAGGTTCGCCCGGGAAATCAACGCGATCTTTTCCGACAGCGCCGTGGAGGCTAAGGAGATCGTCACAAAAATTATGCGGTCGGAACAGGAATAAGACAGATCGGCAACGCCGGCGGGCGTTTCAGATAAAAAATGGATTATATCGGAAAGAGAAAATCCAGTAAAAAATCATGAAGAAGTAATCGGGTAAAAATGGACGGAATTAAGGAGAGAATCAAGAAAAATCGAGGAGGAATTTTCATGAGCATTTTGCAGGAATTGACCGACCTGGTTATTGCCGGTAATTTTATGGCGGTAAAAGCCAAGACCCAGGAGGCCGTGGATCAGGGCCTGGGGGTGAAGGAGATTTTGGACGGGGGACTGATGCCCGGCATTAATATTATCGGCGAGAGATTTGCCAAAAATGAAGTCTTTGTTCCCAATGTGCTGATGGCCGCCAAGGCGATGAACGAAGGCGTAGAGGTCATCAAGCCTCTGATGGTGGACGGCTCTGTGGCCACCCTGGGCACCTGTGTCCTGGGCACGGTCAAAGGCGATCTTCACGACATCGGAAAAAACCTGGTGGCTTTAATGATGCGCAGCGCCGGCCTGGAGGTAGTGGACCTGGGATCCGACGTCTCCGTGGAACGCTTTGTGAACGCCGTAAAGGAGCATAAGCCGGACATCATCGGCCTGGCGGCTTTATTAACTACCACAATGTACGAACAGAAGAATGTGATTGAGGCTTTGGAAAAAGAAGGGATCCGGAATACCGTCAAGGTGATGGTAGGGGGAGCCCCCATCAATCAGGCCTGGGCCGACAAAATCGGCGCTGACTGTTTTGCCGCCGACGCGGCGGAAGCGGCCAGATTAGCTAAGGACATCGTAGCTTAAAGGAGCGGAAAGGAGCCTCAATATGCAAGGAAGAATCAAGTTTGACGTCATGAACGCCCGGGAATTGGAGCAGATGAAAACGCGGGTGGAGGATCTGCTGGCGCTCAGAGGCGTGGAGATCGACCATCCCCAGTTGTTAAAGGTCCTGGCGGAAAAAGGGGCCCAGGTAAACGGAGATAACGTGAAGTTCAGCAAAGCGCTGATAAAAAAGGCTTTGGCGTCGGTTCCCCAGGAATTCGTCCTGGCCTCGCCCTCCGGGGAGTACGACCTGGAATTCCCGCATCCCAGCGGCGATTTTTATACCCGGACCAACACCGGGGCCATGAATTACCGGGACATCCGGAACGATTCTCATTATATTACCCTGGACGAGGTGGGGGAATGGATCCGGCTGGTGAATTCCATGGAAAACGTGGACTTTTGCACACTGCCTTCCACTTCCGGCGAAGAAGTGCCGGTGGAGGCCATCGACGTCTATACCCTGGCCCAGGTGCTGAAAAACAGTAAAAAGCATATCTGGATCCAGCCTTATGAATCCGACAATGTGCGGTATTTGATCGAGCTGTCCGCCGCCGCCGCAGGGGGGATGGAGGAACTGAAAAAAAGACCCATCGTCAGCTTTATCGCCTGCGCCGTACCGGTGCTGACCTTTAAGCATATGGACGCGGAAATCCTTTACCGCTGCGCCCTGGCCGGGATACCGGTACAGCCCTGTTCCCTGCCTACTGCCGGAGCAAATACGCCGGTGACTGCCCAGGGCACTTCTTTGGTGGCCTGCGCCGAAATCCTGGCCATGATCGTCATCTTGCAGCTGGTGGGTCCCGGAACGCCGGTCATCGCCACTCCGCTGCTGTTTTCCATGGATATGATGACCACCTATACCCTGCAATCCAATACGGAAATTACCATGGGCCGGCTCATTTGCATGCAGATGTTTGAGCAGGGCTACAATATCCGGGCCCATTCCTATGGCACCGGCACCGACAGCCTGATCCTCGACGAGCAGAACATGATCGAGCGGACCTCCCTGATCCATATGATGGCCATGTCCGACGCCAGTGTGCTGGGCGGCGCCGGCCAGCTGGAAACCGCCAAAACCATCAGCCCTCTGCAGCTGATTATCGACAATGAAATCTTTGGCATCGCCCATCGGCTGAGAAAGGGCCTGGCGGTGGACGACGAGACCATGGATTACCAGGAGATCCTCGACGGTGTGGATAAAACCGGTTTTATCATGAGCGAACATACCATGCGCCACTTTGCCGAACCCCACCGTCCCCGGATGTTTAACCGGGAGAGCATGGCCAAATGGGAGCAGCAGGGCAAAAAGACCCTGCTGGATCAGGCTATGGATCGTTATGAAGAGCTGATTAAAGCTCCGGTAAAGATGGAATTGGCGGCGGACAAGATCAAAGCCATTGACGAGGTACTGAAAAAAGCCCACCGGGCTTTAGTGAAATAAAGAAAAAGCGGCTCCGGTCCGGCAGCTGATGCCGGACCGGAGCAAAACCCCCGGGCAGCCGGTGCAGGCCTATGCGAAGCCTCCGGCCGCCAACGCCGGGCCGGAGCAAAACCCGCAGGAAACCAGCGACGGATCCGGGGCAAGTTCCCCGCTCCTTTGCCCGGTCCAGCCGGCAAACCAATACCCTAGACAAGCACCTGTCGGGGTCCCGGTAGTTTCTGTTGTCAAAATTAAGTAATAATGGGGGGAAAAAAATGAAAGTAACGAAAACGGAATTGTTCTGGCTCATTATCACCGTGGTATTGTACGTCCTTTATAATATTCCCGGCTTACCGCCTCTGGGGGATTCCCGGGGCATGATCATCCATGCCCTGCTGACCGTTTTACCCCTCTGGATTGCAGGCTACGTAGGCATGAGCAGGGTCTACCGGATTTATCGTCTGCGGGCGCAGCCCCAGAAAAAAGAAAGGGAGGAATAGGCTATGCTAAAACCTGCAACCATCTGGCTCTCCTTCGGCCTGTATATGTGCTTTTTAATGGCCGTCGCCGCCTACGTTACCCTGCAGGAGCGGCGCCAAAGCAAAAGCGGCAGCCTGCTGACCGCTTCCATCCCCTGGCCGGTGCTGGTGATGACCTATATCGCCTCGCTGATGAGCACCTGGGTTTTCTTTGCCGGCCCCGGCGCTTATTACCGGGGAGGCTTGGGCTATTGGATCTCGGAAATGAGCTATATCGCCCTGTTCCCCCTTATCGCCCACTTTACCATGAATAAGGTCTGGATCATTAACCAGGTAAAGGGCGGCGGCTTTTCCACCCCGGCGGATTTTTATTATCAGCGGTTTAAGAGCCCGCTTTTGACCACCGTACTGGGCCTGATTTTCCTGGCGGCTTCATTTCCTTATATCTCCTCGGTGCTGGTGGCTATCGCACAGGCGGCTCAATACGCCACCGGCGGCGCTATCGACTACCGGATGGCCGTTATCGTGGTAGGCCTGATCATGACCGTCTTCGTCTGTATCGGCGGCGTGAAATCGGCGGCCATGGCCGATACCATCCAGGGCCTGGTCTTTATCGCCATGCTTTGGATCATTGTGATCTCCTGCCTGGTCGTAGGCTTCGGGGGCTCTTTAAGCGCGGCCCTGGAGACGCTGAAAGCCAATACGCCCACCTTCTTTTCCTATCCGGGACCCAGCGGCTGGGTGCCCTACAGCGGCCGTTTCGGGTATCCTTTCTCCTGCGCCATCGGCTGGACCATCATGCTGCCTCACGTTTTTGTCCGTTCCGGCTATTTCGGCAGCGATCTGAAAGCCCAGCGGCGGTTGTCCTACTTTACGCCCATTCTTCAGGCCATCGTCTGGACCGGAACCATGTTTATCGGTCTGGTGGGCCTGGCCCTGGTGAATAACCTGACCAGCTCCGATACGGAACTGATCATCCCGTATATGATCCATAATTTTGTGGTTTCCTACAGTCCCACCCTGGCGGCGGTATTGATGATCGGCTTTTTCGTGGGCGCCTGCGCCGTGGGTCTGTCCACGGCCAACGCCTTCCTTTCCGTGGCGTCGGCTATCGTGTCCACGGACCTGATCAAAAATACCTTCAGGATCCATGTCCCTAAGGAAAAAGAGACTATGGTAAACCGGGTAATCATTGCCGTACTGGGGGTCGGCTCCCTGCTGCTGGCTTTGGACCCGCCGGAATTGATTTTTACCCTGATCATGTTTTCCATCGCCATTGTCATGCCCCTGTTCCCGGTACTGGTCTTCGGCATCTACTGGAAAAGGGCCACAAAGCAGGCGGCCATCGTGTCTTCCATCATAGGAACCGTACTGGTGCTGATGACCTATTTTGTCTGGAATATCGGCGGTACCTGGTATGGCGCTATCGGGATGCTGGGCTCCACTATTTCCATGGTGGCGGTGAGCCTTTTCACCAAACAGGACGAAGTGGATTCCCAAGAGTTCTATCAGCTTTTGGAAAAGGGAGGCCGGCAATTTTATGATGTTCAGGAAAATCCTGTGGCCAAAGAAGCCTGAATCTTGCCGCCGCCCCGGCCGGAGCGGCCGTCACCAAGGGATCTTCCTTTAAGCAGAGAAGGATCCAGATAAATGAAGAGCCTGCTGCCGGATGGGGGTCCGGCGGCAGGCTCTTTTCCTATAATAAGCTATCCTACGGCAAAAAACGCCGGGCGGTCACTTCTGCCGGAAAACGGTGAAATCGCCCAGAGCCAGCTCCGGCTCCATTTGAGCGCAGGCTTCCCTATCGACGCAGGCCGCCATGTATTCAAAATGCTTTTCATCCAGGGGATTTCCGCTGGACGTGGCGACCTTGGCCGCATACTCCAGGTCGTCGGCCAGAACGAACATATAAAGGTACATCGTCCCATTTTCCAGATTCGTAAAGAAAATTTCAAGATGCTCTTTTTCCTGCTTGAGGGTATCCTCCCCCGCCTCTTTATTGGCTTTCAGAAAATCAAGCCATTCCCTTGCCAAAGCTTCTTTTCCTGCTTTGACCTTTGCTTTCCATAAAACAATATCCATAGTTCCCTCCTCCTTAACAACAATATTTCTGGGAGTTAGCATAAACTAACCATCATTATATTGGCAAAGACAGGGATTTGTCAATATTAAACTGTTATCTCAGCCGGCATTGGCCACGCCCCGGCCGCCTTGGCCTCTTTCGCAGCGGTTGCCCCAATAATCCAGCAGGCGTCCTTCACGGAAAAAAGAAACGATTTCGCAGTGGTTTGCGCAGCCCGTGCAGGTATGGGCCCTGGTCTCAAAGGAAAGGCCGGCGATTTCAAAGGCAAAGGGTTTTGCGCGTTTTGCGCCCTTGGAAAGCAGCGCGGCGCCTACGGCGCCCATCAGGTGGCCGTCGGGGTCCACCTGGATTTCCCCGGCCAGTTCCATCTGGAAAGCCCGGACCACGCCCTTGTTTTTACTGACGCCGCCCTGAAAGACAATGGGTCCGGCGATTTGCTTGCCCTTAGCCACATTGTTCAGATAATTGGCCGCTATCGCGTTGCACAGGCCGGCCACCAGATCTTCTTTGGCATAGCCGGCCTGTGCCTTGTGGACCAGGTCGGATTCGGCGAATACGGTGCAGCGGGCGGCGATCCTGGCGGGATGGGCCGAGGAGAGGGCTATATCCCCCAGTTCCTCCACCGGAATGCCCAGCCGTTTGGCCTGGGAGGAGAGAAAAGCCCCTGTCCCTGCGGCGCAAAGGGTGTTCATGGCATAATCGACGACTATGCCGTCGTTGATGAGGATGATTTTCGAGTCCTGACCGCCGATTTCGATAATCGTGCGTACGTCCGGGTGGCGTGAAAGGGTACCTTTTGCGTGGGCGGTAATCTCGTTTTTCACTACGTCGGCCTCCACCATGGCGCCCACCAGGCGGCGGGCCGAGCCGGTTGTACCTACGGACCGGATGCTTAAGGAAGCCGGCAGCTGTTTTTGCAGGGACAAGAGGATTTTTCCGGCGGCGGACACCGGGTCTCCTTCGGTCCAGAGATATTCGGCGGCAATGATCCATCCTCTGGAATCAAGGACTACGCCCTTGGTGGACACCGAGCCTACGTCGATTCCTAAACTAGCCGTTTGCGGCATTTTTTTCCTCCTTTTTCATGCGGACCATATCCGAAAATGCTTCCAACCGGGTTTGGATGCCGGTCTCGCTGGTGTGGGAATCAAAGCTTAAATGCAGAATAGGGATATTCCAATCCCGGGAAAGGTTCATTAACGCCGGCGTCGCGTTCAGTTCGGGAATACAGCCGAAGGATTTCATGTGAATAATGCCGTCGTATGCCTTTTTGGCATAAGCAAGGCTTTGGGAAACGCTGTCCACGCCGTTGGCGCCCACGGTGTGCCGGAGATAGCAGCCGCAGTTTTTCAGGGCCCGCCTGTGGTTTTTGCCTAAAAGCAAAAACCACAGGTTCATTACCCGGCTGACGGAGATGCCGTCTTTGGCAAGCTGTTTTTCCAAATAAAAATTACTGAAGGGCTCCATCAGCGTATACAGGTCTCCCACGATGCCTACCCGCAGGATTTTTTCGGGTTTATTGGTTTTGAGACCGGCGGTTTCCCGTTTGCAAAGCCTTTTGGCGGCCCGCAGATCCCCCAGGGAGTCGGCGCTGCCAATTTGCTGCAGCAGCCGCTGCCGCACCGCTGCAAAAGAACCGGGGACCGCTTCGAACCCGACGTTTTCCCGCATGAAATAATCGTACCGGTCCATGGCCCGGATGCTTTCTTCCGCCAGCAGCAGCCAATAGAGGATTTCCCTGACCGGAAGACAGCAGCCCAGCTCCCGCAGGATCCGGTAAGCAGCCCGGGGCCTGGAGCGTTCCCGGGACAGGCAGACGAACCGGAAGTCATAGCCCAAATCCCGCAGGATCTGCTCTTGCAGCTCGCCGTAATAGCCGTAGCGGCAGCCTGTGCCGGTTTGAAGCAAAACGTTGGCGCCCTCTTCCAGGACCTCGATGTAGTTGCCCAGGTTATATTTAAATGGCGAGCAAACGAAGTCAGGGCTGTGGCGGCTGCCCAGTTCCACCGTCCGCTGGGTGATGGGCGGCGCCGGGAAAACCCGCGCCTGGGGGAACAGATGCCGCAGCAATTGGACAAAGACAATGCTGTAATCCCCCATATGGGGAAAGCTGATGGCAAGCTTGTTATACATGAACCCGCTTCCTCTCCCGAACCATATCCATAAAGCATTCGATTCGTGTTTCCAGGCCGGCCTCGCCTTGCTGCTCATCCAGAATAATCTGAGCAATGGGCAGATCACGTACCTTGCGCAGGGCCAACTCGTTGACCAGTGAATCGGTGCCGCAGGGAAAGGCGGTGATGAGCAGCACACCGTCTACCGCTTCTTTGATCAGGGGGATGGCCCCTACGATTTCCTTGTTGAGGGTCCAATAGAGATCGGCGGAAACCGACCTGGCGCAGGCGCGGCAAGCCTGACGGTCGCAGTGGTCTGCGAAGACGGGAACGCCGCCCTGCTTTTGCAGCATCCTGATAAGAGGCCCGCCCACATAAGGATCATGGATGATGTAAGGCTGGGACGCCAGGAGGATTTTTGTCCCCGGCGCTGCTAAGAGCTCCCGCTGCGCTTTTTCCAGCAAAAGGTCCTGACTCTGCTGCCGGGCGGCGGCCCGGTGATATGCTTTCAGTCCATGGCCCGGGGATTTGCCAAGAGCTTTCGCCATGGCGAAAAAGCCCTGTTCTTCGCTGCCCCGTTTGTGCCCTTGCAGGTCATAGCCGATCAGAGGCGCATCCGGGAAAGTGTTGTGCACAATATCCGGCAATCCCCGAAAGCGTACACAGAATTCTTCGCTTTTGGCCAGCGTTTCAAAGCGTGGAACCAGAATATAGTCGCAGCGGCCGATCAGGCTGGCCACATGCCCCAAAAATAGCTTTACGGGCAGACAGCATTCGCTGACGGAACGTGAGATTCCCTCCGCCAGGATCGTCTGACAGGTATCCGGGCTGGTGACTACCTCGCAGCCCAGCTGGGTGAAAAAGCTGGTCCATAAATATTGATAACGGTAGTACAAAAGCGCTTTTGGTAAGCCTATCTTCATTAATTACCGCCTGATTTCTTTAAGATATATCCCTTTAACCGGACGGCCCGGCAAAGGATACCCGCCGCGGCAGGCCGGGCGGATTGGTTATATTATTTCCTGGATATACCGATTTTAACCAATATATAGAAGACAGTTGGATTTTCACCGTTTTGCTTGTTTAATTTTTTCATTTTTTTCTATTTCCTGGCCTTTTATTTCCAGCCTGTCGTAAGTTTTTTATCATTTGCCAAAAAAAGCGCCGGAAGCTGAAAATTTTTTAGCTGTTTTAAGGAACAAACACCGTTCCTTTCCGGGAAAAGAAAAATTTGCACCGTTAAAAAAATCAGATCTACTTAAACTATAAAAGTCGCTAAATTGGATTTTAAAACTCGAAAGGAGGAATGTACGTGAGCAGGCGAAAAGGGATTATGTCCGATTCATTAAAGTACGAAATTGCTCAGGAACTTGGCCTTTTTCAACAGCCTTCCGCAGGCACGGGGTCCCTTAATTACGAAACGGCAGGTGAGCTTGGGGTTTATGGCAAGGCACAGCCGATTGACTGGGGCTCGGTTTCCTCAAGAGATTGCGGCAATATGGTAAAAATGGCGATTCAAATGGCCGAAAGGAACTACGGTTCCCGGTAAATACCTGATTTAGCGCGATAAAAGCCGGCCTGGGCCGGCTTTTATTTAATCGCACGAATCGCCGAAACGTACCGGGGATTTTTTGCAATCCTTTAATTGAAACCCTTTAATTCAATCCTTTAATTGAAACCTTTACCGGGAAAACTTTGGCGGCTGTTAAGAGAATTTTTTTGAAATGTATACCGAAAGATTTTTTCCCGTTATGATATAATGAGCGGGAAATGACAGAGTTTTCGAAAAAAGCATGGCAAAAAAGGGGAGAAGTCCATGAGCGAGAGGGAACGCATCAGGGCGCTGGAGCAGGAAGTAAGCTTGCTGAAAACCTCAAATCAATGGTTCACCGAAATCCTGGACGCCATTATGGAAGGCATTGAGGTGGTGGATAAGGACGGCACGGTGACCTACGCAAATCGCAGCTTCAGCAGGATCCTGGAAGAGTCGGCAGAGGAGCGCCTGGGCAAAAATATATTCGATGTTTCTCCCAACGGCGCCTTAGTGGAGGCTTTGCGAACGGGACAGCCTTCCATTGCCAAACTGCATACCACCCTGACCCGAAAAAAAGTGGTGCTTTCCAACGCAACTCCCATCATTGACGCTGCCGGGCGGCTGATGGGAGCGATCTCTGTTTTTATGGATATCTCCGATGCGGAGCGGACCAGCCGGCTTCTGGAAAAACGCAACCACGAGATCAACCGGCTGAAGGAGCGGGTGCAGCAGCTGGCTTCTTCGGATTATACGTTTGACGACATCCTGGGGCAAAGCCGGGCCTTGAATCAGTGCAAGAAGGTGGCGGCAAAGATTGCCGGCACGAAAATGACCGTACTGCTGTCCGGGGAGTCCGGCACCGGCAAAGAACTTTTTGCTCACAGCATCCACGCCGCCAGCCGCCGGGCCCGGGGGCCCTTCGTAAAGATCAACTGCGCCGCTATTCCCGACAGTCTGCTGGAAAGCGAGTTTTTCGGTTATGAGGCGGGAGCTTTTTCCGGCGCCGGCAAGGCCAAGATGGGAAAATTTGAGCTGGCCAACGGCGGCACCTTATTTTTGGACGAGATCGGCGAGATGAACTACAATTTGCAGGCCAAACTTTTACGGGTGCTGCAGGATAACGAGGTGGAGCGGTTGGGCAGCATCAGGCCGATCAAAATCGAAGTCCGGGTCATCGCCGCTACCAATAAAGACCTGCCGGCGGAAATCGCCCGGGGCACTTTTCGTAAAGACCTTTACTATCGGCTGAACGAATTCAATATTACCCTGCCCTCCCTGGACCAGCGCAAGGAAGATATTCCTGTCATCGCCCAGCACTATATCGAAAAGTATAATGAAGAATACTCCACGGATTTTCGCCTGACGGATCAGATCTGTCGTCTGCTGATGGAAAAGAGCTGGCCGGGCAATGTACGGGAGCTGCAAAATTATCTGGGCAAGCTGGTGTTGTTCTGGGATGAGGATGGGGAAGGGGAGACAACGGTAAAAAAAGACCTTTTTCCAAGCGCTGCCGACGCTTTCGGCTTTCCGTCCGCCGGGTCGACATTGCTTGACGCAATTCATACGCCTCCTGCCGCTGCGGGGCTTGCCGCTTCCGTTGGTCCTGAGCTGCCGGCAGATCCGCTTATCCCGACTGCAAAGCCTGAAGCCGCTGCTCCCGGACCGGCCGTCCCGCCTGCCGGGGATTGGGAGGCTCCTTTACCCGCAGAAGTTACCGTCCCGGTCTTTCGCCTGCCCGGGATTGCCGAAAGCTTACCGGATAACAGCTCCATCGAGGAGTTAGAGAGAAAGATGATCCTTGCCGCTTTGGAGAAACACGGCTACGACACTAAAGGAAAGCAAAGAGCCGCCAAAGAATTGAAGATATCTTTGTCCACCCTGTACAATAAGCTGCGGTTGTATAAAAAGCTGGGAGAGCTGCAGCAAAGCAAGGCCGGTTTGGGAGGAAATCCGTAATTATAAATTCTACATTTTACAAAAGAGTTTTTATTAAATTTATAAAAATATTCTGGATAACAGAACGAATCATCATTAGATTGTTGATTACAGGTCCCGTTTGGGACCGGCAGCGGAAAAATCCGGTTGGCATGATACTTGCTCCTTTCTTCATTAAAACAAAAAGAAAGGAAGGAATATCATGGGCAACTGGATTTATTTTTTAGGCTTTATCGTTGTTACCGCGCTGGTGGGTATGCGGGCCAGCAAAAAAATTGTGACCTCCGACGATTATATCAGCGCCAGCGGCACCTTAGGCCCTTTGGCCATATCCTGCACGCTGATCGCCACCTGGCTGGGCACCGGCTCTCTGATCGGTTTTGTGGGCACCGGTTATACGTACGGGGTCACCGTAGTGGCCTTTACCGCAGGGTCGGCCCTGTCGGCTTTGGTCATCTGCCTGGTCTTTTCCAGATGGACCAAGCAAAAGAACATCGCCACCATCCCGCAGTGGCTGGACTACATCTATGGGGACAACAAATATATTAAGGGCTTTTCCAGTCTGTGCTACATTTTTATGTACTGCTCCTGGACTTTGGGCTGCGCCGTGGGCTGCGGCACCATGTGCCATAATCTGCTGGGCATCCCCACCTGGCTGGGCGCTGTGATCTGCTGCGCGATTTTTACCATCTTTACCGTCACCGGCGGACTTTACGCCGTAGCCTGGATGGACGTTTTCCAGCAGGTGGTCATGACCATCGGCATGATCCTTTTGGTAGGCTTTGTAGGCAGCCGCACCGGCTGGTTCGACGGGGTCAACTCCGCCAACCTGGGTACGGAGTATTTTAATTTCTCTCTGCCCAACCGCTGGTATGTGGTCAGCATTACCATGACTTACTTTTGCGGCCACCTTTTCGGCCAGACCTACTACCAGCGGATCGCCGCTTCCCGGGATTTGAAAACCGCCCGGATCGGCCTTTTATGCGGTGGGGCCGCCGTACTTTTGGTGGGCATATATTGTTTATTCGTGGGACTGAGCGTCCGGGCCGCCGGCGCCAGCATTTCCGCCACCGACGATACCGTATTTTGGGCTATCAGCACCTGGCTGCCGAAATGGATGACTCCCGTTTACCTGATCGCAATCCTGGCCGCCGCCTTTTCCACGGCGGATTCGGCCTTAAACTCCGCCTCCTCCAACGTGGCCCGGGATATTTATAAAAATATTTTTAAGCCCGAAGCTAAGGACCAGGAGGTAGTCAAAGTGGCCAAAATCGCCACCGTGGTGCTGGGGATGATCTGCCTGGGACTGTCCCTGCGGCCCATTTCTATGCTGGTCAATATTTTCAAAGGCGCTCAGGTCTGTATCGTAGGCGGCATTTTCTGGCCCATCATTTTGGGGATGTTTTGGAAAAAAGCTACGCTCCAGGCGGCGATCGCCACCATTCCCATCGGCGCTCTGACCGGCATCGCCTTTGAGTTTATCCCGGCGTTGAAAGTGCTTTTCGGCGGCGGCGCTATCCCGGCCTGCATCGTGGGTTTTTTGACCATGGTCGTGGTCAGCCTGGCGACCAAAAGCAGATGCGGCGGCGCCTATTACCGGAAAATTGAAGGCGGCATAGAGCAGGCCAAGGCGTAAGCTTGTACGAAAGGCTTGGAGGAAAAGCTTGATTAAAGGCTTGTACGAAGGGCTTGGATGAAAGGCTTGGATGAAAGATCGGGGAGGAAAAGAGATTTCCTGTTGCCTGAAATTCAGCCGGACAGGCGGGCCTCAGATGAAAAAACCAACAATCACGGAAAATACGAAGTTACGGGAGGGCAAGATGAAAATCAAAACAATTTCAACCGTAGTCGTGGATATGCCGCTTACCCGGCCTCATGTGATGTCCTTGATGACGGTGAAAGAAGTGAATTATCTGTTTGTCCGGATCGAAGCGGAAAACGGGCTGGCGGGCTGGGGGGAAACCTCTTTTCTGGGGGGCCCCACCTGGTCGGAGGAAAGCGTGGAATCCGCCCAGGCCATTGTCAATACCTATGTGGGGCCGTTTTTGATCGGCAAGGAGGCGGAAGAGATCGAAGGCCTGCGGCACCTGATGGAAACCCTGGTCCGGGGCAATCATTTCGCTCAGGCGGCTGTGGAGCTGGCCCTTTGGGACCTGCTGGGCAAACTGCGGGGACTGCCGGTATACGAGCTTTTAGGCGGCAAGGTCCGGGATAAGGTGCCTTTGAGCTGGTCTTTAGCCTCCGGCACCCTGGAGGCGGAAATGAAGGAAGCGGAGAAGATGGCCGCTAAAGGAGGCTTTATCTTCAAATTCAAAACGGGGCTTTTGTCACCGGAGGAAGACGCCGCCCGGATCAAAAATATCCGTCAGGCTTTCCCCAAGGCCCGGCTCAGGGCCGACGCCAACCAGGGTTGGGATCGTTTTAACGCCATTAAGGCTATTCGGCTTTTTGAAGATTACAACCTGGACTTTGTGGAACAGCCGGTGCCGAAAACCGATATGGACAGCCTAGTGGCTATCGCCAAAAGCACCAGTATCCCGCTGTTGGCCGACGAAAGCCTGGAATCCCTTCAGGCGGCTACTCAGCTGGTGAAGCGGGAGGCCGTAGGCATGTTTGGCATCAAGCTCAGTAAAGCCGGGGGCCTTTTGGGAGCAAAACGGCTGGCGGCCATTGCCGAGGGAGCCTCCTTCCCCTGTTATGTGGGAAGCATGATGGAAAGCCCCCTGTGCAATGCGGCTCACCTGCACTTTGCCTGTTCCACTCCGGCGGTCACCATGGGCTGCGAGCTTTTCGGGCCTATGCTTTTGGCCGATGAACTGACTGAGGAGCAGTCCATATTTAAGGAAGGTTATATCTGCCTGGACGATCCTAAACCCGGCTTTGGCATTACTATGCGGGAAGAAAAGATCCGCCAATATCAAAGAGAACCCTTTTATCATATCCGTTAAAAGGGGCGGCGGAAGCAGGGAATAAAGGACAAAAAAACGATCAGGGCTACCGGTGATTTACCGGTGCCCTGATTTTATTGCGTAACGCTTTTTATTTAAGTATCAATGGGGTA
Organism: Peptococcaceae bacterium; assembly: GCA_034927285.1. Classification (GTDB taxonomy): domain Bacteria; phylum Bacillota; class Peptococcia; order DRI-13; family UBA5745; genus JAYFQF01. The sequence goes on from JAYFQF010000001.1 coordinate 136,112, forward strand.
AATCTACCAATAACCGACTTTATGACAATGCAGCCAGCAACTACAAAAAGCGCGATTTGGGGGTCATAAAGGATGGGGATTTTCCATTTGAATATTTGTGTTGCTGTTGTAAGTAATGCGATTGTCCCAAAGATGTACCCCATGATGGTAAGCGGGTGAGCAGGTGCATTGCTGATAAATTTGCCGATTGTCGGCATAATCATACACATTGCAAATCCGATTGCGCCCAAAGTAATAACAGCCGATCTCGGCCCATTGATGAATAATATTTGCTTGCCGGATAGCCCTGCATAAACAATCAGGCTGGTTATAAACCACTCTGCTGCCAATATTGCAATTCCTTTCATTGTTTATCGCTCCTTAAATAGGTTTTATTGAACATCGTAATATGTCTTTCTAAAAAAGATAAAGCTTCTTCCTGTTTTTCGGGCTGATTGTCGTACTTTGATAACAGCAAATACAAAGGGGAATAAAACTGCAAGGCCATTACCATCGGGTCAGCATCAACATAAACCCCAGTATCTATTAAATCAGCGAACACGCCTGATATATAATCTAAGCCCTTGTCTATGATCAATTTCCTAAAAAACTTGCCTGCCTCTGAAGTTCTATACTGTTCCATTGTCAACATTCTACGCAGTTGCGAACCATATTCTGTTTTGAGATAGAACTGAAACATTGTAACGCTAATCCGGAATAATTCCTCTCTTACATCACTTCCTCCTGCGAGAATATCGGACATGCTTTCAGGGGGGATAAAAGTAGAAACTTCCTCTTGATAACGACGCTCAATGTCTTTGAGAATTGAGTCAAAAATGTCTTGCTTTCCGCTATAATGCTTGTAAAGGGCGCTCTCCCGTATTCCGATTTCTTTTGCTATGTCACGGATACCAACCCCATCATAGCCCCGTTCAGAAAACAATTTTAGTGCAACTGTCAAAATGACTTCCTTTGTATCCCGTGTTTCATTTTTTGGCATAAGAACCTCCATTAAAAACATGGTGAGCAACCGTTCACTAATATTGTAGTTAACAACTGATCACTTGTCAAGACGGGAACCAAATTATATTCTGCTGACGCGGCATAAATTTTTTTCTTATGAAAAGATCTGATATAATATGATATATATTTTTTTATTCACGGAAAGAAAGCGATTTTGCCGCGGCTTTTAGCGGCGGCTGGAGGGAAAACATGAAAGCGCTGATCGTTAACATAAACGCCAAATACGTTCACGCCGGCCTGGCGCCCTGGTATCTGAAGGCGGCGGCCCTGGCGGCGGGAACGGACAAGCAGGGCTGGGAAATCGAAGTTCTGGAATCCAATATCAACCGTCCGTCAAAGGAGACCGCCGGCCGCATTCTGGCGGCAAAGCCCCGGCTGCTGGCCTTTTGCTGCTACATCTGGAATATGAAGCGGGTGGAAGAGGTACTGGCGGAGCTGGCGGAGCGGCTGGAGAATTGCGCTGTGGCCCTGGGGGGGCCGGAGGTCGGCTTTGACGGTGCGGAACGCCTGGCGGAGCTGCCCGCTGTGGACTTTATCCTCTGCGGCGAGGGGGAGGAAAACTTTCCCCGGCTGCTGGCGGCTTTGGCCGGAGTGCCGGTGGCAGAGGTGCCGGAAAAGCCCGGCGATCCCTTTGCCGCAATTCCCGGGCTTTGCTATCGTCGGGGCGGCGGCGTTTTGGCCAATCCCGCCGCCGAGGCCCAGGGTCAGCCGCCGGATCCCTATACGGCTGAATTTCTGGCGAGGCTGGAAGGCCGTATCGTCTACCTGGAGACTTCCCGGGGCTGCCCTTTCAGCTGCAGCTTTTGCCTGTCGGGGCGGCCGGGCAACACCCGCTTTTTCAGCCTGGAGCGGGCAAAGGAGCAGATTCTTTTGCTGGCTAACTCCGGCAGCAAAACCGTCAAGCTGGTGGATCGTACCTTTAACTGCGAACCTCGCAGGGCGGCGGAAATCATCCGCTTTATCCTGGGGAGATCCCAGGCTGCCGATGCCGGAGTTACGGACCGTTTCCCCAAGGGGCAGTGGATTCCCCAAGGGATATGCTTTCATTTTGAGGTGGCCGCCGATTTATTCCGGGAGGATAGCCTGGATCTTTTGGCCCGGGCACCGGCCGGACTTTTTCAACTGGAGATAGGCTTGCAAAGCTTTCGGGAAGATACCCTGGCGGCGGTGGCCCGAAAAACGGATTTGGCCAAAGTGGAGGAAAATTTTCGCCGCCTTCTTTCCTTCGGCAATATGCACCTGCATCTTGATCTGATCGCCGGTCTGCCGGGTGAGGATAATGAAAGTTTCGGCCGTTCCTTTGACCGGGCCTTTGCCCTGCGTCCCCATATGCTGCAATTGGGCTTTCTTAAGCTTTTACGGGGCAGCCGCCTGCGGGAGGAAGCTGCCCGAAACGGGATGGTCTACGATGCCCGGCCGCCTTATACGGTTCAGTCCACAGCCTGGCTTTCCGCAGAAGAACTAAAGGAACTGAAGCTTTGCGAGGATGCCCTGGACCGGCTCTATAACAGCGGCCGCTTTCCCCGGACCGTAGAATATTTGCTGGCCGCTTCCGGTCTCAGGCCTTTTTGCCTGTTTAGCCGCTTCGGCCGTTATACCGGCAACAGCGCAGGCATGTCCCTGGAACGGTATGTTTCCCTGCTTTACGGCTTTGGCTGCGGCCTTGAGGGCACAGAGCGGGATAAGCTGAGGGATATGCTGGTGCAGGATTGGCTGGCGGGAAACAATACGGGCCGTTTGCCTAAGGCTTTACAAATCCCGGACATACGTTACCGTCTGGTCTCCCTGGCCTTGGAAAAGCTGACGGAGGCCGGCGAGAAAGGAAAGGCCGGCGAGAAGGGGAAGCGGGAGACGGCAAAAAAAGCGGCCGGGGCCTTTCCGGGAGAAGCTGTGTCTGAACCGGCCGGGGCTGACTGCGGCCGGCCCGGCTTGGTAACTGCGGATAGCCGGCGGGGTTATGGCTTTGGCCTTTTATACGGCGGTGACCAGGTAATGGCCGCCGTGGCCGATTATAGCAGGCCCAGAGCATTTTTGGGCGGTTATCCCCTGCGCCTGACGGGCGCCGAAGGCCTTTGCGCAGCCGCTGAAAAAATTACGGCAACGCAAACGGAAGACAGAAAACAGCCCAAAAGAATTTTATAGGCCGGATTCGGCAATACTATATTTACTGAAAGCGGGAGCCTGCAGCCCGCTTTTTTTATCCGGAAAATTTTTGCTCTGATTTTTTTAAAGGCAACCTTGACGAAGTTTTCCCTGATCTGACGCGGCTTTTGGGGACTTTACAATTTCATTTTACACGTCTTTTACAAACCGCAGCTTATCTCTTTACAATTTGTCTGTATCATTCTAAGTAAAGCAAGCAATCTGAAAAATGAAAGGAAGATTTCCAAATGAAAAAGCTTTTGGCAATTTTACTTACTGCTGCCATGTTGGTAATGGTCGGCGGCTGCGGCAACACCGATTCCGGCAATAACGGTTCCGGCACTGCCAATCCTCCTGCAGACTCCGGTAATACTGGGAGCGACGCCGGCCAACCTGCCCCCGGCTTTGATACCACCAAAGATATCTCCGTGATTTCCCGGGAAGAGGGCTCCGGCACCAGAGGCGCGTTTATCGAACTCTTCGGAGTGGAACAAAAAGACGCCGAAGGAAATAAGCAGGATATGACCACCGAAGGCGCTTCCATCACCAATAACACCAACGTAATGCTCTCCACCGTAGTCGGCAACCCCTACGCCATCGGGTATGTTTCTCTGGGTTCCTTAAACGACACGGTTAAAGCCCTGAAGATCGACGGCGCGGAAGCTACCGTAGCCAACATCAAAGACGGTACCTATAAAATCGCCCGTCCTTTCAACATCTGCACTGTCGGCAAGGTTTCCGAAGTAGCTCAGGATTTCATCAAGTTTATCATGAGCAAGGATGGACAGGCGGTAATTGAAGACAATGGCTATATCTCCGCAGCAGAAAACGAAGCCTACACCGCTGCCGGCCTGGAAGGCAAAATCGTCGTAGCCGGTTCCTCTTCCGTCACACCGGTAATGGAAAAACTGAAAGAGGCTTACGTTGCCCTGAATGATAAAGTGGAAATTGAGGTCCAGATGAGCGACTCCTCCACCGGCGTTAATTCCGCCATCGACGGTTCCTGCGACATCGGCATGGCCTCCCGGGAACTGAAAGACAGCGAGATTGAAAAAGGCGCCGAACCTACCGTTATCGCTCAGGATGGCATCGCCGTCATTGTCAATCTGGAAAATACCACCGACGGTCTGACCAAAGACCAGGTCATGAACATCTACACCGGCCAAGTCACCACTTGGGACGGCGCCACAAAGTAAGCGGCGATAAACTTAAAATCGGCTTACAGATAAGCTTGCCAAAATTCAGAGTAAACCACGCTCGCAAAATCAGAGCTTCTTCATTCGCCCGGGTGAATCGGAGACCCGGGCCCTCCCTCAAGCATAAGCCGGCCGGGATGGTTGCGTAACCATCCCGGCGGCAAGACAAAGGAAAGCCGGCTGCCGGGCAGGTATGGCTGTGGCGCCACGCAGATGGCGGTCCCAGCGAAACCAATCCCCGGGCCGGCTTTCCTGTAATTTTCCCTGACCTCCAAAGCTGCCGCCGGAACCGGCTGTTCCAGGCCGCCCGCCGATCAGGCAGCTCTCTCCAATCCAGAATCCGTCAGGAGTTTTATAATGAAAGCAAGCAAAAACCAATTCCGGGAAAATCTGATGAAAACCGTATTTTTTGTTTCGGCCCTGACCTCCATCCTGGCCGTGGCGCTGATCTGCCTCTTTCTCTTTACTTCGGGGATACCCACCATCCGGGAAATTGGCATTTTCAAGTTCCTGCTGGGTATGAAGTGGAAGCCGACGAATACGCCGCCCTCCTTCGGCATTTTCCCGATGATTATCGGCAGTATTTACGTTACCGCCGGCGCCTTCATGGTAGGCGTGCCCATCGGCATTTTTACCGCCGTGTTTCTGGCCAAATTCTGCCCCGATTGGCTGCACCGGATTTTGAAGCCGGCGGTGGAGCTTTTAGCCGGTATTCCTTCCGTAGTCTATGGCTTTTTCGGCCTGATGGTATTTGTTCCTTTTGTCCGGGAACATTTCGGCGGCGACGGCACCAGTATCCTTACCGCCTCGGTACTGCTGGGCATCATGATCCTGCCCACGGTAATTAACGTCAGCGAGGCGGCTATCCGGGCGGTTCCGGAAAGCTATTATGAGGGCAGCCTGGCCCTTGGCGCCACCCATGAGCGCAGCGTATTTTTCACCGTGGTGCCGGCCGCCAAATCCGGGATCCTGGCTTCCGTAGTTCTGGGCATCGGCCGGGCCATTGGCGAAACCATGGCGGTTATCATGGTGGCCGGCAACCAGGCCTGGATTCCCGACAGCATCCTTAAAGGCGTACGGACCCTCACCTCCAATATCGTAATGGAAATGGGCTATTCTGCGGATCTGCACCGGCAGGCGCTGATTGCCACAGCTATGGTGCTCTTCGTTTTTATTATGATTATCAACCTCTCTTTCTCCTACCTGAAAGGTCGGTCTTAAGATGAATAAAGCAAATGCGGCACGAGAAACTCCGGCTCTTCATTTAGGAGGCAAAAGTCTGGCAGCCCGCAATCTGATGCCTGCCGAAGAAACCGGCAGTCCGGCCGGCGATTTGGAAGGCTCCGCCGGCGCCCTGGATAGTTCCGCCGATGGGCCGGAGGGCCCAGCCGGCGATTTGGGCAGTTTCGCCGGGCGGAAGGGCAGTTTCGCCGGAAACCCGGAAATCTTCGGCGGAAAAGGGAATACCGCCGGAGGCTTAAGCGGCTTTGGTGAAAAAGCAGGCGGATTTTTTAAGAGAAAACTGAACGAGTGCATGAAAAATCCCCTGTCGGTTATCCTGCGGCTTTTGGTTTGGCTTTGCGCCGCCCTGACCATCAGTGCTCTTTTGTTTCTCATCGCATATATATTGGTCAGAGGCCTGCCTCACGTGACCCTGTCCCTGTTTGAGTGGAACTATAATACCACCAATGTTTCCCTGCTGCCCGCCTTAATTAATACTATTTTGATGACCCTGTTGTCCCTGCTGCTGGCGGTGCCGGTAGGGGTCTTTTCCGCCATTTATATGACGGAATACGCTAAACGGGGCAATAAGCTGGTGGGGCTGGTGCAGGTGACCTCCCAGACTCTGGCGGGTATTCCTTCTATCGTCTACGGCCTTTTCGGTATGTTGTTTTTCGTCAACACTTTGGGCTGGGGATTGTCCCTTTTATCCGGCGCTTTTACCCTGGCCATCATGATCCTGCCTTTAATCATGAATACTACAGAGGAAGCCCTGAAATCCGTACCGGATACTTACCGGGAGGGCAGCTTCGGCCTGGGGGCCGGCAAGCTGCGCACAGTCTTTCGGATTGTGCTGCCTTCGGCGGCGCCGGGGATACTGGCCGGAGTGATTTTATCGGCGGGCCGTATCGTAGGGGAGACGGCGGCTCTTTTATACACCGCCGGGTCCGTAGCCAAAGTCCCCGCCGGCCGGGATTTCCTTTTTGATTCCACCAGGACCTTATCGGTGCATATGTACGCCTTGTCCTCCGAGGCTTTATATACGAATCAGGCCTTTGCCACGGCGGTAGTGCTTTTGGTCATCGTTATTCTGATCAACGGCCTGTCCAACCTCGTGGCCAAGCGCATAACGAAAGGATAAGACAGAGATGGCTATGGAACAGACCCTTGTGGAACAGACGGCTGTGGAAAAAATCATTATCGAGGATATGGACCTCTATTATGGCAGCTTCCAGGCCTTGAAAAAAGTCAATATGCGGATTCCCGCCGAAGAGATCACCTCCTTTATCGGACCCTCCGGCTGCGGCAAAAGTACTTTGCTGAAAAGTATTAACCGGATGAACGACCTGATCGAGGATTGCCGCATCGAAGGAAAGCTCCTTTTAGACGGCGAGGATATTTACGGCCCCATCGATATCAACAGCCTGCGAAAACGGGTGGGTATGGTTTTCCAAAAGCCTAATCCCTTCCCCATGAGCGTCTATGATAACGTGGCTTACGGCCCACGGACTCACGGGGTCAAAGGCCGGCTGCAGTTGGATGAGGTGGTGGAAAGTTCCCTGCGGCGGGCAGTTATCTGGGATGAGCTGAAGGACCGGCTGAAAAAAAGCGCCCTGGGTCTATCCGGCGGCCAGCAGCAGCGGCTTTGTATCGCCCGGGCCCTGGCGGTGGAACCGGAGGTGCTTTTGATGGATGAGCCCACCAGCGCCCTGGATCCGATATCCACTTCAAAAATTGAAGAACTTGTGATGGAACTGAAAAAAGCATATACTATTGTTATCGTTACTCACAATATGCAGCAGGCCTTGCGCATCTCCGATAAGACCGCTTTTTTCCTTCATGGTCAGGTGGTGGAATTCGATGCCACAGAAAAGTTATTTTCCAATCCCCGGGATAAACGGACCGAGGATTATATCACAGGGAGGTTCGGTTGATGATGACAAGGACGAGATTCGACCAGCAGCTTGATGAGCTGAATCTGCAGATGATCCGCATGAGCGCTTTGTGCGAAAGGGCCATAAACCAGGCGGTAAAAGCCCTTTTGGACAGCGATGAGGAGCTGGCAAAAAACACCATAGGTCTGGACAGCGAGATCGACCAAAAGGAGCGGGAGATCGAGGCCCTTTGCCTGAAGCTCCTTTTGCAGCAGCATCCGGTAGCCGGAGACCTGCGCCATATCTCCGCGGTGCTGAAAATGATCACGGATCTGGAACGGATCGGCGATCAGGCGGCGGATATTGCGGAAATCACCATCGTATTAAACGGCCGGGGCACCGGCCGGCTGAAGCATATCCGGGAAATGGCCGTAGCTACCTCACGGATGGTGACGGAAAGCATCGATGCCTTCGTGCGCCGGGATTTAAAGCTGGTGCGGGAGGTTATCGCTTACGATGATGTGGTGGACGGTTTATTCGACAAAGTCAAAGATGCCCTGGTAAGACTGATCCATGAGGACGTGGATAACGGCGAGTTTGCCATCGATCTTTTGATGATCGCCAAGTATTTTGAGCGGATCGGCGATCATGCCACCAATATTGCGGAATGGGCCCAGTTCTCCATTGAAGGCCATCATCCGAATTTCCAGGAGGAAAAGGAGTAGGATCCATGATCTACTGTGTGGAAGACGACCAAAGCATCCGGGAACTGATTATGTATGCTCTGAATTCCAGCGGCTTTGATGTCCGGGGCTTTGCCGATGGGGAAAGCTTCTGGCAGGGGCTGGCGGCGGAAGCGCCGGAATTGGTGCTTCTCGACGTGATGCTGCCCGGGGGGGAAGACGGCATCAGCATCCTGAAAAGGCTGCGGAGCGAGCCCAAGACCCGGCAGCTTCCCGTATTAATGCTGACAGCCAAAGGCTCGGAATATGACAAAGTTCTGGGGCTTGACAGCGGCGCCGACGATTACGTGACCAAACCCTTCGGGGTCATGGAACTGATCTCCCGGGTGAAGGCCCTGCTGCGGAGAAGCGACAGGGGTAAGCCTGTCCTGCGGGAGCTGACCGCAGGCAATCTGGTCTTGAACGAAGAAAAGCACCAGGTTTGGGTAGAAGACCGGGAGGTGCAGCTGACCCTGAAGGAATTTGAGCTCCTGCATTATCTGCTGGAAAACCAGGATCTGGCCTTAAGCCGGAATAAAATCCTGGAAGCGGTCTGGGGCTTTGACTTTGAAGGGGAGACCCGCACCGTGGATATGCACATAAAAACCCTGCGCCAAAAGCTGGGTTCCGACGGCAAGCTGATTCAGACGGTACGGGGGATCGGTTATAAACTGGGCAAGGAGAAGACATGAGAAAGCGGATCATCAAAAACTTTTGCTTGATGGCGCTGATTACCATCTTACTGACCGGCTGCCTGTTTTGCGGCGTCATGTATCTGGAAATCACTCAGCAAATGGAGCAGCAGGTAAAAAACGAGGCGAATTTTATCGCCATGGGCCTGCCGGATTCGGACAGGGAAGATTACCTGATCCGCACCGGCCGGGTGGATCCCTCCACCCGGGTGACTCTGATCGCTGCCGACGGCACGGTGCTTTTCGATGACCGGGCTCCGGCCGGCGAGATGACCAACCACCTGGACCGGGAAGAAGTGGCCGGGGCCCTGAAATTTGGCGCCGGTCAGGCCAAGCGTTTTTCCGACACTATAAAAAACGAAACTTACTATTACGCTCTGCGGCTGGAGGACGGTTCCGTGCTGCGGGTGGCCTCCACCCAGGACAGCGTTTTTTCCACGCTGTTCAGCGTTTTGCCCTGGCTGATCCTTGTGGCGGCGGGTGTTTTCCTGCTGGCCGTGTTTATTGCCAGAAGACAGACGGTACGCATTGTGGTTCCCATTAATAATATTGATATCGAAAATCCCTTGTCCAACCAGGTCTATGACGAGTTGGCGCCCCTTTTGCAGCGGCTGGAAGAGCAAAGAGTGCAGATCCGAAAGCAGATATCCCTGCTGGGCCAAAAACAAAAAGAATTTGACGCCATTACGGAAAATATGCGGGAAGGCCTGGTGCTGTTAAATGACAACGGCCGGATTTTGTCCATCAACCAGAGCGCCTGCCGTATCTTCGGAATTTCCGCCCATCAGGCGCTGGGCTGCCATATGCTGGCGGTGGACCGCAGCGAAGCGCTGCAGGATATCTACAACCAGGCCATCGACGGCCTGGCTGCCGGGGATATGCTGACCAAGGGAGCCTGCTATTACCAGCTGCAGGCCAGTCCGGTTTTTGAGCATAACGCCGTAAAAGGCGTAGTGATCCTGGTGTTCAATATCACGGAACGTTATCAGGCGGAGCGGCAGCGGCGGGAATTTACCGCCAATGTTTCCCATGAGCTGAAAACTCCACTGACCTCCATCCGGGGCTATGGCGAACTGATCCTGAACGGCCTGGTAAAGGCCGAGGATGTCCGGCCCTTTATTCAACGGATCTATGACGAATCCAACCGGCTGATCGCCATGGTGGAAAATATCCTGGAGCTGTCCCGCCTGGAGGAACAGGCGGTGGAGCAGACCTTCCAGCCGGTGGAACTGGCCAAAGTGGCGGAAGCCGTAAAGCGGCGGCTGGAGGCCATGGCGGAAAAACGACGGGTTCAGATGAAAATAGAGCTTCCCAAAGGAGCTAACCCGGTCATTTCCGGCGAACCCGTGCTCTTGGAGGATTTGTTGTATAACCTTTGCGACAATGCCATCAAGTACAATAAAGAAGGCGGCCAGGTCACCATCCGCCTATGGGAAGAAGGCAGTCAAAGCCTTCTTTCCGTGACAGACACGGGCATCGGGATTCCCGAAGAAAGTCAAAGCCGGGTATTCGAGCGGTTTTACCGGGCGGATCAAAGCCATTCCCGGCGGGAAGAGGGCAACGGCCTGGGCTTAGCCATTGTCAAGCATATTGCCCAGCGCCACGGCGGTACGATCCGGCTGGAAAGCCGGGAGGGGATGGGCACGAAAATCACCGTCAGCTTTCCCTCTTTGTATCCGCCGATGTAAGAGGGTTCGGAGAAAAGAAAAAACCGCCGCCGTTTTTCGCCAGCCCCGAAAGTTCCGGCGGTATACTCAGCATGCTTCATTTGAATTTATAACCCTTGGTGGGGCCGCTGCAAAATAAACCTCTTCTGTCTGCCGGCAGAGGAAGGTTTGACGGAAAAGTCTGCAGCGGCCCTGTGCGTCCGCGGCACTTGGGCCTGCCTTGGGCCCCTGCCGCGGCCTGCCATGCCCAAGGGGGACAGTTACGGAACAGTTTTGCAAGAGTTTTGCATATAAGGACTGTTCATTTGACGGAGAAATTGATATAATGACGCTGAAAAAAGAGATTTCAGACTTTTGATTTGCAGTGTTGACCATAAGGATTAAGGAGGAATTCGATATGTTCAAACCCAGTGGTTCCTGGGTGGCCATCCCCACCCCCTTTGACTCCCATAATAAGGTTGATTTCGGCGCATTTCAGGAAATCATTGATTTCCATGTAGCCCATGGCACCAGCATGCTGTTTTGCATGGGTTCTGCCGGCGAGGTCTCCATGCTGAGCCCGGAAGAGCGCTATGCCATCGTTCCCCAGATGGTGAAGATGGCCAAAGGCAAGCTTCCCGTTTTCTTCGGCTCTACTATGGCTACCACTGAGGCCACGGTAAAACTGGCTCAGTATTGCGAAGCGGAAGGAGCCGACGGGCTGGTCTTTTCCGCGCCTTATTATCTGCTGCCTTCCAAACAGGCCTGCATGGAATTTTTCACCACGGCTATGCAATCTGTTTCCCTCCCCGTAGGCATTTATAATAATCCCAGCCGGACCGGCGTTATGCTGGAGCCGGAGATGATTGAGGAGTTTGCCAACCAATGCCCTAACTTCGTCGTGGATAAAGAGGCCATGGGCAATGTGGGCCATCTCTGTGAAGTGAAAAAACGTCTGGGCGACCGCATCAGCATCATGTGCTGCGATTTCCCCAAATACTCCATCCTGCTGCCCCTGATGTCCATCGGCGGCAACGGCGCCGCCAACATCGGCGGCAACGTTATTCCCGAGGAAATGGCTATCATGTCCAGACCCTGGAATACCATCGAGGATCATATCCAATGCCGCGATACCTACATGAAGTATTACGACCTGCTGAAAGCTCTGTATTTCTTCTCCAATCCGGTCTGCATCAAAGCCGCTCTGCGGATGATGGGACTTCCCGTAGGCGCTTTGCGCAAGCCTTATCAGGAACTGGGAGGCAGCAAGCTGGAAGAACTCACCAGATTGATGGAAGAGCTGGGCGTCTTTGAAAAATACGGCCGCGCCAAATAAGCTAAAACCTGGATAACAGCTGATGCCTGAAAAGGCGGCAGGAGTCCGAAAAAAAGCATGTGACCCGGATCCCGTGAAGAGGAAAAGGGTCGCATGCTTTTTGTTTTGATCGACCGGGATGCCGGCCGGGGCTTTGGCGCAAATTTATACGCGCATACGGCTGCGGGTCAGAGGCTGGGCAGGGGCCGGACCTTTGGAAAACAGCAGCTGGTGCAGGTCGATGGCTCCGGCCCGGAAGGAGGCGGCACAGGCAGTGAGGTAAAGCCGCCACATACGAACAAACCTTTCGTCAAACATCGCCCGGATTTCCGTCAGGTGACTCTCGAAGTTTTCCCGCCAGGCCAGCAGGGTCAGGGCATAATGGGGCCGCAGGCTTTCCGCGTCCAGCAAAGGATAATCCTTATCGCCGGCAATATGCAGGATTTCCCGCAGGCTGGGCAGCATGCCGCCGGGGAAAATATATTTTTTTATCCAGGCGTCCCCGGGATATTCCCTGCGGCCGCTGATAAAATGCAGCAAAAGCAAGCCGCCGGGTTTCAGTACCCGGTCCACGTTTTCAAAATAAAGGCTGTAGTTTTTTCGGCCTACATGCTCCAGCATGCCGACAGACACGATCCGGTCGAATTTCAGGCCGCTTTCTTTTAACTGCCGATAGTCCATCAGGCGAAACTCCAGCTGCTTATCCAGCCCCTCCCGCCGGGCCATGGCCTGACATTCCGCCAGCTGCTCCCGGCTTAAGGTGATGCCCAGGCCGCGGACTCCATACTCCCGGGCGGCGCAGGCTAAAAGCTGGCCCCAGCCGCAGCCGATGTCCAAAAGAGTCATCCCCGGCGCCAGGTCCAGTTTTGACAGGGTGTAGAGGATTTTGTTCCGCTGAGCCTGGGATAAGGCCTGATCTTGCTCGGTAAAATAGGCGCAGGAATAGCTTAAGCTTTCGTCCAGCCAAAGACGGTAAAATTCGTTGCCGATATCGTAATGACTTTGCACCTCCGCTTTTTGACGGCTTACCCCCACCCCCATTTGATAAAGGCGGGGCAAAAGACGGTAACGGGTCTTGAATTGTCCCAAAGCGGCCATAAACTGGCTGAGGGCGGCGAAAAGGTCGCCTTCCACCTCGATATCGCCCCGCATATAGGCTTCGCCTAAAGCCAGGGTTGGACTCTTAAACAAATCTGCCATCGGTATCGGTTTTTTTATTTCTACGGTAAATTCCGGCGGCAGGCTGCCTACCTTCAAGGTTTCCTGATCCCAAAACCGGAAAGTGCAGTTCAAGCTTTTTATGCCTTCCAGGAAGCGCTTCAGATAAGTTTTATCCCGATAGCTTACTTTACTGACAGTCAGTCCCATAAAAAACCCTCCTTTTCCAGGAGAGTATAGCCGGAGAAGGAGTTTTTCATACAAAAGGCCAGGGAAAACGCATGTGGCGGAGAAAGAGCGCATACATTGAACCAGACCAAAAGAAAGGCGGTGGGAGTGATGAGGATCAAGGGCATCGGCAGAGGCTTGCCGGTTGGCAGCCGGGATAAAAGAAAGCTGCTGATTATCGCCGCGGCGGCGCTGGCCTTGCTTTTGCTGATCTGGTCGGGAGTAAAATGGATCGCCGGAGAAAAGCCCTACTGGGGGCGCAAGCCGGCGGAGATTGTTACGGCGGCGCTGGACAGCGTCAGCGCCGCCGGCAGCTATACCTATACCCTGGAAACATGCCTGGTGGAAAATGACAAAGAGGAGCGGCTGGCCGTCTTTTCCGGTGCGAAAAGCGGCCGGGACTCCCAGGTGGTGGGAGAGCTGGATTTCTTGAAGACTACCGTGGAAATAGTATGGAAGGATGAGAAACTCTATCGGAAGGATCATTCGGAAGACCGCTGGGTAGAGCTGCCGCTTTTAACTCTGGATAGTTTGGATAAGCTGATGGTGGAGATAAAGCCTTTGACGATTTTTTCTTTTGCCGATACGGCGGAAGCCAAATATGCCGGAAAGAAAAAAGAGGCGGGGAAGACCTGCCGGGTTTATGAAATGATGAGCCTGGGCGAGCATCCCTGGCTGATCGACTACTGGGAAGATTTCAATTTCCGGCTTTGGGTGGATCAAAAAACAGGAACCCTGGTCAAAGGCGAGATCCGGGCAAGCCAGCCTGGCAACGGCGCCCGGGGCATCGTCGTAAGGCTTTTGGTGGATAATATCGACAAGCCGATCAGGATCGAAGCTCCCGTCCAGCAGTAAGCCGGCTAGCCGTTTCTGCCGGGGGGAGCTTGTACCCACGCCGAGGCTATCGGCAAAGTCGAAGACCCGAGCCGTCCCCCGGGCGGAGCGTTTATCAGCGTTTATCAATGAACGAAAAAGAAGGACCTCTTAGAAAGAGCTCGATCAGCAGACGGCGCGTTACCGAAGATATCTAGTCTATTAAAAATTTTGAGAGGAGTTGCCCCCGCAGGCGGAGTGTATAGCATTCCAATAAGCACATCTTTGCCGCGGGAGCTGTCCCCAGGCGGATTATATACTGCGCGGCACGTATACTGGTCACTGATCCTGCCGGAAATTTAAGGAGGCAAAGCTTACGTTTACTGTGCCGGCCCGTATGCCGGCAGGCCGGACCGGGCCGTCCCGCAGGGGGGGGGCGGCTCCTGTGGCCAGTCAGGAAGAAAAGTAAATTCCCCGGGAACAGATAAAAAGAGCGCAAAAGCCTGCGCTCTTTTCTCTCGCCCATTTCCTCTTAATTTTCTGACCCGATCTTCTGACCCGATAAAGTTCGCAGCCAAGCTTTGTTTACCGGGATTTGACCATGTTTTTTCCGCAAATCCCAGTAAATTTTCTCAGCAGTCTCCGCGGAGAAGACATCCTTTGATTTTTTTCTCCTTCAGAGGATAAATGCCCGATATATTCCTCCGAAACCCTGACTCCGCCTCATCCATCAAGGCAAAACCGGAGCTCCAGGTGAATTTTACCGGGAATTGCTTTAAAAACATAGCATTTTCCCGGTAAACATCGCTCATCAGCCTTGAGGAGCCCTTACCTTTGCCCTTATTTATTGCGACTGCCCGGAAGTAAAGAGCCGGCAGCATTTAAGTAATAAATTCATGGGATAAAGACGCCGCGAATTTCACCATAATTTACCGCTCGTGGCGGGCCGGGCGACTGATGAACTTCTGGAGCCGGCCGCGTTCAGATCAAAATTCATGGTATAATACAAGCAGAAAAAGGAAGCAAAACGTTTTGGCGAAAGGGAGTGGCTAAAAGTATGTCTGTTCTTGGAGCGATTCTTGTTCCCCATCCTCCCGTTATTTTGCCCCAGGTCGGCAAAGGACGGGAGCATGAGATCCAGGCCACCGTCGACGCCTACCGGGCCGCCGCCCTGCGGGCAGCGGAATGGAAGCCCGAAGTCCTGGTGATCATCTCGCCGCATAGCGTAGCCTATGCCGACTATTTTCACCTTTCTCCCGGCAGCGGTGCCGCCGGGGATATGGCCCGGTTCGGCGCGCCTCAGGTACGCATAGAGGCCCAGTATGATGCAAAGCTTGTTTCAGAAATCATGCGCCTGGCCCAGGCTGCCGGCATCCAGGCGGGAACTCTTGGCCAGCGCGAAAGGGAGCTTGATCACGGCACCTTGGTGCCCCTCTTCTTTTTGCGGGAGGCAGGGGTGAATTGCCCGCTGGTCCGGGTGGGGCTATCCGGCCTTGGCCCCTCGGCTCATTATCGCCTGGGTAAATGCATTGCTCAGGCTGCCGGGGGACTGCCACGCCGGACTGTTGTGGTGGCCAGCGGCGACCTTTCCCATAAGCTTAAGGAGGACGGGCCTTACGGCTATGCTCCCCAGGGGCCGGAGTTTGACCGGCAGGCCACCCGGGCAATGGCCGAAGGAGACTTCCTCCGTTTCCTTACCTTTGATCCCGCCTTCTGCGATGCAGCGGCAGAGTGCGGACTGCGGTCCTTTCAGATCATGGCCGGTGCTCTGGACGGGTTGGCGGTCACCCCGGAGCTTTTATCCTATCAGGGAAATTTCGGCGTCGGCTATGGGGTGGCGGTGTTTACCCCTGCCGGAACCGACGGGAACCGCCACTTTGACGAGGCTTATGAAAGCCGGGAGCGGCAGCGCCTGGAGGCCCGCCGCAGCGCCGAAGACCCTTGGGTCAGGCTGGCCCGGCTTTCCCTGGAAACCTATATCCGTACCGGGAGGCGGCTTGGCTCCCTCGATGAGGGCCTGCCGCCGGAGCTGACAAAGCGCCGGGCGGGTACTTTTGTTTCCCTCCACCGGAATGGCCTGCTGCGGGGCTGTATCGGCACCGTCGCTCCGGCAACCGGGTCTGTGGCGGAGGAGATCCTGCGCAACGCGGTTTCCGCCGGAACCGAGGATCCCCGGTTTTCGCCGGTCGGTCCTGAGGAACTGGACAGCCTGGAATACAGCGTGGACGTTTTGGAACCGGCGGAAGCCGTTAGCTCTCCGGAGGAGCTGGATGTAAACAGGTTCGGTGTTATCGTGACCTGCGGCCGACGCCGGGGGCTTCTGTTGCCTAATTTGGAGGGCGTGGATACCGTGGAACGCCAGATTGCCATCGCCCGGCAAAAAGGGGGAATCGGCCCTGAGGAGCCCTATAGATTGGAGCGGTTCCAGGTAGTGAGGCATACATGAAGGCGATCTGCGGATTGTGCTTTCACCATTGCGGGCTGGAGGAAGGACAGACCGGATTTTGCCGGGCCCGGGCAAACCATGGCGGTGAGATCGTCTGTCTCAATTACGGTCAGCTGACCTCCATGGCCTTGGACCCCATTGAAAAAAAGCCGCTGCGCCGTTTCTTTCCCGGCAGCAAAATTTTGTCCGTAGGCAGCTTCGGCTGCAACCTTCGCTGCCCGTTTTGCCAAAACCATGAAATTGCCATGGCGGAAGCGGGCTGTATTCCGACGGTCTATGTACCGCCGGAAGAATTGGCCCGCCGGGCGGCAGAATTGAAAGCCCAGGGAAATATCGGGGTGGCCTATACCTATAACGAGCCTTTGGTGGGCTATGAGTATGTCCGGGATTGCGGGGCCCTGATCCGGGAGCGAGGGCTGAAAAATGTGCTGGTATCCAACGGTACTCTTTCGGAGAGACCCTGGAAAGAGCTGCTTTTGCTGCTGGACGCCGCCAATATTGATCTGAAGGGCTTCACCGAGGACTGGTACAAGCGTTTGGGCGGAGATTTGGGCACGGTAAAACGGAACATTGCCCTGGCGGCGGAAAGCTGCCATTTGGAAGTCACCACCCTCTTAGTTCCCGGAGAAAATGACAGCCGGGAGGAAATCCGGCGTCTGGCCGCCTGGCTGGCCTCGGTGAATCCGGAGATCCCGCTCCATCTCTCCCGTTTTTTTCCCCGCTACCGGATGACGGAACAGACGGCCACCCAGGTGGAAGAAGTCTACGAACTGGCGGCGGTGGCCCGGGAATATCTGCGGTACGTTTATACGGGAAACTGCTGAGGATCTTTTGGATTCCGGATTTTGTTGGTGACCGGACATCCGTCCCTTCCTCCGGATTTTACTGAGAAACAAAAAAATAAGCCTGTTATGCGGGAAAAATAGCAATAACGAAATTTGCCGAATTTTTATTTCTTCAAATATTTGCCGTTTAATAAACGAAAGTCACAGCGGTCGCCGCCGAGAGCCAGAGTCTTGGTTCTGACAAAATGAACTTTCGGCTTTAAAGAGCCTGTACCAACGCCAATCGTATGGCGGGAAGGACGCTATTATCAATAAGGGCGTCATAGTCGTTAGACAAAACACATTCCCCTCCTTTTGGACCAGTTTTGTATGCTCAAGGTTACCTTATGCTAACTTAATTTTACTACCAGGACTATACCGATGCAAGAGCAGAAGAGGCGCCGCATCCGTTGCCGCACCACTGCAGGATTCAGAAGGCCGGCGCATTCAAATCAAAAATTTATTCATAATATGAAGCATGATATAATAAAATAACTCTTCGATTCAGGGAGGTGAGTCCACTGGAGATAAAGGTACATAACATCGGCGGGTACATGGTGAAAAACTACCTGCTGGAGACACCGATGGGGATCATTGCCATCGATACGGGTTATCCCGGCGGCGCAAAAAAATTCATCCGCCGATTCGTCCGGCGCTGGCCTTTATCTGAACTGAAATATATTTTCCTTACCCACCATCATGACGATCACGCCGGCTTTCTGGCGGATTTATTGGAGGCTGCCGGGGCTAAGGTGATTTTGCATCCTCTGGCCGCCGGGTTTTTGGAGCGGGGCAGGAGCGCCGAACCGCCCGGCGCCGGATATTCCTCGGCGCCGGCGTCTCTTTTCAGCCTGTTCAAAAAGGATTTTTCCTTTCCGCCGGTAAAACTTGACGGCAGGGCGATATTTGTTGAACATGAGGAAGACCAGTTTTTTATGGACTTGGGGTTGCCTGTCCGGATCTTATTTTTGCCCGGGCATACCGCGGACTCCCTGGGACTTTTCCTTGTTGAGACAGGACAGCTGTTTTGCGGAGACGCGGCCATGAACGCGGTGATCAGCATCGCCCGGCATACGATATGGATTGAGGATGTCCGGGAGTTTGGCCGCTCCTGGGACAAAATGCTTTCCTTGGATCCAACGAAAATTTATCCCTCCCACGGAACGCCCTTCCCGCCAGAGGACCTGGTCAAATACCGGGATTTTATGAAGGGCAGGAGTCTGATCCCGCCCAGGTGATCCGGCTGTTTTGCCGCAAATAGCAGGAGGCGGAGCGGATAAGCAGGAAAGGCGCCGGCTAGTGAAGGCAAAAGAATGGTAAGGAGCTGTGGCAGAACGATGTTTTTTGGAGATTTTATGTTTAGCGTATTTCCGGCAATGTTCGGCATTATTTTCGTTATCGTAATTGGTATTTTTATTGCCACCGCGATAAAAGGAGTCTCTCAATGGAATAAAAATAATAAATCTCCTGTATTGACCGTAGAGGCCGAGGTAGTAACCAAAAGGCAAAATGTCACCCATCACCATCACCATGACGCCAACGCCGCTATGCATACATCCACCTCCACCAGTTACTATGTCACTTTTCAGGTGGAAAGCGGCGATCGTCTGGAGCTGCATGTGGCCGGCCAGGAATACGGGATGCTGGCGGAAGGGGATTATGGCAGGCTGACTTTTCAGGGAACAAGATATCTTGGGTTTGAAAGAAGTCAAGGATAATAAAAAAGGATACCAAAAAATCCGGCGGTGAAGAGTTCTCTTGCTTCACCGCCGGATTTGGGCATTGACGAGATTTTTTTGGCAATACTAGTTTTAATGAGATAAAAAAGAGGGATTCACATTAATAGCGTATCGGCGGCGGGAAACGGGAGCCTGACAGAGGGCGTTATCTGGAAGCAATTTATTTTTTTTGCCCTGCCCCTTTTAGGCAGCAGCTTGTTGCAGCAATCCGGCAATATGATTGATTTGGCTTTCGCCGGAAGATTTCTCGGCAAAGAGGCTGCCGCGGCGGTTGGGTCCGGCAGCCTTTTAGCAGCCTGTATGATCGGATTTTTTACCGGGATAGGCGTAGGCACAGGAATTACGGTATCCCAGGCTTTCGGGACAAAAGAGATAAATGCTCTGAAAAAAATAATTCAGACCTCTGTGGCGGTCAGTTTCCTGGGCGGCATCCTGGTGCTGATCCTGGGCTATGTCCTGGCAGGGACGTTCCTGGTCTGGCTGAACACGCCTGATGAGATTTTGGGGCTGGCGGAACAGTATTTGCGCCTCTATTTTTGCAGCCTGATTCCTTTGCTGATCTATAACGCCGGCTCAGGAATCCTGCGGGCCCTGGGAAACTCCAAGGGCCCTATGCTGTATCAGCTGGCGGCGGGAGGGGCCCATGTGGCGGCCAATTTCCTGTTTATCCGGGTACTGGATCTGGGGGTCCGGGGTCCGGCCCTGGCGGCGATTTGTTCCCAGTCCCTGGCCGCGGTTTTGGTCCTGAGCCGGCTGAGCCGGCTGGAGGAATCCTACAGGCTGCGGTTTGGCAGGCTGCGGATTCATGGGGAAAGCCTGCTGAAGGTCCTTTCGGTAGGCATCCCCGCCGGTATTCAGGCCATGGTGCTCACCTTGTCCAATTTGCTGGTGCAGTATTATATTAATGGGCTGGGCGTGGACATTATCGCGGCGTTCATCGCCTACTTTAAGGCAGAGAACTTTATTTATTTGCCCATTATGGCCTTAAGTCAGGCAAATACTGTTTTTGCAGGACAGAATATGGGCGCGGGCAAAGCTAAGCGGGTAAAGCGGGGGGTATCGGTATGCATTTTCCTGGGGCTGGCCGTTACTTTATCTATCAGCGCCCTGTTACTTCTGTTATCCAGACAGGTCTTCGGATTGTTCAGCAATGATCCCCAAGTGATTGAAATCGGCGGACAGATTGCCCGCACCACCTTTCCGCTCTATTTTCTGTACGTTTTTCTGGAGGCGTTTTCTTCGGCAGTGAGAGGCGCCGGGAAAGCCGTTCCGCCGATGCTGATTACCCTTTCCACCATGTGCGTGCTCAGAGTCGGCCTTTTAGGGTATCTGATCCGGTTTTTCCCCAGCCCGGCGGGGGTGGCGGCGGTTTATCCCGTTACCTGGGCAGCGGCGGCCGTTAGTATGGCGATCTACTATAAAAAGGGCAGATGGATGCCGGCAAAGGATCTGTAAGCTTACTTTCGGCGGTATAATAATAAACCCGGCGGACAGGAGTTTTCCTGAAGCCGGTTTTGTGATAAAATAACTCTGTGCCGCCGGCCGACCTGGCGGCAGAGAAATGTTTAAGCAATGTCAGGATAAAGGGGATAGCAGAATGGAACTGGACAGAATTCTCTTTACAGAAGAACAGATCAAGGCCCGGGTAAAAGAACTGGGTGCGGAAATCACCAGGGATTATCAGGGAAAGTCCGTTTTTGTGATTTGCATATTGAAAGGCGCTTCAATTTTTATGGCGGATCTGATCCGGGAAATTAAGGTCCCGGTGGAAATCGACTTTATGTCGCTGTCCAGCTACGGCGCCTCCACCAAGTCCTCCGGCGTAGTCCGGCTTTTGCGGGACCTGGACCGGGAGATTACCGGCAAGGACGTTTTGGTGGTGGAGGATATCGTGGATACCGGTCTCACCTTAAGCTATCTGAAGGATAATCTCACTTCCAGAAAGCCGGCTTCTTTAAGGATTGCCACCTTGCTGGACAAGCCCTGCCGCCGGAAGGTGGAACTGGTGCCGGATTACTGCGGTATGGAGATCGACGATTATTTCGTGGTAGGCTACGGTCTGGATTTTAACGAACGTGGCCGGGAATTTCCTTTTGTGGGCGTGGTAAAAAACGAGAATCACTGATTTTTCTTGACAAAGAAAAAATTCGGTGTTATGTTATTAAACAAAATAAAATTCAAATAAATGCGTTGATCAGGAGTAAGGGAAAGGGAAACGTTCAGAGAGCCGCCGGTTGGTGCGAGGGGGTACGGGAAGCTTTGCCGACTGGCCTGGGAGCAGGCACGCCCAACGTCGCCGGCCATAGCCGGCATCAGTAAGCGTCACGGGGTTCTCCCGTTACAGGGAAGCGCAATCGCCGGAAAACCGGCCGCTGCGGCAGAGGGGACGCGCCAGGTGCGTCAAGAAGAGTGGTAACACGGAGTTTTCAGGACTTCGTCTCTTTGTGAAAACAAAGAGGCGGAGTCCTTTTTTATTGCCTGCGGTTTTCGGATCCTTGCTCTGGTGTGGAAAGACAAAGCGGCAGGCGGAAAATCAAGTTCAGGAGGTTTTATTATGGAAAAACGTATCGCGGTAATCAAAGGCGACGGTATCGGCCCCGAGGTAATAAACGAGGCGGTAAAAGTAATGAAAAAGGTGGCGGAAGTTTTTGGGCACAGCTTCGTTTATCAGGAGGCGGCCTTAGGCGGCAATGCCATCGACCGTTACGGCAAGAGCCTGCCGGAGGAAAGCCTGGCCAAATGCCTGGCAGCCGACAGCGTGCTGCTGGGGGCGGTAGGCGGGCCAAAATGGGATAAGGTGGATAAAGATAACCGGCCGGAGAAAGCGCTGCTGCGCCTGCGCAGCACCCTGGGACTATACGCCAACCTGAGGCCGGCAAAGCTTTTTCCCCAGCTGGCGCAGGCCTCTCCTCTCCATCCTCAGGCGGCGGCCAGGGGCATCGACCTTGTGGTGGTCAGAGAGCTGATCGGGGGTATATATTTCGGCAGTCATACTACAGTGGAAAAGGATGGACAGCTGATGGCCACCGATGTGATGAGCTACAGTGAAGGGGAGATCCGGCGTATTGCCGTCAGCGCCTTTGAGACCGCCCGCAAAAGGCGGCGTCAGGTTACCTCGGTGGATAAAGCCAATGTATTGGACTGCTCCCGGCTGTGGCGCAAGGTAGTGGAAGAAGTGGCCCGGGATTATCCCGACGTGGAGCTGAAGCATCTTTTGGTAGATAACTGCGCCATGCAGCTGATTAAAGATCCCGGTCAGTTTGACGTTATCGTTACCGAGAATCTCTTCGGAGATATCCTTTCCGACGAGGCCAGCATGATCACCGGCTCCATCGGCATGATTCCTTCTTCCAGCATAGGGGAAGGGAAAAAGGGGATGTACGAGGCGATCCACGGCTCCGCCCCGGACATCGCCGGAAAGGACGTCGCCAATCCCATTGGCACAATCCTTTCCGCCGCCATGATGCTGAAGTACTCCTTTGGGCTGGAAAAGGAAAGCGCCGTCGTTGAGGACGCCGTGGCCAAGGTGCTGGATCAGGGTTACCGAACCGCCGACATGATGAGCGACGGCTGCCAGAAAGTGGGCTGCCGGTCTATGGGAGATCTGATCGCCGCCCGGATCTGAATCCTGTTCCCAAATTCTTATCCGGAGTCTTTCGAACAGGAGAAGCTTAACTGCGTCAACGTCCGGCCTTTGCAGGTGCCGGCTAAAATTTACAGAAGGAAGGTAAGAATTTTATGATTCCCGTATTATCCTTAATCGTATTAATCGCCGTAATCGCCTTAAGTATTGTTACCAAGAAAAACGCCGGTATTATCGGACTGATCGCCGCTTATCTTTTTGCCGTCGCCGCCGCCAACCAGGGAGTGGAGATCAATGTAGCCAAAATCGCCACCGGCGGCTGGCCCATGACCGTGTTTTTTATCGTGCTGTCTACTACGTTTTTATTCGGCATCGCCAACATCAACGGAACCACCCAGGTGCTTTCCCGGAATATTATTTGTCTGGCCCGGGGAAATAACAAGCTCCTGCCCTTGATTTTCTTTGTTTTCGGCGCCATTATCTCCGGCGCCGGCGCCGGCGGTCTGATCGTGGCCGTAATCATGCCCATCGCCTTGTTTGTCGCGGTACAAAACCGGATCCCCGTGATGATGATGAGCCTGGTGACCATGGGCGGTATCATGGTAGGAGGGCTTTCTCCTCTGGCGATAAACGGTATCGTGGCCAAACAGCTGGCTCTGGAGCAGGGAATGACGGATTACGGCTCCATGTGGCTGGCCTACGCCGTCAGCATGACCATATTTTCTCTGGCTATTTACCTGATCTTCGGAGGATTGAAGGCAAAGAATGATACCGCTGCGGAAAAAGCGGAATTTACTTCCTTCAATAAACAGCAGTTGATGACGTTGGCAGCTATTTTGGCCGTTTTGGTGGGCGTGATTTTCTTCAAACAGGATATCGGCCTGATTTCTTTCACCTGCGCCGGCCTTTTACTGCTCTTTAACGCAGCGGATCAGAAAGAGGCTATTGCCTCCATTCCCTGGGCCACGGTGATCCTGATCTGCGGGATGGCGGTCCTGATTAATGTAGTAAAAACCGTAGGCGGTATCGACTGGCTTTCCGATAAGCTTTCCAACGTCATGGGACCCCGTTCTGCCCAGGCGATTATGGTTATTCTGGGAGGACTGATGGGAGCGGTCTCCAGCGGCACCGGCGTGGTAATGCCCACATTGATCCCTTTAGCTTCACAATTAGCCGCTCAGTCTGCCGGCACCATGTCTGCCATGAACCTGACTATAGGAGTGGTGGTAGGCACCAACGGCGTAGTAATCAGCCCTTTATCCACCGTGGGCGGTATCTGCGTAGCCTGCGCCCCCGAAGGAGTAAACCGGGACAAGCTTTATAACCAATTACTTTTAGCCGCGGTCTGCTTCATCCTGTTAAATGCCGCCGCCTCTTTTATCGGTTTGTTTAATTTCCTGGGCTGAGCTGATCATTACCATATCCTCAAAATGGGCAAAACTATAGAGACATGCCGTTTCAGGTTGATCAAAGACCTTGCGGCATGCCTCTTTTTATTTTCCGCCTTTGCCAATATGTGATCCGGCGGCGGCGCCGAGCAAAGCGATCGCGCCATAGGCCGGGGCGTAAATCCCGGCGCTGGAATTATAAAAAATAAAAATTGCGGGAACAAACAAAAGGGCTACGATCACGGCATAAAGCGGGCTGAAGGCTTTTTTTGTCCCGTAGAGCAAAGAGCAAACAAAGCAGAGCAAAGGAGTAACGATCAAAAGAATCAGCATACCCGATCCGGTATCCTGAATTAATAAGGGCAGCAGGTAAAAACAGGCCAGGATAACGATGAGAAAAGGCAGCATTGGTTTTAATGTTTTCATGGTATCACTCCTCGCGCGTTCCGCCACGGGCGGTGAATTATGATCAAATTCACTTTGCTCATTATATCATGAATTCTGCCTTATGTTGAAAAAGGGCACCATTTCGTGATATATTTTGGGCAATGGGAGATGAGGCGGCAGATTCGTCCTTATCCTTATTCAGACAAAAGTTGAGGTGTTTCCCCAAACCGGAATTGGAGGAAAGAATGCGAAAAAAGGCAAACCAAAAAAGAATGTATTATTTCTCAGAGAAGCTTAAAAGGCAGCTTGAACAAATAACCCGGTATCCCCTTACGGTGGTGGAGGCCCCTTCCGGTTTTGGGAAAACCACTGCCGTCAAGGAATACCTGAAAGAAAACCTTTCTCCCGAGGCTTGCGAATATTGGTATACTTGCCTGGGGGAACCGGCTTCCTGGGCCTGGCGGGGGATTTGTGAGCTGCTGGCTAATGCCAACGAAGAAATCGCCGCCAATCTGAAAAAGCTGGAGATGCCCGCGACAGACACGCTGTTCTATATAACCGGGATCCTCAGGGACTTTCATTGCCGGAAAGAAACCTATTTGGTCATTGATAATTACCAGTTGGTGGACTGCGATATCCCCTGGGAACTGATGAGCGTTTTTTCCGGTCACGGGAACCCTAATCTGCATATAATATTTATTACGCAGCAGCTTGGCCCCAGGCAGAAATTAATTACGCATAACGGCGATATCCATATCATTGACACCTCCGCTTTCTTTTTTGACCGGGAAGGGACGGCCAGCCTGTTCCGGATGGAGGGTATCCGCCTGACCCCTCAGGAGCTGGAAAGCGTATTTACCAGCACCGAGGGATGGGTATCCGCTATCCGTCTGCAGATCATTAATTTTGAAGAAACAGGTTCTTTTGACTGTACCGCCGGCATTGAGCAGCTGGTGGAAAATGCTATATGGAAAAGGCTTACGCCTGAAGAAAGGGAATTCCTGCTTTCGGTTTCGGTGATGGAAGGTTTTAATGCCCGGCAGGCCGCCATAATGATGGGCCGGGAGACCCTGCCGGAAGAGATTGAGGAATTGCTTAAGTCCAACGATTTTATCCGATATTTTCCCGACAAAGGTCTCTACACGATACATAGTATTTTACGGGATTACTTACAGAACCGCTTCTGTCATTATCAGCCGGAGGACTTTCAAAAACGGATCCTGTATTTGGCGGGACAGGCCTATGCAGCTGAATCGCAGATTTATGCCGCCGCCCAGCTCTTTTTTAAAGTCGGAGAGTTCGAAGCGATTTTGTCCATGCCGTTCAGTGGGGACTATATTGACAATCAAAGGGAAAAAGACATTCCCGATTATATTGAGCTGGTGGTAAACCAGTGCCCTCAGGACATCCTCTGTAAATATCCTTTTGTGATGCTGATGTTTTCTTATACGATGCTGTTGGACGGGCGGATGGAGGTGTTTCAAAAGCTATGCCGCCTGATCGGCCGGACCGTCGAAGGGGAAAGCACTCTCAGCCGGGAGGAAAGGCGGAGGGTAAAGGGAGAATTTGCCCTGCTGATGTCTTTTATAGGTTATAACGATATCAGAAAAATGACCGCAGGAAGGAAGCAGGCCCTGGAAATCCTGGGCGGGCCCAGCGTCATTATTGTAAACAGTATGCCCTGGACATTTGGCTGTACTTCCATACTCAGTATGTTTTGGCGTGAATCCGGCAGCTTGGAGGATACGCTCCGGGACATGGATGAATGTCTGCCTTACTACCTTAAGCTGACCAGGGGCCACGGCTCCGGAGCCAATATCGCTATGCGGGCCGAGGCCATGCTCATGCGGGGGGAGGAGGATGAGGCTGAAATCCTTTGCCACAGGGCTCTTTATGAGGCGCGAAGCCATCAGCAGGCAGCCATAGGTCTTTGCTCAGAGCTGGTGCTTGCCCGCATCGCTATTCTGCGGGGAGATCCCAAGGGCTATTTTTCCGCAATAAAAAATATTCAGGGATACGCAAAAGAAAGCTCCCAGCTGCATGTACTGCGTATGGCAGATCTCTGTCTGGCCGTGGTCAGCCTGGTGCTGGGCACCACCGATTACGTGGCCAAATGGCTCTGGGATATGGAAAGCATAAAGAAAACGCTTTACAGTCCCTCGATCCCTTATGGACAAATATTTTATTCAAAACTTCTGCTGATGGAAAAGCGGTACAGCGAACTTTACGGTATTTCCGGACAGATTTTGGACACGGCGGGAAGCGAATACGCGAACATAAAATACCTGATGCCCCGGGTCTGCCAATTGATCCATCTTGCCGTGGCAAAGCATGATACCGGAAAGGAGATTGAAGCCCGGGAGCACCTTAAAGAGGCCCTGGCCCTGACGCTGCCCGATAAAGTCTATCTTCCCTTTGCGCAGCAAAAAGGCGCCCTTGGGGACCTGGTGAAATCCCTGGTAAATTCTTTCCCCGACCGAGAGGGGATAAACGCCATAGCGGAGCTCTGCCAGCGGCAGGAAAAAGGCGCCGGCATCATAAGAAAGGCTGTTCTTCAGGAGAAGTCGCCCCTGACGCCCCGGGAGCGGGAAATTGCCCTCCTTGCCAAAAGCCGCCTGAGTGCCAAAGAGATTGCCGGCAGGCTGTGCATATCGGACGCCACCGTCAGAACGATGCTCAGGAGTATTTATGGCAAACTGGATATTCATTCAAAAAATGAGTTGGATTTGAAGAAATTTTAATGAATAATAAAAAAATACTCCAAAATTGAGTATGCGTAAAATAAAAATCTGTTGTATTGTTTGTACAACGGATTTTTTTTGCTCGTTTATTAGCAAAACCTCTGCATGTAAAACCTCATTTGGTTAGCCCGGGCCGGCGGGCCGGGCCCGGATTTCCAGAAGCCTTCAGAATTGGTTAACCGGAAAGCGGAAAGGGACTAAAAGAATGGATGGGATGAAAACGGTTTTGATCGCCGACGATTCCGCCTTTATGCGGAAAGTGATCAGGCGGACCACCGAAAAAGCAGGCTTCAGGGTCGTGGGGGAAGCGGAAAACGGATTGATCTGTATCGAAAAATACAAAGAGCTCCGGCCGGAGATTGTGACGCTGGACGTAACTATGGCGGAAATGGACGGAAGAGAAGCCCTGGCGGCTTTAATGGAAATAAATCCGAAGGTAAAGGTTCTCATGGTTTCGGCTTTGGGACAGGAATCCATCATTCGGGAAGCCATTTTGATCGGCGCCGCAGACTTTATCATAAAACCTTTTAAGGAAATTCATCTGATTTCCGCATTGAACGGGATGCTGCTGCACCGGGGCTAAGGGGGCTGGAACTGCCGGACCCGGACATTGAAGCAATACCTGAAGCAATATTAGAAGCAATACCTGAAAAAAGTTTTGGCCTGAAAGGGCAAAGGAGGGAGAAAAATGAACCCTGGCTATTTCAAGAGCGTACACGCTTTGTCAAATTATCAGCTGGTAGTTACCATGGAAACAGGGACAAAGATTCATTTTGACTTTCGTCCCAGGCTGGATACCGTCCGCTTCGGCACCCTCCGGGACGAAGAACTTTTCCACAGCGTTCAGACGGATGGAAATTATCTGATCTTCAATAAATCCGGCAGGATGCCGGTGAGAATTACCGCTTCGGAGTTTATGGACCTGGTCCTGATCGACCGGCGGAAACAGCCGTAAAATCCGGGAGGAAAAGGGCTGGCCGTTTGACTTTACCGCTTTTGCTGAAAAGCAGCGGCAGAATACTCCCAGGAGGTAAATGTATGGACCGGGAGATAGAAATAAATGAGCTTTTCCGGGATGTCGGCAAGGAAAAGGAGCAAAGCGGGCAGATCCAGTTTCTAAGTCATTATGACCCGTTGACCGGACTGTTTAACAAAGACTATCTGGAGGCGGCCATGAACCGGCTGGATACCGAAGAAAATCTGCCGATCTCCATTATCATGAGCGATATCGACGGTCTGAAAATCACCAACAGTGTGTTTGGCCAAAAAAAAGGCGACCTCCTTCTGCGGCAGTCGGCTATGTCTTTGAGAAAAAACTGCCGATCAAGGGACCTGATCGCCCGCTGGAGCAGCGAGGAATTCGTGGTTTTTATGGCCGGTACAAGCCTGGCGGAGGCGGAAAAAATCATCCGAAGAATCAAAAACGATCCCCTCTCCGGCCAGGGCAGCGGCTTGGGGATGTGTCTTTCGCTGGGCTGCGCGGCCAAGGAGAGAAGGGAGAAATCTCTTCAGGAGGTTATGCGGGAAGCCGGGGAATATCGAGATCATCAAAAGCTGCTGGACCGCAGAAGCTACCGCAGCGGGATCATCAGTACTTTGCTTGCCATGCTTTATGAAAAGAGCGTGGAGGCGGAGGAACATGGGGAAAGATTGGGAAAGCATTGCCGTGCCCTGGGAAAAAAACTGCAGCTTTCTTCCAAAGAAATGGACGAGCTGTCTTTGCTTGCCCTCTTCCACGACATCGGCAAGCTGGCCATTCATCCTAACATCCTGCAAAAGCCGGGCCCTCTTACCTCTGAGGAATGGCAGGAAATGAAACGCCATTCGGAGATCGGCTGCCGGATCGCCCAGGCGGCGCCGGAGTTGGGGGCCGTCGCTTCTCTGATCCTTTCCCACCACGAACACTGGGACGGCAAAGGGTATCCCCGGGGACTGAAGGAAGAAGAAATTCCGCTGGCCTGCCGTATTCTTGCAGTAACCGACGCTTATGACGCAATGACCAACGACCGGGTTTATCGGAAGGCCGTAAGTAAGGAAGAAGCGGTCCGGGAGCTGGCAAGAAACGCCGGAACCCAGTTCGATCCGAGAATCACCGAGCTGTTTATCGAAACAGTTCGGACCCAGGCGGAAGCTGCGGAAAGGATCCATAAAAAATAAACAAAGACGGCGGGTATCTCTCCGGCGGTTTAACCAAAGGGATATTCGCCGTTTTTATTTGATTTCGGTATGCTTTCCTCGGCCCCACGGCTACCGATATTTTGATTATCTGACCCAGGAGCTGCCGGAGATCGTCGGCAAGATGTTCCACGTTTCACAAAAACGGGAGGACACCTTCATCGCCGGGCTTTCCATGGGGGGCTACGGCGCCCTGAAGGCAGCCGTTACCTGCCCGGAAAAGTATTCCTATGCCGCCAGCCTTTCCGGCGTTGTGGACGTGGGGACTATCTTTGAGTCGGATGCCTTCTACAGCCCGGGAGAGAAGCTGGTCACCTTTGATAACAAAAATCCCCGGGGCGGCGCCGAAGATATCCTGCTGCAGGCCAAAAACCAAATCAAGGCAGGAGTCTCCTTGCCGAAGCTCTTTTGCGCCTGCGGCCAACAGGATTTTCTCTATGAGTCAAACCTCCGGTTTTACCGGGAACTAAAGGACGCCACGGACATCGAATTCCTTGAGGAGCCCGGCGGCCATGTCTGGGATTTCTGGGACCGGAATATCCTCCGGGCCGTCAATAAAATGCCGGTGAAGCAAAGGCTCCGGGAGTATTCCCAGACCTTTATCGTTTGATCCGGCCGGGTCGGCCGGCTTAAGCCGAATAAGAAGGCGAAGGCGAAGGAAATCCCGGGCAGGAAAAAGCCCGCCGGCGGAGTGATATGCTCCCTTCAAGCAGACAGATGAAATGGAAAAACATCTGAGAACGCTGAAGGGAGCATATCGCATATCAGAGCCGCGGCGGGTTTTTTATGTCTGATCAGGGTTTTCATCCTCCGATATTGATAATCCGGCCGCTGGATCGGGGGCTGGCGTCACTCCCAGCCTTTTCAGCAAAGTCTTCAGAACAGGGAAGTAAACTGACCGTTTGCTACGGTCTCAATAACCGCCTGACGGTTAAGGGGGCTATGGGTGTCGGGATTCATAGTCATTATGCCGGTCAGTACCTGAATATCCCGGCAGTTAGCTAGCCAGTCCGCCAGCCGGCCGGAATCCGTACTTTTCGTCGCCTTAATGCCTTCCACGATCAGGCAGAGGGCGTCTCCCGCCAGTGCCGCATTGGGCATCACCGGCTTTTCGCCCGTGTTTTTAATATAACGTTCAACCCAATCTGTCATGACGGAATCCATCGTCGGCGAGATATTGATCAGAAAGCTTCCCTCCAGTATCTCATTATCCGGTCCGGTCAATCGTCCGCCTGCCCAGGCATCACCGCCCAGGAAGCGGCAGTCCAGTTCCATTTCCTTAGCCTGCCGGATTATCAGCTTCCCCTCGCCTTGAATAGTAGGGACAAATAAAAGCCCGGCGCCGGATTCCTTGATTCTGGACAGTTGACCGGTGAACTCGGCTTTGCCGGCCTGAAACGACTCATCGGCCACAATAACGCCGCCTTTTTGGGCGAAGGCCTTTTCAAAGCAGGCGGCCAAATTGAGGGAATAGTCTGAGCTGCTGTCCTTCAAAATGCCGGCCTTGCCGACGCCCAGATAATCGATAGCAAAGGCCGCGGCTTTTGCCGCCTGCTCGGCATCTGTAAAGTTGGTACTGAAAATATATTTTGGCGGCTCTGTATGATCTGCCGGCACAGTCAGCTGCTGGTTGGCAGACGTTGTGCTGATCATGACGATGCCCGCAGTTTCCAGCACTTGAGCGGCGGTAATGCAAAGGCCGGAATGAGATGGGCCCACTACCGCCACCGCTTTATCGGCGGCCAAACGATTGGCTGCGGCAAAGGTCCCGGACTGATCCCCTGTATTGTCATAGCAGATCAACTGCAAAGGCCTGCCCAGAACTCCGCCGCCGGCATTGATATCATCCACCATTATTTCCAGTGCTTGCTTCTCCGATTGGCCCCGGACCGCCGCGTCGCCGGATAAAGCGGCAATATGGCCAATGATGATCGGGCCGTCTTCTTCACGGTCAGTCGTACCGGCAAGCGGGGTGATCATGCGGAATAACCCTGAAGTGATGAATAAAGCCACGATCAACAAAAAGGCAATTTTTCTTTTGCCCATCTTATCCCCTCCCTGCCGGTGATTTTCTTAACCTCATATTTATAGTATAATGATGCCGGATATCAAAGTAAAATGAATGTGTTTTATGTTTGCCATAAGTAATTATTATATAAGGCGGATCATTTCAGGAAGCAGAGGGTGAAGATGAGCATTTTGCGGTATGATGTGTTGATTAAAGTTGTGGAACTGGGGAGCCTGTCAAAGGCAGCAGAGCTGCTGGGCTATACGCAGCCCGGCATCAGCCATATACTGAACGCCCTGGAGGAGGAGTGGGGGGTACAATTGCTGACCCGGGGGCGTTCCGGCGTGCAGTTAACAACAGAAGGTGAATTATTGCTGCCTACCATAAGGCAGGTATGCAGCGTCCATGGGGACCTGCTCCATCAAGTATCAAAGATCAAAGGGGTGGAGAGCGGAACCGTGCGGCTGGGCACGATCAAAAGCGTATCGGCCTATTATTTGCCCGGAATTATTAAAGCCTTCAAACAAGCGCATCCGGATATCCGCTTCGAGTTGTTTCATGGCGAAGATCTGGAGAATGAGGAGTGGATCGCAGCGGGAAAAGTGGATTGCGGTTTTACTTTATTGCCTACCTTCAAGAAATTGACAAGCATTGATCTTTACGAGGACCAGATGATGGCGATCCTGCCTGAGGACTATCCTGTGGACAGAGAGGCTTTCCCCATCCGGGATTTTGAGCGGGAGCCCTTCATCTATCATGCCGGCGGCAGGAAAAATGTGGAGAAGCAGTTTGAAGCCCTGGGAGTAAAGCCAAACATCCAGTTTACGGTAAAGGATGAGTTTTCGGCGATGCAGATGGTGGAGGCCGGCCTGGGAATCAGTCTCTTTTCCGAGATGTTTTTAAGGAGGACTTCTTATCGGGTTAAGATGCTGCCGCTGGATCCGCCAAATCGGCGGCGCCTTGGCTTGGTATACAACTCCCGGTCCTACTTGTCGCATGCCGCTAAAGAGTTTATCGCCTTTATCAAAAATCAAAAATAACGGTTAATAAACTGTGTCTCGGACAGGTTTTCCAGTGCTAGTTGTTCAAATGCCTTTTTTAAAAGCTTATCCAAATCTGCAAGACGTCTCTGCACCTTTTCCAGCTCCCTTGGATTAACGGAAAGCTCCTGCTTTAGCTGGCTTTGGTGCTTATCCATTGCCCGTTGCAGGAATCGCTTGGTATGCGCTTTCGCCTTGGCTGTCACCCGCTGGATTTCAGCCAGCACAATCTGATGCAGAGCCATGACCTTGATGGCATGAGGGTAGAATCGCCGCAGTATTAGTCCTCGTCAGATATCTCTACAACCTCAAATCCCTCCTCGTTAATGGCATCACATAAATCGTCCTCAGTTAATACGCCCCTGCCATATTCTACAATGATTGATTCTTCCTCTAATTTTAACGATACCTTATCCACACCGCTCATGCCCTCTAAAATCCGCGATACGGCACTGCCCATTGGCATATTATCCATGCCCTCAACAACAATAACCTTTTTCATATTTTTCCCCTATTCTGCAATCAGCGCATCCACATATTTGACCACATCATTCACCGTCCGGAATGTATGGACATCTTCATCATGAATTGTCACTTCAAGACGCTTTTCAATTTCAATCATCAGTTTTGCAATATCAATCGGTTCAATATCGTATTCTGATGTCAGTGGGGTTTTGCCGCTTAAGTCATTTTCGGAAGCACTTATGATCTCGCAGAGCAAAGAAATAATAATATCCAGAGTCATATTCTGATACCTCCTTGAATAAACGAACTTTTTTCACCTGTATAAAACAGATTGAGGCGGTGCAGAGCACGGGTGCTGGCAATATACAGCAGCTTTTTATCATCAACTGAATGATAGTGTTCTTTATCCACGCCATAGATTAGAACAGAATCAAACTCCAATCCTTTTGACATAGTGATAGGGATAATAAATGCGCCGGCTGTATTCAGGTTTTCACCCGAACGTACCAGATGCAGGCTCAATCTATCTTTTAAACGGCTATAAAGAAATTCTGATTCCTGCGCATCCTTGCATATAATACCGATGGATAGATAGCCTTGGTTTTGGCTGTAAATAACTTCTTCGATCATTTTCTCATCAAGCAAATCCATCACGGCAGCATCAATTACCTGTGGCATATCCCCACTGCGATTAAAGCTCTCAAAGAGGGTGCTATCGTCCAAAAACTGCATACTAAATGAAAGTATTTCTTTGGTACATCGAAAGCTTTTGTTCATGACCATTAAGCAAGAGCTGCCCGGTTGCAATATCTTCGTAATTCTCTCATACAGGCTCATATTTTCCTGTTTTTCAATGGTTTGATTGATATCACCTAAAATGGTATACCGTGCATTTGGAAACAATCGCTTTAATATCTCAAAATGGAGATCGTAGTAGTCTTGTGCTTCATCCACTACAACCTGCCGGATGTGCCTGTAGGTATCATTTGTACCGATCAAT
Source organism: Peptococcaceae bacterium (assembly GCA_034927285.1). Lineage (GTDB taxonomy): Bacteria > Bacillota > Peptococcia > DRI-13 > UBA5745 > JAYFQF01. Next base: position 169,917 of record JAYFQF010000001.1, read on the forward strand.
AGCTGCAAATAGGATACCGCCAAAGCATCCTCATTCTGAAGCGTAGATTCTGCGAGCTGTTCCTTTGAGTAAGACAATATTTCTTCAATGTTGTTTGGCAATTCAGTATCTGCTGAAAGGGAAAGCAATAAGCCCTCCGTGTTTATCAATTTTTTGTAAAGTGCAATCGTATCCAGTTTAATAAATTCATCAACTTTTTGAGCGAGAACAGTACTTTCTTCGATAGACAGTTCTCTTGCATATTCTTCCCAATCAAAAGAATGCTCAGGGTCTTCCCTTGCTTGCCGTAACAGTTTAGGCATCCGATCTTTGCGCATCTCGTGTATTTCGTCAAAAATATGCTGGCGCAGCTGGCCCAGTTTTACTGCCCAACTAATACTGCCGTTCACTTGTAGCAGGCGATCTTTTAAATACTGACCTGTAAAAACAGTTTTTCCATCATACTCAATATCGGGAAAGACGATATGAGATTTTGGCAGACTATCCGCATACCTGTTTAGTATCCTGACAAAGGCTCCGGACATTTTGAATTCCATTGATTGCTTTTTCAGAGCTTTCACAGCAGATGCTGTGCAGGAGATCAGCATCTCGGTTTGGTGGTAGCGAGACTGAAATGCTGGCTTATCTGGCAAACTACCCGTTACCAAATCATCAAACACAACAGAGCTTACTTCATCCTCACCCAGCTCCGGCAGTACATTGGAAATATATTGTTCGAACAGTGTATTAGGAGATAGAATGATAATGTCAGATGATTTTAACCGGCTTGAAAGTCCCTGATATTTGAGGTAAGCTACACGATGCAAAGCAATAGAGGTTTTGCCGCTTCCAGCAATACCCTGTACCATAAGCAAATCGTGAGACACATCCCGGATGGCGATATCCTGATCTTTTTGGATTGTTTCTACAATGGTTTTCATTTTGCTGGATGTGTTTCCGGAGAGCATTTTGCGTAAAAACTCATCTGCAATCTGAACATCGGCATCAAAAAAATACTCAAGGACTCCTTTTTTTATTTCATATTGCCGTTTCAGCCCAATGTCTCCGGCAATGCGGCCACCCGGTGCATCATAATATGCAGCTCCGGTTTCAAAACGGTAAAACAGACTTGCAATAGGCGAACGCCAATCATAGATGATAATTCTTTTTTCCTGATCATTAAATAATGTTCCTCTGCCAATGTAGACTTTTTCATGCTGTTGCTTATTCTCCGAACAAAAATCAATCCGGGAAAAATAAGCAGACTGCAATAATCGTTCCAGTAACTGTATCTTTTTTGCACTGGATTCTATTGCAAAATTATTACTGGCAAGTGGTTGATAAAATTGGCTTAACTGAGCCGCTCCATCAAAATCATCTGCGGAATGGGAAGCATTCTCCCACATATCTCGGTTTGTTTCTCTTAAGGCGTCTATGCTTTTGGAGTTGTTTTTTTCAGCCTCCTCCAATTGCTCGTGAATAACATCGAGAATCTGATTGTAATGAGCAAGTTCAGTATTTAATTCCTGTTCATAGTTTTTCAATTAAACCCCTCATTTCGAATGGTGAAATCTAATGTTAGCCCTCATGACAATCGCCTATATTGTCCGATTATCACGTTGGTTAGCGGGTTCCACCCTATGCAGTATATTTGTTTTTAAACGACTACGCCTAATCATCGCTTGCAAGGCATAATCGAAATATACGGACGGCTTCATGGGTAATATAGGCCTTTAACTCAGCTTCATTTTGAATTAAACCTCTGCCTAAAAGATAATTTGAAATTTCACCCAAGACATAGCAATGGGTATTATGAAGCACTCGTTTGGTCGTATCTGCGTTTGGGTATTGCCCGTAAAGCTCTTTCCATATGTCGGCTATGTGCTGATTCAGCATTTTGTTTGTCGCTTCTGTCGTTTCAATATCTCTCTGTGGACGGTCGCCATCAATATATTCGTGCCATGCCAGTCGGAACCATCCTTTGTTATCCAGATACATTTCAATAAAGGCTTCAAAAAAATAGGAAAGGCGCATTTCTGCGGTATTTGCTATATTCAGCTTTTTCGTGAGCATTTCCATAAATATCTCTTGTATGGCAGCGTGTGTCTCCCATAGCAAATCATTATACGAGGGGAAATAATTGTATAAGTTTGTATGGGCGCATCCTAATTTCCGGGCTATTTCTCGAAGATTAAGACCTCGCAGATCACTCTTATTTCGCATAAGCTCAAGAGCCGTTTCAACAATTTGCTCTTTGGTTATATTCTTTTTCACATTACACCTCCAGCTTACATTACCAACGGTAATTACCGATGGTAATGTAAGCGTACTCCTCTCATTTCTTTTTGTCAACACAATTGCATTCAAAAGCGAGGTGTAGTAACCGAATATTGGCTGCCACACCTCGCCTGGTATGTTGATTATTCTATCTGCCGTCAATTTCAATGTGGGGATATAATTACCCATCAATTTCCGTGTATTCAATTTCAAACCTTGCCATAAAGAAAATCCTCCAATAAAGATTATTTACAATTCATCGGTAATCGTTTGGCAGTTGGCTAAACAATTGTGATTTTGTAAACATCCTTATTGGAGAATTGCTATCGTAAGTGGTATCTTTTTCGGCAGAAGAAGCCGGTGCAAGGCAGAAGGCTTTTAATCCTTCATTCAGTTTTGCCTGTATCTCATCGTTCCCTAAGCCGCCCACCTCCACATAACGTGCCTGTGTGGCAGCGTCACCGTAGTTTTCAAGCGCTTTAGTGTCAAAGGATACATTGGCGAAAGAGCTTTCCGCAGCGGTGGGTTCCTCTTTTTCTCTGCCGACACTTGCGGCAATATCGGTCACGGAGCCGTCCTCCTCATACTGATACAGCCCGGCCGTGGTCTTTTCTCCGGTGGTGATGAC
>JAYFQF010000051.1:0-29039 GCA_034927285.1 Peptococcaceae bacterium
GGGCTGATGTGGGCCATGGCCTGTGGCTTATAGGAGCCCGTCAGACGTGCGTGCAGCTGTTCCGCGTGCAGTACATCGGTATTGAATTTCATCTTAATCCTCTCCTTTTTCAGTTAAGCAATATAAAATCAAAAGAAGTTCCGGCTGATCATTTATAGGTTTGCGTTTCCACTGCAAGATGGCCTGGGATACCTGAATTTTTTCACTATGTCGTCTCATTTTGCCGGGCCGCGGCTTTTTTGTCGTTATAGATGCACCAAAGCGATATCGTGACAACGACCACGGCGCCGCCAATAAGGGCAAATTTGCCCGGCGCTTCGCCGGCGAAGATGAACACCCATACGGGATTCAGCAGCGGATCCAGCGCCCCCAACAGGGAGCATGCCAGCGGCGGACAGTGCTCTACCGCTTTTGCAAGCAAGAGATAAGGAATGCCAAGCTGAAAGATGCCAAGGATGAAAATATAAACGACCGGCAAAGCGGAAAGCTGCGGCTTTGTGGCGACGGTAAACGGAATACCGACAAAAAAGGTCAGAGCGTTTGCAATTGTTATGGCGCTCATACGCTCCGCCTCCGCGCAGGAGCTGAGGCAGATATAATAACAGGCATAGGTTATTCCGGAACAAATGGCGATAAAATTACCAAACAGATTACCGGAATCCAACTCGTCCAGAAAAAACATGGATATGCCCAGAAGCGTGACGGCAACCGCTGTTATGTCGGCTTTTGAAAAGCGTTTTCCCATGAACAGCGCAGAAATAATCACGATGAACACCGGATTGGTAAACTGCAGGACGATGGCGTTGGCCGCAGTGGTGAGCTTATTTGATGTGCAAAACAGCATCATGGTAAGGTGGATGAAGATTCCGGTAACAAAGCTGCGCTTGTTCATGATGAACGGTATTTTCTTTACGGCCAAATAGGCTGCCATGATACATCCCGCCAGCAGGCTGCGCCAGCCGGCTATCACGAAGCTGTTCCACGGGATCAGCTTGATGAAAATACCTGCGATGCTCCAAAGTCCGGAGCAGATCAGAAGCATGGATATGGCGGTGTTTTTTTGCCTGCGTGATTTTTCCATTGACCTTAACCCTCAGTGTGCAACGATGAAACACTTGCCCGGGAGTTCCTGCTCATTATGGAGGGCAGGAACTCCCGGTTATAGAACATGACTGTTTTCGGCTACTCCTTGTAAGCCTTTTCCAGAGCCTGCTCCAGGTCCGTTACCAGATCCTGGGCATCCTCAATACCGACGGAGATGCGCAGCATGCCGTCGCTGATTCCGATGGCGTGACGCTCTTCGGGAGTTAAGTTATCATGAGAAGAGAAAGGCGGATAGGACATGGTTGTGCGATAGCCGCCCAGCGTCATTGCATAGTGGACCAGACGCAGAGATTGGATAAATTTATTCATCTTATCCAGGTTATCCTCCAACTCAATGGTCAGCATACCGCCGAAATACTTGCCGCCGGTCTCTTTTACCGCAATTTCATGGTATGGGTTGGACTTCAGGCTGGGGTGGAATACGCGCTTGACATATGGATTTTTCTCCAGGGCGGCTGCGATTGCCGTTGCATTCTCAGACTGCTTATGTATACGCAGTTCCAGAGTACGGATGCCGCGCATGGTGAGCCAGGTATCGAATACGTTGGATTGGGTGCCCATCAGGATTTGCATATGATAAATTTTCTCAATCAATTCTTTTCTGCCTGTTACTGAGCCGCACAGGGCGTCAGAGTGTCCGTTTGCAAACTTTGTCAGGCTGTTGATCACTAAGTCTGCCCCCAGATTCAACGGGCGCACCAGAGCGCCGGTCATGAAGGTGTTATCTACAATCAGCAGGGCGCCGTTGGCGTGGGCGATATCGGCGACAGCCCTTAAATCAGGAACTGTGATAAGGGGATTTGACACGGTTTCCGTATACAGCATCGTAGTGTTGGGCTTAATGCCGGCCTTGACTTCTTCGATTTTTGTAAAGTCGATAAAATCAGTGGTTACGCCGTATTTTCCTACGATGTCGGTGAAAATCTCCAGCGTCTCGCCGTATAGGGTTTTGTCCGACAGGATGTGGTCCCCGACTTTGCAGTTGGCAATGATGGCGGTACAAATAGCCGCCATGCCGCAGTTAAAGCCCTCAGAGGCCTCGCCGCCTTCAATATTGCTCATCAGCCTGCTTAAGGCTGAACGGTTTGGATTGGAGTTGCGATTGTAACAATGCCCTTTCTGTTTATAGCGTTCCAGTAAATCGTTGAGGTCATGAACATTATGTGCTGTGGACATATGGATCGGCAGAGCTTCGGGATGATCGCAAGGCTCTTCAAAATAGGCGCCGGCCTCCAGAATCTGCGTGCCGAATGCCATTTTTTCATCAAAATCGTTAAACATATTGCGTGCCTCCTCTAAACCTTAAGTATAGTTGTGATATTCCCTCTGATGCACGAGCAAAAGGGGGGATAATGCCAAATAATTGTAATTTGGCTTTATTCCTTGTGGATCGCCAGATCAAGGACGAAATCATCCTCGAACATGGCTGGGTTATGCGTTATGTACATAATCTTTCCCGCCGAGGGAGACCTGACATCGGCCAAATGGTTGCCGAAATAGTCCTCTACCCGGCCGATGATCTGGTCTTTCTTCAGATAATCTCCTGGCTGGACGTCACAATAGAAAATGCCGCGCTCTGGAACACCGACTTCGTCAAATCCGTCAAAGAACTCTATATTCCTGGGCTCGTCAGCCTTTCCGGCCAGGATGCCAAAGTGGCGCAGAACATTTTTGATGCCGTAGAGATGTCCTTCCACAGACTGGCGATCCAGCATGCCATGTTCACCGATCTCCAGCAGGGCGGCGGGGATGCCGTGGCGCTGGGAATTTTCATAATTGAGGCCGGCATAGGGTTTCGATAAATCCGCCCTGGGGGTAATGACATGGGGCACTCCATAGTAAAGGCCGATTTCACGGGACTTCTGATCCACTTCTTCACTGATCCCGCGGCAGCATTCGGCAAAGGGCGTCAGCGTCTCAATCAGATCCCCGCAGTGAAGGTCCAGATGTAAATCCCCCTTTGAGATGATATCGCGGAACAGGTAGTAGACCATACGCTCGGTATATGAGCCGTCTTCCCTGCCCGGGAAGAGACGGTTGGGGTTTTTGCCGTCCACCGGCGTGACGAACATGGTACGGCCTTCAAAAGCTCTCACGTTGCTTACTGTTACGATGGTGACAGTACCGGATACCTCGGCGGGCTCCACCGCCCGAAAAAACTCGATTGCGGCGGCAATTGGCGGATACTCCGCGCCGTGCAGGCCAGCTGTGATCACAGCGTGCGGCCCCGGCTTGTCGCCGGTGACCGTTGCCACCGGAAACAAAATCTCCTGTCCTTCCGTACTTTGATACTTGAGCATTTTTTCTTGTTTAGGCATAAATCTCCTTTCTTGTTTCTCCTGGTTAAGTAATATACTGGAAAGCGTTCGCTTTATAAATAAACGCTTTTTCTCAGCCGATGGTCAGCAGGCGAATCTGGTTTGCGCCGCTTGGATTAATCCGGAAGCCGTTGATATTGCTCTTCATCGCTACGCTGGTGAAGGGATAGTAAGTGGTGATATAAGGAGTATCCGCGGCGATGATTTTATAGATCTCCTCATAAACCTTCAGGCGATCCTTCTCATCAAATTTGGTGCGCGCCTCGGCCAGCAGCCGGTCAACCTCCGGATTGTTGTAGAAAGCGTCGTTGCCCTCGTAGGCGGTGCAGGAGGAATCATACATGCCGTACAGAGTATAGTAAGCATCGCAGGAGTCGGTAGTCCAGCGTTCATAAATCAGGTCGTGTTCGCCATCGTTCAGACGGGAAAGCAAAGAACCGTACTCCAGAATCTCAATGTCGGCGGTTACGTTAATTTGGTCCAGCTGGTTCTGGATGATGTTGCAGGCCTCGATGCGCAGGGTGTCATCACTGGTCCACAGCTTGCAGGTAAAACCGTCGGCATAGCCCGCCTCGGCCAGCAGGGCTTTGGCGGCCTCAAGGTTCTGCCCGATGGGCTTTTGGATATCGGAATAGCCGACACAGATGGGCGGGATGATGATGGCGGCGGGGGAGCCGTAGCCGTAGGCAACCGCATCCGCCAGGGCTTGCTTATCTACAGCCAGTTCCAAGGCTTGGCGGACTCTCACATCAGACAGGGGGCCGTCCTTAGCCGTGTTGATTGTCAGCATCATACAGGCCATGGATTCCTCGTTGAGGACCTTCAGAGAATCATCTTTTTCGATCTTGGAAATGTCGTTGGGGGAGATATCGTAAGCGATATCGATCTCTCCGTTCTCCAGAGCGATCAGGCGCTGAGAATTTTCAGGCATTATCTTGAACGTCAGCTCTTTTACCTCGGGGGCGCCCAAAAAGTAGTTCTCATTCGCCTTGAAAATGATGGAGTCGCCGGGGTTCCACGATACCAACTCATAGGCGCCGGAGCCGATGGGATTCAGGGAAAAAGCACTCTCGTCTGCTTCAACAGCACTTTTGGGTACGATGCCGGTATAAGGGATAGTGAAGTGGGCCATGATTGGGCCAAAGGGTTCCTTGGTATGTACAGCTACGGTATACTCGTCCAAAGCTTCCGCATAGTCGACAAAATCCAGGGAATAAGCCACATAGTATGAGTTGATAACACGATCGATAGTGAAGACTACGTCTTCGGCGGTCAGTTTGTCTCCGTTGGAGAAAGTAATATCGTCCCGCAGATGGAACACGGTGGTCAAATCATCCGTCTGTTCCCAACTCTTAGCGATATGGGGAACAATATCGTGGTTTTCATCCATCAGGACAAGGGTGTCAAACATGTTGCCGTAAACGGCCACGGAGCCGAGTTCATTGCTCAACTGCGGATCCAGTGCGGAAACGTCGGCGGACAGGCCGACGACTATGCCGGCGGTTGCGGCATCACCGCCGGGGGAACCGCCGCAAGCGGCTATAGACAGGATCATCGCCAGCGTAAGGAAACAAACAAAAAGCTTTTTCATATAGTTTTCTCCTTTCAAGTCTTGTCACTTCTTTTTAGCTGTCCATAGGTTTTGCAAACTGCTGACAGGAGACAAAATGGCCTGGCTCGACCTCAGTCAGCCTGTAGGGTCTGTTTCGACACTCATCGTTGACCCAGGCGCACCTCTTGGCAAATCGGCAGCCGGCAGGCGGCTCAATCGGGGAGGTCAGTTCACCGCTCAAATCTATTCGCTTTACGCTGTAATCCGGATCCGCCACGGGAATCGCGGAGAGCAAGGCCTTGGTATAGGGGTGAACCGGGTTTTTGAATAACTGTTTGGCCGGACACTTTTCTACGATTTCTCCAAGGTACATTACAACAATGTCGTTGGACAAATGCTTCACTACTGACAGATCATGGGTGATAAACAGATAAGTGATGCCCAACTGCTTCTGCAGATCCTGCATCAGGTTCAGCACCTGCGCCTGGATCGACACATCCAGTGCTGAAACGGGTTCGTCGCAGACGATAAATTTCGGATCTACCGCCAGGGCCCGGGCGATACCGATACGCTGGCGGCGGCCGCCGTCCAGCTCATGGGGATAGGCGTTTACCAGCCTTGAGGCCAGCCCTACCAGATCCATCATTTTCTGAACATGGCGGTTCAGCTCTTCGCGCTGCTTACCGGTGTATATTTTATGGATCAGGAGCGGCTCTTTGATGGCTTCACTGACCGTCATGCGGGGATTCAACGATGAATAGGGATCCTGAAAAATTATCTGCATCCGGGTTCGCATGGCCTTCATCTCGGACTGCTTCAGCTGGGTCACGTCCACGCCGTCGAAGATCACCTGGCCGGAAGTAGGTTCGTGCAGACGGAGAATCGCCCGGCCCATAGTCGACTTGCCGCAGCCGGATTCGCCTACGACGCCCAGAGTCTCGCCTTCTTTGATCGTAAATGTCACATCGTCCACTGCATGGAGCTTACCCGCCGGGGTATCGAAATACTTCTTCAGGCGCCTTACAATCAGCTGATCTTTTTTTATGCCCATTTCACTCATCTGCCTCCCTGTTTTCTTCCGGCCTGGTTAAGTGGCACCTGACCAGATGGCCCGGCTCGATCTCCCGCATGGCGGGATGCTGCCGGTGGCACAGATCGCAGGCCTGCCGGCAGCGCGGCGCAAAATAGCACCCCTTTGGCAGCCTTGTGGGATCCGGCATCAAACCTTCAATGGGCTTCAGCCTGTCCACGTTCTCGTTGAGTTTGGGCACAGAGCCAAGCAAGCCGACGGTATACGGGTGAGAGGTCCTTTTATAAATCTGCTGCACATCGCCAAATTCCACGATTTCGCCGGCATATACGATAGCCACATGATCACAGTTTTGCGCGACCACGCCCAGGTCATGGGTAATCAGCAAAACCGAGGTGCCGTTTCTGTCCCGCAATTCCCGGATCATGTCCAGAATCTGGGCCTGAATGGTCACATCCAGTGCCGTCGTGGGTTCATCGGCCAAAAGCAGGTCAGGGTTGCAGGCCATAGCAATAGCGATAATAACGCGCTGCTTCATGCCGCCGGAGAACTGATAAGGATAATCTCCGCCCCGCTTAGCGGGAATGCCCACCATTTCAAGCATTTGATGTGCTTTTTTTATGGATTCTGCCACGCTGATGTGTGCATGGTTTTCGATAACTTCCGCAATCTGCTTCTCCACGGTGATGACCGGATTGAGGGAAGTCATGGGGTCCTGGAAGATCATGGAGATCTGCTTGCCGCGCACATCGCGCATTTCCAATTCCGTCAGCTGCAGCAGATTCTGCCCCATATAATAAATCTCGCCGCTCTTTACGCTGCCGGGCGGACAGGAAATCAGGCGCATGATCGCTTTCGCCAGCGTAGTCTTGCCGGCTCCCGTCTCACCGACAACGCCCAGCGTACTGCCTTTTTCCATGGAAAGATTCAGATCATTGACAGCCTTGACAACTCCGTCGGAGGTTTCAAAATAAACCTTGAGGTTTTTAATTTCCAATACTTTATCCAAGATATACACCTCACCGTTTCATATTCGGATCCAGCGCATCCCGGATGCCGTCGCCGAACAGGTTAAGGGACAGAACCGTCGTCATGATCCCCAAACCGGGGATCACCGTAACATGCCAGGCATCCCGGATATAGTTGCGGGCGCCGTTTAGCATTGCGCCCCATTCAGGCGTGGGCGGCTGTATCCCCATGCCGATGAAAGACAGGCCGGCAATGTTCAAAATCGCATTTGCCACGCTGAGGGAGAATTGCACAATGATGGGAGCGAAACAATTGGGGATGATGTATTTTATCAAGATACGCGCGCTGCTGGCGCCGGAAGCTCGTCCGGCTTCCACAAAATCGCGGTCCTTCACTGTCATCACCTGCGCTCGCATTATTCGTGCAAAACCAGGTATTTCCGGTATCCCTATCGACAGGGCCAGATTGACCAGGCCGGAATTCAAAGCGGACGCGATGGCAATCGCCAACAGCATATACGGGATTGCCAGCAGGATGTCCATTATGCGCATGAGGACGTTGTCCAATATGCCGCCGTGGAATCCGGAGACAGCGCCGATCAGACCGCCAATAAAAGTGGCAAACAGGATTGAGGCCATGCCCATAGACAGAGAGTAGCGAATGCCCCATACCATACGGATCAAAATGTCGCGGCCATATTCGTCACAGCCGAAGATATGCTCCAGGCAGGGTTCCAGCAGCTTATTTTCAATGTTTTGCTTTACAACGTAGTCTTTATAAATACTGCCGGCAGTAGATAAATCAATCACAAGTGTCGCAAAGGAAACCACAAGCAGAAAAACCAACACGTACATGCCCAGCATGGCGCTTTTGTTGCGCACGAAACGCATCTTAGCTTCCTGCCAAAGCGTGCGGCCCTGATACTCTGGGGAATCGGCAGGCTCAAGAACCGCACTGATTTGCTGTCTTCTTGTTAATAGCATCATTTACCTCCCGCCAATTTATATTGGGACTTAATGCGAGGGTCAATGTATGCGTAGAGGATGTCCACCAGCAGATTGACCACCGACACCATAACGGAGATCACGATAACGGAACCGAGGATAGCGGGCGTATCTTTTGACTTCACCGAGTCCAGCAGGTAACGGCCAATGCCTGGCCACGCAAAAACAGTCTCAGTCATGACCGCGCCGCCCAGCAGCATGCCGAACTGCAGGCCGATAACCGTTACGACAGGAATCAGCGCATTTTTGAACATATGGCGGATGGTGATCGTCCACTCCCTGATGCCTTTGGCCCGGGCAGTGGTTATATAATCTGCCCGCAGGACTTCCAGCATTGAGGAACGCGTCATTCTTGCAATAACGGAGCCGCAGCTGGCGCCTGCCGTGATCGCAGGCAAAACCAAAGAGCGCAGCAATCCCCAAAAGCCTGTGCCCATACTGGATGACGGAAACCATCCTGCCCATAATGAAAAGAGAATGATCAGCATCATGCCCATCCAGAATGCCGGGGCAGAAGTGCCTAACAACGCAAAAAACATTGAAACATTATCAAAGACTGAGTACTGTTTTTTGGCGCAGATGATCCCCACCGGAATGCCGACCAGGACCGCGACAACCATTCCGGACAGAGAGAGAATAATTGTGTTCGGCAGCTTTTGGGCAATTTGCGAGCCTACAGATAGCTTTGTTTTATAGGAAGTGCCAAAATCGCCGTGCAACAAATTCCACATGTACCTTGAATAGCGCACGACCAACGGGCCGTCCAACCCCATATCCTCATGCATCTGGGCAAGACTCTCGGGGGTAGCTGCGTTACCCAGGATGATGGCGGCAGGGTCACCAGGCGTCTTATCTACAATGAAGTAGACAACAAAGGTGACGCCGACTAATACAAGCAACATCATTGCGATACGCCTGAAGATATACTTATACACAGTCCACCTTCTTTCCATCGGATGATTTTTCTGACAAGGCAGCTCTTCCAAAATCCAAAAAACTTCCCTTTTCAGCCCCCCTTCTCCATTAGATATCAATAATGTCGCCAAAATAATATCGCCACGTACGGAACTGGAATTTGCCTGCATTCATCAAGGGCCGGCTCGTTCCGTTGTAACGCTGACGCTCTTGCGGACCGAATATTATGAAAAATTTTGCGCTGAAAGCCGGTAATCTTAGATGAGAACCGAATTTTATGACAAATGCCGACGCGGTTCGCGGCTGACTAAGGCACCGTACTGATCCGGCATAAGTTAGGTCAACCTGGACAGGCCATGAAGAAGTCACACTTAAGTGTGACTTCCGACACTTTTCGACAAAAATCTTATCCTTCATGAAAATTCTAGTGTAAATTAATCTTGAGGTCCAGCGAAACAATTGTCCACTTATGATGAACGATTATTCATCTTTGGCGCTTCTTCGGCTAGTGTTTGCGTGAGATGCATGGTATAATGAGGCCATGAATTACACTAAGGAGAGGTTATAAATGTCGGCTAATATATGCAAAAAATCTGCACCGGCGTTCCAGGACGAGATTGTCAGTATTCATAATCTCAAAATTCTTGAAACAGTTGTTCAACAGGGCAGTTTTGCCAAAGCGGCATATGAGATGAATCTGACGCCTTCAGCTGTAAGCCATGCTATTTCAAAGCTGGAAAAGAACTTCGGATTGTTATTGTTTATGCGTACGAATAAGGGCATGACCCTTACCCCGGCCGGGGAACATATTCTGCCGTATATTCGTTCCGTACAACATAGTAATGAGCTGCTCTTCCAGGAGATTAACCAAATCCACGATCTGCTGTTGGGGACTGTGGGCATCGCGGCCTTTCATCATATTGCCGTCCAATGGATGCCTCAAATCATTCACGGTTTCCAGAAGAAATACCCAAATATTGAAGTTAAGATCTATCAGAGCGATTACTACCGGACATTGGATTGGATCAAGGATGGCACCGTGGATCTTGCATTCGTGGCCGGGGAAGTACCAAAAGCCGCCGAATCTTTTCCCGTATTTAGGGATCACCTGGTTTGCATTACGCCGGATGATTTTGTACCCGCCCATAAGGATTATGTATCCTTTGATGATCTGAAAACCATGAATCTGGTTTTCCAGCGCGGCGGATATAATATTGAAGTACAGGCGTTTTTGGAGAACAACCACCTTCGTACAGACTCTTCCCATTACCTCGAGACAAGCGAGGCGCTGGTTGCCTCCGTTGAATCCGGATTTGGCTGCTGCGTTTTGCCGGCAATGGCAACTTATCATCCTCAGGCAAGAGTTCGTGTTTACCCAATTGTTCCCAAAGAAGAGTATACGATTCACCTTATTGCCGCCCATCCATTGGAAACCACGCCTGCAACGAGAGAAATGTGCAACTATATCATTCAGCATCTTCAGCAGCAGAATTCAAGCGGCGGCGAGAGGTGACCCAGACACGGAGCGGCAGGAAAGACTTCCCCGGCGATGATTTCTCGGGCCATAGTTGAGACGGCTGGCTATTTAAAAAACAAAGGAAGGGGCTGTGGCGTTGAACGCAGCCCCAATAGAACAAAAGACGGCCCTGGCAATGCCAGAAGCCGTCTTTTGTCGTCCTGTGAGCAACTACTTTACCGCCGGATTATATCTCATCCGGAAAAGAGCTGCTTGCTCTATTGGGGGGACTGATCAGCCCCTTGGGAGCGGAATTTTATGCCGTTCAGTTCCTCATAAGCTTTTTGCTGGTCAGCCGTTAATGACTGAATAAACTCCTCCCGCTTTGCTTTTCTGTCGGCCATGGCAGTTTCGTCGGGCTTTTCCGTTCCCTGGCCTTCAGTTGGTTTTCCAGGCTCCAGGGCCTCATAAAGCTCCTTTTGCTCTTCAGAGAGAGTCTCGAGGAAAGCCGCTTTCTTGGCTTCCTGTTGGGCTTTTATTGCCGCCCATTCCTCTTTTTGAGCTTCCGTCAGCTCAGTACGGCCTTTTCTGGCAAACAGTTCATCGTAAGCTGTTTTTTGAGCTTCCGTCAGTGAAGCGAGGAAAGCCTCCCGTTTTGCTTTTCTGTCGGCCATGGCAGTTTCGTCGGGCTTTTCCGTTCCCTGGCCTTCAGTTGGTTTTCCAGGCTCCAGGGCCTCATAAAGCTCCTTTTGCTCTTCAGAGAGGGTTTCCAGGAAAGCCGCTTCCTTGGCTTCCCGTTGGGCTTTTATTGCCGCCCATTCCTCTTTTTGAGCTTCCGTCAGCTCAGCATGGTCTTTTCTGGTTTCCGTATCGTTTTTTTGTGCGTCCGTTGTTTTAACCTGAACACGTTTAGCCACTGTTGACGGAGAGCAAACATTGTCTGCCGCGGCTACAGCGGGACCGTTACCAAGGCCCAGGGCAAGAACCATGGCCATCGCTCCAATTCCAACTGCCATTTTCTTTTTCATTAGACATTTCTCCTCTCGAAAGTTTTCTTTTGGGATTAACGGAGTGCTTATCCGTTGACTGTATGATAAAGGAGCGATGTGTTCGCGGCATGAACTGAAATTGAACAATATCTGACGGTTTTTTGAACTGTAGACAGGCGGAACATTTTGTCGCCATGCCGTCGAAAATACGACAGGGCAATGGGCGTTTGGTGACAGGAAATCAGTTTTACATAGAATTTATTTTGAATTTACTCTTATTTGGCAGATGAGCCTCTTGTTTTCAAATAGAATGAGCCTGTGGAATTTAATTTCATAATCATTAAAGAATAAGAAATTAAATTTCTTAAGAATAAAATCGGCTCGAGATAAGGTCCAATGGAATAAGAGGTGTTGCCGCAGAAATTTTATGAGTTGTTTCGTAAGGATGTAAAAACAGGAGTGAGTATGATGAAAGAATTTTTTAAGAAAGCCGCGATTGCAGGATTAGCGGCAGCAGTATTCCTGACGGGTTGTTCGCCTTCTGTTGACGGCGAGTCCTCTTCGCCGTCGCCGGACGCAGGGAATAAGAAAAAAACGGTGATAGAGTATTGGAACATCAATTCGGAAAGTGTAGGCGGCAAGACGGTCAAAGAACTAATCGACAACTTTAACGCGATAAACGATCATATCGAGGTGGTGAACCGGTACAACGCGGAAGAATATAAGGGCCTGATGCAAAATCTGCAAGCGGAAGAAGCCGCGGGTAACGCGCCTGCCATCGTACAAGTGGGATGGACATACCTGAATTATTTCGCCAATAATTTTTCCTATACCCAGCCCCAGGAGATCATCGATCAATTTTTTCCCGAAGACACGAATTTCTTAAGCGATAATTTTCTATCCAACGTTCTGGAGCTTGCGGTGACCAGCGACGGGAAGCAGGTCGGAATCCCCTATTCGCTGAGTACCCCAGTCCTCTTTTATAATGCGGATCTTTTAAAACAGGCTGGGCTTTCGGAAGCGGGGCCGAAGACCTGGGAAGAAGTGATCAGTTTTTCAAAACAAGTCAAAGAAAAAACCGGCAGCTATGGATTTTATACCAAGGAAGGCCCGGACAGCTGGACGCAGCAAGCCATGATTGAAAGCAACGGCGGTAAAATGATAACCATGGAAAACGGCAAAGCAAAAGCCACCTTCGCATCCGAGGAAGGGATTGCAGCCTTTCAGGCATACGCCAATATGGTGCTGGCGGATAAATCAGCCATTCACGCGTCCTGGGATGAAGGCTTCCAGGCCTTCTTAAACGGTAAGGTCGCCATGCTGCATACGACGATTGCCTATATGGCAAGCATTGAAAAAAATGCGACCTTTGATGTCAGGGCGGTAAGTTCACCGGTCTGGGAAGGAAAAAAGAGAGTGGTGCCCGCCGGCGGTTGTTTCCTGGCCATTACGGCCAAAGGCGAAGAACAGAAAAAAGCCGCCTGGGAATTTATGAAATACCTTTATCGTGTCGAGTCTATGGCGGCATGGACAGAAGGGACAGGATACGTTCCTCCGCGAAAAGATGTGATTGAATCGGAAAACGGATTGAAAGAGTTTGTTGAGGAAAACCAAATGTTTAATGCCGCCGCGTCCCAAATGGATGGCGTGGCATCCTGGGCCTCCTTCCCCGGAGATGCCGGGCTCCAGGCGGAACAGATGCTGATCGATATCAGGGATCAGATCTTAAATGGTTCCATTGGGGCGCGGACGGGTCTCATCGAAACCCAGGATAAAATCAATGAATTATTAGCCAGCCAGTGAGTGGAAAAGGCAGGAGCGATTCTGCTCCTGCCTTTAGCCTGATAAATCCAGTTTTGACAGGAGATCGTGATGGAAAAAATAAAATTTGCTCATTTGTCAGATCCCCATATCCTGGTCGATCATGCGAAAAGCAGTCTGGACTACGTGTTTAATAAAATGCAAAATCCCAATGTCAGCCTGAAGGAGACGCTAAAGGAAATCGGACGGAGAGATCTTGATTTTATTGTGATCAGCGGTGATTTAGTGCATGAGGGCGAAACTGAGGACTATGAATGCTTAAAAAGAATTCTGGCGGAAAGCCGATTAAGCATACCGGTGTTTCTAGCCCTGGGCAACCATGACCGAAAAGATAAATTCAGGGAAGCATTCTTAAATGAAGACTCTATGGAACGTTATTATTATTCCCGGGAAATAGCCGGGCTCCAGATTGTCGTCCTTGACAGCGCGGAAAATGGAAGCGGGCGGGGCGTTATCGATGAGAGGCAGCTGGACTGGCTTGATGATTGCCTGGCGAAGCCCCGGGAAAAAGGCAGCGTTATTGTATCGCATCACCCATTATTCTGGCAGGATCCCCTGTTGGCTATAGAAAATTCCGACAGGCTCGTCAAGATCATAAAAGGTTCAAATGTCAGAGGCTTTTTTTGCGGGCATATCCACAAAAGCGTCACCGCGGTTTACGATGGAATTTTCCAGTCGACAGCGGAATCCACGGCTTTCGGATTTGATTACAATGACCGGGCTGCCCTGGTTTCCGAACGCTGGGGCTTCGATCTTTGCGTAATCGGAAAGAGGGATGTTTCAATTTCTCATGAAATTTATCGGCAGAAAAGAAAAACCATCGCGAAAATACCGATGGATACCCTAAAAGCAATTCTTGAATAAACCGGCCGGTGGACTTAATCCGGTACAGAAAGAAAGTGAAACATGGAACAGGAATTAGACTGCAGGCTTGTGATCAGAAACTTATATCCCACCTTACATAACGTGGAAAAGAAAATTGCGGATTATATCCTTGAAAATCCCGAGAAAATCGTGGAGATGACTATTGCGCAGCTGGCTTTAAGCATCGGCGTAGCCGAATCCAGCATTGTTCGATTTTGCCGGCTGCTGGATTTAAAAGGTTTTACCCAGCTGAAAATCAATCTTGCCCGAAATATCATGCCAGATACCAACCTGATTTATCGGGACGTCTGCAAAACCGATTCCCCCGAGGAAGTGGTCCATAAGGTATTCGCGTCCAGTATCCGGGTTCTTGAGGATACCGGCCGGTTTTTAAATATGGAAGAATTCAATAAAGCGGTGGAGCTTTTGAAAAATGCGGACAGAATCGAATTTTACGGCGTCTATACTTCCTCAGTTATCGCCCGGGACGCTTATAACAGGCTGCATCGGATTGGTTATCCGGCTTATGCGGCCACCGATCCTTACGAGGCAAAGATTTCGGCCAGTATGCTGGGAAAAGGGGATGTTGCCGTGGGAATTTCTCATACAGGAAGGACCAGAGACACCATTGAAATTCTGGAGCTGGCCAAAGAATCCGGCGCCTCGGCCATTGCCATCACCAGTTCTCCGAAAAGCCCTGTTACCGAAGTGGCGGATATCAGTCTGGTCATCTGTGCCGACGAGCAGCAGATTTTCAGGGAAGCCATTACCTCCCGGATCGCCCATATCGTTTTGCTGGATGCGGTATGCGTCTGTCTCGGGCTTTTGACTTATGAGGAAACCTCCAGAAGAATTGAAATAAACTCCAATATTATTAATAAGATGAGATACTGAATGATTGAAAAAAGCGAAAAAGAAGTAACGTATCTGTTTGATTTGGACGGAACTCTGATCCTCGGAGACGAAAAGACGCCGTATGCGGCGGAACTGATTGATTTTCTGAACCAGCGGCAGAGAGAATTTTTTATCATTACCAACGGCTGTGCCCTTTCCCCCGGGGCTATATGGGAGAAACTGAAAAATATGAATATTAAGGTCAAAAGGGAAAACATCATCACCACAGCGGAAGTAATGGCGGATATTTTGTCGACAAAGTATAAAGACGACGGAATTTTTGTCGCCGGGGCAAAATGGCTTAAAGACTATCTTGCAGACCTGGGCTTCCGTCTCGTCCGCCGTGATCCCGGCGCTGTTGTAGTAAGCTATGATAAAAACACCAGCTTTGCCGACATCGAGGACTGCATCCGGTTTATCCAGGGCGGCGCGGATTATCTCTCGACAAATGACGATCTGTTTATACCCGGAATGGGACACATATATCCCCATACAGGCATGATCAATACGGCTATTGAGAGCATAGTGAGGCGAAAGCCTATTATTGCCGGAAAACCGAGCCTCCACTTTTTAAAAAGGATTCAGCAACGGGCTCAAGGTAAGGAGCGCCGGTTTTGCGTTGTCGGAGACAGCCTGGCTACCGACATCACCTTTGCCTGGAACTGCGGGGTGACGTCTTACCTGGTGTTGACCGGAGTCACGGGTATAGACGACATTATAAGGAGCCATGTAAAAATGCCCGACAAAGTATTTGCCGATTTAAGAGGTCTATTGGAGCTTGAAAAATCCCAATGCCCAGGGAGATATCAATGAAACGGAAAGAGATGAATAAAATAGAGAACAAAAATCGGGGTTATCTGTTTCTTATGCCGGCCTTTCTGACCTTTACGGCGTTTATGTTCTGGCCTCTTGCCCAAACAGTCTATCTGAGCTTTTTTGACTGGAATATGATTAAGCCCACAAAAGAGTTTGTGGGGATAGAGAACTATGCTCGGCTGTTTCGCGATCCGCTGACCTATAAGATCATGGAGAATACGATTTATTATATATTGCTGCTTTTGGTGTTGAACTTTGCGGCGCCGTATATTCTTTCCTTTATCTTTTCCTTCGTGATAAAAAAAGGAAAAAATTTATATAAAGGCGCTGTTTTTTTGCCCAGCGTCATCTCCCTGGTGGTGGGATCGATTCTCTATCTGTGGTTGCTGAATCCGATCTCCGGCCCTGCGGCGGCGGCGGCTAATCTGATTGGGCTCACCTTGCCGGTCTGGTCAAAGAATGAGGGCCTGGCCCTGGTGGTCATCAGCCTGATCACGTCCTGGAAGGTTTTCGGATACAATTTTATTGTGCTTTTGGCGGGGGTTTCCGGGGTATCCCAAGAGGTAATCGAGGCTGCAAGGCTGGACAATGTCCCTGCCCACAGAATTTTCCTGGATATCGTATTGCCCATGAGCTCCGCCACGGGAGTTTATGTGTTCGTAATCACCATCGTGCAGGGGCTCCAGTATGTTTTTACGCCGATCAAGATAATCACCCAGGGGGGGCCTAATTATGCCAGCTCCAATATGATTTACAATTCCTATCACCAGGCGTTCACTCTTTTTAAAACGGGCTCGTCGGCGGCTTTCTCCATCGTTACCATGGCGCTTTTTGCCGTTCTCTTATTCCTTGAGTTCAGGTTTGTGGAGAAAGGGGTCTATTATGAAAACTAAGCCGGGCGAAATAAAATGGCATCTCCTGATCATCGTCGTCATCATAGTGTCAATGATGCCTATCGTATTCGCCGTGTCAAATTCGTTTAAGACCTTGTCCGAGGCCTATGCCGATTCTTTTGATCTGATCCCCGACCACCCGACTGTTGATAATTATCTTCATGTATTAAAGGGGCTGCCGTTTCTGAAAATTACCCTGAATACTTTCCTGATCGCCGGAGCGGTTACGGTTTTTAAGACAATCACCAGCTTTCTCGCAGCCTATGCCTTTGTCTATTATGATTTCAAAGGCAAAACGATACTGTATTTTGTGCTGATCAGCACGATGTTTATTCCGTTTACCGTTACGATGATCCCGAATTATCTGACCGTTTCCGCACTGGGGCTCCGTGACAGCATCTTTGGCGTTATCCTGCCGCAGCTAAGCGATGCCCTGGGGGTTTTTCTTTTAAGGCAGTCGATGAAAACCATCCCTCGTCCCCTGGTGGAAGCAGTTTATCTGGAAAACGCCGGGGATTTCAGGCTGATGAAGGATTTGGTTGTTCCCCTTGTGAGCCCGGCGATCATTTCCACCGGGATCATTTTCTTTATTAATTCCTGGAACGAGTACGTCTGGCCGGTGCTGATTTTAAAGTCCGAGGAAAACTATACGCTTTCTTTGGCCTTGCAGACATTTATCAGTGCGGAAGGCGGAACGCAGTTTACGGTGGCTATGGCTATTTCGGTTCTGACGATGCTGCCTCCCTTGGTTCTCTATCTTATTTTCCAAAGATTTATCATCAATACGTTTGCCATGTCCGGCATTAAGGGATAAAGGGGTAAAAATGAAAAATATCAGATTTGAGAAAGTGAATAAGGCATACGGGAAAAATTGGGTGGTAAAGGATCTCGGCATTAATATCCGGGCGGGGGAACGGCTTGTGCTCCTGGGCCCTTCCGGCTGTGGAAAGTCCACTACGCTACGGATGATCGCAGGTCTGGAGGATATCACCTCAGGGAATCTATATATGGGAGATAAAATCGTAAATCAGGTTCCCAGCGGCAAAAGAAATGTGGCGATGGTTTTTCAGAACTACGCGCTGTTTCCCCATATGACTGTGGAAGAAAATATCGCCTATGGGCTGAAAGTAAATAATCTGGATCCAAAGGAAATCCGGGAAAGAACAAACACCGCAATAACCATGCTGGATTTAAACGGCCTTGAAAACCGAAAACCAAAACATCTCTCGGGAGGTCAGAGGCAAAGGGTGGCTCTGGCAAGAGCAGTGGTTAAGCGCTCGGATTATTTTCTGCTGGACGAGCCTTTGTCCAATCTTGACGCCCAACTCAGGGTCCATGCCCGGAAGGAGCTGGTGAAAATCCACGAGCTGTATCACCAGACCTTCGTTTATGTGACCCATGATCAGGTGGAAGCCATGACGGTGGGGCATAGGATCGCCCTGATGTCGGCCGGGGTTTTGCAAATGGCGGATACTCCCGCCAATGTATATAACAAGCCCGCAAATGTATTTACCGCGAAATTTATCGGCTCTCCGGCGATGAACGTTACCGAAGCCGTGTATCATCAAAACAGTCTTTTTATCGGTAAACAACGCCTTATTCTTTCCGAAGGGTGGATAAAGAAAATAGGGAAAGCGGGGAGCCGAAAGCTCTATTTCGGCGTCCGCCCTGAGCATACGGGAATCACCGTCGAGTATCGGGAAAACGCGTTGAAAGGAGTTGTAAAATACAAGGAGGATTACGGAAATAAAGTCGGTGTATTCTTTGAGGTCGACGGGATAGAATTCATTTCAATCTGTGAACGGAGTATTCCCTCAACCAACGACACGGTATATTTCACACCGGATGTTCATAAAATTCATCTTTTTGATTTTGCCACAGAGGAATCAATCGGCTATCCGGAAAAGTAGTTTATTCCAATCCAGGCTCCGGGAATCCTATCCGCAAAAGGCAGCCGGCAGCCCTTGATTATGGGCGACGGCGTAACCCTCCGGCAGATTTCCAAGGGGCTGCCGCAAATTGGTTGAGGAAAAGCCTGATTTGCGGCAGCCTTTTTATGGATTTTCAATTTTAACGCTGCCGGCATCCGGCCCTGAATCGTCCGGCATCCCGCCTGCAGAGAGAAAGTATCCGGAGAGGAATACGCTCTGATTCGCCGGCTTATTCAGCAGCATAATCGTCAGCATTATCGTCAGCATTATCGTCAGCATTATCGCCGAACCCGGCTCCTCATGACTGATGACCTTTGTTTACCGGAAAATCCCTTTGTTTTTAAAGCGAATCCCGGTAAATTTCTCCCGAAGCGCTGACTTTGGCCTTGACGGCAAGGGCCGGCCGTGGTGTGAAGGCAAAATGACGAGCCTTTTTCCTTTGATGGTGGAAAAAGCGAAGCGATATCCTTCCCCAGGAGACTGCCGGGAACTTTTACCGGGATTTTCAGAAAAAACATGACGAAATCCCGGTAAACATCGTCGGAGGCCGCCGCCCTTAGCTCCTCTGGGGTTGCTTTACGGCTAACAGCAACCCCAAGTCCCGGCTTTTGCGCCGCCCTGGGGATACTCCAAGCAGAAGAAACGGCTTTTGCCCTTCAATGGCCAGGATAAGCAACCCCTTACCGGAGACTTTTCCCTCCCCGTGAATCGGTTAACCAATTTTCGATCAACCAATTTGTTGAAGATTATTATCTCATCTCCTGATAAAAGGGACTGTCGCTCTATCCCATAAAAGGGAGCTGTCACTCTTTGGCTTTATCAACCAATTTATGACAGCTGCCTTTTATTGAATAGAGAGGCTCGGCCGTAAGCTCTTCAGAGTCTTTGCCGGCATCGATTGAAAGAAAAGCTGTAAGAATGTGCCTGCCGCTGGTTTAAGCGTCCGGATTTTGATATAATAATAAAAATATGGATTCGATGACAGCCAAAATAGTTTGCGGAGGGGTACTTATGACAGTGGGAAAGAGCTTACCCAGAGTAGACGCTTACGCCAAAGTCACCGGTCAGGCCAAATATACGGAGGACCTGGTGCCTGTGGGTCATCTGACTGCCATGGTTTTGCGCAGCAGGATCGCCAACGGTCTGGTAAAGGAAATCAGGACCGCCGAGGCTTCGCAGGTGCCGGGAGTGCACCGGGTGGTTACCTGCTTTGAGGTGCCGGACATCATGTTCCCTACCGCCGGCCATCCCTGGTCCACGGAAGCTTCCCACCAGGATGTGGCGGACCGGCGGCTGTTGAACAAGCGGGTGCTTTATGTGGGCGATGAAATCGCCGCGGTGATCGCCGAAGACGAGGTGGCCTGCCGCAAAGCACTGGAGCGCATCCAGGTGGATTATGAGGAATATGAGCCCTTGCTGAGTCCCCGGGCGGCCACGGTCCAAGGCGCCCTGCCTCTCCATGAGGAATATCCCACAAACATATTAAAGGATACCTCCTATAAATTCGGCGATTTTGACTGGGAGAATCCGGGCCGGGGCGTCCGGGTATTCTCCGGAAGCTATGGCACCCAGGCGGTGCAGCACAGCCATATTGAAAAGCCCTGTTCCTTTGCTTACATGGAAAAGGACCGGATCACCGTAGTATCCTCCACCCAGATTCCCCATATTGTCCGCCGGGTGGTGGGGCAGGCCCTGGGGATTCCCTGGGGCAGAGTGCGGGTGGTCAAGCCCTACATCGGCGGCGGCTTCGGAAATAAGCAGGAGGTCCTCTACGAACCCCTGAACGCCTATCTGACTACGGTGATGGGGGGGCGCTGCGTAAAACTGGTGATCTCCCGGGAGGAGACCTATGAGGCCACCCGCAGCCGCCACAGCATAACCTTTGACTTTACCGCCGCGGTGGATGGGCAGGGAAAGCTTTTGGCCCGGAAGGCCCGGATGATCTCCAACCAGGGGGCTTACGCTTCCCATGGTCATGCCATCGTGGCCAACTGTGCCAGCGGGTTTCGGCAGCTTTACCAGGACCGGGACTGCGTGGAATGCCGGGCCGTCACCGTTTATACCAATTTGCCTGCCGCCGGGGCCATGCGGGGCTACGGGATTCCCCAGGTGGACTTTGCTATGGAATGCCATATGCAGGACATTGCTGAAGAAATGGGCCTCGATCCTTTGGAATTCCGTCTGCAAAACGCCATGAAGCTGGGATTCGCCGATCCCGGGCTGGGGATTACCTGCCACAGCACGGGGCTTCGCCAGTGCGTGGAAAAAGGCCGGGAACTGATCGGCTGGGACCGGAAGTACCGGGCTTACCAAAAGCAGAAAGGAAACCTGCGCCAGGGGGTGGGCATGGCCATTTTCAGCTATAAAACCGGCGTTTACCCCATTTCTTTAGAAACCGCCAGCTGCCGGCTGGTGCTGAATCAGGACGGCACCTGCCAGCTGCAGATGGGGGCTACGGAAATCGGCCAGGGGGCCGACACCGTTTTTACCCAGATGGCGGCGGAAACCATCGGCCTTCTGGATGAGGATGTGCAGATCGTCTCCTTCCAGGACACGGACGTAACGCCTTTTGATACCGGCGCCTATGCTTCCCGCCAGACCTACGTCAGCGGTAAAGCCCTGGTGAAAACCGGCCGGCTTTTTAAAGAAAAAATCCTGGATTTTGCCGCGGGGATGCTGGAACGAAAACCTGAGGAGCTGGAGCTTTGCCGGTCCCGGATTGTTGATAAAGTGAGGGGAGATGAACTGATCCCCTTAAGCCGGGTGGCGCTGGAGGCTTTCTACAGCCTGGAGGAAACCAAGCATATTACCGCCGAAGCGACCAACCATTGCCGGGAAAACACGTATTCTTTCGGCGCTTGTTTTACGGAGGTGGAAGTGGATCTGGCTTTGGGCAAGGTCAGGGCTACCGATATCCTCAATATCCACGACAGCGGCCGGTTGATCAATCCCCGCCTTGCCCAGGCCCAGATCCACGGGGGCATGAGCATGGGCCTGGGCTACGGTTTGAGCGAACAGATGCTCTTTGATGATAAAGGACGGCTTTTGAACGGAAATTTCCTGGACTATAAGCTGCCCACCAGCCTGGATACCCCGGAATTACAGGCCTACTTTGTGGAGACCTATGATTCTTCGGGCCCCTTTGGAAACAAGGCTTTGGGAGAGCCGCCGGCTATTCCCCAAAGCGCCGCCCTCCGGAATGCGATAAAAAATGCCACCGGCGTGGCAATAAACCAGCTGCCCCTGACGCCCCAGAAGCTGACGGCGGCTTTCAATGCCGCCGGTCTCTATGGGGAGAAAACCAAAAGTCAGCCGGCCGGCGGAAAGGAGTAGGGCTATGTTTGACATCAAATCCTATTATCCCGCGTATTCGGTCCGGGAGGCGCTGCTTCTGGCCAAAAAGCATGAGGGGGCCAGATTTATTGCCGGAGGTACGGATCTTTTGATTAAGCTCCGGGAAGGAAAGTTTTCCGACGCTCTGCTGATCGGCGTCGGCGGCATCCCGGAGCTGTCGGAAATCGCCCTGGATACGGTAAACGGCCGGGAGAGGGTTCTTTCCATCGGCCCCTTATGTACCTTTGCCCGGCTGGCGGCGGATCCTTTGATCGAAAGCTGCGCGCCTATGCTGGGGCGGGCCGTGGATCAGGCCGGCGGCCCTCTGCTGCGCAATGTGGGGACCATCGGCGGCAATGTCTGGAACGGAGCCACCAGCGCCGATTCCGCCGCCAGCCTTTTTGCCCTGAACGCCCGGCTGGTGCTGGCGTCCCTGCCGGAAGGAGAAGCCGGCAGGGGGGGGGATACGGTTGATGAGGAAATCTCCATCCATGATTTCTACCGGGGCCCCGGCCGGGTAGCGCTGAAACCCGGTCAGCTCTTAACCGAAATCCGTATCTATCCTGAGGATTATGAAGGCTATTTCGGCCATTACACCAAATACTCCATGCGCAACGCCATGGACATCGCTACTTTAGGCTGCGCCGTCTGGTGCCGCTTCAGCCGGGACCTGAAATTGGTGGAGGACGTAAGGCTGGCCTACGGCGTGGCGGGACCCGTCCCCCTGCGCTGCCGGCTGGCGGAAAAGGCTCTGGCGGGACTTCCCGCCACGGAAGAGACCTTCCGGCTTTTGGGGAGCCGGGCCCTGGAAGAAATCAACCCCCGGGATTCCTGGCGGGCCTCACGGGAATTCCGGCTGCGGCTGGCGGAAGAGCTGGCTTACCGGGGAATTGCCCAGGCCTATGCTCAAGCCCGGGAAGCAAAGGAAAACGGCGATCCCAAGACCCGGCGGGAGCCGCCGGAGCATAAAAACAGCCTGACCGCCGCCTTGGGGGAGCTGCCTTTGGAAAGGGAGCTGCCCGGCGGCAAATATTGGGTTCTGCACTGTACCGTAAACGGCAAGCCCGTGGAAAAAGCCGTGGAGTACCGGGAATCCCTGGCGGATTTTTTGCGAAACCAGTTGGGGCTCACCAGCGTAAAAAAAGGCTGCGACGTCGGCGAATGCGGCGCCTGTACGGTCTTAGTGGACGGCGTCTCCCTGGACTCCTGTATCTATTTGGCCTGCTGGGCCGAGGGCAGGCATATCCTGACCGTGGAAGGCCTTACCGGGGCCGACGGCGAGCTGTCGGCCGTCCAGCAGGCCTTTATCGACGAAGCTGCGGTACAGTGCGGCTTTTGTACGCCGGGGCTGATTATGACCGCTACGGAAATCGTGGACAGCGGCCGCAAGTACACCCGGGAGGAACTGCGCCGCCTGATTTCCGGCCACCTCTGCCGCTGCACCGGCTATCAGAACATCTTAAACGCCGTGGAAAAGGTGGCGGGGGCAAGGGAACCGGAGGAAGGGGAGCCCAGGATTATCCTGGCTTCGCAAACGGAGGCGGGGGAATGATTCCGGGTGAGGAAAAGGGCCCAAGGCCGGGGACGGTGCTGATTACCGGAGGTTCCAGGGGGCTTGGCGCGGCCATGAGCCGCAGCTTTTACCGGGCCGGCTGGAATGTGGCGATAAATTACTGCCAAAATGACAAGGCGGCAAGGGAGCTTTTGGCGGGTCTGACAAAGGACTGCGCCGGGGAAGAGGTTTTTCCGCTTAACCGGGCCGCCTTGTACCGGGCGGACGTCTCCCGGGAGGGGCAGGCCGGGGAGATGATGAAGGCGGTGAGGCAGGAACTTGGGCCTGTTTATTGCCTGATTAATAACGCCGGGATCGCTCAGCAAAAACTGTTTACCGACCTGACGGAAGCGGAATGGGACCGGATGTTTGACGTGCATGTGAAAGGGGCCTTTCATTGCTGCCAGGCGGTACTGCCGGAAATGATCCGGGCCAAAGCCGGCTGCATCATTAATATTTCCTCGATGTGGGGTCAGACCGGCGGCTCCTGCGAGGTCCATTATTCCGCCGCCAAGGCGGCCCTGATCGGGCTGACCAAGGCCCTGGCCAAAGAACTGGGGCCTTCCGGCATCCGGGTGAACTGCATTGCCCCGGGGTTGATGGACACGGAGATGAACGCCGCCCTCAGGGGCCGGGAGCTGGAAGCCGCGGTGGAGGAGATCCCCCTGGGCCGCCCCGGCCGGCCGGAGGAAGCGGCGGCGCTGGCCCTTTATCTGGCAGGTCCGGAAGCGGCATATCTTACCGGCCAGGTGATCGGCCTGAACGGCGGTATGGTTATTTAAACGGCGGTATGGCTCCCAACTGTGGACAAGAGTCCGCCGGCGGGAGCCATCCGGGTATCTCCGGGGAAAAAAGGGGAGAAATGCCGAATTTTCCTATTGAAACCGCCGGCGATTCAGCATAAAATAAATCTATTATTTTTAGAATAACTTAGGGCAAGGAGAAAGGTTATGGAGCTTTTAAAGCAGAGAATCCTGACGGAGGGCCGGGTAAAAGCCGGGAATATTTTAAAGGTGGACAGCTTTTTGAACCATCAGATGGATATCGGACTTTTTAATGAGATCGGAAAAGAGTTCCGGCGGCTTTACGATAAGGACAATGTGACAAAGATCCTGACACTGGAAGCTTCCGGCATCGGCCTGGCCGTAATCGCCGCCCAGCATTTTGATAACTGTCCGGTGATTTTTGCCAAAAAAACCAAATCAAAAAACTTAGACGGCGAACTGTATCTCTCACAGGTCACCTCTTTTACCAGAGGAACCACCTTTGATATCCAGGTAGCCAGGCGTTTCCTTTCCCCCAAAGACCGGGTGCTGATCATTGACGATTTTCTGGCCACCGGGGCGGCCCTGATCGGATTGACCGACATCGTGGGGCAGTCCGGCGCTACCCTGGTGGGCTGCGGCATCATCATTGAAAAAGGGTTTCAGGAAGGCGGCAAGCTTTTGCGCAGCCGGGGGGTCAGGGTGGAATCCCTGGCCGTCATCAAGGAGTTCGACGGCGATCATGTGGTCTTTGACGAAGGCCCCGCCGGCGGCATCGTCTGAGAAATATTCGCTTTTATCCGCGCCGCGGGCACAGACACTTTATTACCATACTATTTGAAGGAGGAAGACCATGGCCTATTTTTTTGAAGAACCGTCCCGCACCTTTGGAGAATATCTCCTGGTGCCCGGCTACTCGTCCAAAGAATGTATCCCGGCCAATGTTTCCCTGAGCACGCCTTTGGTGAAATTCTCCGAAGGCCAGGAACCCGGGTTGAAGATGAATATCCCCTTGTGTTCGGCCATCATGCAGTCCGTATCCGACGACAAGATGGCCATTGCTCTGGCCAAGGAAGGCGGCCTGTCTTTTATTTACGGCTCTCAATCCGTAGAAGACGAAGCCAAAATGGTGGCCAGAGTGAAAAGCTATAAAGCCGGCTTTGTGCCCAGCGATTCCAATATCACGCCGGAGAGCACCCTGGCCGACGTGATTGACCTGAAGGCCCGCACCGGGCATTCCACCATGGCCGTCACCTCCGACGGCACCCCCAACGGCAAGCTGGTGGGCATCGTCACCAGCCGGGATTACCGGGTCAGCCGCATGTCGCCGGATACCAGGGTAAAGGAATTCATGACCAGGTTTGAAGACCTGATCTGGGCGCCGGATACCACCTCCTTAAGCGAGGCCAACGATATCATCTGGGAGCATAAGCTGAACGCTCTGCCTTTGGTGGACAGCGATCAGCGCCTGAAGTATATCGTGTTCCGCAAAGACTACGATTCCCACAAGGAAAACGCCAACGAGCTTTTGGACCGCCATAAGCGCTATATGGTGGGCGCCGGCATTAATACCCGGGATTATATGGAGCGGGTGCCGGCACTGGCGGAGGCCGGCGCGGATATCCTCTGCATCGACTCATCCGAAGGCTTCACTGAATGGCAGGCCGTGGCCCTGGACTGGATCCGGAAAAAATACGGAGACAGCGTAAAGGTGGGGGCCGGAAACGTGGTGGACAAAGAAGGCTTTCTCTTTTTGGCCCGGGCCGGGGCGGATTTTGTCAAAGTCGGCATCGGCGGCGGCTCCATCTGCATCACCCGGGAACAAAAGGGCATTGGCCGCGGGCAGGCTACGGCCCTGATCGACGTGGCCCGGGCCCGGCAGGAATATTTCGAGGAAACCGGTATCTATGTGCCGATCTGCTCCGACGGCGGCATCGTCCATGACTACCACATGACCCTGGCTTTAGCCATGGGCGCGGATTTTATCATGCTGGGCCGCTATTTTGCCCGCTTCGACGAAAGCCCGACAAATAAAGTCATGATCGGCGGCAGCTACATGAAGGAATATTGGGGCGAGGGCTCCAACCGGGCCCGGAACTGGCAGCGCTACGATCTGGGGGGCGACCAGCAGGTGTCCTTTGCGGACGGGGGGGACTCTTACGTTCCTGACGCCGGCCGCCTGAAGGACAATGTGGCCGTATCCCTGAATAAGATGCGTTCCACCATGTGCAACTGCGGCGTACTGACCATTGCCGCTCTGCAGAAAAGCGCCAAGATTAATCTGGTTTCCTCCACCAGTATCGTGGAAGGCGGTTACCACGACGTGGTCTTGAAGGATAATAAGCAGGCAAATTTCTGAAACTGCCGGCCATAGGCGGTGTGGGGCGCGGTAAAGGCGCCCTTACTTTACTAATTAAGATAAGTTATTGATAAAATATGGAATTGGCCCTTGACCCCCACCGGTTAAGGGCTTATAATTTAGGCAAATAATGTATCAAATGAGACAAAAATAACCCGTCAGTCATCCCCGAGAAAGATTCGGGAGGGAAAGGGGAAAGATGAAGCTGCTGGAAATGCAGGAAATCCGGGAGTCCATGGCCCAAAATTTTCTTTTCGCCTCCTATGGACAGGACCCGGCCTTTCTGGAAATCCTGGGCCGGGGCAGTCTGGTAACGGCCCTCAAGCACCAGGCCGTGGAGGGCTCCCACTTGGGCCTGGTGATCAGCGGCTCCGTGGCCGTAGTGACCGGCGGCGTAGTGGTAAATCTGATCGCTGCCGGCGGGCTTTTCCGGGCGGCTACGGTTTTTGGCGCCGGCCGGCCTACGGAAGTCCAGGCCCGGCAGGCTTCCCGGCTTTTACTGCTTTCGCCGGGGCTTTTGCTGGAACTCTTCGAAGCCTATCCCGGTTTCCTGACGGCATATCTTCGCTTTTTGGCGGACCGGATCGAGTTTTTGAGCGAAAGAATCAAAACCCTGACGGCAGGCAGCGCCGAGGAGCGGCTCTACCTTTATCTGAAGGATTGGGCCCAGAGCGCCGGCGGCGGCGAACTGCGGCTTGCCATGAAGGGGGAGGAGCTGGCCAAATCCCTGAACATGGGCAGAGCCTCTCTCTATAGGGCTTTTGAGCAACTGGAAGAGCAGGGCAGGATCCGCCGTCAGGGCCGCAGCGTCCGGCTGCTTTGAAAAATACTGGCTTTACTGTACCGGGGACAAAGAAAATATTACGCTAAGGGGAGGCGCTGCCTCCAGGAAAGGATGATACACCATGACAAAAAAACAAAACAGACCTTATCTCATGAAGCTGCTCAGCCTGGCTTTGGTTTTGCTCTTTGTTTTCTCCCTGGCCGCCTGCAGTAACGGCAACGGCGGCCAGCCGGCGGAAAACCAGGGGGATAACCAATCTGCGGAAAACGGACAGCAGGAACCTGACGAAGGGCAGGAGGAGGCGGAGCGCCCTGTGGTCCGGGTAGCTACGCTGAAAGGACCTACGGGCATGGCCATGGCGAAAATGATGGAAGACGACTCCCAGGGCGCCGGCAAAAACGATTATGAGTTCACCGTCTTAGGCGCTCCCACCGACGCCGCCGCGATGATAACCAGCGGCCAGGCGGATATCGCCGGCGTTCCCGTAAATATGGCGGCAAACCTTTACCAGAAGACCAAAGGCAAGATCAAGCTGATCAACATTAACACCTTAGGGGTTCTTTATGTGCTGGAACGGGGCGGCGAAACCATTAAATCGGTGGCCGACCTGAAAGGAAAAACCGTCTACTCCACCGGTCAGGGCTCCACTCCCGAATACGTCTTTAACTACATCCTGCAGCAAAACGGCCTGGATCCGGAAAAAGACCTGACGGTGGAATATAAAAGCGAGCATACCGAACTGGCCGCCCTTTTGGCCGCCGGCAACGCCGACGTGGCGGTGCTGCCGCAGCCTTTTGTCACTTCCGTATTGTTACAGAACCAGGATGTCCATGTGGTGCTGGATCTGACTGCGGAATGGGAAAAGGTAGCCGGTTCCGATAAGCCCCTGGCCATGGGCGCGGCTATCGTCAGCAGCGGATTTCTGGAAAACAACCCCGGGGCTGTGGCGGATTTCCTGACGGAACTGGCGGCTTCCACCGCTTTTGCCAATGAAAACCCGGAAGAGGCTTCCACTTTGATTGAGAAGTATGATATCATGAAGGCAGCCGTAGCAAAACAGGCCATCCCCAAGTGCAATATGGTATTTATGAGCGGAGAAGAGATGAAGGCCGGCGTGGAAAGCTTCCTGCAGGTAATGTATGACGCGGATCCCGTCTCCGTGGGAGGAAAGTTACCGGATGACGGATTCTACTACAGCAAGTAGAAAAGCGGAAAACCGCCAAAAGGCCCCAAAGGGCCGTCGTTTCCTGAAGGGAGCGCTGGTTTTGGCCTTCTGGCTTTTGATCTGGCATGGGATAGCTGCAGGCGTGGGCCTGCAGCTTCTTTTACCCGGCCCACTTCCGGTGTTGCGGCGCTTAGGAGAGCTTTTTACCGCGGTCCGGTTCTATCAGACCATTCTGCTGACCATGGGCAGGATTCTGCTGGGATTCTTTGCCGCGGTGCTGGCCGGGACGCTTTTGGCCTTGCTGACCACCGGCCTGCCTTTTTTTCACCGGCTTTTTGCGCCCCTTTTGGGGACCATTAAAGCTACGCCGGTAGCCTCCTTTATTCTTTTGGCTTTGATCTGGCTCAGTTCTTCCGGAACGGTGGTGCTGTGCAGCTTTCTGATGGTGCTGCCTCTGGCCTGGTCCAATGTGGCGGCGGGCATTGAAAATGTCGATCCGCAGCTCTTGGAAATGGGACGCCTTTTC
>JAYFQF010000023.1:0-40220 GCA_034927285.1 Peptococcaceae bacterium
CGCTCATTCATGCTAAGATGATGGTAATGGCTCATTGCTTGGATATCCTCCCCATAGTTGTCGTCGCAAACACTATGGTATCGGATTCTTCGCTTTGAGTCATTCTTTTTTTCTGTTGCACTTACATTGTAAATTCAAGCCATAAAAAATCATGCACGGCAAAAGCCGTACATGAGTCTCATTAATTAAGGTAAGCCAGGCCCCTCCCGAAAAGCCAGTATGTTGACTTACCGCGCCGGACTGCCGCGCCAATTACTCCCTCATGAAACAAGCCCATCATACCATCATTGTCCCGATAATTCAATATTTGTTTCAGAGAAAACAAAATTTTACCGGAATCAGGCTTATCCGGCAATAGCCGTTGTTTCTTGCCGGGAAACCGGGATTTTGTGATAGAATGGAGAAAACAAGGGAAAGGAAAGTGGGCAGAGATGAGGGAAGGGACCGCCGGTCCACAGGAATTCCGGGAAGAACTGGCCAGTTCCCGGGACGGCACGGAGATTCGCTGCCAGGTCCGGGGCCGGGGCCCCGGGCTGGTTTTGCTTCCCGGGGCAAACAGCAGCGCCGGTCACTACCGGGAACTGGCGTCGGCCTTGGCGGCGGATTTTACGGTATATACGATGATCCGGCGGGGGCGGACCGGCAGCGGGCCCCAGGGCCCGGAGTATTCTCTGGCCAAAGAGGCCGAGGATGTGAGCGCCGTTTTGGCAAAAACCGGTTCCCGGTTTTTGTTTGGGCACAGCAGCGGCGCGGCCCTGGCGCTGGAGACCGCCTTGGCGGCCGGCCCGGCCCTGGATAAGCTGGCTCTTTACGAGCCGCCTTACCAGCTCCGGGACGACTGGCTGCCGGCTTTTGAAAACCTGTTGAAGACCGGGGATTATGTGGCGGCCCAGGTGGCGGTTCTGGAAGGCCTCGGCGTCAGTTCTTTGCTGAAGAAGGCTGACCGGAGCCGGCTGACCCAGGTGTTTGCCGCCTATTACCGGGGAGTCCGCTATAAGGATCTGCCGGAGCTTTTGCTGCCGCTGCCGGCGGAAATCCGGGCGGTAAAAAAGGCCACGGACCAGCCCGGGCGTTATGCGGCCGTCGGGACCGAGACCCTGCTTTTGTGGGGAGAAGCTACGGAGGAAAGGCTGCGCCGGGGCGCCGGAGTATACGGCGGCATTATAGGCCGCTGCCGTACCCTTTGCCTGCCGGCGCTTGACCACAGCGGGCCCCAGGTAAGGCCGGCGGCGGTGGCCGGATGCCTGCTTGATTTTTTTCTGGCCCCGGCGAAAACCGGACTCAGGCATGAGCATGAGGGGGCGGATCCCGGAGTATAATAAGCCCAGATGAGAAATAAAGGAAGCGGAAGCAGTGAAACGAAAAAAGCTTGTCCGGGTCCTAATCTTCTGCGGGGCTCTCCTGGCCGCTCTTGGGCTGGGGCTTTGGCTTTGGCTCCTTTCCGCCCACCGGCAGCAATTCGTTTTCCCGGAATATGAGAAGGCCGATCTGTCCCCGGCTGTGGAACGGGCCCTGGCCGGGGAAGAGCCCCTGGCGGAAGCGGATTACCGGCTGCTGTTTTGGCAGACCGGCCTGGGGCCCGTGGCCGTGGAGGCGCTGCGGCAGCAGGCCGATTTCCCGGAAAAAATCAACGAATACCAGGAAAACTTTTTTCGGCCCCGGCAAGTTCTCTGCCGGCACGTTTTTTTCCCGGTTTGGCAGGAGTGGCTGGAGACGCCGGAAGGGAAGAACCTTCATTTCAGCCTGGCCCCCTTGGAAGAGGGCTATGTTTTATTGACCCGCTCCACTCATTGCCTGGGCTGGCGGATGGGCCACGCGGGGCTTGTGGTGGATAAACAGGCCCGCATATCTCTGGAAAGCTCCGGATTGGGCTATGATTCGGCCCTGGAGGAGATGGGCCATTGGGAGGAATACCCCACCTTTATTATGCTGCGGCTGCGGGATGCCGACGAAAAGGAACTGGCGGGCATCGCCGCCTTTGCCCGGGAAAACCTGCTGGGAGCGCCTTACCGTATCAGCGCCGGCTTTTGGGGCGGTAAAGTTTTGTCGGAAGGGTTACAGAAAAAGGCGGAAAGCTTCTTTGGCGGCGGGGAAATCGCCGCCGGCCAGGAGGAAAAAGAAGTGGTGCCCTTGCTTTCCGGTACGCAGTGCGCTCATTTGATCTGGGCGGCCTTTACCGCCGCCGGTTATGATATCGACTCCGACGGCGGTTTATTGGTGACACCCAGGGACATCGCCCAAAGCCCTCTGTTTGAGGTAGTGCAGATCTACGGCCTGGACCCGGCGGAGGTCTGGCCTTGAGGGCGGCTTTTTTTCAATGCCGGCTGCGGTTTGGACCTTGCGGAAAACCCGGCTTGGGAGCGGCGCCGGACCGGGGAAAGCCGGGAAATTTGTCCGACCCGTGCATAGGGTCGGGACTTGTGGTAGAATAGGCCCAGGAGGGATCTTAGATGAGCGTGATTGGAAATCGGGCAAGGGCCAAAAAAGCGCCGATTTTGGAAGCGCTGGAGGCCAGGCAGCAAAGGGACAGCCTGGGCTTTCATATGCCGGGCCACCAAAGGGGCCAGGGACTTTGGCCGGAGTTCGTCCGGCTGCTGAAAGAACGGGGAGCCGCTTTGGACCTGACGGAACTGCCGGGGCTGGACATGCTGGGCACAGCCAATGGCTGTATTGCCCAGAGCGAGGATTATATGGCCCAGATACTGGGAGCCAAAAAGACTTTTTACCTGGTCAATGGGGCCACTGCAGGACTGGAAGCGGCGATTCTGGCCATGACCCAGCCGGAAAAGCCGGTGCTGCTGCCGGCTCACAGCCATATGTCTCTTTTGAACGGTATGGTGCTGTCCGGCTGCCGGCCCATGATTTTGCCGGCGGTGGTGGATGAGGAATGGGGGCTGCCTCTGGGCGCCGACCCCGCCGCGTTAACCCGGGCGGAGGTTATCTGCCAGGACTGGCAGCTTTTAATAACGGTGAATCCTACTTATCACGGCGTGATCGCCGATATGCTGAACATCTACCAATGGCTGGGGCGTAATCCCCATACCGCCTGGCTGGTGGACGAGGCTCACGGCGCCCACCTGCCTTTCCTGAAGCTGACCCGGGCCTGGCCTAAAGGGGGCTGCAGTTCCCTGGGCTGGAAGGCGGAGGCGGTGGTGCAGAGTACCCATAAAATGGGCGGCAGCCTGACGCAGACCGCCCTTTTGCATGTAAACGACGAACGGCTGGTGGAGCCGGTGCAGCGGGCCCTGAATATGCTGCAGTCTTCCAGCCCATCCTATCTGCTGATGGGATCTTTGGACGCCTACCAGGCCATGCTGCAGGAAGAAGGACCCCGCCGGATAGAAGAGGCAAAGGAACTGGCCATGGATCTGACGGCGGACATCCGCAAGATGGGCTGTTATGAGATTTGGCAGGACCGGCTGCCGGTGGGCTATATCTGCGACCCCTGCAAGCTGACCATCCGCTGTCCGGAGTTGGGGCTTACCGGCAAAGAGCTGGCGGACATCCTCTTGAACGAATACCATATCGACGTGGAGATGGCCACCAGAGAGCATGTGCTTTTTATGATTACCATGGGTCATAAAGATAAAGACCTGCTGCGGCTGGGCACGGCCCTTTTGGAAATCAGGGACAAGCATAAAAAATCCCCGGCGCCCCTGAACCTTTCGCCTGAGGCCAGGGAGGTGCGGGAAAAGCAAAGGGCCGACCGGGACCTGCTGAAAAGCTTCTATAACCAGGAACATGTTCCTCTGGAACTTAAACTGAGCCCCCGGGAAGCCTTTTTTATCCCCCGGGAGCTGGTGCCGTTGTCGGAAGCGCCGGGCCGGATTGCCGCCGAGGAGATCGTGCCTTACCCGCCGGGGGTACCCCTTTTGTATCCCGGGATGAAGATCGAAAAGCAGCACATCGAAGGGCTTTTAGACTGGCTGAAGCTGGAGGGACGCATTGTGGGCCTGAAAATGCTTACCGGTCAGCCGGCCATCAGCGTGCTGAAGGACCGCTGGAGCAGATAGAGGAAATAGGCACAGGAGAAAAATGGACCAGAGGCCGGCTTTTCCGACCCCTGGTCCATTGCGTTATCGGCAGGGTTCGTTACTTATAGTGGAATGGATTGACGAAATGTGGTAAAATATAATATCAGGAAAAAATCGGATGAGATTAAAATAAGGTGGTGTTTCGGGATGAAACTAATCATGTGCATCGTAGACGATATGGATATCCACGCACTTTTGGACAGCCTGTCCGAAGCCGGTTTCCAGGCGACCAAACTGGCGTCCAGCGGCGGCTTTTTGCGCCGGGGCAATACCACCTTGCTGATCGGCGTGGACGACGAGAAAAAAGACGCCGCCATCGAGTTGATCCGCAAGGTCTGCAAGCCCAGAAAACAGATGATTCCCATGACCCCCATGCTGGCGGCGGAAGAAAGCATCATGCCCGTGGATGTGATGGTCCGGCTGGGGGGAGCTACGGTCTTCGTCATGGATGTGGCGGAGCATTATAAAATTTGATGAAGTCCCTTCGCTTACCGGAAAAAATGGCCCATGCCTACATACTGAAAGGCCGGGATCAGGCGGAATTGCTGCACCTGGCCCGGTCTTTGGCGGCTCGCTCCAATTGTCTGGCGGAGGAAAGCCGGCGGCCCTGCGGCGTCTGCGAAAACTGCCGGCGGATTTTTACCGGCGTCTACGAGGACTGGTTTTACCTGGAACCTCAGGGGGCCGGGGATCTGATCCGGATCGGACAGGTCCGGCGGCTGCAGGAGGACTTAAACGTCAAGGCCAGGGCCGGCCGGATAAAGATCGGCGTGCTGAACCGGGCTCACCGGATGCAGGA
Source organism: Peptococcaceae bacterium (assembly GCA_034927285.1). Classification (GTDB taxonomy): domain Bacteria; phylum Bacillota; class Peptococcia; order DRI-13; family UBA5745; genus JAYFQF01. Next base: position 4,834 of record JAYFQF010000023.1, read on the forward strand.
AGCCGGCCAGAATTGCCTGTTGAAGACCTTGGAGGAACCGCCGTCGGACAGCCTTTTGCTGCTTTTGACGGACAGGCCCCAGGATCTTTTGCCTACCGTATTATCCCGCTGCCAGGTATTGAGCGCCGGGGGAGAAGAACCGGCGGCCGCCCGGGAAGATCTGGAGCTGGCGGCGGACTCGCTGGCGGAAATTGAAAGACGGGGCCTGGCGGCGGTGTTTGAACGGGCGGAATTTATCCAGGGCAGCCGGAAAAAAGCTTTGCCGGAGTTTTTATCGGCCCTGGAGCTGCTTTTGCGGAACGCTCTGCGGGCCAATTGGCCCGCCGGCGGCCCGGAGATACCGCTGACCGCGGCCGGGGCGGGAGAGGCTTCTTTGGCGAAGCGCGAAAAAGCGGCCCCCGCCCAGGAAGAAGCCGGTCCCTCTTTGCCGCCAAAGGCTCCGGGAGCCTGCCTGGCGGCACTGGAAGCTGTCTGGAAGGCCGGCTATCTTTTGGACAGAAACGTAAATCCTTTATTGATTTTGGAAAATTTGTTTTTGGCTCTTTACCGGAACGAAACGGAAAAAAGCTGAAGAGGGAGGTACCCTTTTGATAGAAGTAGTAGGCGTACGATTTAAATCCTCGGGAAAAATTTATTATTTTGATCCCGGTCAGATGAAAATCCCGGCCAATACCGACGTGATCGTGGAAACGGCCCGGGGCCTGGAATACGGCAGAGCGGTTTTGGGGAACCGGGAGGTAGAGGAAAGCAAGGTGGTGCCGCCCCTGAAAAAGGTAGTGCGGATCGCCACGGCGGAGGATCGGGAAAAGATGCTGGCCGCTCAGGCTAAAGAAGAAAGCGCCCGGAAAATCTGCCTGGAAAAAATCCAGCAGCGGCAGCTGCCCATGAAGCTGGTAGGGGTGGAATACTCCTTTGACGGCAGCAAGGTCCTTTTTTATTTTACCGCCGAGGAACGAGTGGACTTCCGGGAACTGGTAAAAGACCTGGCCGCGGTCTTCAAAACCCGCATTGAGCTTCGCCAGATCGGCGTCCGTGACGAAGCAAAAATGCTGGGCGGTTTGGGCTGCTGCGGCCGGGAACTTTGCTGCGCTTCCTTTTTGGGAGATTTTGAGCCGGTGTCCATCCGGATGGCCAAAGAGCAGAACCTTTCGCTGAACCCCAGCAAAATCTCCGGCATCTGCGGCCGGCTGATGTGCTGTCTGAAATACGAAAGCTACGGCTACGACTGCGGCAAAAAATGCAAAAACAAACAGCTGCGGGAAGAGCAGCCCAAGGAAAAGTCACCGGAATATCAGTTGCCGCCGGACTATCTGGACGAGGGAAATACCCTGGAAGAGTTAAAAGAGATCGCCAGGGACGATAACCCGGAGGAAATCCGGGAGCTGGTCACCCAGACCCTGGAGGACCGGGTGAGGAAAGCTTCGGAAACCCCGGACCAAAAGCCGGGACCGGCAGAGGAAGATAAGGCGGAAAGCCATGGAAACGGAAGGTTGGCGGAAGAAGCCGTAAAAAAGGCAGCGGCTTTCAGCGAAACCTCCGTTCCTGAAAAGGAGAACAAGGATCAGGAATAAACAGGCGGACCGCCAGGGCCGCCCGGGGAGAATAGCATGAATCTTTACGAGAAAATAAACCGCATCGAAAAAAGCCAGAAGCTTTTGCTGGACGAGCTGGCTGTGGTGCGGCAGGAAGCCAGGACCCTGGAGGAGGAAAACCAGCGCCTGCGCCGGCAGCTTTGCCAGGTAGGCGACGGCGATATCCATCAGGTCATCGATAACGCCTGGAAGATCCAGCAGACCGCCCAGGAAAATCTGGCGATGCTGTATCAGGAGGGGTTCCATATCTGCCATCTCTTTTTTGGACAGGAACGCTCCGGTGAATGTTTATTTTGCCAGGGCTTTTTAGGCAGCGGCAAGGTGGCGGAGGAAGGCAAACAATGAGCGGGGAGCCTTGTCAGAGGGCGGAAAAAAAGATGACCGGACTGGCGTCTCCGGACCTTAAGGAGGAGCCGGCGTCAGCCTTTGGCAGCCAGGGCCTTAAGGTCAGCAAGGCCTGTCCGGGAACGCTGTATATTATCGCCACCCCCATCGGCAATCTGGAGGATATCACCTTAAGAGCTCTGCATCTTCTGGCAGACGTGGACATGGTGGCCGCCGAGGATACCCGGCATACCGGTTTATTATTAAAAGCCTGGAATATCAAAAAACCTCTGATCAGTTATTTTGAACATAATGAGAAAGCCAGGAGCCCGCAGCTTTTGGCTTTCCTGAAGGAAGGAAAAAGCGTGGCCCTGGTCAGCGACGCCGGCCTGCCGGGGATTTCGGATCCCGGGGCCTGGATCATCCGGGAGGCCATCGCCCAGGGAGTACCGCTGACGGTGGTGCCCGGCCCTTCCGCCGGCATTACGGCCCTGGTGGCCTCGGGCTTGTCTGCCGACGGTTTTGCCTTCGGCGGGTTTATTCCCCGGCAGAATAAGGCCCGGCGCCAATGGCTGGCCTGCTACGGTTCTTTTGCCAAAACTGTGGTATTATACGAAAGCCCCAGGCGGCTGCTGAAAACCCTGGATCTGCTGCGGGAAGAGTGGGGGGACAGGCCGGCCTGCGTAGCCCGGGAACTGACCAAGCGCTTTGAGGAATTCTGCCGGGGCACTTTAAGCGGGATTGCCGCGGAATTAGCAGCCCGGCCCGGAGAGGTCAAAGGCGAGATCGTATTAGTTGTCGGCGGCCGGGAAAGCCTTTTTCCCAACGGGGGGGAGGAGCCGCTCCTGGCCGGCGGCCCTGCCGGATCGGCAGATCCGGCAGGACTTAAAGACCTGGCGGGCACCGGCCCGGGGCCGGCGGATTTTTTTTGCGGCCCGGCCTTAAGGAAGCCTTGCCGGGACGACACGGAACTGGCGGCGTCAGGCCGGCGGCTTCTGGCCGGGGGCCTATCGAAAAAAGAAGCCAGCCGGAAACTGGCGGAGCTTTGCGGCAGGCCGAAAAAAGAGCTTTATGATTTTTTGGTGGCGCTGGATTCCTCAGCGGGCGCAGGGCCGTAAAAAAAGGGAAAAAGCCGCCCCGGGGCGGCTTTGGGTGACTGGATTATTATTTTTGGTTTGCCGGATTACTTGCTGCTGATTTCACCAAGCTCCTTGGCGCATTCTTTACAGACTAATTTATTATGGAAGTAGTTGACATCATTTGCGCTGCCACAGAAGATGCATGCGGGCTCGTACTTCTTTAAGACAATCTTTTCCTCGTCCACATAGATCTCAAGGGCATCTTTCAAATCAATACCCAGAGTTCTTCTCAGCTCAATGGGAATAACCACTCGGCCCAATTCGTCAACCTTCCTGACAATACCGGTAGATTTCATGCGTGTGCTCCTTTCTCAACCCACGTTACCTTTATTTGCATTAAGTAAAGAATAACAGCATTTCCAATAAAAGTCAATATAAAAAGTGAAAAAAGACAGAAGCTGTAAATTTATATAGAATAAAACCAGGAAAAACGCTTCAAAAACCAAAATGGAAGGAATTTACATTCAAAGTCGCGATTTATGTAAAGTATTAGGAGGTCACCATGGAAAAGAAACGATTCTATATCACCACGCCTATTTATTATCCCAGCGCCAAGGCTCATATCGGTCATGGCCTGACCACGGTAACGGCCGACGCCATGATCCGTTTTAAAAAGATGCAGGGCTTCGAAACCCGTTTTTTGACCGGTATGGACGAGCATGGGCAGAAAATCGAGAAAGCGGCTGTGGCTGCCGGCAAGACGCCGCAGCAGCACGTGGATGACATGGCGGCCCTCTGGAAGAACCTCTGGAAACAACTGATGATCGAATACGACGATTTTATCCGCACCACCGAGCCCAGGCATATCAAGGCTGTGCAGAAGATTTTTCAGACAATTTACGACAAGGGCGATATTTACCTGTCGAAATATCAGGGGTGGTACTGCGTCTCCTGCGAAACCTACTTTACGGAACGCAACGTTGGCGAAGAACATATCTGTCCGGACTGCGGCAAGCCGGTGGAGGTCATCGAAGAGGAAAGCTACTTTTTCAAGATGTCCAGATACCAGGACCAGCTTTTGGCCTATATCGAGGCCCATCCGGATTTCATTCAGCCGGTGACCCGGCGGAACGAAATGATCAACTTTATCAAAAGCGGCCTGGAGGATCTTTGCATTTCCCGTACCTCCTTTGACTGGGGTATCCCCGTGCCGATTAACGGCAAGCACGTCATCTATGTCTGGTTTGACGCCCTGACCAACTACATCAGCGCCCTGGGTTACGGTTCCCCGGATACCGGCCTTTATGATAAATTCTGGCCTGCGGATGTCCATCTCATGGCTAAGGATATCATTCGGTTCCACTCCGTGATCTGGCCTGCGATTTTAATGGCCGCCGGTCTGCCCTTGCCGAAAAAGGTCTTTGGCCATGGCTGGGTGCTTCTGGACTCCGGAAAAATGTCCAAGTCCAAGGGCAACGTGGTGGATCCTTTGGTGCTGATCGAAAAATATGGCACTGCCGCCGTTCGTTATTTCCTGCTCCGGGATATCCCCTGCGGCCAGGACGGCTATTATTCCGAGACGGCTCTGGTACACCGGATCAATGTGGACCTGGCCAATGATTATGGCAACCTGGTCAGCCGTACGGTAGCCATGATTGAGAAATATTTCGGCGGGCTGGCGCCGGCCTGCGGCAGCCTTGAAGCCGTCGACCGGGAACTGGAAGATCTGGCCGCCGCCGTGGTGGCGGAAGCCGCCGATTTCATGGAAAAGCTGGATTTTCCCAACGCCCTGGCCGCCGCCTTCAAGCTGATCGGCCGGGCCAATAAATACATCGATGAGACCATGCCCTGGGCACTGGCCAAGGATAAGGAGAAAGAAGAACGTTTGGGAACGGTAATGTTCCATCTGCTGGAGAGCGTAAGGATCGCCACCATGCTGCTGGGGCCGGTTATGCCGGACCTGCCGGCCAAGGTTTGGAGCCAGACCGGTCATCGCCCTGAAGAATGCCGTTTCTGGGAACAGCTGTCCTGGGGCGGCACCAAGCCCGGCCAAAGGGTCCGGAAGGGCCCGGGACTCTTCCCCCGCATTGATTGGGAGGAGGATGAGGGACCGGCCAAAGAGCAGCGGCCTCAGAGCGTAAAGTCCGGGACAAAGGAGAACCAGGCAGGAGCCGGGGCGGCGGCGGTCAACGAAAAACAGGGAGAAAAGGCCCCGGCGCAAGGCAACACTGATGAGCATAAGCCGCAGATCGAGTATGATACCTTTGCCCAGGTGGAGCTGCGGGTGGCTCAGGTATTGGCCTGTGAGAGAATCCCCAAGGCCGACAAGCTGCTGCGCCTGGAAATCGCCATCGGCGAAGAACGGCGGCAGCTGGTGGCCGGCATAGCCCAGCATTATACTCCGGAAGAAATGGTAGGGAAAAAGATCGCGGTGGTAGCAAACCTTAAGCCGGCCAAGCTCAGGGGCGTGGAATCCCAGGGCATGCTGCTGGCCGCTTCGGAAGGAGAGCGTCTGGCGGTCATCACCCTGCCGGAGGACATGCCTTGCGGAGCGCGGATCAAATAAAGGAGCGCAAATGTTTTTTGATACTCATGCCCATGTGGACGACGAAGTTTTTTTGACAGACCAGGCAGAGGTGATCCGGCGGGCCTATGACAGCGGCGTTACCCGCTTTGTCAATATCGGCTGCAGCCGTCAGGCCGCGTTAAATACCCTGGAGCTGGTGGAAAAGTACGATTTTATCTACGGCACGGTGGGGCTTCACCCCCACGATGCCAAGGAGATGACGCCGGCTCTGCTGGAGGAGTTTCGGACCTGGGCCGGCCATCCCAAAATTTTAGCCCTGGGGGAAATCGGCCTGGATTATTAGTATGACCTGTCTCCCCGGGAAACCCAAAGGGAGGTTTTCCGCCGGCAGATCCGTCTGGCCAAAGAGCTTTCCCTGCCCATCACCATCCATGACCGGGACGCCCACCAGGATACCTTTGATATTCTGACGGAAGAAAAAGCCTGGGAAAACGGCGGGATCTTCCATTGCTATTCCGGCAGTGAGGAAATGGCCCGGGAGATCGTCAAACGAGGTTTTTATCTTTCCTTTTCCGGCTCCGTAACGTTTAAGAATGCGGAGAAGCTCCGGCGGGCCGCGGCAGCGGTACCCCCAGACCGGATTTTGATCGAGACGGACAGCCCTTATCTTACGCCGGTGCCCTTCCGGGGCCGGCGCAACGAACCGGCCCTGGTGGTAAATACCGCGGCGGCCCTGGCAGAGCTGAGAGGCGTGAGCCTGGAGGAGATGGCCCGCCTTACCTGGGAAAACGGCTGCCGGGCCTACGGCCTGCCCGAGGATACCTGGCCCGGCGCCCTTGGGGCTTCCGGAAAAGCCGCGGCAAAAAGACCGGCTGCGGAAACGGCCGGCCCCAAAGAGCGGATCTGATCCAAAACCGGGAGCAGGCAAAAGAAAGACGGGAGCAGAGGATATGGATGAACAGGAACTGCCCCTGATCCGGGAAGTCGTCGTGGTGGAAGGCAAAGACGATGTGGCCGCCGTAAAACGGGCTTGCCGGGCAGAGGTTTTAACCACCAGCGGACTTGGGCTCAGCCGCCGGCGGTTGGAGGAGATCCGCCGGGCTCAGGAGCACTGCGGCGTGATCGTATTCACAGACCCCGACGGCCCCGGGGCAAAGATCCGCCAGCAGATCGACCGGGCGGTGCCCGGCTGCCGGCATGCTTTCCTGTATAAAGACCGCAAAGCCAAGTCCGGCCCCGTTGGGGTGGAATACGCTTCGCCGGAGGAAATCCGCCGGGCCTTGGTTAAGGCCGCCCCCGGGGCCTGGACGGAGAAAGCGTCCCGGTGTTCCCAAGGCCGGGAAAAGGGCGGCGACGCCTTTTGCATGGCCGATTTGCTGGCCCTGGGCCTTGCCGGCGGCCCCGACGCGCAAAAAAGGCGGGATGAAGTTGCCCGTATTCTTGGCTTGGGGCAGACCAACAGCAAACAGTTCCTGGGAAGGCTGAATCGTTACGGCATCAGTCCGCAGGAGTTTGCCGACGCGGTGAAGAAAGCGGGCCTGTAGACCCGGACCTTTTTGGGACAGGCCCGGAATTCGGGACAAAAAAAGGCAGCGAAAGGAATTTTCATGGTCAAAGAAAACCCGGTACAGACAATGCTGAAAGACCGGCAGTTTAAATACAAAAAACAGCTGGGTCAGAATTTCCTCTTCAACAGCTTTATTTTGAATCAAATTGCCGATGAAGGCGGCATAGAAGAAGGAGATCTGGTCATCGAGGCCGGCGCCGGCGCCGGTACCCTGACGGAGGTCATGGCAGCCCGGGGCGCCCGGGTGATCGCCGTGGAATTCGACCGGGCCCTGATGCCGGTCCTGGAAGAGCGATTCAAGGATGAAGCCGCGGTGGAATTGATTCAGGGAGATGTGATGACCCTGGATCTGGACCGGCTGGCCCGGGATCTGGGCCGGGAAGACTATAAAATCATAGCCAATCTGCCCTATCAGATCTCCACGCCTTTTTTAACCCGGATGTTCCGGCAGTTGGAGGGTCTTACCGGCGGTGCTGTGATGGTGCAAAAGGAGGTGGCCATGAAAGTAACGGCAGAACCGGGCCGGGAGGGCTATGGTATGCTGTCCCTGGCGGCGGCCGGCTTCGGCAGGGTGGAGCTGGCTTTTGTGCTGGAGCCGGAGTATTTTACCCCGCCGCCGCCGGTAGACTCGGCGGTGATTTCTTTTCGCCGCCAGCGCCCGAAGCTGGGCGCCGATGAAAAGGCCTTATGGCTGATGATCCGGGGCGTGATGAACCAGCGCCGCAAAAACATCATGAATGGGCTGAAGTCTTTGGGGGCCTTTCAGCCGAAAAACGGACTGAGCTGGCCGGAAGTGTTGGAGGTTGCGGGGATTTCCGGCCAATGCCGGGGAGAAACGCTGAGTTTGGACCAATTTGCCGCGATCGCTTCAGCGGCAGGTTTCGACGAACAGGAGTAGGCGCTAATGTGTAGGGGAGGATGCTAATATGGGTGATGTGATCAGGGCTAATCGTGAGGTTTTGGAAAGTTTTCGGCGGATTGCTCCATTTTTTTCCTCTATTTTGGAAGAGGACCTGGGCATTTTTGTGTATGACCGGAAAGAGCTGCTGGTTTATGTTCCTTCCTCCAAGATCGACCTGGGATTAAAACCAGGGTCGCCGGTAAAGGCAGGGACTATGCCCGACAGATGCATGAACGGCCGCATCCGTCTGGTAACCCTGGTGGGAGCGGAAAAATCCAGGGTGAAGATCCCTTATCTGAGCGTGGCCACACCGATCCTGGATAAAGAAGAGGTGATCGGCTGCGTGATTACCAATCAGACCCTGGACGTGTATTATAAAATCATGGAGGTTTCCCAGGCCCTGGCCCTGGCCGCGGAGGATCTGGGCAAATCCATTGTCAACGTACAGAAAAATGCCAATGATCTGGAAAAACGGGCCAATTCCCTGAACGAAATGGAAAGCATGCTGCAGACCAATGTGAAAGAAAGCGCCGAGGTGGTTACCTTTGTGCAGAATCTGGCCCAGCAGACCAATCTTTTGGGGATCAACGCCGCCATCGAGGCGGCCAGGGCAGGTCAATACGGCAAGGGCTTCAATGTGGTGGCCAACGAAATCCGCACCATGGCTAATAACAGCAGCCAATCCGTGGATAACATCACCACCAACTTAACAAGTATCAAAAGAGAGATCGGACGGCTTTCCCAGTTCTCAAAGGAGATCGAAAGCAACGTATGCCATCAGGTAGGGGCCATCGAAGAAATCCAGCAGGCGGTGGACTCTCTGAATTCCGTTGCCAGGGAACTGGTCAGTATCTCTCAAAAAATGTATAGCATTACCGACAGCGTATTATAATACGGCAAAAATCCCGCGGCAAAAGCCCGCAGCCTTGAATGTGCGGTAGCCGCCATGGTAAGACGCTCCATCCTATCGTGTGGGATAAAAAATAGAAAGCGTCTATTGGACCCAATCGGCATTTTTGCCGTTATAGTCAGTGGAGATTATTGCCTGATAATCACGGATGCAAACTACGATGTCCGGCTGATACTCATTGATGAAACCGCCGAGGGACATGCCTTTGTAATGGCGCATGTCCAGCGAATACATCGTGTTAAAGCCGTAATACATGATACATTCCACGGCGTTAGTAAAGCTGTCCCCATAGATCAGAATACTCGGCAGTTCTTCACGACCTGTGTCAATCACGGTGCTTGCGACATCGCCGCCCATATAAAGCCAGTACAGCACAGTGTCCCATTGGCTTGAAGGCATGGAGTATACAGTGGGTTCTGCCTGGACTCCGTTGTCGGTTCGCGTAAAGGGGACGGAGACTGTCGGCGTCAGGATCGAAAGCGTTTCGCCGTTTTGCCACAGGTTGAACAGCTTTCTCGTGCGCGAACCGAGATACTGATTTGGAAGTTCCGTTATCTCGCCGTCGCCGTCGCCCATAATTGTCAGATCAAGGCCGGTATCCTCGTTTATCTGCTCCATTATCGCAAGATATGTCAGATAGGCCCCGTATATGCTGAAATGGTTGTCGATGGCGGAGGTTAAATAATCCGCCCACCCCAGGCTCTTAAACGTAAGTCCCATATCGATGAAGTTTATGCCGGCATTGTCCAGCGCCGTCGTCACGGCGGCAATTGACGCTTCGGTGTACTCTCTTCGACTGTTGAGATATGGCGGATACGCATCCTCATAGAAAACGTACTGGCACGGCACGCCGACATAATAGTAGCTGCCGCCGTAGCTCTCGGCCACGGCAGCGACGGAGGCGACATTTTCCGCAAGCTGCCGGGCCTCTGCGGTGATTTTCGACTGGTCTGCCGTCTCAAAATCATTCCAGGGAAGCAATACGCCGTCGGTCACGACAACATCGATACTGCTAAATACCATGGAGTCTTAATCCTTTTTTTCGCAGTCTGCTCTATGTGTCTTAAAGCGCTTCGGCGGGTAGTCTTACCTCCGGCACATCCGGCAGGCTCTCAAAGGGTTCTCTACTCATCGAATTGGTCCCCTTTCGCTGGATTGAAGGCATAAAAAAGCCGCTGCGCTCTCTCACTGCGGCAGAGGGCCTGATCTGATTTTAATACTCTTCAGGTAATCGCCGTATTCACCGGCAATAAAGTCATTATATCGGAAAGCGCTGAATAAATCTATTGCTTTCGGAATCCGGCAAATAATAAGCGGTAACCAAGGTTAATCACCCTGGTTACCGCTTATTCTCAAATCAGTCCCGCTGGACAGATGCCTGTAAATCGTAATTTCGTGCTAAGCCCGTTTTACGGACACCCGCCTGAACTGCGGGGCTTTTTTCTTTCCCTGTAACACCGGCCGGGTCCCGCCGGCCTGAAAAAGGCCGAGGGGTACGTTCACCGAATCCTTCCTTTCCACATATGATGCTTTAGACATCGGGGCTGGGGGGGGAGCGGCATGGCGGGCAGAATCGCACCGGGGGACGTTGTTGCCAGAATTTCACATCAGCAGGATATTTTATTTCGCGTCATGGAGATCTGCACCGTGGAAGGCAAGGGAACCCAGGCGATCCTGAAGGGCCTGGACGTGCGTCTGGCGGCGGACGCGCCTCTTTCCGACCTGGTAAAAAAGAATCCTTCGGAAATCAGCCGCAGCCGCCAGGCCTACATCCGGAAAAACAGCGATCTGATGCGGCGGATTTTTGAACGCCGGGCGGAAGATCATTCCCGGGTGTTCATGCGGGGGCCGTTTTCCACCGTGATCGCCGGCAGCCAGGAGCGGGACTTTTTCGAGCTGCCGGGGACGGTCCTCCATCTGGACGGAGATAAGGAATATCTGGATATTTGCCGGGCCACCTACAGCCAGCTGGGGATCAAAGCCAACACCCTTTCGGTATCGGAAAAAAAACAGCCGGAAGTGGTGATTGATTATCTCAAGCAGTATAAGCCGGACATCCTGATTCTGACCGGTCACGACGGACTGATCAAAAACAATAAAGAATTCCGGGATATCAAGAATTATCGCCATTCCCGTTATTTTGCGGAAGCGGTAATCAAGGCTCGGGAGTATGAGCCCAACCGGGACGATCTGATTATTTTTGCCGGGGCCTGTCAGTCCCATTATGAGGCGCTGATCGACGCCGGCGCCAATTTTGCCAGTTCGCCGGGACGCGTGCTGATTCATGCTTTTGATCCGGTTTTCCTGGCGGAGAAGCTGGCATATACCTCGATTTTTGACGTGCTGTCTTTGCGGGATATTTTAAGCAATACCATCACCGGGACGGAGGGGGTGGGCGGGATTGAGACGCGAGGGTGTCTCCGGCTCGGTTTCCCCAAAGGCAGCTATTGAAAGACGCGGGGCGGCAGTTTGCCGTCCCGCGCCCAATATTTGATTTTTTTGCTGGGCCGCTTTTGGCCTCTTACCGTAGGGGGCAGAAATCCGGCGGCAGCCGGCATGGAGAACCCGGCATTGCCGGAAGAAGTCGCGGAATCCTTACCAGGCCCAGAATACAGTTCAGGTTCAGGAGTACAGTCTGCGGGGGTCTCCGAAGACCTCCGGCCGGCGGTCCTTATCAATATCGATGGACCAATCCCCTTCCACAGAATAAAAGTGCTTTTGCCGGGAAGCCGCCACGTCGATCTCGGCGATCAGCATTTCCTCATGCTCCTCATTGGCCTGTACCACGATCCGGCCGTTGGGGCCGACGATCCTGCTGCCGCCGATAAAATGGGAGGATTTTTCATCCCCTACCCGGTTGCAGCTGAGGAAATAGACGCCGTTTTCAAAAGAACGGGCTAGAGGCAGAACGTCCCGGGTATACTCGCTGCCGTAAGGCCAGTTGGTGGGGTGGACGATGACGTCGGCGCCGCTTAACGCCAGGTGACGGGTCAGCTCCGGGAAACGGATATCATAGCAGATGATCATGCTGAAGCGGCCGAAAGGGGTTTCCACAGGCGGCAGGGGCGGCTGTCCTTTTTCCGCAAATTTGTCCAGGCCGATACAGGGCATATGCATTTTACTGTAGAGTTGTTCAATTCCGCTTTCAGGGCTGATGAAGGCGGCGCTGTTATAGTATTTGCCGCCCCGGTTTTCCGTAAACCCCACGGCGGCGTAGATCCCCAGTTCCTTGGCGGCGGCGCAGATCCTGGCCAGATCCGGGCCGTTGGCCGGGATCGCGTAACGGGCCACTTCCTCCAGGGTATCGAAAGAATAGCCGGACAGGGCGCATTCCGGGAAGACGATCAGAGAGCAGCCTTCCGCCGCCGCCTTTTTCATGGCGTCGATGCACTTGTTTACATTGGTTTTTGTCTCGCCAAACTTGCAGTCCATCTGAAACAGGGCAACTTTACTTTTTGTGGTCATGTTCATTCCTCCCGGTCATAAAATATTTTGAATAAAAAAAGCCTCACCAAATACAGATTCTCTGGCGGCCAGCCCAAAGCGCCGGTGAGGCGGAAAACTTGCAAGCTGCGGCATGGAAGCGGAGGTGAGACGGTCTTCCCGGCGATGAGACCCCTCGGCCGGCGGAAGGCATCTATTATTTTTACAAAATATTCTGCAATACTTATATAAATTCTCTGCATACGTCGAAAATCCTACAATGTTGAGACAAAGAAAACAAATTTTTTTCAGGAATTTTTAGTAACATCTGCCGCAGGCTTGCATATATTGGAATGAGTCATGGAAGGGGACGAAAGGAGGAAGGGAAATGCCTATTCAGTTAACGACCCGCTGCTTAAGGGTCGAGGGTGTGATTGGCGATGTACGCCGCCAGGTCAATGTTGTACGGGAGATCAATCTGCCCTCACCGGCCCGATATATAGAGAGCGTGGATACCAAGATCAAGAATACGGAATACAAAATTATTCCTAATAAAGTAGTGGTGGAAATTACGGTCCACCGCCAGGTCTACTATGTGGACTGCAGAACCGGCGCCGTGCTGGAATACACTCTGCCCGATGAAAAAATCACGGAATTTGTCCATATGGAAGGGGCACGGCCCTGTGACGACCAAACGGCCAAGGTCAAGGTAAATATCGAATATTGTGAAACGGAAGCCATAGACCAGGAGAAGGACGGCTGCTGCCACGAGAAATTCCAGCAGACCTGTATCTTCAAGCTGCACGTCAAGATTATGGAAACCCTGGAAGTGCCGGTGATCACCGCCATCGAGGGAGAAGGCCTGTATCCGTCCTATGATGTGATTTGCGTAGATAATGTCATGGCCTGGGGTAAGGAACAGTACAATCTGGCGGACAGTTATATCCGGCTTCCGGACGACACGAAAAAGGTCAAATTCGTGGACGCCGAAATCCGGGATCTGGAAAAAAAGGTTATCCCCAACAAGGTGATTGTCAAAGGAAAGCTGCATAAGCAGATCTACTATGTGGAGCATTGCAGCGGCGAGGTCAAGGAAACCCATGCCGACGTGCCCTTCAGCGTCTTTGTACACCTTGAAGGCGCCTGCCCGGATTCCAACGTGGTCACCGACGTTGATATCGAATACCTGGACAGCGAGCTGGTGGTTCGGGGCGGTGAAAAATTCGTCAAAGAAACCGCTATCCTCCAGGTCAAGGCTAAGCTGATCGAACCGGTAAGCTTAAGCGTTTTAACCGCGGTGGAAGGAGCCGTCATCGAATCCCAGACCATCTGCATTGAAAACATGGTGGGCTACGGCTGCCGCCAGGTGAATATCGCGGCCGATATCGTCACGCCGCAGCTGGCCCGGAAGGTTTCCTGGATCGAGACTCACCTGCGGGATTTCACTACCGAGGTTATTCCCAATAAGGTCATCGTCAAAGGCGTCCTGGAAAAGCACATCTACTTTGTTTCCGAATGTGACGATCAGTTGAGAGCCCTTTGCGTAAGGGAGCCCTTCACGGAGTTCATCCATATCGAAGGCGCCCAGGAAGACGATACCGTAGATGTCTGGGGCCGGGTGGAATTCTGCGATGTGGAACCCAAGACAGAAAAGCCCACCTGCGAGTGGCGGCAGACCGCTATCGTGGAAATCTGCGCCCAGGTCACGGAAAGCCAGCAGCTGACCTTTGTCACCGGGGTAACGGAGATCGAGCAGCCTCAGGTCCAGCCCGCCGAGGAAGAACCTGAGCCCGAACCGGAACCCGAACCCCAGGTGGTCGAATGCCCGCCGGGCACGACCTTTGACTATACCGTTCAAGCCGGCGATACCATGGATAAGATCGCCAAGGCTCACGGCGTCAGCACTAGACAGGTGATCCGGGCCAATCCCGGCATCAGTAACCCCAACATGATCTATCCCGGCCAGGTGATCCAGGTGCCCTGCCCCGGAGGCATGGGTTGATTTCTCTCTCCCGGATCATGACTCAGGAAGGGCTGCCTCTTGGGGCAGCCCTTTTCCCGGATTTGACGGTGGCCAAGCTCTCCGATAATGGTAAAATGCCGGTAAAAACGGTACCTTCTGCCGGTTCTTCAAAAAAATTCATCCCCTTCTCTTAAAGGCTGCTATTGCGACAATTTTTTATTAGCGTTATAATAAGACATTATGGTAGGCTTGTTGTCATATTAAATAGGAAAGAACAGGCCTGCAATCCACCTGCCGGCCGCCGCAGTGCTTGCGGCAGGCGGGGTAGAAGGGGAAATAGCGTGAAAATCGGTTTAGATATTGGTTCCACCACGATAAAATGTGTGATCCTGGACGACCAGGACAAGATTATTCATAAATCCTACCAGCGCCACTATTCGCAGATTACGGAAAAGTCCGCGGAATTACTGGAAGATATTTTAAAGCAGCAGCCGGGTCTGCAGCGGGCCAAGCTGGCGATTTCCGGTTCTGCCGGCATGGGGCTGGCGGACAGCTGCCGGATTCCTTTTGTCCAGGAGGTCTTCGGCACCCGGATTGCGGCTAACCGCTTGATCCCCGGGGCCGATGTGATCATCGAACTGGGAGGGGAGGACGCCAAGATCCTTTTTTTAACCGGAGGATTGGAAGTCCGGATGAACGGGTCCTGCGCCGGCGGTACCGGGGCTTTTATGGATCAGATGGCCACTTTGTTGAAGATCCCTCTGGAGGAGATGAACGCTCTGGCGGAAAAGGCGGAGCAGGTCTATACCATCGCCTCCCGCTGCGGCGTCTTCGCCAAATCCGATATCCAGCCGCTTTTGAATCAGGGTGCCCGCCGGGAGGATGTGGCCGCCAGCATTTTTTCCGCCGTAGTCAGCCAGACCATCGCCGGCCTGGCTCAAGGGCGGCCCATTAAAGGAAATGTGGTTTATTTGGGCGGGCCTTTGACCTTTTTGCCAATGCTGCGCAAAAGTTTCGATGAAGCTTTGCATACTACCGGCCTTTGCCCGGAAAATTCCCTTTATTTTGTGGCCCTGGGAGCTGCCTTTTCCGCCACGGAAGAGGTGGATTTGAACCAGGCGGCGGCCAGCCTGAAAGATTACGGGATCACGGAAAAGTATAAATTTATGGACCCCTTGTTCCGGAACCAGGAAGAATACGAGGCCTTTCTGGCCCGTCACAAAAAGGCCGCCGCGGAGAAGGCCGATCCGGAAAGCTACCGGGGAGTGGGTTATCTGGGGGTGGACGCCGGGTCCACTACGGTAAAGATGGTAGTCATCGACCGGGCGGGCCGGCTGCTTTTGCAGCGTTACCTGCCCAATCATGGAAATCCCGTATCCCTGGTACGGCAGTTTTTAATGGATACTGCGGAAAACTATCCCGGAATCCAGATTGGCGGCGCTACGGTTACCGGCTATGGGGAGGATATCGTCCGCCGGGCCTTTCGGGTAGACTACGGTATCGTGGAGACCGTAGCCCATTATCTGGCGGCCAAACGCTTTTTGCCTGAGGTGGATTTTATCATCGACATCGGCGGCCAGGACATCAAGTGCTTTAAGATCCATAATAATACCATCGATAATATTTTTCTGAACGAAGCCTGTTCTTCCGGCTGCGGCTCCTTTTTGCAGACCTTTGCCAACGCCCTGGGATACTCCACGGAGGAATTCGCCCGGTTGGGGCTCTTTGGCCGGCGGCCTGTGGATTTGGGTTCCCGCTGCACTGTGTTTATGAATTCTTCGGTAAAGCAGGCTCAGAAGGACGGAGCCACCATTGAGAATATTTCCGCGGGGCTGTCCATCAGCGTGGTGAAAAACGCGCTGTATAAAGTCATCCGTCCATCCGCCGCCGAGCCTCTGGGCCGCCATATCGTGGTTCAGGGGGGGACCTTCTTAAACGACGGCGTGCTGCGGGCTTTTGAACAGGAACTGAAAACTCAGGTGGTGAGGCCGGAGATCTCCGGCCTGATGGGAGCTTACGGCGCCGCCTTGTATGCCCAGCAGCAAAAAGAAGGCGGGACGGAAGCCGGCCGGGGGCCTGCCGGTAAAAAAGACTTCTCTCAAGATGCCGCTGCCGAAAGTACCGCCGGCAGAACCGGGGCACCTGAACTGCCCCAAAGCAGCCTGATGGGGCTGGAGGAGCTGAAGGATTTTCAGCACAAGGTTCAGTCCGTCAACTGCGGCCTGTGCAGCAATCACTGCCATTTGACCATCAATACCTTTTCCGGCGGCGGCCGGTATATCAGCGGCAACCGCTGCTCCCGGCCTATCCCCAAGGCAAAGCAGATCAAGGAGTTGAACCTTTACCGTTATAAGCAGGAGCTTTTGGAGGAATACCGCAAAGCCGGGGACCATGAGGGACGCCGGGGCGTGGTGGGCCTGCCTTTGGGCCTCAATATGTATGAGCTTTTGCCTTTCTGGCACGCCTTCTTTGAAAGCCTGGGCATCGGGCAGAAGGTAAGCCCCGTTTCCGACCGGCCTCTTTATCTTTTAGGCCAGGGAGCCATCCCTTCGGACACGGTCTGCTATCCTGCGAAGCTGATGCACGGCCATGTCCAGTGGCTGATTGACCAGGGGGTTAAAAAGATTTTCTATCCCTGCATGACCTATAACCTGGATGAGCATATGGGGGATAACCATTATAACTGCCCGGTAGTGGCGTACTATCCCGAGGTGATCGCCGCCAATTTGCCGGAGCCGGAAAAGGTGGACTTCATTTATGACTATCTGGGTCTGCATAATCAGAAGGATCTGCCAAAAAAGATCCTGGCCGTACTGAAGCCTCATTTCCCTGATCTGACCTTAGGGGAGGTGCGCCGGGCCGCGGAGCTGGCTTATGGGGAATATGAGGCTTATTTCACCAGGATCCGCAGCCGGGCTGAGGAAATCCTCAGCGAAGCCCGGGCCCAGGGCCGTCAGATCATCGTGCTGGCGGGAAGGCCTTACCATGTGGACGGCGAGATCAACCATGGCATAGACAAGCTGATCTCCGGTTTCGGCGTGGCCATCATCACCGAGGACTCCCTCAGCCATCTGGAAAGCCCTTTTAAGAGTAAAGTGCTGAACCAATGGACCTATCACAGCAGGCTTTACGCGGCGGCCCGCTATATCGCCACGCAAAAGGACATGAACCTGATTCAGCTGGTCTCCTTCGGCTGCGGCGTGGACGCCATTACCACCGATGAGGTCCGGGACATTTTGGAGGCGGAGGGCAAGATCTATACCCAGATCAAGATCGACGAGATCGCCAATCTGGGCGCCGTGCGCATCCGCATCCGCAGCCTTTTGGCTGCTACAGGAGGTGAGTAGGCATGAAAGAAATCATGACGGCTCAGGAAAAAGAAACGGCCGCCTTTGTGAGGGCCGAAGAAGACAAAGCAAAGATTGCCGCCGCCGGGGCTTGCACTCCGGGTAAAGGAGCGGCCGGGGCCCAGGCCCCGGGAGAAGCCGGCGGGAAGATGGCCGGACCTGCTGCCGGGGAAGCCGCCCTGGCCGGCCTGGCCAAGCGGGACGATGAGGAAAAAGTCCTTTTTACCCGGGAGATGAAGGATTCCTATACCATTTTAATTCCTATGATGGCGCCCATTCATTTTGCCCTGGTGCGCAACGTATTTGCCAATGAGGGTTATAACGTGGTGCTGCTGACCAACAACGGTCCCGGCGTGGTGGAAGAAGGGCTGAAGTATGTCCACAACGATACCTGCTATCCGGCGCTTTTATCCATCGGCCAGCTTTTGGACGCGTTAAACAGTGGCCGGTACGACGTCAACCGTACGGCCCTGATGATGTCCCAGACCGGCGGCGGCTGCCGGGCCTCCAATTACCTCTTCCTTTTGCGGCGGGCCTTAAAAAAGGCCGGCTATAGCCAGGTACCGGTGATTTCCATCAATCTGTCGGGTCTGGAAAAGGACAGCGGCTTTAAGATTACTCCTTCCATGCTGTATAAGGCTCTCTGCGCCGTAGTTTATGGCGACGCTTTAATGTGCCTCAGCAACCAGACCAAGGCTCATGAACTCGAATCCGGGCAGACCCAGGCCCTGGTGGAGGATTGGGTAAGGCGGCTTTCCGGGGCCTTTAACGCCGGACGGGGCTTCGGCCTTACCGCCATGCGGCGCATTTTCCGAAAGATGGCCCGGGAATTTGCCGCTATCCCCTGCGACTGGAAGCCCAAGGTGAAGGTAGGAGTAGTGGGAGAGATCTATGTAAAATACTCCAGCCTGGGAAACAACAATCTGGAGGATTTCCTGGCGGAGCAGGACTGCGAAGTGGTCGTGCCGGGGCTTTTGGATTTTGTCCTTTATTGCGCCGAAGGCCCGAAGACCTCATACCGTCTTTACGGCGGCGGGGCTAAGGCCTGGGCGGCGGGTAAAGTCTACGGCGGCTTCAGCCAGTTGGTGCAGTACCTGCAGAAGCTGATGATCGACTCCGTCAGCGCCTATTCCCAGTTTACGCCGCCCTCCAGCTATACCCATACCCTGGCTTCCGCCCAGGAAATCATCAGCGACGGCTGCGTTATGGGCGAAGGCTGGCTGCTTACCGGCGAAATGGTCCAGTTGATGAAAGAGGATTGCCCCAATATCGTTTGTACCCAGCCCTTTGGCTGCCTGCCCAATCATATCTGCGGCAAAGGCATGATCCGCAAGATCCGTCAGCTGGACCAACGGGCAAATATCGTGCCGATCGACTATGACCCCAGCGCCACCCGGGTAAATCAGGAAAACCGCATCAAGCTGATGCTGGCGGTGGCAAAGGAAAATCTGGCCAGGGAGCAGGAGCCGTTGAAACCGGGCGATGGCGGCCCCGGCGGGGATGCCGCCTTTAAATCCCCCCAGATCCCGGCTCCCGATGAAGAGACGACGGTAGCGGCGGCTTCCGGAAGGACTGCCGCCGGGAGTAATGCCGCCGCCGTAGTCACTGCCGCAGCCGGCAAGGTGGCCGGCGCCGCGGCAGCTACCGCCGCAGCGGCCACAGCGGCCGGCAGGGCGGTGGCCACGGCGGCAGCGGCGGCAGCGGCCAAAACAGAACGCTGCCACGAGCCGTCTCCGGCGGCAGAGAGCAATGCGCTGAGTTCCTGACCGACAATTGAAGACTGATGAAGCAGCAGGACGGTTCCTCAGAAAGGAACCGTCCTGTTTTAATAAGCTTTTGGCTTGATTGCGTCTTTGCCCGCCGGATTAGCGGGATTTAAACCAGCCGGCGACGGTCTGCCAGATGTTTTGAAAGATCGCTGTAAAACGGGTAAAAAAGCTGCCCTGGGCATGAAAGCTCTCATCCACCGCGGCGGCCTCCTGGGGTTCGTCGGCGTTAATACTGTCTGTCCGTAAAAGGATTTGCAGGCTTTCCGGCGGGGGATTGTCGGGGGAGGTGAGAGAGACGGGCCTGGCCTGGGGGTCCGCCAATAATATATTGTTGAGCTCTCCCGTATGCTCGTCCCATTGGCTGTCGATCAGATCCTTGATCGTATTTTTGGCGTTTCGTAAAACTTGAGTTTGCTTTAATCCTTTTACCGTTTGGTCAAGGGTCCCTTCCAGGCCATCCAGGGTAGCCTGGGTGCCCTGGTCCAGCTTTTCTCCGCTTGATTTCATCAGGTTTTCCCCATCGGTGAAAAAGGCCAGGCTGTGCTCCAGGCCGCTGACGGCGGCGGTGGACAACCGTTTGGCGTCGTCCAGGGCCAGCTGGGCGTCAGGAATATAGCTGTCCAGGGTCTTATTCAGCTCCTCGGTCTGATCCAAAAGCTTATCCAGGGTTTTGGTGGCGTCGTCCAAAATGTCGCCTAAGGAATTAAGATCGTTGATGCCTGCGGCAATTTCCCCGTTATGGTTACTCATGGTATAAAGGGTGCCGCTGAGATTGGAGGCCACGGAGCTCATGCTGCCGCTGAGGCCAGGATCTCCCAAAGCGGTGCAGAGAGCCTCCAGCTGGGCCAGTACATTTGCCGAGGAGCCGCCGACGCCGGTTAACAGTCCGTTGACGTCGGTGATCATCCCGTCGGCCTGGCTCATCAGATCCAGCTGGGAGGAAAAATCGGGATCCTGGGCTTTTTGCCAGAGCCCCACCGCCATTTGGGCCTGACTCTGGGCAGCGGCGCTGTCCAGGCCCCGGGAAATGAGCTCCTGAGTTAAAATTTCAACCAGCTGCTGGTCTGTAGGGGAAGCTCCTGCCTGCTGCTCATAAGCAGCCTTGGTTTGTTCAACTAAGGAAATGACCTCCCGGATTTTTTCGATGGTCATTCCCGAAAATTCCAGATTGTCCAGGGGATTGCTGCCGATGGCGGTGATGGTGTCCTTCATTGAGGAAAGGCTGCCGTTTAAATCCCCAACGCTGTTCCCCATGTCGTCCAGGTCCCGGCTTAAGCGGCCGCTGGAGTAGGCGGCTCCGGAGCTGCGCCACTCGACGTCGTTGACCATATCCCGGATATCCTTGGCGTCCTGCTGAAGATTGTGGATGGCGGTCCGGGTTTCTTTCAGCTGCTTTTTCAGGCCGACGGCCGTTTTGACCAATTTATCCAGGCCGTCGGTACTGTCGGTCAGAAAACTTTTGGCTTTTTCCACATGATAAGGCAGAGGTTTAAGGGCGTCGGCAATGGTGGACAGGTCTGCCAAGGCGCCGTCGGCACTGGCGTAGATCTTGCCTTTGCCCTGGGATATGGTTTCCCGGGCGTCGTTCAGGCCGGAAAGCCCCCGGGCGGTATCGCTTAAGCTGCCGCTGAGATTGTCCAGGGTATTCAGGAGGATATCCATGCTGGAATTGATGGCCTCGGCAGAATCCTCCACCTTCTCTTTGGCCCGGCGGAGATCGCTTACCTGGTCCAATTGAGACAAGGTGGCGGGTACCATCAGGAAAGTTATGCCGGGAAAGGAAAAATCATCGGCGCCGATGCGCAGCTGAAAATGCTGCTCTTCCCCCGGCAGGGCCAGGAAAACCACGGCCTGGAGATTTCCCAGGGTCTGGACCTGGGCGCCCGGAGCTTCCAGGGAAAGGAGTTTGTCCTTGTCCAGGAGGGTAGCGGCCTGCAGAACCAGATTGTTTTGGCAATAGGCAGAAGCGTTCTTATTGGGGACAGCGTCTACCAGAATTTCGATTAATCCCTGTTTGCCCGGCAGTTCCTCAGCCCGGCAGGGAACGCCGTTAAGGCGGTAAGAGACCTGCAGCTTCCAGGGAAGCTGCTCATAGGGGGCATTGGTTTTGCCCTCAAAGTAGAAATGCTTTGGAGGCGTGCCGGAAAAGGAAAAGCTGACCTTATCCTCCTCCTTAAGGGGCCGGGTGTAGTCGGTCATATTGGTGACCGAATCGTACCGGCCGTAATCGGAGATAGCAGGGACTTCAGCCAGATTGCGGTAGCTTTTTACGATGCTGCTTTCCTTCAGGCCGCCGTAATAATCCAGGGTAACATAATAAGCTTCATCATAGGGGGTCGGCGGATTGCCGGCAGAGCCGGCAAAGGCGGGGGCGGGAAGAAGGCTGAATGAAATGAGGAAAAGAAGGCTAAAAGACAAGGCGGAGAGCCTGCTCTTTCTCAGGGAAAGGCTTTTCATGGGACATTTCTCCTTTATGATATAGTCGCGAAAGCCGGAGATCGGAAAGCATGGGATTCGGCAATCTGGTGGGGAAGTCGGAAATCCATGGGGAATCAGAAAATACAAAGAGAAGACCGTTAACGCAGGCAGCTAACGCAGGCAGCGGAGCTTATCCAGGCGCAGCCTGCGCTTTTCCTGTCTGGCGGTCCTTCGTTGATCGGTCTTTTGCTGCCGCCGCAGGATTTGCCGGTCAAAGGCAGCCAGCAGGGCCGGCAGGAGGGAAAGAACCAAAATCATGGAGAGCAGGGCACCCCGCCCCACCAGGCGCCCAACCTGGGAGATAGCGCGAATAGAAGAGCTGAAATAGAGAAGATAACCTACAGTGGTAAGGATCAGTCCCGAGGTAGACACGGACAGGGCGCTGTGATTCACGGCGCAAACCGCCGCGGCTTTTCGGGCGCAATGACTTCTTTCGGAAAGATAGTTATTGGTGACCAGGATAGAGTAGTCGATGGTCGCTCCTAATTGCAGGCAGCTGACGATAATGTAACAGATGTAAACCAGGCTGTCGCCGGCCAGATAGGGCAGGGTCATATTCAGATAGATGGCTACCTCGATGGGGATAATGACAAAGACCGGAATTAATAAGGAGCGGAAGGTCAGCATCACCACTAGGGCAACACCGATCAGAGAAATAATGGATACCCGGTTATAATCTTCAGTCAGGATATCCCGGATGTCCATGGTGGTGGGAGTCATGCCGATAACGTAGGAGTCTTTCGGATAGTAGTCCCGGACCAAACGGGTCAGCTGTTCACTGCAGGAAAAGGAGTAGCCGCTTTCTTCACTGGTAGCCAGGGAAACCAGAATCCGGGCATAGTTTTTCGTGTGCAAAACCTTCACTGCGTCCTCCGGCAGGAAATCCTCAGGAATCCCCTGCGGGAGGATGCCCGCCAGGGAAAGGGCATAGTTGGTGAAATCCAGATTTTCCAGGGCTTCGGTCAGCTCCCGTTCCCGGGCGATGGAGGTATTGGGAACAATGGCCAGGATCACATTGGACTTTCCGAAAATCCTGTCGATCTCCTGGGTGTCGTCATAATAGCGGGTTCCGGGGCTGGCGCCCAAAGCATCGTCGCCATAATAAAAGGTGTTCATGGACTGGCCGAAATAGCAGGGAACAGCTAAAGCCAGGCAAAGGATCAGGACCGGCCAGCGGATTTTTTGCATCAGACGGGAAAAGCCGTCAAAAGCCGGCATGAACTGGCGATGCCGGTATTTTTCAATTTTTTCGGTAAAACGAAGGATCAACGCCGGCATCAGCAAAAGCACGGTGGCTAAAGAACACAGGATACCTTTGGTCAGTACAAAGCCCACGTCCTTGCCGATCGTGAACTGCATCAAGGCAATGGAAATGAAACCGACAATGGTGGTGGCGCCGGAGGCCAGAATAGACTTGCTGGATTCTTTCAGCGCCTGGGCCATGGCTTCCTCCCGGGGCAGACCTTTATCTTCCAAAGCGGTAAAGGAATGCAGGAGAAAGATGGAATAGTCGATGGAGACAGCCAGCTGCAAAATGGCCGCCGTAGAAAAGGTGAAAAAGGAAATGGAACCGAAAATGATGTTGGAACCCATATTCAGGATGATGGCTACCGCCATAACGAACAGAAAGAGGAAGGGCTCCAGCCAGGAGGTAGTGGTCAGGGTCAGAATCAATAGAATAATCAGCACGGAGATGACCATGGCGACAGCGATTTCTTTGGTAATGCTGTCCTGACGCCATTGGCTGGAAACGGCGCTGCCGGAAAAAAATCCCCGGTCACGGCCCACGATGGAGTAAATTTCCTTCAACGCCTGATGGGTTTTCCCGCTGGAATCCCCTTCTTTAAAAATGACCTCCAGGATAGCGTTGCCGTCTTTATAGAAAGAATCCGTCAGGTCGTTTTCCGTAAATCCCTGACCTAAATAAACATCGGATAATAAGTCCGCTCCCGCGACCAGGTCCACGCCGTCAACAGAGGAGATGCGGCTTCGCAAATCCTTGGCTTCCTGGAGCGAGATATCTTTTACCATAATCCTGGCCATCCCCGGATAGCCGAATTCCTTTTCCATGACATTCAGGGCCTGCCGGGTTGGAGCGAAATCCGGCAGGTATTGGCTCAAATCGTAATTCACTCCCACAAAAGGAAAGCAGAAGGCGCAGAGGATAGTCAGAACCAGAAAAATCTTCTCAATCCTTTTGCGGTGACGGATGATTCCATGGGTGAGATCATCAAAGGACAATCTTTTCATAATCAACCTCCGAATAATAATAGAAAACCGTTGAATTATCATCTGATGAGGATTATAATTCCGGTAGAGATGAATTTCAATCGTTGATTTTCCCAATGTTTGCGGTATAAACGGCAGAATAAAACGAAAATGTTTAATAGTCAACGCTGCCGGGCCAAAAAATATGGGAATGGAAAGGGAGGAAGAGGGGTGTCCAAGGAAAGAGAAGACCGACGGATACGAAGAACCAGGCGCCTGCTGAAACAGGGCCTGGCCGAATTAATGCGGGAGAAGGATTTTAAAGATATCAGCATTAAAGACATTACTGACCGGATGGATTTAAATCGAGGCACCTTTTATCTGCATTTTGCCGATACCTATGAGCTCCTGGAACGGCTGGAAAACGACACTCTTGCCGACGTCCAGGAGATGATCGATGCTCATAAGCCCCAGGCGGACGGCGGCACGCTGCAGCCGGTGTTTGAACCGATTATGGATTATGTTCTGGAGAATGAAGAGATCTGTAAATCCTTGTTCGGCAATCAAGCCGCCGGGGAATTCATCGATAAGGTGCACCGTCTGATCGAGGATAATGGAAAAGAGCTGGTGGGCAAACACTTTCCCCAGGCTCCCGAGAAATATCTGGATTACCTGTTCAGTTTTATTACCTATGGACTGATCGGGATGATCCGGCAGTGGTTCCAGGCGGAGACGGACCTGGATAAGCATGCCATGGTTATGCTGGCGGACCGGATGGTTACTTCGGCCACCGAGAGCCTTTTGGCCAGAAATCAGTAAAATCCGGAAACTTAAGGAATATATTGAATCTTTTCCGGCAATACTTCTTCCATAGAGCCAAGGACAACAGATGGAGGAAGAAGGTCATGAGCGGAAAATTGGTAGTGTACCTGAAGGAAGAAGGCCGGTATTGGCTACAGCGGCTGAAAGCTCAACCGCTGTTGGGTATCGTTATCATATTATTGGCATTGCTGGGCATAACGGCTTTGGGCCTCGGGCTATATGCCGGCCTTGGGGAATTAAAACCCGCAGGGATAGCTCCCGACGCCGCCGGGTTTATTCGCTGGCATTTTTACGCCAACAGCGACCTGCCGGAGGATCAGCTGCTGAAGCTGGAGGTCAAGGACCAAGTCATGGTCCAGGCCCGGGAAGCTTTGTCCAAGGCCCGGACAGCCCGGGAATGCCGGGAAATGCTGAGGGAGCTTTTGCCCAGGCTGAAGGAGAAGGGGGATGCGGTCCTGGACGAACGGGACAGCCGCCAGTCCCTGACGGTATACTATGGACCCCGCTATTTTTCCGAACGGCAGCTGGACGGAGAGACTGTGCCGGAAGGGGTGTACGAAACCGTTACCTTTGTGCTGGGAGACGGCAAAGGAACGAATTGGTGGTGCCTGCTTTTCCCGCCCCTGGCCCCCGGCAAGGAACTGCGCTTTTATGAGCCGGAGCAGGCGGCGCCCACAAGAAGGGCAGAGGAAATAAGGGAAGAAACCGCCGCTGAGGGCGCTGATGAAAGAATAGAGCTGGAAGACCATGAAAGTAAAGATGGCGGTAAAACTGAAACTGATGAGAAAAATGCCGATCAGGAAGACGCTGCCGGCCCCATTCCTGTGGTTTGGAAGCTGAAGATACTGGAACTATTTCGGTGAAAGAGAACCATTTTAATAAAATGAGGGAGGAACATAAAATAACCTTTGTACAAACCAAAGCAGACCAGCAAAAGCTAGGTTTGCTTTTTTGCGGGCTGATTTATAGGACTAAGGCCTCCTTCAAGTTTAAGAATTAAGGGAGTAAAAAGGGTTTTATCCCTGCTGAAAATAGATACAGAAGGACGAACCATCTTAGGATAGAAAAGGGTTATCCTAACCATTTTTATATAATAAGCTACCTTTCTTGAAAATGTGAATTTTTATAAGAAAATAATAAAATATTACACTATTTATGATATAATGGAAATATAAGTATATTCTGATGAAAATTAAATGAAAATGAAGGCTTTTTAGCGTATACATTATCGTTATTTAATGACCTGTTTGTCTTGCATATGTTGCTGATATTATAAATATAAGCAAGCAAATGAGTATGTCATTGGGGAAAATAATAAAGCATTACATTTACTTGCAAAGGAGGGGCAAAATGGTACGATTATCCTATCCTGTCTCAATGGAAATTGCCGGAGATACCGCAATGTGGACAAGGCCCGATACGGGTGATTGTCCTGTCAGTTATCCTGCACCAACATATTCAGCAGTAAAAGCGATTTTTGAATCTGTATTCTGGGGGCCAGCTATTGAAATTATACCAACAAAAGTAGAATTATGTGCACCTATCCAATATCATTCCTATTGCACGAATTACGGTGGCCCTCTTCGTAATCCAAAGTCGATTAACCAAGGAAATAATTATCAGTTGTTTGCGACGGTTCTGGTTGATGTTTGCTATAAATTTTATGCAATTGCAGTTCCAAACCAAAGAAAAGTTGATTTACCGGAAAAAGCTATACAATGGGATAATAAAACGACCTCTCCGGGCCATGCATATCAAAGCATCTTTGAGCGCAGAATTAAACGTGGACAGAGCTTTGCTATCCCTGCACTGGGGTGGAAAGAATTTACTTCCTCGTATTTTGGTGAATTGCGTAGTACAACGCACGTTTTGCAGGATATGCCTCCGGTGATAATTCCATCTATGTTAAGACAAGTCTTCTCTGGAGGCTACTCATCTTCTGTTTCATATGTATATGACAATGACCTTGTGATTCAGAATGGTACGCTGGAATATCCAAAGCGGGGTGCTGGCAATGATCAATGAATTGCATGGACTAGCTATAATTTTGAAGGACAAAGGAATTTCTTACAAAGGTTGGCACAGAAAATATAAGCTAATTCCTAAGGTTACAGGCAGAGCACCTTGTATAAGAATATGGATTGCCCCGAGTGGGGCTATATGTAATTATGAAAGTGTCAATGCAGAGCTTGCAAAATCGCTACGCAAATATGGTAACAATCAAGGGACATTCCCTGCATTTAACATAGTGCCACTATATCGAATTACAGATGAAAGTTTGATTTCTGATTTAGAAAAACTAAAAAAAGGAAAAGAAAAGCTTGATTTGGAAAAAATAAGGTCATGGTGCAAGGAGGATAATTGGCAGGGGCGCATTATCAACAAGATTAATAGATGTTTAACTGATATTCCTAGGAATTTGCTTAAGATAATCAAAGCTTCGGAACAGAACCAAGATGATATTATTTCCGAACTAATACATTTAATACTGAATTTTTCAAAGGAACCAAGTGTAAGCTTTAGAAAATCTCTTGAAAGCTGTGTTTTCTCAAAACTAAAAAATCATGAGGATATAGATATTTCTCTATCCTTATTGTTCCATATCGGAGATGCTCAAAAAAAGCCTGAAGAAGACCTCGGCACTTCATTATCGGTCATACTTGATGTTCAAAATTGGAAAAGGTATGGATATCCGGTGGCGAGTATACATACCACCGCTTGGCTGAACGATAAGCTATTAGCAGAAGTCCCCCCAAATTTAGACTTTAATGGTGGTAAAGATGCTTTCGGCACCATGTTTGTTAATCCAAATGAACCGATGCCCGGTGTAAAGCTTAGTGGGTTCGAAGTCATTCTGCGTTCTATGTTCAATGGACAACCCTGTCAGTACCGATATGAAAAAATTGATGACGACTCTTACCCTATTGCTGCAGAAAATCGTTCTTTAATAAAAAAATCGCTTGAATGGATTGCAGATTCAGAGCGTGAGGGAATTACGTGGCGAAAAGTAGACAAAAATGAGATTGTTTTTGTATATCCATCTAAATTGCCAAAAGTACCTCCAAAATTTGCATCGATTTTCGGGAGCAATTCTACAAATAATTCTGCTCATATGGAATCTCGATTCGAGAAGATTGCAGAAGAGTTTATAAAAACGTTTAACGGCATTCCTACAAAAGAAAAGCCAGGTTCTATTCGGATTTTCACAATTCGTAAAATAGACAAAGCACGTTCAAAGATCATTTTTTCTTATAATACTACGCCTGAAGAATTAGTACTTGCTGCGGAGTCATGGGCAAGAGGATGCCATAATATTCCGATTGCGGAATTCGGTGAATGCATTATTCCGTTCCCACTCCAGATTGCTCGAATAGTTAATAATATATGGAAACGGAACGGTGAGGTGGCGCAAGGCAAAAATTCTGTTGAACGAATGAAGTACTATCAAGGAATGGAGCTACTTCTTGATATTTTGAAGAAGAGCACGATTAAAAATTTTCTGCATATCCTCCTGAACAATTCATCAGGGTTATTGAATCATGTTGGAAATTGGGTTCATAGATGCACAGAATGCAATGATAAGAAAAACGAAAAGAATCTACTAGGGCAAAAGCAGGAGAGCGCACTTATTCTTTCAGTGTTTGGATTGTTGCTCTATAAATGTAATGAGAGAAAGGAGAGTTATATGGAAAGTATGGCATATTTGGTCGGACAGCTATTGCACATTTCCGATGAGCTTCATGCACTATATTGTAAAGTTGTCCGGAATGATGACTTCCCTCCACAGCTTGCAGGCAGTGCGCTGTTTGTAACCGCTGGAGAAACGCCCAATTTAGCAATCAGTCAACTCTCTGTCAGGATGACTCCTTATATTGCGTGGTCAAAGCAATATCGCTACAAAAACATAGAAGAAAAAGGGAT
The DNA here is from genome assembly GCA_034927285.1 of Peptococcaceae bacterium. Taxonomy (GTDB): domain Bacteria; phylum Bacillota; class Peptococcia; order DRI-13; family UBA5745; genus JAYFQF01. Next base: position 33,665 of record JAYFQF010000023.1, read on the forward strand.
AGAAAGCTGGAGAGCTGGTTGGTATCTAAATTTGTTTGAAATGACAGCAAACGGGCTTGCTCAGATAATATCCGAAGTTATCCGATTTAATGATTTTGAAAAAGCTCAACTATTTATCGGCTATTTGGCTTCTTTTCCCAAGAGGGAGACAACAATAGAAACAACAAAAACAAATGAGAATGATACTATAGGAGGGTAAGATGATGGATAGTGCAATCAAGCGTGCAACAGGCCTTTTGGTAATCGAAGTCGTAAATTCAAATCCAAACGGTGATCCGGACAGAGAGAGCGACCCACGGCAGCGCGCGAGCGGAATCGGTGAGATTTCCCCGGTATCCTTTAAGCGTAAGTTGCGTGATCTACTTGAAGATCATGAGAGTCCATTTTTCAAGAGTCTTCCCGATGCGTACACAGTGAATGCCGAAAAATACTGTATTCTTGAGTCACGTGGAAGAGATAGAAAGTTTATCCAGGGCGAGATGGCAAAAGATATTAAGACCTTTAATGAAAAAGCTTTTTTGGACAGCACTTTTGTCAAGAAATATTGGGACGCAAGAGTCTTTGGAAACACTTTTCTTGAAGGCGGCGCTAATAAAGGCTTTATTAAAACTGGTGTTGCCCAGTTTGGTGTAGGTATATCCATTTCTCCAGTAAATATTGTTCGGCAAACCAATACAAATAAAGCAGGAGTGCAGGAAGGCAAAAATGCTGGCATGGCACCATTGGCATTTCGCATTGTAGAACATGGAGTGTATTGCATGCCATTTTTTGTAAATCCTAATTTTGCAAGAAAAACAGGCTGCAAGGCAGAAGACATCGAGCTATTAAAGCTGTTGATCCCTAAGGCATATGATTTGAACCGCTCTGCGGTCCGCTCTGATGTACGTATTCGTCACGCATGGTATATCGAGCATAAGAATGCCCTCGGCAGTTGTCCAGATTATTTACTTTTGGAAGCGCTAGCTCCCAAGCGTATTGGCAATGGTTATGATCCATCTGTTGCTTGGGGTGATTATGAGGATAAGGCTACGTTGTCTACTGAATTGATTGCAAAAGTTCAGTCTGTTACAGATCTGATGATTATATGAATTACTATGCGCATAGTCCTAAAGACGGCATCTCACCCCAGACATATGCCGCTCACATTAGTGGTGTATGTATACGGGCAACCCGTTATGCACAGGAAGCAGGGCGATTCGCTCAGAAAGATAAAGGAATCTTGCTTCAGACTATCAAAAAGGCGTCTGTCTATCATGATCTCGGAAAGCTTCAAGCAGAGAATCAGGAGGTATTATCTGGTCAAAGGGTAGCGAAAAAGTTGCCGGTAAACCATGTGGATGCCGGAGTTGCGCATTTTTTGCGCGAAGAGAACTACTCTGTGTTTTCTGCTGCAGTTATTCAGGCACATCATGTGGGTTTTCCTGGCTTTTCAGAGGAAATGAACAAAGGTGAACTAGCTTTTAGGGATGTGGATATTGCCTTAGAAACGGAACGTGAATTATCTACTATGGAATCAATTCACAATATTCTTGCAGACAGCGGCTTTGCCCCTGAACGCGAAGAGGTCAAAGGGGATCTATCCGTTTTTTTACGAATGCTCTTGTCGTGTATTGCAGATGCAGATCATACCGATACGGCAATAAACTATCAGAAGTATCCTGCCAATGAAGCAATTGTTTCGTTGCGTCCGGGAGAAAGGCTTGTGCAGTTGGATAAACGTATTGAAGAATTGAACAAAAATGGAGTGAACGATAAGAGAAACATCCTTCGTAACGAGATGTATAAGGCTTGTCGAGATGCAGACGTTTGTGCCAATATCAGTTCATGCGATAGTCCGGTTGGTTCAGGTAAAACCACTGCGGTTATGGCACATCTTCTTGCTCAGGCTCAAAAACGCCGACTTCGACGCATTTTTGTAGTACTTCCCTTCACGAATATCATCCGTCAGTCTGTAGAGACCTATCGTGAAATGCTTGTCTTGCCGGGCGAAAATCGGGATGACGTAGTAGCAGAACTTCATCATCGTGCTGACTTTGAGAGAGAAGAGACAAGGCACTTGACTGCGCTGTGGAGAGCACCAATTATTGTAACCACGGCAGTTGCTTTCTTTGAAACACTTGCATCTAATTCGACAGCAACATTGCGGAGGCTTCATGAGTTGCCCGGTAGTGCAGTTTTTATAGATGAATCTCATGCTGCTTTACCTGCAAGCCTTTTGCCGATAGCCTGGAGATGGATGAATATATTCGCCTCTGACTGGAGTTGTTACTGGGTATTGGCGTCGGGTTCTCTAAACCGGTTTTGGTCGATTCCAGAAATAGCATCAGCATCTGCAAACGATTTTATTCATGTTCCTGAGATCGTAAATGACACAATTCGCTGTAGCCTTTCCGAATATGAGCATAATCGTATTACTTATCTGAGTGACCTGCAGCCAAAAACTACTGTAGAGCTTGCCAAGTGGATTATGAAGTTTTCTGGGCCGAGGTTGCTAATCTTGAATACTGTTCAAAGCGCTGCTGTGTTGGCGGATTATTTCTCTCAAAATTATGGTAGAGAGCATGTTGAGCACTTATCAACTGCGCTGACTTCTACTGACCGCGATCACACAATTGAAAATGTAAAGGCGCGGCTAACCGATGTGAAGGATTTGAACTGGACTTTGATCGCTACTTCTTGCATAGAAGCTGGGATGAATCTATCGTTTAAAAATGGCTTTCGAGAATTAGGCTCTTTGTCATCATTGTTACAAGCAGCAGGACGTATCAATAGAGATGGTAGCGATATTACTGCTGAAATGTGGACGTTTTGTATTTATGAAGATGGTATGTTGAAGCTCAATCCTGGTTTAAAACAAGCCAGTGAGGTTCTAAAAGGATATTTGGGACAAGATATAGCGATTATCCCAGAACTGACTACCAGGTCCATTTCTGATGAAATTGCGCTATATGGACTAGCAGGAAAACATAAAAAGCTTTTAATAAATGAAGAGCTTCAGAACTTTCCGCAGGTTGAACATGATTTCAAAGTGATTGATTCCGATACCCGGCTTGTGGTTGTTGATCCTGCAGTTGCCGATCAGTTGAGATATGGTTCTGTCGACTGGCGTAAGCTTCAAAAAGCTACTGTACAAATTGCAAAATACAAGCTTGATGAACTCAAAACGCCAGTAATACTGGACAATATATACCGATGGAATCTGGAGTACGATGACTTCCTAGGTTATATGGCTGGCATCGTCAAATTGAAAAAATATAGTGGCAGCCCAATTATAATATGACATCTTCAAGTATTCGAATTTATTCGATATTTGATCTTTTGCATGATGATAATCACTTTGCTATAGAGACACCAAATTACGATCGAGTAGAAGAATGGTATAGTTGGGGTTTGCTTACGCTGTGGATATAGTGATACTCTAGGAGATTCCTGGCAAGCGGTTACCACCAAAGCCGACCATAAATATAATACCTCCTATGACCTTTATTGTTGAGAGAATATGTTTTGGCCAATTTAGCGAGTAAAACGGCCAGCTTTTCTGAAAAGAATCTGAGCTGTTTTGGGAGGTATTGATTTGTTTGATCATGACTACTCTGATATCTTAAAGAAAATAGCTGTAGGGTAATTAATTGCCCCGGCCAACAAATTCTTTAAAACCGTATGGGTAGAACAAGGCCTGGAGGCAAATGGTTTTTCCTGTGGGTACTATTTACTCTTAATAAGAATCTATCGGAGAGATGTTTGATGCCCCAAAATAATAAAGGCTATCAGGAGGAGGACTATCTGCTGCTGTCCGGCTTGCAGCATTTCTCCTTCTGCCGGCGCCAATGGGCGCTGATCCATATTGAACAGCAATGGCAGGAAAACCTGAGAACAGTGGAAGGAATGCTGCTGCACCAACGGGCCCATGACGACCGTATTCAGGAAAAGCGCGGCGGCTTACTGATTTCCCGGGGCATGCCGGTTTACTCCAGGGAACTGGGAGTCAGCGGCGTTTGTGATGTGGTGGAATTCAGGCAATCGGCGGACGGCATCCCGCTTTTTGGTCGTCCGGGGCTGTATCAGCCCACTCCTATCGAGTATAAGAGGGGGTCTCCAAAGGAATCTGACGCTGACCGCCTGCAGCTTTGCTGCCAGGCCATGTGTCTGGAGGAAATGCTTTCCTGTCCTATCTCCCAAGGCTGCCTGTACTATGGGGAGACGAAAAGAAGAAGTCCGGTGGAGTTTACGGAGCCCCTGCGGGAGCAAGTGGTTACCATGCTGGAAGAGATGCATCGTTATTTTGCCAGAGGGTATACCCCAAAAGTAAAACCAAGCAAAAGCTGCAAAGCATGCTCCCTGGCGGATCTTTGTTTACCCAAGCTTTACCGCAGTTCATCTGCGGAGGTCTATGTGAAAAAGCATTTGATGGAGGAGGATTCATGAGGATTCTGCAGAATACTCTTTTTGTCAATTCTCCGGAAGCCTACCTGGCCTTGGATGGAGAGAATATAGTCGTGTTGAGAGAAGAAAAGGAAGCTGCCAGGGTACCTCTCCTCAATTTGGAAGGGGTGATTACTTTTGGCTATACCGGGGCCAGCCCTGCATTGATGGGCGCCTGCGCTAAAAGAAATATTGCTCTCAGCTTTCTGAATCCCAACGGCAAATTTTTAGCCAGGGTCACAGGAGAACAAAGAGGGAATGTGCTTTTGCGCAAAAATCACTATCGGGTCTCTGAAGATGAAGAAAAAAGCCTGGGGCTGGCCCGGCGGTTTATCGGCGCAAAGCTGTATAATTCCCGCTGGGTGCTGGAAAGGGCGGCCAGGGATCATCAGTTGAGGCTGGACAGCGGACGTCTCCGGCAGGTAGGCAGCTTCTTGGGTAACGCCGCCAAACAGGCGGAATCCGCTGACAGCCTGGAACGGCTGAGGGGTCTGGAGGGTGAAGCAGCCGCACTCTATTTCTCCGTGTTTGACGAACTCATCCTGCAGCAAAAGGAAGACTTTTATTTCCGGGGCAGGAATCGGCGGCCGCCAACAGATAAGGTTAATGCTTTGCTTTCCTTTGCCTATTCCCTTTTAGCTCATGAGGTGGCGGCGGCTTTGGAGACCGTAGGACTGGATCCCTATGTGGGCTTTCTTCATACCGATAAGCCCGGGCGCGTGTCCCTGGCCTTGGACCTCATGGAGGAATTGCGGGCAGTTATGGCCGACAGATTGGTGCTGACGCTGATTAATAAAAGAATGGTCACTGCGGATGGTTTTTCTCAAAAAGAAAACGGGGCGGTACTTCTAGAGGATGAAACCAGAAAAAATCTATTGACTGCCTGGCAAAACCGTAAACAAGAAAAAATTATCCACCCGTTTTTACAGGAAAAAATCCCTTGGGGACTGGTTCCTTATGTACAGGCACTTTTATTGGCTCGTTATCTTCGCGGCGATTTAGATGGATACCCGCCATTCTTTTGGAAGTAGGTGAGTGGGATGTTAGTTTTGATTACTTATGACGTAAATACCTCGACCGAGGCCGGGAAGGTTCGATTACGGAAAGTTGCCAAAGAATGCGTCAGCTATGGAAAGAGGGTGCAGAATTCTGTCTTTGAATGCATTTTGGATGCAGCTACCAGTAGAATGGTAAAACACCGCCTGGAAGGGATTATCGATCCGGAAGTGGACAGTCTCAGGTTTTATTATATGGGCAACAATTATAAAAATAAGGTGGAGCACGTCGGGGCAAAGAAAGTCCAGGACGTAACCGATCCATTAATCGTGTAGCCCGTTAGGCGTAGGGTGCGAATAGGGAGCAAACATGTTTTTCCCGGGGTATTCGCACTAAAAAAACAAGAGTTTTAAGAGGAAAAATAAAAATTTTTTATAAAAAGACGATACATAATAAAATTTAATTTATCTCAATCTTCAAAGTGGATAAACTTAGAAAAATATTAGCTTGTTTTGCAGTCTGGCTCCTCCGCGGAGCCAGCGGATTGAAATCGTCAACCGCCCCCACGCCGGGCGGAACCACGCCATGTCTGGCTCCTCCGCGGAGCCAGCGGATTGAAATCTGCATAATTCCGGCGCAGAGGTGACTTTTCCCGGTCTGGCTCCTCCGCGGAGCCAGCGGATTGAAATATATTCGCTTCGCCTCCATCTTTCCGTAGCTTATGTCTGGCTCCTCCGCGGAGCCAGCGGATTGAAATCTGAGTAAGGCCGTCCTGCTCGGGCGTAAAGAAACGTCTGGCTCCTCCGCGGAGCCAGCGGATTGAAATACAACAATCCTTATCGGTCAGCTGGCAAATCAGTGTCTGGCTCCTCCGCGGAGCCAGCGGATTGAAATATGGCGGCCTCCTCGGCTCAATGGTTAAACGGACGTCTGGCTCCTCCGCGGAGCCAGCGGATTGAAATCATGCGGAGAGGGCCTCGGTTGCGGTGTCATATTCCGTCTGGCTCCTCCGCGGAGCCAGCGGATTGAAATCGTCAACCGCCCCCACGCCGGACGGAACCACGCCATGTCTGGCTCCTCCGCGGAGCCAGCGGATTGAAATGGCTTGGAGCGGAACGCCCGCCAACCAAGCACATGT
>JAYFQF010000025.1:0-23019 GCA_034927285.1 Peptococcaceae bacterium
CAACGCTATCGTCGTTTACTTCATAAACGACCGGGGAGAATTAGAAACTGTCACCAGCGGCCGATATGATGCCCTGACGGGAACGGTAGTCTTTACTACCGGCCATTTCTCCCAATACGCGGTGGGCTATAACAAAATAAACTTTGCAGATGTAAAAGAAAGTGACTGGTATGCGAAAGCCGTAACCTACCTGTCCGCAAGGCAGATTACTTCCGGTACTGACCGTAGCCTCTTCAGTCCCGACGCCACCCTGACCCGGGGTCAGTTCATCACCTTGCTGATGCGGGCTTACGTCATCGCGCCGGACGCCAACCCCACCGCCAATTTTGCCGACGCGGGCAATGCCTATTACACCGGCTATCTGGCGGCGGCTAAACGTCTGGGTATTTCAAGCGGCGTAGGCGACAACAAGTTTGCTCCCCGGCAGGCCATCACCAGGCAGGAGATGTTCACCCTGTTATATAACACCTTAAACAGTATCCGGCGATTGCCTGAAGGTAATTCCGGCAAAACTCTTTCCGACTTTACCGACGGCGGAAGCATCCCGGCTTACGCTCAGGAGGCTATGGCGTACCTGGTGAAAACCGGAACGGTTTCGGCCAGCGGCGGCAAGCTTGACCCGGCGGCAACCAGCACCCGCGCCCAGCTGGCCCAGTTATTGTACAATCTGCTGGAGAAATAAGAGCAATAAATCGAAAAGGTTAAAAAGCGGCGGAAACATATCCGTGATCGCAGCTCCCGCCGCGGATGAAAAGGGGACGGAGTTGTTGACACCAAAATTTGGTGTCGGCAACTCCGTCCCCTGTCAGATAAAAAAATGGTTAAGCGGTAAAAAGAAGGCGCCGACAGAAAAGAAAAAAGCCCTTAAATCCGCTTGGATCGCGGCTTTAAGAGCGATAATTTCTGGTGCCGAAGGTGGGACTCGAACCCACACGCTTTTAAGGGCGGCGGATTTTGAGTCCGCTGCGTCTGCCAATTCCGCCACTTCGGCTAGTCATAGTGAGTGAACTGATATAAGTCTTATGCATACTGGTCTGTTCTGTCAAGGGGCAGATCAGACCTTTTTTAATCAGAATCCGAAGTATCCGCCGGAGATAACGATACGATTTCGATAGCGCCGGCTGCCCGGCCCAAAAGCAGGCCCGAAAATAATGCCGCGCCTGGGCTTCTGAAGTAAAACCCCGGCCTTTTGGCGTTCAGTATAGAAAAAAGGAGGGAGCCCTTCCTGATCAGCCGGATTGACAATCAAAAGGGGGAAGACTATACTGTAACCAGTATTACATTATAACCTCGATGCACCGGATAACCTTAATGTACCGGAGGGCTTTTTTACAGGATTACCGGAAAGAAATCCTTATCGGCAAAGGCCCGGCCACAGGGGATTTTGATGGAAAGAGGCGCGTGATGAAAACAGAAACCAAAAGCAGCTTTTCACCTGCCGTAACGGTGATTATTCTCTTTGGCGTCATCAGCCTGCTGGGGGACGTGGTCTATGAGTCTGCCCGCAGCGTAAACAGCCAATACCTGAACCTGCTGGGAGTCGGCGCGGCCAAGGTGGGACTGATCTTTGGCATCGGGGAGTTTCTGGGTTACTTTCTCCGGTTGATTGCCGGGGTGCTTTCGGACAAAAGCGGCAAATACTGGGCGTTCATGTTTGTGGGATATGGGATGCTGCTGGTGGTGCCGCTGATGGGATTAACCATGAACTGGAATATCCTTTTTATACTGATCCTTATGGAGCGGATCGGCAAGGCCCTGCGCAATCCCGCAAAGGATACGGTTTTGTCTCAGGTGGCGGAAAACCAGGTGGGAGTCGGCTTCGCCTTCGGCCTTCAGGAGGCGCTGGATCAGATCGGCGCTTTTGCCGGCCCGTTGATTTTCACCGCGGTGTTTTATTTCACCGGGAAAAACGGGATTGCTCAATATCAGACAGGCTATCGCTGGATTTTTGCCGCGGTGATTTTCCTCATGCTCTTTTTGACCTACGCTTACCGTAAAGTAAAAAAGGATGAGCTGATCCCTGCCGTAAACAAAAGAGAATTTCAGGCGGAGCGGCTGAAGCCGATTTTCTGGCTTTATACGGCGTTTACGTTCTTTTGCACGCTGGGCTTTGTTAATTTCAGCACGGTAGGCTATCATCTGAAGGACAGAGGCCTTATGCCCGACGGAAGCATCACCCTGCTGTACGCCGCCGCCATGATCGTGGACGCCGTGACGGCCCTGCTGGCCGGAAAGGCCTATGACCGCCTGAAGGCAAAGACCGGGACGAAAACCGGCGGGCTGCTTGTGCTGACGGCGATTCCATTTATCACGCTGCCGCTGCCGTTTTTGACCTTAAGCAGTTCAATTCCCATGATTATCACCGGAATGGTTCTGTTCGGCATCGTCATGGGAACCCACGAGACCGTTATGCGCTCGGCCATCGCCGATATCACCCCCTTCAATAAGCGGGGAACCAGCTACGGCGTTTTCAATACGGCTTACGGGCTGGCCCTGTTCTGCGGATCGGCGCTGATGGGCTGGTTATATGACCGGAATCAAACGGGGGTCATCATGTATTTTGCCGGCGCCGCGGAATTGGCCGCCCTTTTGCTTTATTTCAGGATGAACCGCATGGTCAGGCAGGACCGGCCGTGAATGGACTGGCAGGAAGTGTTATTATGATATGAAGAAAATGGCCGGAAGGGGCATGATGAGATGAAGGGAGGCGCTGTATGGAGCATCAGGAATGGCTGACGATCAATTATACTCTCCCCAGGGAACCATCCCGGGTCCGGGTCAGCGTATGGAGAAAGCTCAAAAAAAGCGGCGCCGTCATTTTGGGCCAGTCGGTATGGGTTCTGCCCATGAATGAAGACAACCAGACGTTCCTGAAGGAAGTTGCGGAGGAGATCCTGCAAAATGGGGGTGAGGCTTACGCGATGAAGATGCTCCCCCATGATGAAGGCACAGCAAAACGTGTGACAGCCGCCTTAAACCAGGCCAGAGATGAAGAATCCAGTGAGCTGCTGGAGCAATGCGATGATCTGCTCCGCGAATTGGCAAAGGAGTCCGGCAGGGGAAAGTTCACTTTTGCTGAGCTTGAGGAAAATGAGGACGAGCTTCAGAAGCTGCGCGACTGGTATCAAAAAATCACACGGCGGGATTTTCACGAGGCCCCGCTGCGTTCCCCGGCCGCAGAGAAGCTGGAGCAATGCCGGGCGAGTCTTGCGGATTTCAGCGCGGAGGTGTACCGGAGAAATGATGAGATATACGAATAGCGGGAGAAATTTGTGGCGTTAAAGGAAAAGGCCGAAAAACTGAAAGCGGATGTGCCCGCCGTGTTTCTGGCGCTTAGGAAAAAGGAAACGCCGTTCCTGGCCAAGCTGTTGGCAGGCTTGACCGTGGCCTACGCCTTATCGCCCATTGACCTTATCCCGGATTTTATCCCACTGCTGGGTTATCTGGACGATCTGATCCTATTGCCCGGGCTGGTGGCCTTGACGGTCAGGTGTATTCCCCGGGACGTTTTTACCCAATGCCAGATTGAGTCACGGGATCTATGGGTGAAGGGCAAGCCGCAAAAGTGGTATTACGCGCTGCCCATCGCCGCTTTCTGGCTGTTGATTCTTTATTATCTGCTTTCCGGAAAGAGCCTATGATTGCCGCCGGGCAAAACTGCTGAAGGCAAATCAAGGGGCTGCTCCGAACCGGTTTTAAAACCTGTTCAGGGCAGCCCCTTTTCCATGCCCGGAAGGAGGAGAACGGCGATAGACTTGAAGGGCCGTATTCCGGGAGGTTTGCGGGCTATTGAAAAATTTTTAAGAAAGAGGGCTTTTAAGAAATAATGATGGAATTTCCCTTGACCTGCTTGCTCTTTTTCTTTGCCTGGGCGATGGCTTTCGATAGCTCTTCAAGACCGGCAAAGGTCTGGAGATGATTGGTGACCACGGCGATGGAGATGGTGGCCATGGGGAAGTTTTCGATAAATCCGTTCCGATTTTTTGAAACGATATAACCCCGCTCCCAATCCTCCCGGCTGTACAGGGATTTGATTTTTTTATTGAAGGCGTCGATGATTTTTTCACACATAGTTTTAACGTCGCTGTCCCGGGAAATGATGACAAAATCGTCTCCGCCGATATGGCCCTTGAAATCCTCTTCCTGACAGGATTCCTTCATCGCTTCGGCCACCGCCTTGATCATCAGGTCTCCGTTTGAAAACCCGTAAGCGTCGTTGTAGGCCTTAAAATTATCAATATCCAGATAGATAATGGAAAAGGACTTTTTTTCCTTTAAGATATCGCAGATCATTCCCTGTACCGCCGCGTTGCCCGGCAAGCCGGTCAGGGGGCTTGCCTCACTGGCGCGTTTGACCTGCATATTGACCGCCGTCATCAGCAGGTCTTTAACGCTGACAACGCCGAGATATTGATTGCCCTCAGTAACGACGACGGCGTCATAAACCGTGGCCGCCGTCCGCTTCATAGCCAGTATAGCCACATCGTCTATGGTCGCGGTGCTGTCTACCGCCAGAAAGTCCCTGGTCATCAGGTTGCCCGCCGTTTTCCTGGCGCTTAAATTATATCCGAACTGGCCGCTGAACTGTTTAAACAGATACTCTCTGGTCAAAATGCCGCAGACCCGCCGGTGATCATTCACGGCACAGATCTCGGTGATCGTTTCATCCCGCTGCATCATCTCATAAACTTCGACTGCCCTTTTCTCCACGGGAACCGTCACCTTCTCCTGGCAGATAGAAGTAATCCGGCCAAAGAGGGAGGAGGGATAGCCGGGAGCCATCAGTTTGTTTTTGGTTTCCTCAATGGACAAATTGACATCGTAGCGGATGTCCTGAAACTGTTCGGAGGGCCTTGCCAGGAAATACCCCTGGCCGTAATCCACTCCCAGCCGGATCAATGTCCGCAATTCCGCTTCTGTCTCGATTCCTTCGCCAATCACCGAAATCTCCATTTCTTTGCAAAATTTCACGATGCTCTTGACCACGGATCTTTTGAACGCATCCTCATGGATATCCCGTACAAGGGTCATATCAATCTTGAGATAATCGGGGGAAAAGAAGCATGTCCGCTCCAGCCCGGAATAGCCGGAGCCGAAATCATCACGGCGATTTTGAAATTCTGCTGCTGATAATGCTGGATGGCCGCGGTAAAGGCCTCCATTTTGATAATTGCGTTTTTTTCCGTCACCTCAAAAATAATATCCTTGGGGTTCAGACCATATTCTTTCAGAATTTCGCAGGTAAAGCCGGATTTCAGCTCAGGATCGTAAATGACGTTGGGATCCACATTGATAAAAAGCTTGGCTTCACGGGGCTTTGCGGCGGCGTTTTTAAGGGCCTGGGTCCGGCAGAGTTTTTCGAATTCCCATAGCTTTTTTGCCTCCGAAGCGATGGCGAAAAGCTGTTCGATATTGAGTTCGCAAGAAGGGAGCCTGACCCGGCTCAGGGCCTCATAGCCCAACACACTTCCGTTTTCAAGGGAAACAATAGGCTGGTAAAGCGTCTTGATAAAGCCGCCGTATAAAATGGCCAAGAATTGATTTTCATTTTCTTTTACCATTTGCGTACCTCTGCTTATATGCCCCGTTAAAAAGAAAGGAAATCCGGGCTTAACGAAAGCCTTGCTGAATATACTTCCATTTTATCTTCAATTCAGCCTGGCACAAGGCGGATTCTGTATAAGTTTTGTGAAATCCCTGTCAAGGCTTCTTTGCAAAAATCAGAAGGGAACATGAGATGGCGGTGGATATGATTTTACGGGACGTAAACAAATTGTTTACGAAGGGGTGATAGAAATATCTGCCCTGAAATGTAAAACTGAGGAAAAAGGAGGGCCAGACCCAGGGAAAAAGGAGGATAACCATGAAAAAAGTAATGATTGTGGACGATTCGCTGATTGTTCGGATAAATCTGAAGAGAATCTTTGAAAAACAAGGCTTTACCGTGGTGGGCGAGGCGGCCAACGGGGAGGAAGCGGTGGAAAAATACACTGCCCTGCATCCGGATCTGGTGACCATGGATATTACCATGCCGGTGATGGACGGCATCACCGCCCTGCAAAAAATCCGCTTTACGGACCCCGGCGCCTGCGTTGTGATGATCTCGGCTTTGGGCCAGGAAATCAAGATCATCGAAGCCATGAATAAAGGGGCCAGGCATTATATCGTAAAACCTTTTAAAGAAAATACCGTTCTCAGCGTTGTCGAAAACGTATTAAGCTGCGGCCAAGAGGTATCCCGAGTATGAGCGGCATGATGAGCAGCCTGCAGGAAAACGTGATTACCGATGAAAAACTGAGACAGTATGTCATTTCAGTCCCGACGATTTCCATTAAGGACTTTGGTGAAAAAGCAAAGGAAATCTTTGACGGCAGCGCCGAGGTGGAAGGAATCGTGGTGCTGGAACATGACAGCCCCGCAGGAATTATTATGCGGAACATGTTCTATCAGAAGATGGGCACTCAGTATGGCTATTCCCTGTACATGAAACGGTCCGTCGGCATTTTAATGGATACGGGGTTTATGTCGGCAGACGCCGAGGACGGCATTTCCAAGGTCAGTTTGCAGGCCACCGCCAGAAGCTTCGAAAAGCTCTATGATTATATCGTAGTATATCAAAACAGAAAATACCTGGGAGTCATCAGCATCCGGCTTTTCCTGGAGGAATTGTCGAAAAGAAACGAGGCCCAGATCAGCGTCCTTAAAGAGCAGCAGCAAAAGCTTCTGGCTGCCCATCAGCAGGAACTGCAGCTGCGGAAAAATCTTCAATATCAGGCCGCCGCAGTCCGAAACCTGCTGGACCATGCCGAGCAGGGCTTTTTGTGGTTCGGCAGCGATTTGGTCATTAAAAATGAGGTCAGTTATAAATGCCTTGAGATTTTCGGGCAAAACGTCGGCGGCGATGATTTCCTGGAACTGATTCATCCTCATTTTGGAAAAGAACGGGTCGGGGTTTTTGAAGCTGCCTTTGACAGCTATTTTAAAAACAATTCGCCGGTTACGGACGCCGTCTATTTGCTGCTGCTGCCTGCGGACTGTGTGATTGCGGAGAAAAACGTCCATTTCCAGTATAAGAGAATCGAAAGCGGACAGCAAAAAGCCATCATGGTGGTCATGAACGATATCACCGATAAGGTGGCTCTTGAAAAGGCTATGGAGGACGACCGGTATAAGCAAAGACTGCTGATCAAAGCGTTTGGGTGTCAGCCTCAGGTCAAGAGGATGATCGACGAATTCCGGGACCTGTTTTCCGGCGGGTTCAGGAGCTTTTTTGAAAATGACAAAACCTTCCGCGAAAACCTGGACGAACTGTTCAGGGCCGTCCATACCTATAAGGGCGATTTTGCGCAGTACGGGTTTGATTCCGCCGCGGAGAAGCTTCATGTCCTGGAAGACCGGCTCAGCCAGCTCATTAACAGCAAGGAAGAAATCGGACTGCCGGAGCTGGAGAATCTTTTGACCCATATCGACACCAAGGAAATCCTGGACCGGGATCTCCGGGTGATCTCCGAATTTTTAGGCGCCGATTATTTCGATAAAAGCGAGGTCGTGCCGGTGCCCAAATCCAAGCTGCTTGCCCTTGAGAGCAAGCTGAGCTCTCAAGGGGATCCGGGCTGCCAGGAGGTGCTGGGGCTGATCCGCAGCCTGCTGTTAAGGCCGGTTAAGTCTTATTTGGCTCAGTATGAGGATTATATCGAATACCTCAGCGGCCGTGTCATGAAAAGCATGCCGATCTTCTTGGTAGAAGGCGACGACTTAGAGGTGGACGGCGAACGTTTCGATCCTTTCTTCCAGTCCTTGGTCCATGTATTTCGAAATTCTATGGATCATGGCATAGAGCCCGATGAGGAACGGCTGGAGGCCGGCAAGAACCAGCGGGGCCTCATTCATTGTGTGGTCTCCGCCGGTGATGACCGTTGCTTTACCCTCCGGATATCTGACGACGGGCGGGGCATCGACGTGGACAAGCTGAAAGACAAAGCCCTGGAAAGGGGCCTGGGTTCCGCCGGGGACTTAGAGCAGATGGACGACCGGCAGCTTTGCGATCTGGTATTTGCCGATCATATTTCCACCAAGGATTCCCTGAGCAGCCTGTCAGGCCGGGGCGTCGGCATGTCCGCGGTGCGGGGGGCCTGCTTAAAGCTGGGGGGAAAAATCGAAATCGAAAGCTGCCCTGGTCAGGGAACCGCCTTTATCATCACCTTGCCCTATACGCCTGCCTGAAGGGAATCTGCTTGAAGGAGTTTTTGAAAAAATCTTTAATGAAAAATCAGCTGTGGAACCGCAGAAAGGAATACCCCAATGGACCAAAAATATGCCTGGGTTTTTATCAACGCCTGGAACGACGTTTTCTCCTCATTTTCGTCAAAGAAGGTATTGACCGCCGACATCATGGCTGCCAAAGAAGAGGCGAGGCCTTTTGACATTTCGGTGATTATTGGAATTGTGGGTGATGTTGACGGGCAGGTGTTTCTCTCTATGGACGGGGAAACCGGAGAATTACTGGCCTCGGAAATGCTGGGCGGTATGGATGTGGCCGGCATGGAAGATGTGGTTAAAAGCGCGGTAGGCGAGTTTTGCAATATGATTATGGGCAATGCCTGTTCGGGAATCGGCGGGGCCAACAGAAATGTGGATATCACACCGCCCACGGTGGTTTCTTATGAAGAAGCCGCGGCTTTGGAAGGGAAACCCTCCTTTGTCGTTTCTCTGGCCGTGGAAGACCTTGGGGTCGTGGATTTTGACGTTTCCATTAAAAGCGCCTGACCGCCGCTCATATTGTCAGGAGCCGGCCCCTATGATATAATAAATGCAGTGAATTACGGCATAATTTTCTGGCCGTTATAATTCAATGGGAAAGAAGTTCTCCCACGGCTATGCCGGAACCGCTTACCAAGCTGATGACTTCTGCTTCAGGCAGAAGCGTCGGCTTTTTTGTTGAGCTGTTGGGAATGCCCTGCCGGCCCCGTATTAAGGAAATAGCCCAAAATCCGATGATCGGAGTACCGTCGTTGTCACTGTATTGGTCAGGGAGGCTGAAAAATGAATATACTTATAAATTGTATACTGGTTGGCGCGGGGGGAATGATTGGAGCTGTCTGCCGTTACCTGTTCGGTTTACTGCCCGTCGGAACGCAAAGCGGTTTCCCAATTAACACGCTGTTAATCAACATCATCGGTGCGTCTCTTTTAGGGCTCATCGTCGCCTTTTCAGAAAAAAACGGAAATACAAGCCCGCAGCTTCTGCTGTTTTTGAAAATCGGAATATGCGGCGGCTTTACAACGTTTTCCACCTTTTCCTGGGAAGCCGTACAACTTCTCCAAAACGGTAAATTTATTACCGGCTTATCCTATATGGTCTTGAGTGTAGCGTTATGTGTAACCGCTGCCGCCGGCGCGCAGATGATCGTAAAATAAAATGAAAATGATGATCAAAAAAGCCCGAACCGGAAAAAAAGCCGGATCGGGCTTTTTTAAATAATCAGAGAGGGGTAAAACAAAGAAGAGGGAGAGAAGATAAGAAGGGTTAAAGCTTAGAAGTTGTTTCTGTTCTGGTTGCCTTGCTGACAGTTTTTCTGGTTCTGCTTCTTGTTCTGGTTCATTTCAAAGGTCTTGCTCTGAACAAATTCGTTTGCAAACTCCTGGTTGCCTTGCTGGCGCTGCTTCTGTTGGCTCTGTTGGTTCTGTTGGTTTTGCTGGTATTGATTGGAGCTGTTTTGATTTTTCATCGCGATTTTCATCCTTTCTGATCAGGTTGCACCAATAGATTTCCCGCAGCAATCGCAGATTATACAGGAATTTTTGCAAAGGCCGGCGGCAGGTGATATAATATTCAGATAAAAATTAAATTTGTCCTGAAAAATCATAAGCCCAGTGAATATCGGCGATCTGCCCCGCAGCGAAAAGAAGTCCACCGGGATTTTTGATAACCGGTATTGACCGGCGCCGCGGCAAAAGCCCGCTTCAGGTTCAGCCCGGTCCGGATTTTTCCGGGATAAACCGACAGGGATAATTAAGCCGGATACGGATTAATAAAAACCGACAGGGGATTTAATAAAAATTAATACGAATTAATAAAACAGAATGCATCAGATAAACGGAATGCATTAAAGACGGCGAGAGAAAGGGGGAGAAACCTTGCAGCCTGAAATCTCATACCAACGGGAAAACCCGATCCCGGCTGCCGCCCGGGAGGATAAGGAGCTGGCCGCATCGTGCGGCCGGGGAGACGCCGACGCTTTTGAAATCCTGGTCAGCCGCTACGAGAAACGGATATATGCTATGGCCGTCCGTTTTTGCGGCAATCTCCAGGAAGGGGAAGATCTGGCCCAGGAGACCTTCCTGAAGGCCTGGAAAGCCATCGGCAGCTATCGGGGACAGGCAGCCTTCAGCACCTGGCTGGCGGCGATCCTGACCAACCTCTGGCGGGACCGGCTTCGCAAAAAACCGGTGGCGACGGAGTCCCTGGACCAGAAAGTGGAAGTGGATGACGGCAGCCTGGAAAAACAGGTAGCCGACCAGGGTCCGGGGCCGGAAGAACTGCTGGAGAGCAAGGAAGAAGGCCGGGCCCTGCGGGAGCTGGTGGGCCGGCTGAAGCCCGAATACCGGGAGGCCCTGGTGCTGCGGGACATTCAGGGCTATTCCTACGAGGAAGTGGCCGTGATCACCGGTCAGAACCTGGGAACCGTTAAATCCCGGATCAATCGTGCCCGTACCTTCTTACGGGAAGAGATCCTGCGCTGCCAGGAACAAAACCGGGACTTCTTCCGTCTAAGCACCCAGAAAGGCGATAAAAAGCAAAAACGCCTGGCGGAAAGGAGGGAAGCAAATGAAGGATGAATCATTGACCCTAGAGATCATGGACTGGCTGGAAGGCCGGCTGGACGAAGAAGCCGAAAAGGCCTTTTTGGCCCGGCAGGCGGCCGACCCGGAACTGGCCCGGGAGTGCGGCCTTATGGCGGAACTGCTGGCGTCTCTGGCCCAATTGGATGAAGATCTGACTCCTTCCGCTTCTTTCCGTCAAAATGTGATGACTGGGGTGCGGGCGATGAAAGAAGAAAACCGGAAAGCAGAAGATGGAACGGAAAACAGGACGGAAAACCAACGGGAAAGCGGTGCGGGAATGCCCCTTGAGGAGATACCGGCCGCCGGCACCAAGGAAAACGTAACTTTCACAAACGTAACTTTCACAGCAGAGGATGAGGCTCCCCGGGAACAGCGCGGGGAAAAGAAACACCTGGGCCTCCAGGGTGAAGGGAAGGCCGCGGGACTGTTCCGGCGCCTGGGGCTGGGTACCGTACTGCCGGTGGCGGCCTGCCTTTTGGTCCTGGTGATAGTTTTGCCGAAGCTGGGTTTTGGCGCTTTCCAAAATACCAACGACAGCCTTTCCGGCGGCGCCTATACGGAGATGGATGCGGCCATGAACACGGCTCCCGGGGCGGCGGCTCCTTCCTATACGGGAAAGAACAAGGAAAACGGTTTTGCCGTGGAAATGCAGAGGGACGGCGGAGAGAGTGCCGGCAGCGGAATCCAGTCCCCCGAGGCTTCTTCTCCCGAAAGCGAATCCCAGGAAGCAGCGGACATGGCCGCTGACCTAAAGGTTTCGGTTTCCCGGAAAATTATCCGCAACGGCCATTTAACCCTGGAGGTGGACAGTTTCGACGAAACGATGGCGGCGCTGAACTCCGCCGTGGAAGAACAGGGCGGCTATGTGGTCAGCCAGAACCGCCAGAGCATCGACGATAAGAACCGCCTGGCAGGAAATATCACTGTAAAAGTGCCTTACGACCGGTTTGACGAGCTGTTGACCATGGCCCGCCAGCTGGGCAAAGCTACCGACGAACAGGTGGATGCCCAGGATGTGACGGATCAGTACATCGACATCACCGCCCGGATCGAAGTTTACCGGACCAAGCTGGACCGTCTGCTGGAGCTTTTGAAGCAAAGCGGCGACTTAAGCGAGGTCCTGGCGGTGGAAAATGAACTGGCCTCCACCCGGGCGGAACTGGAGTCTTTGGAGGGGCAGCTCCGGTATCTGGACAGCCAGACCAGCTATTCCCGGCTATCGCTTTATGTGACGGAAAAACCTGTGGAAGCCAGTGAAATCCGTACAGACGGGCTTGCCGGCTTCTGGCAGGATGTACAGGAAGCCTTTCTGTTAGGAATAAACGCGTTGATCGGCGCCCTGAGCGGCTTTGTGATCAGCCTGGCGGGCTGGCTGCCGGCTTTGGCGATCATAGCGGTAACCGCCCTGATTCTTTGGAGGGTCTGGCTTAAGAAGTGGTGGGGAAGACAGAAATGATAAGATCGTAACCCGGCCTTTTAAAACAGAGCCGGACACCCCCCGAAAGTAACCTTGCGCAATTTGATAAGCAAGCCGGGCTGATTGCAGGGCTTGCGGCTGAGAAAAACAGGCGGAGGCATACGCCGGAAAAGGCGGTTTGCCCCCGCCTGTCTCTGCAGGCGGCCATCATCCCTGGAACTTCGATTTTGTTGGATTTTATCAGGATTTGCAGTATAATGACAAAGTATATAGCTGAACGGGGGTAAAACAGAATTTGAAAACCGGTGAATTGAACGAAAGTGATTTGGGGAGAGAAAGTATCGGCAAGCTGATCCTGCGCTATGCCGTGCCCAGTATTGTCTCTCTGTTGACGAACTCGCTTTATAATATTGTAGACCAGATTTTTATCGGTCAGGGCGTAGGTTATTATGGCAACGCCGCCACCAATGTGGCTTTCCCCATGGTGACGGTTTGTCTGGCCCTGGGGCTTTTGATCGGCAACGGCAATGCCGCCCATTTCAGCCTGAAACTGGGCTCGGGCCGCCGGGACCAGGCGGAGCAGGCCACCGGCAACGCCTTCACCATGGCTTTGATTGCCGGAGCTTTAATTTTTATTTTCGGGAACCTGTTTTTGGAGCCCTTGCTGAAATTTTTCGGCAGCAACGCCGAAGTGCTGCCTTATGCCATGACTTATGCGGGGATCTGCCTGTGGGGGCTGCCCTTTGTGGTGGTTTCCCTCAGCATGGAAAACTCCATCCGCGCCGACGGCAGTCCCCGTTACGCTATGTTTTCAACGCTGACCGGCGCCGTGATCAATACTATCCTGGACCCGGTCTTTATTTTTGTTTTTGACTGGGGTGTGGCCGGCGCGGCTTGGGCCACCGTCATCGGGCAGATCGTGGTCTGCCTTTTAACGCTGAATTATCTGCGCCGTTTCAAGCTGATTACTTTCCGGGCCGCCAATCTGCGCCTGAAGGGACAGGTCTGCAAAACGGTCTGCGCTTTGGGCACCGCCAGCTTTTTTACGCAAAGCGCCCTGTTTTTGCTGCAGATCGTCATGAATAATTCCCTGACCCAATACGGGGCCCAGTCGGTCTACGGCGAGGTGATCCCCTTGGCCTGCATGGGCATCGTGATGAAGGTAAATCAGATCCTGATCGCTTTTGTCATCGGTGTTTCCATAGGGGTACAGCCCATCATCGGCTATAATTATGGCGCCGGGAACTATCACCGGGTGAAAGAAGCCTATTTCAAGGCTGTGATTATTGCTACGGTGATTACGGTAGCCGGCTTTTTGGCCTTTGAGCTTATTCCGGAAAAAATCATTAATATTTTTGGCGAGGAAGACCAAAGCTACATGACCTTTGCCGTGAAGTGCTTCCGGATTTATCTGCTGATGATTTTTACCGCCGGCTATCAGATCATCTCGGCAAACTTTTTCCAGGCCATCGGCAAGCCTTTACGGGCGGCTGCGCTGACCCTGACCAGACAGGTGCTGTTCCTGATTCCGCTGATCCGTCTGCTGGGCTATTTCTTCGGCCTGGAAGGCCTGCTCTATGCCGGCCCTGTAGCCGACGTGGTTTCCGCGGTAGTCACCTTTTTCTTTATTTCAAAGGAGATAAAAAATCTGGGGCAGGAGCCGGCTCTGGAATAATCAATCCGATTGCCGGGGAATCCCGGAAATCCTTCTTTATTCTCCGCTTTCTCTTTGCCGGCAGGGCCCCGTTCCGGAAGCCCTGCCCTTTTTATAAGTTATGCTTTGATAAAGCACCACGATGATCCAGCCAAAGCCTGTGGCTATGGCCACAGCGGATAAGCCCAGTTTTGATACCAGAAAACAGGACAAAAGAACGCGCAGCCCGATATGAAGAGTAGTCCCCAATACGGGGACAAGCACTTTTCCGATACCGCGAAAATACCCGACAAAAGCGCTGCCCACAAAACACAAGACATAAAAAGCAGAAATGATCTTCAAATAAGATATTCCATAATCCAGGGCCGGCGTTTCATCCGGGGTCAGGAAAATCAGCATCCCCGCTTTGGCCGAGACAAACATGATCACCGACAGCGCCGCGCCCAGCATAACGTGCAGATAAAGTCCCCGGCGCAAACCTTCGGATACGCGCCGTTCATTTCCGGCGCCGTAATTTTGCGAGATAAATACAGACATTGCCTGGGAGCCGCTGTCTCCAAAAGAATTTGCAAAACCCTCTATGCGCGTGGCCGCCGTATAAGCGGCAATACCGGGAGTTCCCAGGGTATTGACGGCTCCCTGAACCAGAATCTTGCCAAGATAAAGACTGGCCTGATGCAAGGCGGAAGCACAGCCAAAAGCCAGGGTCTGCCTTGCCAGATCCCGATGGATCCCCGCATCCTTTCGCCGGCAGAGCAGCCGGCCGTAACGTTTTAAGAGATAGCAAAAACAGCCTGAAGCGGAGATGCTTTGCGCCAGCACCGTGGCCCAGGCCGCCCCGGCCACGCCAAAGGAAAAAAGGGCGACAAACAGATAATCAAAGGCCACGTTGAGCACAACGGAAAGAAACAAAAAATACAGCGCCGCGTTAATATTACCGACGGAACGAAGAATTCCGGAAAAAAGATTGTAGAAATAGGTGGCGATCATTCCGGCGATAATGACGTTGAGATAAGCGCTGACCTGGCCTGTCAGGCCGGGAGGCGTATGGATCAGACTCAGCACCGGCTGCAAAGCGGCGATAGACGATATGCTCAACAGGAGGGTAATCAGACTTCCCAGGCTGACGGCTACGAATACCTCCCGGCGGAAGGCGGCCTGATTTCCCGCGCCGTAAAGCTGCGCAAAGATAACCGACAAACCGACGCAAAAGCCGTTCAGCATAAAGATGAACAAGTTCATGACGCTGCCGGCCACACCCACGGCCGCAAAGGCGTCGGTTCCTAAAAATTGGCCTGCGATTAAAGCGTCGGCGGTATTATAAAGCTGCTGCAGGATATTGCCCAGCAAAAGCGGCAGGGCCAAAGCGATCAGTTCCTTTTTGATTTCGCCTTCCAAAAGCGTTATTTCAGACGTTTTTTCAGAGATGATACTCACTCCACGACTCAATATACAAGCATTATAGGGGCGGCTGCTATCTTTGACAAATGCTTATTTGAACCATATAATATAACCAATAATTTATATTTTTGAAGAAGGAGCCGGTATGACTCGTCTGGAAGTCGAAGCCTTTCTGGCAATCATCAGATACGGAAGCATTACGGCGGCGGCAGAAAAGCTGTATGTGACGCAGCCGGCCCTCAGCCGCAGAATACGGGCAATGGAAAAAGAGCTGGGTTATGAATTGCTTGTCCGCAACAAAGGCGTCCGTACGGTTCAGCTTACGGAAGAGGGCAAGGCTTTCATCGCGGTTGCGGAAAAGCTTTGCTATTTGTATCGGGAAGCGGCGGCGATTTCAAACATAAATCAAAAACCGGTGCTTCATTTATCTTCCATCGGCAGCGTAAGCACTTACCTTTTGCCTAATGTGCTGCATAGTTTTCTTCAGTCCCAGATCTATAATCTTTGCTTTCATCAGCATCACTCTTTTGAAGCTTATCGTTATGTGGAAAGCGGCCTGGTGGATATAGCGCTGATTTCCGACGACATGTATGCGAAAGGAGTCATCACGGTTCCTGCTTTTCAGGAACCTTTTGTTTTGGCGGGCGGGGAAAGCTGGCAGGGCGTGAAAATCGTTCATCCCAAGCAGCTGAATCCTAAACGGGAGATCAGGCTGCCCTGGAATCCCGAATTTGACACCTGGCATGAAAAATGGTTTGATGTAACGGTATATCCCAATGTCAGTCTTGACCAGATGTCGCTGATGGAGGAATTTCTGACGGGAGAAAATTGGGCGGTGGTTCCCCTGACGGTGGCTAAGCGGCTGAAACGTGGGGGCCTGCACACCTGCCGGATCCAGGAGGGCCCTGAAGACAGAATCATTTATTATCTGGTTCCTGAAAACAGGAAACAGGAAATAGTGGGTCATTTCCTTGGCCTGCTTCATCAGGAGCTGGTTTCGATTGGGGGCGTTAAATCCTTTTTGACCGGCCCTCCTTCCGACAGTAAGAGTTGGGCGCCGGAAAAGCTTTCAGCGATTTTATCCTGAGAAAAGAGGAAAAAACCAAACCACGACGAAATTATAAATTTTAGAATTATCCTTGCCGGGAAAAACCGGCAGAGAGCGTTAAGACAGGAAAACAAGGAAACGGACAGAAGAAAAATCCGGAATCCGGTAAAGCAAAGAAACGAAAAAAGGGAATTATGACAAAGAGGTGCGCTATGGCAAAGATGATCCTGATCGACGGCAACAGTCTGGCTAACCGGGCTTTTTACGCCGTGCCTCAGCTGACAAATAAAGCCGGTTTTGTGACCAACGCCATTTTCGGCTTTTGCAACATGCTGACAAGGGTATTGAAAGAGGAAAAACCGGAATATCTGACGGTGGCTTTCGACGCCGGCAAAACGGTATTCCGTCATGAGATGTACGAGGGCTACAAGGCCAGCCGGAAAAGTACTCCCGAAGAATTGCGGCAGCAATTTCCCGTATTGAAGGAGGTCCTGACCGCCATGGGCGTACCGATCCTGGAAGCGCCGGGCTTTGAGGCCGACGATCTGATCGGCACATTGGCGGCCCTGGGCAGCCGGGAAGGCCTGGAGGTGCTGATTATTACCGGTGACCGGGACAGCTTTCAGCTGATCGACGGCCAGACTACGGTGTTGTTTACGCGAAAAGGCATATCGGAGCTGGAACGTTTTGACGAGGCTCACTTAAAAGAGGTTTATCAGCTGGCTCCCTGGCAGATCGTGGAGCTGAAAGGCCTGATGGGCGACAGCTCCGACGATATTCCCGGGGTGCCCGGAATCGGGGAGAAAACCGCCGTCAAGCTTTTGCTGGAACATGAAAGCGTAGAAGGAGTGCTGGCCAATCTTCAGGATTATGCCGGAAAAAAACTGGGAGAAAAACTGACGGAGCACCAGGACCTGGCCCGGCTCAGCCGCAGGCTGGCGGAGATCCGCTGCGATGTGCCTTTGGAGGTTAAATTGGGGGACTTGAAACCCGGAACCGGAGACCTGGAGGAAAAGCTGCGCTTATTTAAGGAGCTGGAATTCAAAGGCCTTTATCAGGAGGCGGCAAAAGAAAAGGAACAGGCAAAGTCTGCGGGCCATGAGCAGGGACTTCCGGGCCCGGCCGCCGTTATGGGAAGCGAAGAAAGAGAACCGGGCCAGATCAGTATTTTCGGTATTCCCCAGCATCTGCCGAAACGCCCGGATACCGGCGGCGAAGGAGCAGGCTTCCTGAAAAGCCCCGGGGAGCTGGAAGAATATTTCAGACAAAACCGCGGAGAGGCCGCCCGGGGCCCGCTTTACCTATTGCCGGTTTTGACGGGCTTAAGTTATGGACCGGCGGTATGCCACAGCTTTGGCGTAATGCTGGCGGGAGCCGAAGCCGTCTGGTTCATTCCCTCTACCCGGGAAGAAGGGGCGGCCTACGGGGCGGCCCTGAAAGAAAAGCTGGAAAATCCGGAGCTTGTCAAGGTATTTGTGGATGCCAAACAATCATATATGTATTTAAACGGCTTTGGCCTCAGCCTTCGGGGCCCCGGCCGGGATCTGCTGCTGATGGCCTATCTTTTGGACCCGGCCTCACCCTGGCGCAGCCTGGAAGGTCTGGAGGAGCTTGAACCTCAGGCTCTTGGCCGCCGGCTGAAGGAACGGTCCAAAAGTGCGGCCCCCCTTTGGAGCGATTCGGAACAGGGCGGGGCGCTGAAAGCTATGGCGGGCCTTCTGGAAAGCCTGGAGGCGGAGCTGGCGGAAAAGGACATGGAGGAGCTTTACCGGGAGATTGAAGAGCCTCTGGCCCGGATACTGGCGTCCATGGAGCTGTCCGGGGTAAGAATCGATCCGGAAGTGCTGCGGCAGATGGGCCGGGAGCTGACCGAAAAAATTCTCCGGACCGAAGAAGGAATCTTTAAGCTGGCGGGTCAGGCTTTTAATATCAACTCGCCCAAGCAGCTGGGGACGATTCTTTTTGAAAAAATGGGCCTGCCCAAAGGCAAAAAGACCAAGACCGGCTATTCCACCGACGCCGATACCCTGGAATATCTGGCGGCGGATTATGAAATCGCCGGCAGGATTTTAGAGTACCGCCAATATGCCAAGCTGAAAAGCACCTATGTGGACGGCCTTTTGGCGATTATGGAGCCTAAGGACCAGAAAATCCACACTTCCTTCAATCAGACCATTACGGTGACGGGCCGGCTTTCCAGTACGGAGCCCAACCTGCAGAATATCCCGGTGCGGCTGGAGGAAGGCCGCAAAATCCGGAAAGCCTTCGTGGCTTCTCCGGGGTGCATGCTTTTATCCGGCGATTACTCCCAGATCGAGCTGCGTATCCTGGCCCATCTTTGCGGAGATGAAAATCTGCGGCAGGCTTTTATCGAAGGACAGGACATCCACCGCAAAACCGCCGCCGAGGTTTTCGGCCTGGCGCCGGAAGAGGTGACCCCTCAGCTCAGACGGGCTGCTAAAGCGGTAAACTTCGGACTGATCTATGGCATCAGCGATTTCGGGCTGGCCCAGGACCTGGGAATCGGCCGGCAGGAAGCCAGGGAATACATGGAACGGTATTTTGCCCGTTACCCCAAGGTTAAGCTCTATTTTGACCGGCTGCTGGCGGAGGCTGCCGGTACCGGCTATGTGGAGACGCTGTTTCACCGCCGCCGGTATCTGCCGGAGCTGAAAAGCAGCAATTATCATACCCGCAGCTTCGGCCAGCGGGCGGCCATGAACGCCCCGATCCAGGGTACGGCGGCGGATATCATGAAGCTGGCCATGGTCAAGGTGTACCGGCTTTTACAGGCGGCCGGCCAGGATAAGACCATGATCCTGCAGGTACACGACGAGCTGATCTTTGATATGCCCAAAGAAAAAGCCCTGGAACTGAAAGAAGATATCCGAAGAGCCATGGAGGGCGTAGGCCGGCTGACAGTTCCGCTGCAGGTGGAGATGAAAATAGGGGAAGACTGGTACAGCATGGAAAAATGTTAAGCCCGAAAGGAGGTCCGGACTTGCTTGTGATCGGACTGACCGGAGGCATCGCTTCCGGAAAAACCTTGATTTCGGCAGAATTGGCTCGTTTGGGGGCGGTAATCGTGGACGGCGATACGATCGCCCGGGAGGTCACCGCCGCCGGCAGTCAGGGGCTGATGGAAATTAGCCGGGTATTTGGACCGGATTATCTGAATGAAAAAGGAGATCTCAAGCGAAAGGAACTGGGGGCTTTGGTTTTCGGCGATCCGGAAAAGCTGCGGCTGCTGAACGCCATCACTCATCCCTTGATCCGCCGGGAAATGGAAGCCAGAATTCAAAAGGCCGGCCTGACGGGAGAAAAGATCGTGGTTTTGGCCGTACCTCTTTTATTTGAAGCAAAGCTGGATGATCTGGCCGATGAAGTCTGGGTGGTGGCTGCGGCTAAAGACCGGCAGCTGGCCCGGCTGATGCGGAGGGACAGCCTGGGCCGGACCGCGGCCCTGGACCGGATCCAAAGCCAGATGCCTCTGGCGGAGAAGCTGGCCCGGGCCGACGTTGTCATTGATAATGACGGGGAGCAGGAAGATACCCTGGCCCAGGTCCGCCTTTTATGGCAGGAAATAACAGCAAAGGCCGGGAATAAACATGGAGAATAATTCCAGTGTCAGAAAAAAATCGGCTTACGCCGGGGCAAAAAGGTCCGTGGGGGCGCGCCGGCTGAGAAAGCGGCGAAGAGGATTTCTCTATCTGTTCTTTTTTTCATTGCTTTTATTAGCGCTATTGAATCTGGATATGGTGCTGGCGGTGGTTTTTCCCATCCCTTACGGAGATACCCTGGAAAAGATCTGCGCTCAGCAAAACGCGGATTTTCCTTTGGTGCTGGCGCTGATCCGTACGGAAAGCCGTTTTGATCCCAAAGCGGTTTCCTCCGTGGGGGCAGTGGGACTGATGCAGATCATGCCGGAAACTGCGGTCTGGATCGCCGGCCAATTAGACATGGAGAATTTTCAGGTGGAAGACCTCCGGGATATCGAGACCAATCTGACCATGGGCATCTGGTATCTGAACTGGCTGAAGGATTATTTTCAGGGGGACCTGCCGGAAGTGCTGGCGGCATATAACGCCGGCCCCTCCCGGGTAAAAACCTGGAAAGAGGAAGGGGTCTGGGACGGCCGGGCAGAAACGGCAGACCAGATTCCTTACGGCGAGACCTCCAAGTACGTAAAGGCGATTTTGCGCAGGTATGAGATATACCGGCGCCTGTATGGGTAAGAATGGAGCAGGGCAAATGAAATCGAGAGGGGCAAAGGATCTGATCAAGGTACTGTTAATAGGCGGCGGCAAAGGCGGCCTGAGCATCCTGAAGGAGTTAAACCTTTTGGACAATGTCCAGGTGCTGGGCCTGGCGGATTTAAATCCCAGGGCTCCCGGCGCGGTGCTGGCCCGGGATTGGGGGATACCGGTGTGGCAGGATTTCCGCCCCATGCTGAAGCTGAAAAATTATGACGTGATCATTGAAGCTACCGGCGTACCGGATATCCATGTGGAGATCGAAAAGCATAAGGATCCCGACTCGGTGCTGATCGTGGCGGAAGCGGCTCTTTTAATGATGCGCCTTATCGAGCGCCATGAGGAGCTGCGGGATATCAAACGGGACGTCATCCGTCTGTCTTCCATTATGGACGCGGCTCAGGAAGGCATCCAGATGGCCGACAACGAAGGCACGATTCTTTATATTAACAAGGCCTTTGCGGAAATCACGAAAAACGACCAAAGCGAGCGTATCGGAAAAAACGTATTCGATGTTTCCCCAAACGGCGCTTTGGCCGAGGTGCTGCGTACCGGCAAACCGGTGATGGGCATGCGAAACAAAGTGATGAATACCGGGGTGGAGGTCATCTCCAATGCGTCGCCCTTGCTGGTTAACGGTAAAATGCAGGGAGCCGTAGTGCTGTTCCGGAATATAACCGACATGAAAAAAATCAGCCGGAAGCTGGAAGAAAGCCAGGAGGTCATCCGGAGCCTGAAAGAAGAGATCCGGGAACTGGCGGCGCCCCGCTATAGTTTTGAGGATATCATCGGCAAGAGCCCCGCTCTGGAAAAGCAGCTTCAGATCGCCCATTTTGCCGCCAAGGATGCGGAAACGATCCTTTTAACCGGAGAATCCGGCACCGGCAAGGAGCTTTTGGCCCACGCCCTTCACGGTTACGGCAGCCGGGCCGGCGGGCCTTTCGTTAAGGTGGACTGCGCCGCTATCCCCGCAAACCTCTTGGAGAGTACCTTGTTTGGCTACGAAAAGGGCGCTTATACCGGAGCGGTGAAAAGCAAGATGGGCAAGTTTGAGCTGGCCTGGGGCGGTACGATTTTTCTGGATGAGATCGGCGAGCTGGAGCTTTCGCTGCAGGCCAAGCTGCTGAGGGTACTGCAGGACCGGGAAATGGAACGGGTAGGCGGCAGCTATCCCATCAAGGCCAATGTGCGTGTGATCGCCGCCACCAACAAAAACCTGCCGGAAGAGGTGGCCAGGGGTACCTTCCGCCTGGACCTTTACTACCGGCTGAACCTGATCAGTATCGAGCTGCCGCCTCTCAGACAGAGAAAAGGAGACATCCCTTTGCTGGCGGAGTATATGCTGAATAAGTTCAACGGCCGCTACAACAAGGAATGCCGCCTCTCCCCCGAGGCCCTGAGGGTGCTGGAGGAATACCGCTGGCCCGGCAATATCCGGGAGTTGAATAACTTCATTGAGCGCATGGTGATTTTAAGTCAGTCGCCGTATATTACGGAAGAAATGGTCCGCTTTGCCTTTTCCGGGACGTCGGAAGGAGACTTTGGCGAGGGAAAACCCGAGGGGCTCATGACTCTGAAAGAAATTGAAATGAACGCCATCCGGCAGGCCCTGGAGCGCAATGGCGTCAGCCTGGCGGGGAAAAAGCAGGCGGCCCGGGAGCTGGGTATTTCCTTGGCCACGTTATATAATAAGCTGCCTAAAGAAAAATAACAGGTAAAGCGGAAAAATTTCTAAATATTATAAAAGGCTTCTAAAAGTTAGAAGCCTTTTTGTTATCTGGGGTTAAGGTTTTTTTGCCCTGCTTTTTCTCCCGGAACAGCGTCAAAGATTCTAAATTTTAGAAGAAAATCCCTGCCACTTTATTTGTCGAATAAGTGAGAAAAAAGAAATTTATCGGAAAATCCTTGCGGCCATTGGCTTTTTCCCGGGCTCGCCGCCCGCCTCTGCTTTGCCTTTAAGGTTGGCATAGAATATGCAACACATAAGATCAGCATTGAAGGGCGCAAGATTCGTATTATAATCCAAAAAGGAGGAATGAAGGTAATGCGTGTAACGAAGCATCCAATCCTGCCGGAAGAGGCACCCTGCGACGTGACGATTTACGTGGACGGGAAAGAGATCCCGGCCAAGGCGGGGGAGCCCATTGCGGCGGCCTTATTGGCCGCGGGG
This sequence comes from Peptococcaceae bacterium, assembly GCA_034927285.1. Lineage (GTDB taxonomy): Bacteria > Bacillota > Peptococcia > DRI-13 > UBA5745 > JAYFQF01. The sequence goes on from JAYFQF010000025.1 coordinate 22,789, forward strand.
ATCCGGGTTTTTCGCAAAACGGCGAAAAAAGGGTATCCCCGGGGGATTTTCTGCGGTATCGGCCGCTGCACCGACTGCGTCATGACCGTAGACGGCCAACCCAATGTCCGCACCTGCGTCACGCCGGTACGGGCCGGCATGAAAGTGGAGACCCAAATCGGGTTAGGAAGGTGGGCTGAGCAAGCATGAGAAAAGTACAGGTCATCGTCATTGGCGCGGGCCCCGCGGGGC
>JAYFQF010000015.1:0-89880 GCA_034927285.1 Peptococcaceae bacterium
CTGCTGCAGATATTTGCAGCAGCCCCTTGGCACGGTAAAGCGGATACAAAAAGCCCCGTACCCAAAGGTACGGGGCTTTATCGCCGACAGATCAGGCTCTTTCTTTAATCCGGGCAGCCTTACCGGAAAGATTCCGCAGATAAAACAGTTTAGCGCGGCGAACTTTACCTTTACGCACAACCTCGATCTTCTGAATTCTGGGCATATGCACAGGGAAACAGCGCTCTACGCCAACGCCGTAGGAAACACGGCGGACAGTGAAGGTTTCATTAATCCCACTGCCCCGGCGTTTAATCACAACGCCTTCAAAAGCCTGAACTCTCTCTTTTGCGCCTTCAACGACCTTTATATATACCTTAACGGTATCGCCAGGCCGGAAATCAGGCACATCCTGGCGCAGATGTTCGACTTCAATACTTCTCAACAAATCCATAATAAGTCCCTCCTCCCTGCATAGATGTTCTTACCTTGCCTGAATATCAAGGCAGCGGACCATCCGTTCTTGCCAACAGGCGAATACTTGAGTATTTTACCATAAAAGAATTGACGATACAAGGGTTTGTCTCAAAAAATCCGTATTAAACCCGTTTTCTCTTCCTCCCGGTCCGTTTTCACCGGTTCCGTTTAACCCGGCCCCGTTAAAGAGCAGGAGGCCAGCGGCCTTTCGCCGCTGCAGTTTCGCCGGCAGGAACTTCAAGCCGGCCCCGGCCGGGCCTTTAATACTTTTTCTCCAGCCAGCGGTAGAGGACGAGCCCGCTGAGCCATTGGACCATGATCAGGCCCCACAGAGTCAAAATCACCCATTTTTCCACCCCGGCAAAAGTAAAAATAAAATTCACTAAGGTTAAAAGCACCAGGGAAACCCCGTAAGCCATCTGCCCGGATTTTTCCCGCAGCATGATCTTTCTCTCATCGTTCAGTTCTATCCTTTCCTGCGTCAGCCGCTGCCGGTATTCCTCCCGGTGGCCCGGTGAAAGCCGGTAAAGCTGCTTTGTCAAAAAAATCCCGCCGCTGAAGATAAAGGCGATGCCGGTGCTGAATATGCTGGCTTCATGGGTCATGGCAGGGTTCAGCAAGGCGGCCAGGATAAAAGCCGCGCCGCAGAGCATAAGGCCCAGACTCCAGAAAATATCGGACTTTTTCATGGTTTTTCCCCCTCATAGATGAAGATCTCTTCGATGGGCAGACCAAAATATGCGGCAATCTTAAAGGCCAGCAAAATCGAAGGGTTATAGCGGCCGTTTTCCAGAGACCCGATGGTCTGACGGGATACTCCAAGAGCTTGTGCCAGTTCTTCCTGACGGACGCCTTTATCCCGGCGCAGTTCCTCCAGCCGATTTTTCATCTCCAGCCTCCTTGTCACGGTCATGGCGGAAAGTAAGCTTTCCATCATGATTATATCTCCCCAGAGGCCGGATGTCAAGTTTGCTTTCCATTTTAGTGAATATTTCATTGCCGGTCCTGGCGATTCTCGTCCCGGTACCCCGGCGGCCGCGGTTAAAAAGGCCGGCTCTGTTCTGATTTCTCCGTTTTGCTATTTATCGGTTGAGCAGCCTGAACATTTGAGCTGGCCGGGCGAATTACGAAAGGAGTCCCTGCCTTGGGCCGGTATCTTCCGGCTCAGCCTTCCCGGTTCCTGCCCAGCAGCAAAGCCGAGTTTCCGATGACCAGCACCGATCCGGCATTATGCACCAGGGCCCCCCAGATCGGATTTAAAATTCCGGTAATGGCTAAAATAATTGCGATGAAATTTAAGGTCATAGAAAAAAGGAGATTCAGTTTAATAGTGCGCATCATCCGGCGGGACAGCCGCAGCAGATGGGGCAGGCGGCTGATTTCATCATTGATCAGAACGATGTCAGCCGCTTCCACGGCAATATCGCTGCCGACGCCGCCCATGGCGACGCCAACCAAGGCCTTTTTCAGCGCCGGGGCGTCGTTGATGCCGTCGCCGATCATGCAGCCGGGCCGGCCGTTTTTTTGACAATCCTCGATAAAACGCAGCTTGTCTTCCGGCAGGCAGCGGCTTTTTATTTCTCCGATGCCTGCCTGGGCGGCGATAAAGCCCGCCGCTTTCTCATTGTCGCCGGTGAGAAGCACCGGAATGATCCCGGCGGCCTTGATTTCTTCGACCACTTCCGCCGCGTTTTCCCGCAAAGTGTCGGCTAAAGCGATAAAGCCGCAAAATTCCTGGTTTCTGGCCAGAAAGATCAGGGTGCAGCCCTGGTTTTGGTACCCCTTCGCTTTATCCAGAGCCTCTTGGGGCGGAGAAATTTCATTGGCCTCCAATAATTCTCGGCTGCCGGCCAGGATATGGCCTTGCTTTAGGAATGCCGAAACGCCCCGCCCCGGCAGAACCGCAAACCGCTGGGGCTCGGGGATCTCCCGGCAAACCGTCTGCCGGTATCCCGCCGCTACCGCCTTGCCCAGGGGATGCTCCGAGCGCAGTTCCGCCGACGCCGCCAGCTGATAAAATTCTTCCCCGGCTAACCGGGGATCGTAACACTCAAGGGCTGTCACCCGGGGTTTTCCGTAGGTCAACGTCCCGGTTTTATCAAACATTACCTGTTTAACCTGGGCCAGCCGTTCCAGGGCGTCTCCCTGCCGCACCAGAAAACCGTGCCTGGTGGCGTTGCCGATGGCCGCCATAATGGCGGTGGGCGTAGCCAGCACCAGGGCGCAGGGGCAAAAGACCACCAAAATGGTCACTGCCCGGATAATCTGGCCGCTGATCAGCCAGGTAGCCAAAGCCGAGGTCAGGGCGATCACCACGATCCAGGTAGCCCAGCGGTCTGCCAGTCCCACGATTTTTGCCTTGCCGGCGTCGGCGGACTGCACCAGGCTGATCATCCGCTGAATGGAGCTGTCCTCCCCTACCTTATCGGCCCGCAGGGAAAAGGTCCCGAACTGATTGACCGTGCCGCTGAATACCTGATCGCCGGCGGTCTTATCCACCGGCAGCGATTCACCGGTCATCACCGCCTGATCCACGGAAGTATCGCCTGCCAAAACCGTGCCGTCCACGGGGATGGTTTCGCCGGGCAGCACCCGCAGCAGCTGTCCCACCCGCACCTCCTCCGCCGGCACCACCCGCTCCTTGCCTGCTTCGATCAGGCGGGCGGTCCTGGGCGTCAGCCTGACCAGCTTTTCAATGCCGGCCCTGGCTTTTTTTACCGTCAATTCCTCCAGCAGCGAACCGATCTGCATAATAAACGCTACTTCTCCGGCGGCAAAAATTTCACCGATGATCACGGAAGCCACCAAAGCCAGGGAAACCAAAACGTCGGCCTTAATGTCGAACTCCGTGACCAGGCCGGTCACCGCCTCTTTGATAATGGGCAGGCCGCAAAGGATTACCGCCACCCAGGCGGCGTTAAAGGGCAAGCCGGCAGGATCGAGAAAGCTGACCGCCAGCGAAATCCCGCTCAGGACTAAGAAGATGATCTTTCTCCCGATTTCATCTTCTAAAAATTCTTTCAGTTTTGCCATTGATGCGCCTTCTTTCCGGACAAATTTTTATACCGTTAGGGGTATATGTATATCTACCGGATATGATACCCCAGGGGGTATATTTTGTCAATAAAAAAAGGCGCCGGGGAAAAACGGCGCCGTCCCCTAAGACATCCGGGAGAAATGCTCGATGGCCTTGGCAAAATTACTGATGGTCTTATCGGCGTCGCCATGCTCGATCCCGTCCCGGACGCAGTGATTTAAATGGCCTTCCAGCACGATCTGCCCGATCTTATGCAGGGCGCCTTTAGCCGCGTTGATCTGAATCAGAATATCCTCGCAGGGCACATCCTTGTCGATCATCTGATCGATGGCTTTCAGCTGCCCCATGACCTTATTCATCCTGCGATGCAGGTTTTCCCCGTCCATGCACTGCCGCATTTTATCGCCCCCCCTTTGCCTCTTTATAAACTGCCGCCCACAGATACCCCACTGGGTATCTATGCCCGCGGTTCTATTTTACCTGCCGGACCACCTTTCGTCAATCGGCTTGCAAAACATAAAAAAAGCCGGCGCGGGTCAGGACCGCAGCGGCTTATGGTCATTTCGATGTTTGGACAGGAGTCATTTCGATGTTTGGACAAGAGTACTTCTATATTTGTTCAAGGGCCTGTTTTAAATCGGCGAGAATATCCTCCGCGTCCTCTATGCCCACCGACAGGCGGATAAGATCCGGCGCGACTCCCGCCGCTCTGAGCTGCTGATCGCTAAGCTGCCTGTGGGTATGGCTGGCCGGATGCAAAAGGCAGGTTTTGCTGTCGGCTACGTGGGTCACAATGGAGGCCAGCTTTAACTTATCCATGAATTTGATGGATTTCTCCCGCCCGCCTTTGATTCCAAAGGCCAGCACGCCGCAGGAGCCGTCAGGCAGGTACTTCTTGGCCAAATCATGGTATTTGCTGCTTTCCAGGTCGGGATAATGCACCCAGGCCACCTTCTCCTGTCCTTCTAAAAACCGGGCTGCCGCCAGAGCGTTTTCGCAATGCTTCTTCATTCTCAGCGGCAGGGTCTCAAGTCCGATATTCAGATAAAACGCGTTTTGGGGAGATTGGACAGAACCGAAATCACGCATCAGCTGAGAAGTTGCTTTGGTAATATATGCGCCTTTGCCGAATCTTTCCGCGTATATTATGCCGTGATAGGATTCGTCCGGTGTGGTCAGGCCCGGAAACTTTCCGGCATAAGACATCCAGTCGAAATTGCCGCTGTCGACGATACATCCGCCGACGCCTACCGCGTGGCCGTCCATATACTTGGTGGTGGAATGGGTGACGATATCCGCTCCCCACTCAAAGGGCCTGCAATTTACCGGAGTGGCAAAGGTATTGTCGATAATCAGGGGAACGCCGTGGGTATGGGCAAGACGCGCGAATTTTTCAAAATCAAATACCGAAACACTGGGATTGGTGATGGTCTCCCCAAAAACAGCCTTCGTATTCGGCCGGAAGTACTTTTTCAATTCTTCTTCCGGTAAGTCCTGATCCACAAAGGTGCATTCGATCCCCATCTTTTTCATGGTGACGCCAAACAAATTATAGGTGCCGCCATAGATGGCCGACGAGGCGATAAAATGATCGCCGGTCTCGCAAATATTAAATATGGCATAGAAATTCGCCGCCTGACCCGATGAAGTCAGCATCGCCGCGGCTCCGCCTTCCATGGCGCAGATCTTAGCCGCCACCGCGTCATTGGTGGGGTTTTGCAGCCGGGTGTAGAAATAGCCTTCCGCCTCCAGATCAAACAGCTTCCCCATCTCATCGCTGGTATCGTATTTAAATGTCGTGCTTTGGTAAATCGGTAATTGTCTGGGAGCCCCTTTTTCCGGCTTCCAGCCCTCATGAATGCATTTCGTCGCGATTTTATTCTCCATTTGGCTCCCTCCCGCTGCGCTCGTATGGACACTTAGACAGACGCTTGAACAGACGCTTCCCTTGAATAAATATTAGCAATCAAATAATAGTATAAATGTTTTTTTGCAAATTGAACAGTCCCTCCTTTTCAATATAAATAATCAATACCTGTTCTCGACAAATTTCGAAACTGTTAGTAGAATGGGAGGCAAGAGAATTCTATTTATCCATGAGAAAGGACTGAGCCAATATGCTGTGGAAGGACAAATACGAGTTAGGCGTCCCTCTGGTGGACGCCCAGCATAAAGAACTGTTCCAGCGCGTTGACGCCTTTATTCAGACGCTGCGCTCCGCCGCCTCCTGGGAGGACAAGGTGCAGCAGGTTAATAAGACGCTGGAATTTATGAAAAATTATGTAGTGGAGCATTTCCGTGACGAAGAGGAATACCAGCGAAAAATCGGCTATCCCCATTATGAGGAGCACAAAAAAATCCATGGCGAAATGGTGGCCTATGTGGTAAAGGTTTCGGAGGAGTACGAAAAAAGCGGCTTTGATGAGCAGCTGATGCAGCAGTTTGCGGGCAAGCTGCTGGCCTGGCTGATCAATCATGTTGCGGCAGAGGATCAGCGCATTGCCGCCTACGCGATAGAAAAGGGGATGACCGGCAATGAACACTGATCTTTATACACCGTTTTTGGAAGCTACCCGCAATGTATTCCAGCTCATGCTGGATCTTTCCGATATCGAGGCCCGCCCTGCCGAAAGCTTTCTCCGCGCCGGCGCCCTCAATATTTCCATCGGGGTGGTGGGCGACCTGACCGGGGAAGTCGTCTATCATTTTCCTCCCCGGACCTCCGTTAATATGGTCAACATCATGAGCGGCATGGAACTGGACGCCGTAGATGACTTCGTCACCTCGGCAGTATCGGAAATCGCCAATATTATCAGCGGCAATGTGCTGTCCATGCTGGCCGAAAAGGACCTGCAATGCGACATTTTGCCTCCCGCCGCCGGCAAGACTGACGAAAGCAAGAGCTATTGCCTGCAAACCGCCTGCTGCCTTTCTACCTCCGCCGGTGACGTTTGCCTCGACATCCGTCTGAACCCCTCCGAAATTTAAGATGAAGAAATACGGCCTGCCCGTTAATAACCGTCCCGCCGAAATTTTCATGGCAGTTTCCTTAGCCCTGTCTTCCGGACGGCGCAGGCGCCGGCAGGCTTACGCTTTGCTTCTCCGGCTCCAGCCCCGGCTGTTCTCCCGGACGGTGACGAAGTCTTTGTAAATCCCGCCGGCGCCGATCAGTTCGTCGTGCGTTCCCGCCTGGGCGATTCTGCCGTCTGCGACGACCAGTATTTTGTCGGCATTGCGGATCGTCCCCAACCGGTGGGCGATGACCAGCAGGGTCTTGCCTCTGCACAGCTCGCTGATGGCCTCCTGGATAAAACTCTCGTTGTCAGCGTCGACGCTGGCGGTGGCTTCGTCCAAAATGACGATGGGCGCGTCCTTTAAAATGCAGCGGGCAATGGAAATCCTCTGCTTTTCGCCGCCGGAAAGGGTTTCTCCGCCTTCGCCGACCACAGTATCAAAGCCTTCGGGCAGCGCCATGATAAAATCATAGCAGCGCGCCTTTTTCGCCGCCTCGATCACTTCCGCCTTGCTTGCGCCGGGGCGGCCCATGCTGATGTTGTTATAAATGGTATCCTGAAAGAGGTATACCCGCTGGAATACCATACTGATGTGGTTCATCAGGTCGCTGAGCTTTACCTGGCGCACGTCCTTGCCACGGATCAGCACCTGCCCTGATTTTACGTCCCAAAAGCGGGCCAGGAGGCTGGCGATCGTGGATTTTCCCCCGCCGGACGGCCCCACCAGCGCCACCATGCTGTCGCGCTTCAGGTCGAAAGAGACGCCCCGCAGCACCTCCTTGTCCCCATAAGCAAAGCTCACCTCCTTAAACTGCACTTCGGCGACCGGACCGCTCTCCGGGATCGTATCCGTACCGCTGTCCGGCAGCCCGGGCTGAGAGAATACCGCCTCAATGCGGTCCATGCAGCTGTTCATGACCGTCAGACGGGCGCTCTGGCTGTACAGCGCCTTGAGTGGGCCGAACAAATCGAAGATAAAGAGCATGACGCCCAAAAGGAAGGTCGTATCCAGCAGGGAGCGGGAATTCAGATACACCGCAAGGGCAATAATCACCACCGCGCCGAAGCCGTAGAGGATATTCAGCCGGCGCTGCCAGGGGGAATGATTTTCTTCGAATTGAATACTGATCCGGCAGCTCTCCCGGAAGTTGTCGGAAAGCTCCTTGGACTTCCCGCCCAGCAGGTTATAGGTTTTGATGATCCCGATGCCTTCGGCGAAGTCCAGAACGGACTCCGTCAGATTCTCGCTCTGCTCCTGACGGACGGCGGAATCCGCAAGGCTTTCTTTTTTCATTCCCCGGGCCACCGGCAGGATGATCAGCAGGACGGCAATGCCCGCAAGGCCCAGCCACACGTTGAAGAAAAGCATGAAGATCAGCAGGATGCCCTGCGCAAAGATAAAGCTCATCATATCCGCCAGCACCATCATGCAGTTTTCCTCGATAAACACCATATCTGTGGACAGTACCGAGCTTATTTTGCCGATATTGCCTTCCGTAAAATAGCCCATGGGCATTTTGCGCAGATGCGCGCCCAACTCCATGCGCTTTTCGGCGAACACCATAAATCCCGCAGCCGACTGCAGCCGGTCGGCTGCATGGTGGAACAGGACCTGCAGCAGCAGGCTGGCCGCCATGGCGATTCCTATCCAAAGGCACATTTCCGAGTTTGCCGTACCGTTATAAAACGCGGTGAGAGCGAAAAATGCAAAACCGATGGGTGCTTTCGCCAGAAAAGACTTCAAAAATGAGAATACAAAGGCTGACTGTATCCTGGCCTTGTACTTCCCGGAAACAGAAAGGATACGTCTCATTAAAGCGATCATCAGTTTTCATCTCCTTTTGCGGTGCTGACCTTCCACTTTGTACTGCCTTCGGCGGCCTGCCAGAGCCTTTGATATTCGGGGCAGCTCTCAAGCAATTCCCCATGGGTGCCGACCGCCGTGAGGCTGCCGGATTGAAGTACGCAGATCCGGTCCGCGTTCACGATGGAGTGAAGCCGGTGGGCGATGACGATAACGGTCTTGCCCCGAATGACCTGGGCGATGGCCTCGTTCATTTTTTCCTCGTTTTCCGGGTCCATAAACGCCGTCGCTTCGTCCAGCACCACGATAGGCGCGTTTTTCAAAATGGCCCGGGCCAGCGAGATACGCTGCCTTTCTCCGCCGGAAAGCTGTTTCCCGCCGTCGCCGGCCAGAGTGCAAATACCGTTTTCAAGCCGGGCCAGGAATTCCCCGCACTGCGCCTTTTCCGCCGCCGCCATGACCTCTTCGTCCGTGGCGTCAAGCCTGCCGAGGCGGATGTTTTCCCTAAGGCTGATATTGAACAGAAACTGCTCCTGAGCCACATAAGAAATTTCATTGTTCAGCGCCTCAAGGCTCATACCGCGGATATCCTGCCCGCCTATTTTCACCGCCCCGCCGCTCACGTCGTAAAAATGGACCAGCAGCTTCGCCAGAGTCGACTTGCCGCTGCCGGATTCTCCCACAAGAGCGGTCAGGCTGCCCTCGCCGACTTTGAGCGACAGGCCATGGATCACCTCGGCGTCCTTGTAGGCAAAACGAACGTCGTCAAATTCAATCGAACGGTCCTTGCCCCTGAACGGTCCCGGGAACTGCCGCAGGGGCGGGGTGGAAAGCATTTCCTCAAGGCTTTCGATTTTGTAATTAATTTGAGGCAGCGTACCCACAAAGCTCATCGCCCTGAGAAGCGGTGCGCCGATTCCGAAGGACATGCACAAAACCAGTACAAAATCCGCAAGGGTCGAATAACCCCGGAGCACCAGATATGCCCCGAGGGGGAGAACCAGCAGGGAGACGGTGGGTAAAATACTGTTATACAGCGCCATCCACGGCCAGCTGGCCTTATACCAGGCCAGCGTGAAGTCGCGGTAGCTCTTTACGTCATGCTCAAACCGGTGATAGGATTCGCCGTCCCGGTTGAAGACCTTGACGACCTCCATCCCATTGATATACTCGACGATAGTATTGTTCATCTTTTGCGCCGCCGTATAATAGCACGCCATTTTTCCCATGCCGATCTTGTACATGGCTGTCATGGCCAGCAGGCCAAGGGGAAGAGAGCCCAGCGCCAGAAGCGCCAGCTTCCAATCCACGAAAAACATCCCGGCAAACACCATAACCGGTACGGCCAGATTGGCGATTCCTTCCGGAAGCGTATGGGCCAGCAGCAACTCGATTGTTTCAATGTCGTCAATGAACATCTTTTTGATCGAGCCGATGCCCTTATCCTGAATGGTCCCTAAAGGCTGCGCCTCCAGCTTTCTCTGAAGAGAGATGCGCAGGTTTTCCAGTGTATGGTAGGCACTGCGGTGGGACAGCGAAAGCCCCCATACATAGAACACGGCGTACAACAAAACGCAAACCGCAATAGCGGCGATGCGCCAGACCACGTATCCCGCCGGCATTGTCTCCCGCATCAGCAACGGCCTGATGATCTGATAAATAAATAAAAAAGGGACGACATTCATCACGATACCGAAAAGCATGGCGGCAACGGCGGCATACGTCGTCTTGCGGTACTCACCGGTATATTCCAGCACCTTTCTAAACAAAATAAACTCCTCCTCCGCAAATGGTTAGCCTCAACTAACCATCGGGCAAAATGTTGTCCCTTCCGCAGGAAGGGACATTATGCAGACGCTTCAAAACCTAACACCCGCCGCCAGTTAAACAGGCCGCAGACCAGCTTGCTGTGGGCTTTGATCTGTTCCCAGGTATAGTCGTGGATAAACGGCTCATATATGGTCGTCCAGAACGCCGAAAGCAGGATGTGCATTTCTTCTATGGATATGCCGGCGCGGGTCAGTCCCCGTTTCTGTGCCTCCAGGAAAAAATCGTAGGTTATCCCGGTCATTTTCTCCACCCAGTCGTGCTGGAAACCGGCATACACCGTTCCTCCCGCGCATTTGATAAGCAAAACGAAGCCGTCACGATGCTCGTAGAGGAAGCTGAACCACTGCATCATATCCTTCTCGTCCATATCCCAGGCTTTGATCAGCGCGCCGTCGGAGAGCGCCTTTGGCTCCACGGCGCATCTTTGCTCTACAAATTCGTTCAGATCCGCAACCGTATCCGCGACAACGGCGCAAAACAGATCTTCTTTCCCTTTATACCTTTTGTACAGCGCGCCGGTAGTGAAACCGGCATGTTCGCAGATTGCCTTTAAGGACGCTTTCTCAAAGCCGCCCGCCAGGAATTCTTTCTTTGCGCTTTCCATAAGCCGCGGATCGATGGAGCGATCAGGTTTTGCCATGCAGCCGCCTTTCAATAAAAAAAATAATTGATAACCTGATTACCGATAATCTAATTATCAGAATAGCAGGACTCCTTAATTTTGTCAAGTACAAGATCTCTGCAAAAAAACCGGATGATCACCGGTCCCCCAAAAGCCGGTCCAGAATGATGGCCGCCGCGCTGCGCACCGACAAATGATTATATTCGCCCCGGCCCAGGATAGGCTCCAGCACCAGATCCGCCGAAGCCATCACTTCCGCCGCCAGGCCGTGGCCGGTTCCGAAAAGCAGCAGATAATTTGTATCCGCCCCGGCTCCGGCAGCCTCCGGCCAAATCCGCCGGCGCAGGGCGGCATAGCTTACGGTGTCGGGATTGATATGGGCGTCGGTGATTACCTTGATCACCGGGCCGCCGTAATTATCCCGGATCCAGGCTTCCGCCGCCGCTATGGATTCGGTCAGCATCACCCGCTCCAGAGCTTCCCGGCGGTCCGGATTATATTCCGCTCCGTAGCCCTGCCGCCAGAACTCCAAAAGCTCCTCCACCAGTTGATGCTGTCTGGGATGAGGATGGATCAGAAAATACTTTTTCAGGTCGTAGGTAGCCGCCAGCCGGGAAATATCATGGATATCCAGATTGGTGACAGAGGTGGCCACTATTTCCCCTTGCTTATTATAAACCGGATAGTGCACCAGGCCTAAAAACGCCCGGGCTGCCGGCCCCTCAGTCCTTTCCCGCACTTTTCTCATCCTCCTCCCGGCAGATTTCCTCCAGAAATTTTTGATCCTCCGCCGTAAGGGGTATCCGGCGCAAAAGGCCCCGCCGCCTCTGCCAGGTACGCCTGAGCGACTCCTTCCGGCGCCAGCGCCGGATCAGTTCATGATTGCCGGAAAATAACACCTCCGGTACTTCCATCCCCCGGAAATTCCGGGGGCGGGTATAGTGGGGGTGTTCCAGCAGGCCTTCGGAAAAGGAATCGGTCTGGTGAGACTCCTCCTCCCCCAATACGCCGGGAATCAGGCGGCAGATGCTGTCGATGACCACCATGGCCGGCAGCTCGCCGCCGGTCAGCACATAATCGCCGATGGACAGTTCCTCGTCGGCCAAAAGCCGGATACGTTCGTCAAAGCCTTCATAATGGCCGCAGATAAAGACCAGTTCCTCTTCCCGGGAAAGCTGCCGGGCTTTTTCCTGGGTATACGGATGCCCCTGGGGGCTCATCAGCAAAACCTTGCCCCGGAGCCGGTAATCTTCCCGGCTGCCGGTCACCGCTTCCAGAGCGGCGTAGATTGGCTCCGGCTTCAGCAGCATACCGGCGCCGCCGCCGAAAGGCTCGTCGTCCACATTTTTATGCTTGGAGAAGGCATACTCCCGGAAGTCCACCGCCCGGAACTCCAGAAGGCCCTGCTGCCGGGCCCGCTTCATGATGCTGGCTCCCATGGGGCCGTCAAACATCTCCGGAAATATCGTCAGCACCGTAATTTTCATCGTCTCTCTCCCGCTTCAATCAGTTCTGCCGGTACAGCTCCAACAGCCCCGCCGGCAATTCCACTTCCATACGGCCGGCAGGCAGATCCACCTTTTTTACCACCGTTTTCAGGGCCGGCACCAAAAGGTCCCCGGCGGGCTTTTCCCCCTTCGCCTGAGCCTCCGGCGGCCCTACCACATAAATATCGTTGCTGCCCGGCTGCAGTACCTCGGTAATCTTGCCATAATATACCTGACCTTCCCAGACCTCCAGGCCCACCAACTGATAAATATAATAACGGCCTTCGGGAAGCGGCGGCAGATCGGCTTCCTCCACCTGCAAAGACCAGCCCTTCAGCTTTTCCGCCGCCGTCAGGTCCGGGATTTCCTCAAAGGTCAGCATGGTCAGTCCTTTGTGGTAACGCACAGTCTCGATGGTCAGCTGCTGCCGGTGAGCCTTTTCCTGGGACCTTTCCGCCCAAAGGGGACTTACCGCCCAGATTTCCTTTTCGGATTCGAACCGGCAGGGGTCGTCGCTGAAGACCTGAACCCGCAGTTCACCGCGGATGCCGTGGGTATTGACAATTTTGCCGATGGTGATGAACATGAGCCGCTTCTCCTTTGCTTCGCATGATAAAAATCGGGAAGGCTGCCCTCCCCGATCCTTTGGCCTATATCATATAATACTAGGATACGATATCCACCACAATCTTCTTCTTTTCGCTCTGGCTGGCGCTGGCCTTTACCAAAGTGCGGATGGATTTGGCGATGCGGCCCTGTTTGCCGATCACTTTTCCCATATCCTCAGAAGAGACCCGCAGTTCTATGACAATGGCCTCGTCATCCTCGCGCTGGGTAACCACCACCAGCTCGGGATGCTCAACTAACGCCTTAGCCAAGTACTCCACCAGATCTCTCATGGCGACCTCCTTACTTTGTAACGACGCCGGCTTTTACCAACAAAGCCTTGACCGTTTCGGAAGGCTGCGCGCCGGTGCCGACCCAGTATTTCGCCCGTTCCCCATCAATATTGATAACAACAGGAGTCTTGGTGGGATCGTAGTAACCGATCTCCTCAATGAAGCGGCCGTCGCGGGGACTGCGGGAATCGGCCACAACAACGCGGTAGAAAGGAGCCTTTTTAGCGCCCATTCTTCTCAGCCGAATTTTTGTTGCCATTTTTGTCACCTCCTTAATCAAATTCCATTTCTATTCAAATTCAATAATTAAAATAAGCTTGCGCTTTTTTTAACGGTCTTTCTAAAAGGGCAGCTTAACCCCCTTTTTGCCTTTGCCGGAAGCTAAGGAACTCATCTGTTTCATCATCTTTTGGGACTGCTCAAACTGCTTCAGCAAACGGTTTACATCGGCGATGCTGGTTCCGGAGCCCGCGGCGATCCGTTTGCGGCGGCTGCCGTTGATGATCATGGGACGGCGTCGCTCCTCCGGCGTCATGGACTTGATGATAGCTTCCGTATGGGCCATGTCTTTTTCATTTAACTGCAGATCTTTCAGGCCTTTGATCTTGCCGGCTCCGGGCAGCATGCCCAGAATCTGATCCAAAGGGCCCATGTTTTTCATCTGCTCCATCTGGTCCAGGAAATCTTCCAGGGTAAATTCGGCCTTGCGGAGCTTTTGCTCCATTTCCTGGGCCTTTTTCATGTCCACGTTGGCCTGGGCCTTCTCGATCAGGGTGAGCACGTCTCCCATGCCTAAAATCCGGGAAGCCATCCGGTCGGGATAAAAGGGTTCCAGGGCGTCAGTTTTTTCACCCATCCCCACAAACTTGATGGGTTTGCCGGTAACGGCCTTGACGGAAAGGGCCGCCCCGCCCCGGGTATCTCCGTCCAGCTTGGTCAGGATCACGCCGCTGAGCTCCAGCCGCTCATTAAACGCCTCGGTCACCTTCACCGCGTCCTGGCCGGTCATGGCGTCCACCACCAAAAGGATCTCCTGGGGTTTTACCGCTGCCGCGATCCCCTGGATTTCCTCCATCAGGGCCTCGTCCACATGAAGACGCCCGGCGGTGTCGATAATCAGGATATCGCAGGCTTGACGTTCGGCCTGGGCGTATGCGCCTTTGGCGATGTCCACGGGATTTACCTTGTCCCCCATGGAAAAAACCGGTACCTCCAGCTGCTGGCCCAGTACCTGCAGCTGCTTGATGGCGGCGGGCCGGTAGATGTCGCAGGCCGCCAGCATAGGCCGGCGCCCCTGCTTTTTAAAGTAGCGGGCCAGTTTGGCGCTGGAGGTGGTCTTACCGGAACCCTGAAGGCCGGCCATCAGGATCACGGTGGGTCCCCGGCCGGCATTTTGGATCTGGGAGGGGTTATCGCCCATCAGCTTAGTCATCTCTTCATTTACGATCTTAATGACCTGCTGACCCGGCGTCAGGCTTTCCATGACCTCGGAACCAATGGCCCGTTCCTTCACCGACGCCACGAAGCTTTTTACCACCTTGTAGTTTACGTCGGCTTCCAGAAGCGCCATCCGTACTTCCCGCATGGCGTCGTTTACGTCCTGCTCGGAAAGCTTGCCTTTGCCCCTTAACTTTTTGAATACATCCTGCAGCCGGTCGGCTAAGGATTCAAATGCCATATTGGCCTCCTTGGATCTCGTTTCGCTACAGCCTGCCGAGCTGACCGATCAGATCGGCCAGCTCCGCCTGTTCTTCTTTATCCAGACCGGCGGCATTGCGCTTAAGCCATTCCCGAAAGCGTCCGGCCAGAGCCTGCTTGCCTTCCCGCTGAGCCTGGCCTCCCCGGATCAGCCCCAAAGCCTCCTCGTAGCGCTCCATCTTCTCATCGGTGCGGACCAGCAGATCGTAAACCGCGTTACGGCTTACCTTTTGCAGGTCGCTGATCTCACCCAGGGAAAGATCCTCCTGAAAATACAGATCATAGATCTGCCTTTGCTTTTCGGTCAGCAAGGGACCGTAATAATCCAGCAGCAGGGCCCTTCTGACGATGTCTTTCTTCAAATCCTTCATCTGCGGCCCGTCCTCGTCTTTCCTTCGGCCGCCCCGGCGGCACCGGCTGTCAATGAAAATTACTTAACATACGGCAAAACATATTTTACCGGCACGGCCCGGCTTTGTCAAGCATTTTCCCATAACACGTCTTAAGCCGCTGAACTCCTGTCTTTTGTCCTAATGTCTTCCCTTTGTCCAAAAGCATTCCCCTGCCGGGAAAGACCTTTATAAAAAGCAAAGTCCTGAACTCCTGCCGTAAAACCAAAGCCTTAAACTCCCTTTACTCTTGCCAGGTCCCCGAACCCCTAAAACAGGCTCAGCTGCTCCATGCCGTAACCCTGGCGGTAGGACCGCACGATATCCCGCATACGGCAGAGAATCCCCCGTTCCCGGCAGGCGGCCTCAAAGCTTTGCCAAAGCTTTTTCTCCCGGGGGCTGGGGCAGTAATACCTGCTGCCGTAGCGGCTCAGGTGCTTTTCCGCCAGGCCCTGGCCCGGAAAGGCTTCTTCCAGCTTTTCCAGGTAATACTCCCGCTGGCCGGGCCGCGTCGTCATGCCGAAAAAAGGATAAATGAACCGGGCTCCGGCCTGGCAGGCCTGCTCTACCAGCTCCAGGATATCCTCTTCCCGGTCTTCGATAAAAGGCAGCACCGGCATCAAAAGGATACCGGTATAGATCCCGGCCCCGGTCAACGCCTTTATCGCGTCAAAACGCCGCTGGGGCGAAGGGGCCTGGGGTTCGACTTTCAGCGCCAGGTCCTGGCGGGGCGTAGTGATGGTGATTTTTACGATTACCGGTGAATGACCGGCGATATCCCTCAGGATATCGGCGTCCCGAAGGACCAGGTCGCTTTTGGTGGCGATGGCCGCGCCAAAGGAATAAGCGTCGATCAGCATCAGGGCTTTACGGGTCAGCTGCAGCTCTTTTTCAAAGGGATTATAAGGATCGCTCATGGCGCCGGTGGCCACCACGCCCCGCTTTACCTTGCGGCGCAGATCGTTGCGGATGATCTCCAGGCAATTTTCCTTGACCCGCACCCGTTGGAAATCTGTCACCCGGTAGCAGTCGCTGCGGCTGTCGCAGTAAATACAGCCGTGACAGCAGCCCTTATAGATATTCATATTGTATTCGGTGCCGAACCATTCCCGGCTTTTTGTGCTGGTCACCAGGGTTTTGGCCGGAATCCTCTCGATGGAATCCATTTATTTAACTCAACAGATCCTCGGCGGCTTTTTGCACCTCCCAGAGGATTTTTTCTTCGTCCAGGGTCATCATCTCGCCTTTGCGCATAATCAGCCGCCCGTCCACCATCACCGTATCCACGTTCTGGACGCCGGCGGAATACACCAGTTGAGAAACGGGGTCAAGCAAAGGTCGCATATTAGGCTGATCCAGATTTACCAAAATGATGTCCGCTTTCTTATCCTTCTCGATTGTGCCGCATTCCGGGAAGCCGATCACCCGGGCACCGGCGGAGCAGGCCATTTCCAGGGCTGTTTTTGCCGGCAGGACGGTGGGATTGTGCCGTTCCCCTTTATGCAGCAGGGCGGCGGCGCGCAATTCCTCCCACATGTCCAGGTTATTATTGCTGGCGGCGCCGTCGGTGCCCAGAGCCACCTGAACGCCGGCGGCCAGCAGGGCCGGCACCATGGCGATACCGCTGCCCAGTTTTAAATTGCTCTGGGGATTGTGGACCACGGCCACCTTCTTTTCCGCCAGGATCCGCCGGTCATCTTCCCCCAGCCAGACGCAGTGGGCAGCCACCACCGGCACGTCGCCGAAAATTTCCAGTTTTTCCAGCCGCTCCACCGGAGTCAGATCATACTGAACCACGCTGTCGTTGAATTCTTTTTTTGTTTCGGCCACATGGATATTTAACCCTACGCCCAGGCTTACGGCGGCATCCTTGATCTCCCGCAGGAAGCCGTCGCTGCAGGTGTAAGGAGCGTGAGGCGAAAGCCAGCACCTGATGCGGCCGCCGCCCTGGCCTTTCCAGTTTTCGAGGAAGCGCCGGCCTTCTTTCAGCCGCTTAGCCCCGCCGCCGTCGGTATCCACCAGACCCCGGCTTAAGTTTGCCCGTATTCCGCTTTCCAGGACGGCCTTGGCCATTTCATCCATAAACATATAGGAATCACAAAAAGCGGTGGTGCCGCCCCGGATCATTTCCAGGATGGCGCTCATGGCGCCGGTCCGGGCCAGTTCCGGCGTCAGCCGGTCCTCCAGGGGCCAAATCCTTTCTTCCAGCCACTCCTTCAGGGGCAGGTCGTCGCCGCAGCCCCTGAACAGGTTCATGCTGCCGTGGGTGTGGGCGTTGATCAGGCCCGGCATGGCGATGAAGCCCTTGGCCGGGATCTTTTTTAAGTCGTTGTATTCCGGGGACAGGTTTTCCCCTACGGCGGCGATTTTATCGTCGATAACGGCGATATCCCCGGTAAACCAGGTTTTTTCCCCGGCCATCGGAACGATCAGCGCTTCTTTAATCAGCCAGCTCATTTTCTCAACTCCTTTAAAACCTACTTTTCCCGGGCCATGATATTGGCCCATTCCGGCGCCTGGGTCAGGCAGCCGCAGTCCTCCGGCCCCGGCATCTCCGCCAGCAAAGCCATGATCAGCCTGGAAATATCCCCGGAAAGCCGGGCCATAGCCTCCAGCACTTCCCGATGGCTTAAAGGCGCATCGGAAATGCCGGCGGCAAAATTGGTCACCATGGAAATGGTGGCATAGCAGATACCGGCCTCCCGGGCCAAAAGCACTTCCGGTATGCTGGTCATACCCACCAGGTCGCCGCCCATTTTGGCAAACATACGGATTTCCGCCGAAGATTCAAAACGGGGGCCTTCGGTGCAGACGTAGCAGCCGCCGTTATGGACGGCAAGCCCCAGGGCTTTAGCCTTAGCCTCGATCAGCCCCCTGGTCCGGGGGCAATAGGGGTCGGTTACGTCCAGATGCACCACCCCGGCGCCTGCCTCGTCATAAAAAGTGGTTTTGCGCGTCTTGGTAAAATCCAGGAACTGATCCGGCAGCACGAAGTCCATCGGCTTCATGGCCGGATTCAAAGACCCTACGGCGGTGGTGGCGATGATCTGCTTTACGCCCAGCTTCTTTAAGGCCAGGATATTGGCCCGGTAATTAATCATATGGGGAGGCACGGAATGGCCTTTGCCGTGGCGGGTTAAGAAAGCCGCCCTCCTGTCCCCGCAGCGGCCGCTCAACAGATCCACCCCGCCGTATTGGGTATCCACATGGACTTCCCGGATATCGGTGAGCATATCCGCCCGGTAGACGCCGGTGCCGCCGATCACCGCAAATTCAATCTGTTCCATCTTGCCTCTCTCCTTTATTCTTCAAATAAGCGCCCTTTCTCCAAAACGCCTATTCTTCAAACAGGCGCCGGCTGAAGCTCTCCGGATCAAAAGGTTTTAAGTCTTCCACCCCTTCTCCCCAGCCGGTAAACTTTACCGGCAGCCGGTATTCGTTTTGGATCCCCAAAACCACGCCGCCTTTGGCCGTGCCGTCCAGTTTGGTCAGCACCACCCCGGTAACTCCGGCGGCCTCTTTGAAGAGCTTAGCCTGGGACAGAGCGTTCTGGCCGGTGGTAGCGTCCAGCACCAGCAAGACCTCGCAAGGCTGGCCGGGATGCTCCCGTTCAATAATTCGCCGTAATTTTTTCAGCTCCTCCATCAGGTTGTTTTTATTTTGCAGCCGGCCCGCCGTATCCACCAAAAGGATCTCGGCCTTGCGGGAATGGGCCGCGGCGATGGCGTCATAAACCACGGAAGCCGGATCCGATCCTTCGCTGTGGCGGATCAGCTCCACCTGGGCCCTCTGGCACCAGACCTCCAGCTGATCAATAGCCGCGGCCCGGAAGGTATCCGCCGCCGCCACCAAGACCCGGCGGCCTTCCTGCCTGAAGCGCTGGGCCAGCTTGCCGATGGTGGTGGTTTTGCCTACGCCGTTTACCCCTAAAAAGAGGATCACGGAAAGGCCGTCCTGTTCTAAATTCAGCTGATGATCCCCCTGGGCCAGCATTTCGCTCATCCGGGCCTTCAAATGCTCCAAAGCCGCCTCGCCGGAATCCAGGCCCAGTTTTTTTGCGTCCCGGCGCAGGTCCTCCACCAGCTCCATGGCTGTCTCCACACCCATGTCCGCCAGAATCAGCTGCTCTTCCAGCCGGTCAAAAAATTCGTCGTCGATTTTCTGGCCGCTGACCATCTGGCCGAGCTTTTTAAATAAGCCTCCGAACAAACCCATGGCAATGTTCCTCCGATCCTCTCCTGTATCAGCCGCAGCCTACCTTGGCAGCGCTTCGTCGTAATCCGGTTCTTCCTCGATCTTTACGCTTAATATCTTCGACACGCCGGAAAATTCTTCCGCGGACACGCCGTATAGCACATCGCCGATGGTCATGGTGCCCCGGCGGTGGGTGATGATGATGAATTGGCTGCCGGATTCCCGGCTGTACTCTTTCACCAGGGCGGCAAAACGCTCCACGTTGGCCTCGTCCAGGGCCGACTCGATCTCATCCAGAATGCTAAAGGGGCTGGGACGCACCTGTAACATGGCCAAAAGCAGGGAAATCGCCGCCAGGGCTTTTTCCCCTCCGGACAAAAGGGCCAGGTTCTGGGCCTTTTTTCCCGGAGGCTGAGCCATAATGTCCACACCGGTATCCAGCAGGTTATCCGGCGACGTCATATACAGGCTGGCCCTGCCGCCGGCAAAAAGGCGCTGGAAAACCTCGTTGAACTTCACGTTGACTTCGTCGAAGGTTTCCTTGAACTTCTTGGCCACGATCTGGTCCATTTCCTGAATTACCGCCTCCAGATCGTCCTTGCCCTTGATCAGATCCTGGGTCTGTTCTTTCAGAAAGGTCAGCCGTTCTTCCAGCCGCAGATATTCCTCCACCGCTCCCAGGTTTACCTGGGGCATAGCGGCAATTTCGTCCTTGATTTCTTTGATCCGGGCCTGGGCCCTGCGCTTTTCCGGCACGGGCTCCACCTGTTCCAGGGCTGTCTGCCATTCCATGGCGTACTGCTCCTCAAGGCGGGAGGTCCATTCCTCCAGGTTGGCTAAAAGCCTGGTTTCCTGCAATTCCAGCTGGTGGCAGCGTTCCTCTTTTTTCTGGATCTCTAAGCTGACGGCCTTCTGGTTTTCATCCAGGGCGCTGACCTCCGCCTGCAGGGACTGCCGCTTTTCCTGCCGGTTTTTTTTCATTTCTTCCAGTGCGGCCAGCTCTTCAACGATTCTGTCGATGACCTGCTGCCTTTCCCGGCAGGCCCCGTCATGCCGCCGGCTCCGTTCCAGGCAAAGCTGGATATTCTTTTGCTGGGAGCCGATATTGCTCTCCAGCTGTCCCATGCGTTCTTTCAGGAAACCGCCTTCTTTATCGAAAGAATTCAGTTTCTCCTCGTCGCCGGCCAGCTGTATCCGCAGCTCCGTCAGCCGGCTTTGCCGGGCGGCCCGCAGACTCTGGTGCTGCTGGATTTCCTGGCGCAGCTTTTCCGCCGACCGCCGGTTTTCCGCAATTTTTTCCGCCAAAAGCCGCCGGTCCTCCTGGGCCTGCAGAATCAGTCCTTCCAGCCGTACCCTTTCGGTATCGTCGGTGTCCTGCTGGTTTTCCAAAGCGGCCAAAGCTGTTTCCAGGCGCCGGATTTCTTCATCGCTGTGCTGCCGGGTCTTTTCCCCGGCGGCCAAAGCCAGCTGAGCGCTTCTCAAGGCCTCGCCGGCCGCGGCCAAAACCTCCTTGGCCTCTTCCCAGGCCCGGTGCAGGCCGTTTTCTTCTTCCTCTCCGGCGGACAATTCCCTGGATATCCGGCGGATCTCTTTATCCAGTTCTTCCAGCTGCCGGCGCCGGCTGATAAAACCGCCGCCGGACTGCTTCATGGAGCCGCCGGTCAGGCTGCCGCCGGCATTGACCACTTGTCCGTCCAGGGTGACGATCCGGTAGCGGAAATCCGTTTCCCGGGCCCGGGCTACGGCGTTTGACAACTCGTCGGCCAGCCAGATCCTCCCCAGGAGAAATTCCATGGCCGGCAGATACTTATCTTCAAAATCCACCAGATCCACCAGCCGGCCGACGATGCCTTTGCCTTTCGGCAGGCCGCTTCCCTGGGGTTTAGCGGAACGCAGGGTGTCCAAAGGCAAAAAAGTGACCCTGCCTTTGTCCATATTTTTCAGCCAGCGGATGGCGTCCTGAGCGCTGCGTTCCGTCTCGGTAATCACGTTCTGTGCGGAGCCGCCCAAGGCCACCTCCACCGCGGCCTCATATTCCTTATCTACCCTCAGGCTCTGGGCCACGGTGCCGAAAATCCCCGGCAGCTTGTCCTGGCTGCGCCGCCGCAGCACTTCTCTGACGCCCTGGGCATAGCCCTGTCCTTCCTTTTCCATTTCCTCCAGGAGCTTAAACCGGGACAGGATCTGCCCCCGCTCGGCGGCCAAGGCCCGGTTGGCATTTTGTTTTTCCCGCAGCTGTTGAGCCGCGGTCTCCACCTGCAATTCCGCAGCGGTCAGTTCACCGCGGCGGGCCTCCTCCTCGGCCAAAAGCTTACGGCCCTCTGAAGCCACTTCTTCGCCCCGGCTCCTGGCCGCGGCCAGTTCTTCCCGGGCTTTTGCCAGAACTTCTTCCGCCTTTTCCCGCTGCCGGGCCGCCGCCGCCAACTGTTCTTTATGGCCGGTGACCAGGTTCTGTACCGCGGCGTCTTCCTTCAGAAAATCCAGATGGGCTTCCTCGGCCCGGGCGGCCTCTTCCTGGCCGGCAAACAAAGTTTTATCGGCTTCAGCCCGCTGCTGTTCTTCTTCCTGCAAAAGGCAGCGTGCCTTTGCCACTTTTTCCGCCAGGCTGGCTCCTTCCTCCTGGCGGCTCTGCCACTTTGCCGTCAGTTCCGCCAGTTCCTTTTCAAACCGGCTGATATCTTCCTTCAGGTCGCCGGCCTGCTCCGCCAGGGCCGCCGCCTGCTGGCGGTCGGTGCGGCTTTCGTTTTCCAGCCGTTCCCGTTCCAGGCTCTGCCGGTAGATCTTTTCCTGGCAGGCATTGATCTCCTCATTCAGCTGGTCCAGGGCCAGCCGGACCCCTTCTTCCTGGTTTTGGGCCGTTAAAAAGCCCGTACGCTGATGCAGAAGCTGATCCCTGAGCTCTGCCAGCTCCTGCTGCAGGACTTCCACCTTAGACTTTGCGCTGCGGATCTCGCCGGTAATGACTCCCAGTTCCAGCTGGTCCAGCTCGTCTTTGATCAGCTTATAGCGCCTGGCTTCCTGAGCCTGCTTGGCCAAAGGCTCCCTTTGGCTTTCCAGTTCCAGTAAAAGATCGTCGATGCGCAAAAGGTGCTGGCGGGTCTCATCCAGCTTTTTTGCCGCCTCTTTTTTACGGTAACGATATTTGACGATGCCCGCGGCGTCTTCCAAAATCACCCGCCGCTCCTCGGGCCGGGCCAGCAGGATCTCATCCACCTTGCCCTGTCCGATCATGGAAAAGCCCTCCCGGCCCACGCCGGTATCCATGAACAACTCATGGATATCCTTCAGGCGGCAGGGGACTTTATTGATCTGATATTCGCTTTCCCCGGAACGGTAAAGCCGCCGGGTCACCGTTACCTCATTAAAATCCAGGGGAAAATCCCCGGCAGTATTGTCGATGGTCAAGGAAACCTCCGCCATACCCAGGGATCTCCTTTTTTCACTGCCGGCAAAAATCACGTCCTCCATTTTGCCGCCGCGAAGGGATTTGACGCTTTGCTCGCCCAAAACCCAGCGGATAGCGTCGGTAATATTTGATTTGCCGCTGCCGTTGGGGCCCACCACCAGGGTGATCCCCGGTTTGAACTCCAGCACCGTTTTATCCGCGAAGGATTTGAAGCCGTACAGCTCCAGCCTTTTTAAGAACATAAAAGCATGGCCTCCCCGATCTGTAACTTAAAGGACGAATGATTACTCTGCGGGCCCGTTAACTATCCTGCTGCCCTTCCTGCTTCTGCAACTGGAATAAAGCCAGCTTCGCCGCCTGCTTTTGGGCTTCCTGTTTGGTATTGCCCCAGCCCCGGCCGATTTCCCGGCCGTCCAAAAAGGCGCCGGCCAAAAACATCTTCCTGTGGTCCGGGCCCTGCTCGTCCAGGATCTCATAAGTCAGCTTCCTGTCATTGGTCTTTTGAACCAGGGCCTGAAGCATACCCTTGTAATCTTCGATCAGGTTCCTTTCCCAGGCGTCGCCGTCGGACCTGATGTAGCGGAAAACATAACCCTCCAGCGCCTTTTGGCTGGCTCCGCAAAGGTATAAGGCCCCCAGGAGGGCTTCAAAAGTATCGGCCAGAATCGACGCCTGACGGGCTCCGCCGGTAATGGCAATTCCCCGGCCCAACTGCAGATAATCCCCCAGGCCCATCGTTTTTGCCGCTGCCGCCAGAGACTTCTCGCAGACCAGCCCCGCCCGGATACGGGTCAGTTCTCCTTCCGGCGACTTGGGATATCTCAGATACAAATAATGGGCGGTGATCATGCCCAGCACCGCGTCGCCCAGAAACTCCAGGCGCTGGTTACTTTCCGGCGGCTGCCCTTCCTGCCCCAGGGCCGGATGCTCTACGCAAAAGGAAGGATGGCGCAGGGCCGTGGCCAGAAGCTCTTCCTCCAGCGCAACGCCTTCCAACCTGTCCAGCTCCAGGCGCCGAATCAGCTCGCTTACCGCCTCATGCCGGAGCCGCCTGATTTTTTCCTTATCCGTCATGGCCTCCTCCTTATTTTGGTTAATATCATACGATTATCCATTCCCAATAATACTATATCCTGGCGGCATGGTCAAAACCAAAAAAACGCTAATAAAAAAGCGCCTCCCTGCCGGGAAAGCGCTATCGTTGATTCTGCTGATCTATCGGCTTTCAGCTGATGCGATCTTTTATATATTCGATCACATCGCCTACCGTACGGATTTTCTCGGCATCCTCATCGGGGATTTCGATATCGAACTCCTCCTCTAAAGCCATTATTAACTCCACCACATCCAAGGAATCCGCATTCAAGTCGTCAAAGCTGGTGTTATCCGTCAGATCTGCCGGATCAACGCTTAGCTGCTCGGACAAAATCTGTTTTACTTTATCGGACAGATTCACAAGGTCACCCCCTTCCAATCGCCGCATACCAAGAACGGTTCGATCTTACATAGAATCTACTGACTGCATTTAGGATAACAAGTTGATTTCCTCTGGTCAAGTACTCTTTTATAATATTTTTCCCGGGTTAAAAAAATTCACAATTCTATAGTCCGGTCATCGGATAAAGAGAGAAAACAGGCCTTAATTCTCCTGCTTTCTTCTTTTTGTGATTCTTTCCTTCCTGACGCTCAATCCTGGCTTGCCCCTTCCGCTTTGGCCCGGGCGGTTTTAATTGAAGACGCGGCAAAATCATGGCTTTCCAGCTGAGCCAAAAAGCCGGAAGCCACCCACTGGGCCGCTTTTTCAACGGCTACCTGGATGGCCCGGGCCCGGGAGCTGCCATGACAGACGATACTGACGCCTTTCACCCCTAAAAGGGGCGCGCCGCCATACTCCTCATAGTCCAGCTTTTTCTTCAGTTCCTTCAGGGCAGGTTTTAGAAGCATAGCCCCCAGCTTGCTTTTGGTATCGCTGAGAAACGCCTCTTTCATCAGGGCAAACATGGCTTCTCCGGTGCCTTCCATAGTCTTCAGCGCCACGTTGCCGGAAAAGCCGTCGGTAACGATAATATCCGCCCGGCCTTTCAAAATATCCCGGCCCTCCACATTGCCCCGGAAATTCAGGCCCTGGGATTCGCTTAAAAGCCGATGAGCTTTCTGGGTCCGCTCATCGCCCTTTTCCGCCTCAGCCCCGTTGCTCAACAACCAGACCCCCGGATTTTCGATGCCCAGGGCATGACAGGCATAAATGCGGCCCATCCAGGCAAACTGCAGCAGATTTTCCGGCTCGGAGTCGGTATTGGCGCCGATATCCAGCATAAAACGGGGGCCTTGCAAAGTCGGCATAAATGAGCCGATAGCAGGTCTGTCCACGCCCTTGATCCGGCCCAGGCCGAAGAGGGCCGCTACCATCTGGGCGCCGGTGGAACCGGCGCTCACCACGGCGTCGGCCTGCCCTTCCTTCACCAGCTTCGTGGCCACGGTGATGGAGGCGTCTTTTTTGCGCCGGTAAGCCATGGCCGGATGCTCGTCCATGCCGATCACCTCTGCCGCGTGGCAGACCCGAACCCTTGCCGTCTCCTTTGCCTTGGGCCAGCAATTTAAAATAGCCTCTTCGTCGCCCACTAAAATCAATTCCAGACCCGGGTCGGCCTCCAGAGCCTGCCGTGCGCCTTTGACGATCTCCTCCGGGGCATGATCCCCGCCCATGGCATCTATCGCTATCCGCATAATCTCCTCCTGTCGCCTGGCCCGCCCGGATCAGCCGGAAGGCCGCTCATCAAAATGGGTACGGAAAAAACTCTCCCTGATCGGCTTAACGTCAATGGGAGAGTTCGCAAGTACAATATCGGAAAATCAGATCAGTCCTCTTTAACTTTGGGAGCCACCGTGATTTTTTCATTGTAGTAGCCGCAAGAAGGACAAATCCGGTGAGGCATTTTAGGTTCATGACATTTGGGGCACTCCGCAAACTTAGGAGCCTCCATTTTCATAACCGCCGCACGGCTTCTCCGTACTCTGGACTTGGAATGACGATGTTGTTGTACACCCATGATCCGCACCTCCTCTGCAAAAGACAAATCTTAGATTCGATATACTTTAATCCAACAGTTTTTTTAAAGCCGCCAAGCGAGGGTCCGTCTCTTTTTTTACACAACCGCACTCCCCGTCGGCCAGTGGTTTGCCGCAGATCGGGCACAGGCCTGGGCAATCGTCGCTGCAAAGTACTTTCAGCGGCAAGGACGCGATGAAATATTCCCGGGCGACCTCCGCCACATCAAGGGAATCTTCTTCCGCAAACTCGCCGTAATCGTACAGCTCGTCGAATTCGCACCGGAAATCCTGGGTGACCGGGCCGAGACAGCGGCTGCAGGAACCTGCCAGGCGGGTGGTAAGCGTGCCCTTCAGACACAATTCGTTTCCCGTGTTTATCACGTTCCCGCAAACCCTGAGAGGCGTTAACAATCGGTATTCCTCATGCCGGATTTCCTCAGGGGGTAAAAGAAAGTCGAAGGCTTTCGCTGCCCCCGGCTCTTCCATCAGACGACTGATTTGAACCTTCATGTCCATCCTCAAAATGACCTTTTTTACTTTAAAAATACCGAAGATCATTATATCAGCCGCTCAAAGCTTTGTCAACGAAATTCCGCAGATCGCAGCCCAACGCCCCAGGCGGAGTCTAAAGGAGTGCCAAGTCTGGCCAGAGCCGGGCGTTAAGAATCGGGAAAATCAGAAAGGCCAGGGGGATCAGGGCGGATTGCTTCGAATAAAAAAGCGCCGCAACGACACCTTTGCCAAGCCATGGTCATAGGATATAGCGAGCCGGAGTTTCGGGCCCCCTCCGGCCCACCCCGAAAAAAAGAAAGGATGCATGTCGAATGAAATCCCTCAACGCAGGCACATATGTGGAGTCCTTTGGAACCACATTTGCCAACGGTCGCCCCGGCCGACCCGGGACCTACCCTGTAAACTGCAATTGGCCTACCTCCTGCCGCAAAGGCTGCGGTTACGACAACACGGTTCAGCAAGGCGTCTACAGCACGGGCTGTGGCAACACAGTTCTGCAAGGTGCCTACGGCACAGGCTGTGGCAACTCTGTTTTAAGTGTCTCCGTCAGCTCCTGCGGCTGCGGAAAAACCATCGGTGGCAGCGGCTGTACCAGCCGCTGCCGGCCTTTGCCTCCCTGCCCCGGCTGCTTTGACGGCTGCACGCAGATTTACTGTGATGATAAAGGCTGCAGAGTCGTGGGCCACAGTTCATACTCCATGAACCAATGCCACGGCTTTGATCCCTGCTTCCCGCACAGATGGGGACGTCCCCCTTTCGCGGGTCGCTGCTGCAGACCTCTGCCGCCTTGCCCGCCCGTTTGCCGGCCGCTGCCTCCCTGCCCGCCGCCCTGCCGGCCTCTGCGGCCCTGCCGGCCCTTCTGGTTTGACGACTGCCGCCCGCCCTTTCGGCCTCCCTTCCGTCCCTTCCCCGGCTACAGACCCGGCCCCCTGCCCGGTCCGCGCCCCTATGAGGAAAGCGACGAGTACTGGGAATCTTATGAATACGGCGAAGCGGAAGACTAAAAAGCCCCTCCGGCAAAAAAAGCGGCACAGCGTTTAAGCCGCCCAGCGTGGAAAGCCTGCCTTTCCACTGCCGGGCGGCTTTTTTGGGCGATCAAACCCCCGTGGCAGGATCAGGCATTTTTTTAGGTTTACTGGGCGGCTTGGGCGTCGCGGATCAGATTCCGGATATGATTTTCCATAGCCTGACGGGCTTTCTCCGGCTCTTTGTTTATAATGGCGTCGTAGACGCCCCGGTGACCCTTCAGTTCGTCCTCGTCATTTATCCGGATGATATATTGAAAATCTTTGGTCTGCATCATTAAAATAGATAGCTGTTTAAAAAAGCTGGCCAGGATCGGGTTTTTCGCCGCGGCAGCCACGGCCACATGAAAATCCAGGTTATCATCGGCTACCCATTGGCCGGGCCGCCGGTTAGCCTCGGCGGCCAGCAGAGACTCTTTCAGCCGGATCAGGTCCTTTTCGTCGGCATTTTCCGCGGCGCAGGCGGCTATACCTGGTTCCAGGACCAGCCGTGCGCCCAGGATATCCAAAAGGTTGGACAGATACTTTTTATCGATCAGTTCTACAATTTTATTTTGCTCGCTGGCCATTTCCCTGAGCCCCAGATTATAGCGAATAGCCTGATAACCCTTTTCCGTAATGATGCGGCCCTTAAACTTTTCCTTCTGCAGATAGCCCCGGCTCTCCAGTTTATTCAGTACACGGCCCACCGTAGCCGAACTGACCCGGATTCCTTTTTCATTGAGATAATTTACGATATACCAGGAGCCGATGGGTTCCGGCGCGCTGCGGATCAATTCCAGGATCAGGATCTCTTTCTCATCTAATTCTGTCGGCATGAGGGTTCCTCCTTATCTCTGACCGGCGGCCGTTCCTTTCCGGCCTTTCTTAAAAAATAAGTTGACAGCCGCCGACAATGATGATACCTTATCTCTAGCAGCTACTCACTAGATGAGTAGTAGCTAGAGAATAGTAAAGCTTGCTCATTTCTTTTTCCATCTTAAACCAGGGGCCCCGAATTTGTCAATCGTCCAAACTGTCTTTCGGAAAATCCAAAGGAGGTAAAAACATGTCCCAGCAGAAAATCCATGTAAAAGCCAACTATCGTTTTCCTATTATTTTGTTGGTCTGCGTTATCCTGGGCGGTATAGCCGGCGTTTTTCTCGGGGAAAAGGCCGCGGTCTTCAAGCCTATCGGTCAGATCTTTATCAATCTGCTTTTCACCCTCATCATTCCTTTGGTCTTCTTTTCCATTGCCAGCGCCATCTCCGGCTTCAGTGACTTAAGCCGGCTGGGCAAAATGCTGGGTTCTGTCATCGGCGTTTTCGTCTTTACCGGCGCCATCGCTTCCATCGTCATGCTGGTTCTGATCCAATTTATCCCCTACGGCCAGGGACTGATCATTACCGCTACGGAAACCGCCGAGGCAGCCCAGCTGTCTTTGGGGGACCACCTGGTCAATATGTTTACTGTCAGTGATTTTCCTAATCTTCTGTCGAAAAGTCATATGATGCCTTTGATTGTCTTCGCCATCTTTTTCGGCGTAGCCGTAGCCATGCTGGGAGAAAAGGGCGCCGGAATACACCAGGGTCTGGTAAATATTTCCGAGGTAATCTATAAAATGATCGGCCTGCTGATGAAGGCTGCCCCCATCGGTCTGGCCGCCTATTTCGCCAACCTGACCGGCATTTACGGCCCCAGCCTTTTAGGTACCTATGCCAAGGCCATGGCCCTTTTTTACCCGACGCTCTTTGCTTACTTCTTCCTGTTCTTTTCTCTCTATGCTTATATGGCTTCCGGGAAGGCCGGCGTCAAAGCCTATTTCAAGAATATTTTTCCCGCTGCGGTCAATGCCATCGGTACCCGCAGCAGCGCCGCGACCATTCCGGTGAATCTGGAGGCCTGCAACCGGATCGGAGTTCCTCAGGACGTCAGCAGCGTGGTTCTGCCCATGGGAGCCACCATGCATATGGACGGCTCCTGTCTCAGCTGTATTTTTAAAATCACCGTTCTCAGCGCGATCTTCGGTATTCCCTTTGAAGGCCTGGGCACTTACGCCTTTGCGGTCATGGTGGCCGTATTCAGCGCCACGGCCATATCCGCGGTTCCCGGCGGCGGCGCCGTGGGAGAGGCCATGATCGTCACGATGTTCGGCTTTCCTGCGGAAGCTTTGCCCATCGTGATCATGCTGGGCCAGCTTTGCGACCCCATCACCACCATGGTAAATTCCACCGGCGACACCGTGGCTTCCATGATGGTCACCCGGATTCTGGAAGGACCGGACTGGATGACGAGAAATCTTTCCGGTTTGCAGAATAAAAACTGGTAATCACTCATCCAAAGGAGGAACCTCATGAAAAAAAGAATGTTGATCATGGAACCCGACGACAATGCCGGCGTTATGCTGGAAGACGCCAGGCAAAACGACGCCGCTACCTTTGAGAACACCACGGTGGTGGCCCTGGAGCCGATCGAGTTCGCCCATAAAATCGCTTTGCGGGATATCTTTAAAAACGAAGATATCATCAAATACGGCGAGGTTATCGGCTATGCGTTAAAAGATATTCAGAAAGGTCAGTGGATCCACATTCACAATATGGACGACGTACACGGCCGGGAAGGGAGACTCCTGTAATGAAGCTACTGGGTTACAAACGCGAAAACGGACAATACGGTATCCGGAATTATATTGCGGTCATCCCCTCGGTTTTCTGTGCCAATCATGCGGCGGAGCAAATCGCCAGGCAGGTGGATATGTGCGTAGCTCTGCCCCACCCTCTGGGCTGCGGCCAGCACGGCTCGGATCTGGACCAGACCATTAATACCTTGATCGGACTGGGAAAAAACCCGAATATCGGCGCGGTAATCGTCGTAGGCTTAGGCTGTGAAAGAGTGTCGGTAAAAGAACTCTGCGACGGAATCGCTCCCAGCGGCAAACCGGTGGAAACCCTGGTGATCCAGGAAATCGGCGGTACGGTAAAAACCATTGCCCGTGGTGTGGAGATTGCCACCAAAATGGCTCAGCGCCTGTCCCAACAGCAGAAGGTGGAGTTTGACATCAGCGAGCTGCTGGTGGGCGTTAAGTGCGGCGGCACCGACGCCACCTCCGGAATCGCCGCCAATCCGGCTTTAGGGATGGCGATAGACCGGATCATCGATCAGGGGGGCTCCGCCATCCTGACCGAGGTAGGCGAGCTGGTGGGCGTAGAGCACATCCTGGCCAAGCGGGCCGTCAACGAGCAAGTGGGCCAGGAGATCATCCGCATTATCCGTCATTCGGAAGACGTGCTGCGGGAAAGCACAAAAAATTACGACCGAACCAGCAACCGGGCCGCTTTAGTCACCCCCGGAAATTTTGACGGCGGCGTAAGCTCGGTTACCGAAAAGGCCCTGGGGGGCATGTTCAAATCCGGCAGCCGTCCTTTTGTCGGCACCCTGGGTTATAGCCAGGCGCCGAAAGCCCACGGTCTCTACCTGATGGACGCCGAAGGCCAGGACGGAGAAGTTGTTACCCCCATGGCCGCCGCCGGCGCTCAAATCGTCTGTTTTACTTCCGGCAGGGGCACGCCCACCGGCTTTCCTTTTGTCCCCGTGATCAAAATCACCGGTAATAACGCCACCTTCCGTAAGATGGAGGACAATATCGATATCAATGCGGGCAGCATTATCGCCGGCAATAAAAAGATCAGCGAGGTGGGGGAAGAAATCTATCAGGAAATTCTCGCCGTAGCCCGGGGAAAAAAGACCAAAGCCGAGGCTATGGGCCACAGCGAACTCTTTACCATCGGGCGTTTCGAGACCTATTAAAAGAGCGTTGAGAGAGTTCCGGGTTCTGAAAGGGCCCCAAGTTTGAAGGGGCTCTGATCTCTGAAAAGGCTCCGGCGCCGAAAAAGCTCCGGGTCCTGAAAAGAGTCTCAGTCCTGAAATTCCGACCGAAAAGGGCCCCTGAGCTGAAATCCCGGGCTGCTTTTTAACAGAAAGCTCCGGACCGCAATTTTATTTTCCGGCGGTCCGGAGCTTTTTTCTGCTTTTCTGATGCTGATTTCTTCCTTATTCCACGGCCATAGCCGCGTAGAAGCCGGAGCGGATAGCATTGCCGGCTTTGGCTGCCTTCTCCGCGTCGCCGATAACCGTGGTTTTTATGTTATAGCGGGATCTGAGGGCCTGGATCAGCGCCTCCTCCGGCTTCCGGCCAAAAGCGGTAATCACCGTATCCGCCGCCACAACCTCTTTGCCGCCGTCCTTCTTTTCTATGGTCACGCCTTTTTCGTCCACGGCGCAGACCCTGCTGTCCGTCATCAGGGTAACCTTGTTTTCTTCCAGCAGCCGCATCAGGCTGATTTTATTAATCGGCATGACGTCTCTGGCGCATTCGGACAACATTTCGATCACAGTGACCTCTTTGCCTTCCAGCGCCAGTTCCAGAGCCGTATCGCAGCCGCTTAAGCCTCCGCCGCAGACGGCGATCTTCCGGCCTTTAACACCGTGTTTATGGGCCTCCAGGACGCCGATCACATTTTTCCCGTCCAGGCCCCTGACCGGCGGCAAAACAGCTTCGGAGCCGGTGGCGGCAAAAATGCGGTCCGCCTTTTCCAGCAGGGGATCGTCCGGGCCGATTTCCGTATTCAGCACCACCTTTACCCCCAGCTTTTCCAGTTGTACCCCATACCACCGGATCAGTTCACGTATCCGCTTTTTGAAAGGGGCTGTGGCGATAGCGCCGAAAACGCCGCCAATTTTATCGCTCTTCTCATAGAGAGTCACCCGATGGCCTCTCATCGCTGCTGTCCGGGCGGCTTCCAGCCCTCCGGGACCGGCGCCGATCACCACGATATCTTTGGGCTCCCGGGTTTTTTCGATCTCCATAGCCCCTTCAAAGCCGGCCCGGGGATTGACGGCGCAGGACAGCTGGGTCAGGCGTCCAAAAATACGTCCGATACATTCCTCATTGCAGATCAGGCAGGGCCGCATGTCTTCCCGGCAGTTTTCCCGCAGTTTATTCGGGAATTGGGGATCGGCGATGGCCTGACGGCCAAACATGACAAAATCGCAATTTCCCGACTCGACCAGTTCCAGGGCTGTCTCAGGGCTGTGGCTGCCGGCGTTGATCAGCGGCACTTTTACGTGCTTTCTGGCGGTCTCGCAGACATAAGCCATGCAGGCTTCCCCCAGGTAAGCCGTCGGAAAAATATAATCCATCGTCTCATAAGCGCCGGCATCCACATCAAAGGCGTCTACCCCCGCCGCTTCCAGCAGCTTCAGCAAAGGCATGCTGTCCTCGACGGTACGGCCGCCCGGAAAACGGTGGTCCAAAGCGATCCGGAAAAGGATAGGCAAATCGGGGCCTACGGTCCTGCGGATGGTCTGAACGATTTCCACGGGAAAACGGGCCCGGTTTTCCAGGCTGCCCCCGTAGCGGTCGGTACGTTTGTTCCAGATGGGGGACATGAACTGATCGATGAGATAGCCGGCATGAGCATGGACCTCCACGGCGTCAAAGCCGGCGCTCACGGCAAATTTGGCGGCGGCGGCCCAGGCCTTCATGATTTCCTGGATTTCTTCGACCGTAAGAGCCCGGCAGATCATTTCCGGGTTGTAAAACGAGGGAATAGCGGAAGAAGAAATCGGCACCCTCTCGCCGATATCCGGCATTCCGTTTCGTCCGGTGCCGGGGCTCAGCTGAGCGCAGATCTTGGCGCCCCAGCGGTGGACCCGCTCACAAAGGACTGTGGTCTTGGGAATGGCCCGGCTGTTATAAAAAGCGATGGTAGGGCCGCCCTGAGCAGTCTTTTCGTCCAGAAACTGGGCGCCGATGATGATCATGCCCATCCCGCCTCTGGCCCGCTCCTCATAGTAGCGGATGCCTTCTTCGCTTTCCGTACCGTCCTGCATAGGGGTAAAGGTGCCCATGGGAGACATGATCAGGCGGTTTTTTAAGTGCATTTTACCGATTTGCATGGGCTCGAATAATTTGACGTAAGGGTTGGGGCTCATCGGATCTCTTCCTTTCTTTG
Source organism: Peptococcaceae bacterium (assembly GCA_034927285.1). Classification (GTDB taxonomy): domain Bacteria; phylum Bacillota; class Peptococcia; order DRI-13; family UBA5745; genus JAYFQF01. The sequence goes on from JAYFQF010000015.1 coordinate 33,419, forward strand.
TTTTTAGGGGCAAAGGGGCAAGCCCGCCCCTCAGACCGCCGTCCAGCCGCCGTCGCAGGTGACGACAGCGCCGGTGACATAAGTGGATTCGTCGGCGGCCAAAAACACTACCGTGGAATCCAGCTCGCCTTCCCGTCCGGGCCGTTTCATTGGAGTGCAGCGGCGGATAAACTCATCCATGGCTTCCATCGCTTCCGGGCCGTTAGCTTCAGAAGGGAAAAAGCCGGGGCAGATGGCATTGACGGTGATTCCTTTTGTCGCCCATTCCGCCGCGGCCGCCCGGGTAAGGTTTACCACGCCGCCTTTGGAAGCGTGATAGCCTGCCACGGGAACATCGCCATTGCCCACAAGCCCCAGGATAGACGCAACATTGATCACCCGGCCATACCCTTTTTTCAGCATCTCCTTACCGAACTCCCGGGTGCATTTAAAGACGGCGCTGAGATCCAGATCAATGTTATGCTGCCAGTTTTCGTCGGTCAATTCTTCCAGGGGCTGCACCGCTCCCCCGCCGGCGTTATTAACCAGAATATCCACCTTGCCGTATTCCCCGATTACCGCGGCTACCGCGGCTTTAATCTGCCCGACATCCGTAACGTCGCAAGGCACCACCAGGCATTTGGCGCCGGCAGCCCGGATCTCTCCGGCTACCGCCTCCAGCTTTTCTTTTCTTCTGGCCAGAATCGCTAAAGACGCCCCCTGCCCGGCCAAGGCCAGAGCAAACTGACGCCCCAGTCCTGCCGAGGCTCCGGTTACCACCGCTACTCTTCCCGTCAAATCAAACACCGACAATCACCCTTTCTTTTTGCTCTTAGCCAGGCAAACTCCTCCGGACCTGCAAAAGCAGGCAGCAAGGTTTATACCTGAGCCAGGCTGCCGTCCAGACCCAGAGGCCCGGCGGCTTTGCGCAGTCCCAAAATAGTCTCCTGGATCACTTGATCAAGAGGCATGCCCAGCAGGTCGGCGCCTTCCTGGATCAGCTCCCGTTTTACGCCGGCGGCAAAGGCCTTGTCCTTCCATTTCTTTTTCACGCTCTTCAGTTCCAGGTCCGCCAGGCTCTTGCTGGGCCTCATCAGAGCCGCCGCCATGATCAGGCCGGTCAGCTCGTCCACGGTATAAATCACCTTTTCCATGGGCAGGACCGGCTCCACATCGGTGCAAAGCTTCCAGCCGTGACTCATGATGGCCCGGATATAATCCTCCGGCCAGCCTTCTTCCTCCAGGATGACTTTGGTCATCCGGCAATGCTGCTCCGGGTATTTTTCGTAATCCAGATCGTGGCAAAGGCCGATAACTCCCCATTTTTCCGGATCTTCGCCCAAAAGCCCGGCAAAATGCCGCATAGCCGCCTCTACTGCCAGAGCGTGCTTCCATAAATTCTCCGAGTGATTATATTTCTGCCATAAAACCACGGCCTCATCCCTGGTGGGAGCCTTTTTCCCCGTCATTTTTTATTCATCCTCCCTATAAATTCTTATTCTGGTATTCTACGCATTATTTGAACGTTCATCCGGAATTTCGGATTCAAATCTTATTCTAACGCAAATCCTTTCCTATTTCCATAGCTCTGTGATATCATAAGTACGATAAGACAGATCAAGGGTTGCCTGGCTTTCCGGGTCCCGGCCCGGAGCCGGATGATCGGGAGGGATCGCTGATGAAACGTTTTTTCGCCGGATTTCTGACCGGCGCCCTGCTTTTCGGCGGCGGCGCACTTTATGCGGCCGGTCAGACCAAAACCGCCTATGTGGCGGACTACAAAATCCTTTATAACGGTCAGGATATCCATCCTTCCCTGCCGGTTTTGGTGGTGGAGGATTTTACTTACCTGCCTCTGCGGGTAGTGACCGACGTATTGGGTGTCCCGGTCCGCTGGAACGGCCAGTTGAGACAGGTGGAAATGGGAGCCGCCCCCGGGGCTGCCGCAGGCCTGACCCAAGGCGCATATAACCGTACTAATCCCGCCCCCATCGGCACGGCTCAGTCTGTGGAAGTTTCCACTTACAGTGAAAACTACAAGGCTACCGTAAAAGTACTGGAAACCAAACGGGGCGACACCGCCTGGGCGTACATCAAGGACGCCAACCCCAATAACAGCAAGCCTGACGAGGGCTACGAATATATCCTGGCCAGGCTCTCCGTCACTGCGGAATACGTGGAGGAAGACAAGGCCGTGAATATCAGCAAATATGCCTTCGATTGCTTTTCCGGCAACGGCGAGGAATATGGGGCCAAGTCAGTGACCACGCCAAAGCCCGCCCTGTCCGCCAAGATTTTCTCCGGAGGCACCACGGAAGGTTATGTGGTCTTACAGGTCAAAGCCTCCGACCGTAATCCGAAAATCGTCTTCGGCATGGAGCGGGACGGTACCCGCGGTATCTGGTTTGCCCTGCAGTAGGCCTTTCACGGGCGCCGGGAGCCGGCGGCAAGTACAGAAAAGCCGGAATTCAAGAGACGCGGGTAAAATAAGCCGGGAGCCGGCCGGCGCTGAATGTACCGGATAAACCAGAGATAAACCGGCCGGAAATCAGCCGGAAAGAGGAAAGGAACCGGACTATGATTCGGAAAAAGGAAAATCAGCGGATCGAATATCGGGAAGATCCCTTCGGCGGCCAGGGTACCATCGCCGTCCGCTATCTGGCGGAAGAGGGCGACCATGGCAATGAAAAATATAATATGCTCAGCCGGGTGACGATCCCTCCGGGAGTCAGCGTGGGCCTGCACAGCCATCCCGGTAAGACGGAGTCCTTATATATCCTGGCCGGCAACTGCCGTTACACAGATCAGGGAGAGCATGTCCTTCAGGCAGGGGATACCGCCATCGTCCGCGGCCAGGACAGTCACCGGCTGGTCAGCCTGGGGCCTGAACCCCTGGAGTATATCGCCGTAATCGTTCTGGACTGATTTTGCAGCTGAATGTCTGAAGTCAAACTTTCATTTATAAAATAAAAAGATATAAAAATAAACCGATATAAATTGGGGACGCCGTCTGCGTTTTGACGACGTCCCCTTGGTTCCTTCTCCGAAGAGAATCCCCCTGCCGGGCAAGTTAGATATATTTTTACAGATTAAGCAGCTAAACCCGTACCGTCTCCGCCAGTCGGCGGTATCCTTCCAGCGCCATTGCCTGAATCGCCTTAGCCTTGTAATGTACGGTCGAACGGCTGCCTAAAGCTTCATCGATCTTTTCGCTGAGTCGTTCCTGCAATTGCCGGAGGTCCACGTCATTCAGCGTGCGATTCAGGAAACAGGCTTCTGCCTCCGGCACCCGGTAGGGATGCGGTCCGGCGGATCCTACAGCGACACGGGACCAGGTGATCACTCCTGCTTCGTCTTCTTCGATCGCCAAAGTCAGATTAAGCCGCGAAATCGCCAAAGATTCCCGCCGGCCCAATTTGATGAAGGCGCTTCTGCGCCGGTTTTTGGGATAAGGGAAGCAGATTCCCAGCAGCAATATACGGCTGCCGACGTGCTTTTTCAGATCCGGTTTCCAGAATTCCTCCAGACCGATGCTCCAAATATTAAGCTTCGCCTCACCGGTTTCTAAAAAGCCGAAGCGTCTGTCGCTCAAGCTTACTGCTTTCATCGGCTTTTCTGCCCCAAAAGCCCCGCCGATCAGCACCAGATTGCCATCGAAAGCAGTAACCGGGCAAACCGTATCGCCTGCCGCAGAGCCGGTGACCAGATTTCCGCCGATTGTGCCCCTGTTGCGGATTTGGGGCGAGCCCACCATCCCCGCGGCCTGGGACAAGGCAGAGAAATGTTTGCGGATCAACGGTTCCTTCCAAAGCTCGCTAAAGCTTAAGCCGGCCCCGATAAAAATCCCCTCCTCGTCGCAATACACCTTCTTTATTTCCGGGAGCCGGCTGACGTCAACCAAAACTTCAGGCCGGCATTTTCCTTCCCGGATATCTAAAAGTAAATCTGTACCGCCGGCAATAACGCAGGTTTGGGCCGGACCCGCCAGGAGTTTTGACGCCTCTCCGAGAGTAAATGCCAACTGATAATCGTATGTCGGCTTCAGCATGTCTATCGCCCCTTCCAGCTTTATCCGGTATAGTCGGCAATATTGATTTTCCGGACCATTTCTTCCGGCGGCTGAGCCTTAACCGCAAACGGCGCCCCCACCGGCTTGGTAGCGTCGATAATCATACCGGAACCGCTGATTTCCTCATTGATAGACGGGTCCAGAACCTGGCCTTGAATATTTTTTACAATATTGACATCCCGATCTGCCTGCACCCGGGTGGATACGGCCCACATAACCTGCTTTAAATTACCGATGTCAATATCTTTATCCACCACGGTCACATGTTTGATAAAATTGCTGAGGCTCATGGCAGCCATGGCCGCCCTTAACGGCTCGCCTTCTACTTTTTTATCCAGCTGGATGATCAGGTTCATGGGTCCTCCGGACTCGATCCAACTGACATCCTTCACGCTGGGCACAATGGCCTTCAGGCTGGCAAAAATATCAGCCTGTATGGGAAGGTGGGCGTAGAGGTTTTCCTGATGTCCGCCAAAGATATTCAGGATGATCCCATCCTTTCTGGCACAGACAGCTTTTACTTCCACCAGCCAGGACAACCGCTGGGGCCCGGTATACTGGGTAAACTCCCCAAAGGGTCCTTCAATGGTCCGCCGGTCGGCCACAATCTCTCCCTCAATGACAATTTCAGCATCGGCAGGAATCATCAGTTCCTTGCCATAGGATACGGACGGGATTACTCTCAGGCTTTCGCCCAGGATTCCTCCTGCTGTTTCATATTCATCTTTATCCAGTTTGGTCAGCGCCGCGCCGCTTAAGAAAAAGGCAGGATGATGGCCGGCAACAATAGCAATGGGCAGATTTTTGCCGGCGGCTTCTGCCCTGCTGAATATCCCCCAAAGATGGCGCGGGCTCATCCAAAGACCCATATGGTTTTTGTCGATAAACATCGCCCGATTCCAAGATAAGTTGTAGCGGCCGTTTTCCGGATCCCGGGCTGCGATTGCCGGAGTCAAATAAGGACCGCCGTCCATATCGTTCATCCGGGGAATCGGCAGCTTTGTCAGATCGACTGCGCCGCCCTGCCAGACCAGGTCCATCAACGGCGCTTCTTCCGGGGAGATTTCCTGTACCGGCAATGGCCGGGCCGCGCCGTTGTTAAACGCGTTCATCGCCCCTAAGCGGTCCGGCTTTTCCGCTCCCAGGGAAAATGCCATGCTTTTCACAGAGCTATGGGCGTTCATCATCAGGCGAAAGGCCGTATCCTGCAGATTTAAATCCGCCAGATTTTCAAATAGCACCGCCGGATAGCGCCCTTGCCGGTCCAGGGCCTCCAAAAGCGCGCTGGCTTCATAGGCGCCGCCGTCCACGGCCTTTTTTACCCGGATAACCTCCTCGGGAAATTGCTCCTCCAAACTTTTAATATAGGTCCGCAAATCCTTTGCCATGTCGTTTCCAACCTTTCCGTCTTTTAAGACCGTCGTTTTTCCGGAATATACAGAACCTGATCCATATTATCTTTGGTCAGGGGCTGCCGCAGTCTGGCCAGAACCGTTCCGTCGGCCCGGGATAAGGCCGGGCTATATTCCTCCCAGGTCAAAATAGCCTGACATTTCGGGCAGTGTACCGGAGTTTTCAAATTTACCATGGTGATATCCCCGTAAAAATGTTTGCCGCAGCGCGGGCAGTTCAGATTAAACATTTTCATCTGCATTTCCTCCTTTATTCCCCCAGCAGCACAGCTTCCAGACTGATGGGCAAGCGGTTGAATTCCCGGTTCAGACAATGGCTGACCGCATTGGCCAGTGCCGCCGCCGTGGGAATCAAAGCCGGTTCGCCGATTCCTTTGGCGCCGTAGGGTCCTTCCTGATCCAGGGTTTGGGTAAACCAGGATTCGATCGGACAGACATCCAGGCAGGTAGGCAACAGATATTGATCAAAATTCTTATTTTTGATCTCTCCGTTTTTCAGCTGTATTTCCTCTAAAAGGCCATAACCCAGGCCTCCTGCGACTCCGCCTTCCATCTGGCCTTCCAAAAGGACCGGATTCAACGGCCGGCCTACATCGTAAAAAGCCATGACCTTCATCGGCCGGACTTTGCCTGTTCCTCTGTCCACCTTTACTTTTACCAGTTGCACCCCAAAGGTATAGCTGGCATAAGGAATTCCCTGGCAATGGTCGTCCAGAGGTTTGGTCGGCGGATCATAGCGTCCGGCGACCTCCAGCGTCTCCCCCCTTTGGCTCAGTTCTGCGGCTATTTCTTTTAGATACAGCCTGGCAGAGCCGCTGCTGAGACAGGGGCCCTTTTCATCTTCTGTTAAAAAAGCTGTGGGCAGCGCCATAGCACGTTCGGCAAGAAGCCGGGCGCCGTGGGACAGCAGAGTTTTTTTGAATTCCCTAGCCGTATCCAGCAATCCCCTGCCGACAATCGCAGTTAACCGGGTACCGGAGGTCGTGCCGGAATTCAGCGTAAGAGCAGAATCCGCCGACGTTAATATAAAGTTCTTCATCTCAAGTCCCAGGGCTGTGGCAGCGATCTGGATCATCAGGGTATTGGAACCTTGCCCGATGTCCGGTGAACCTATAGACAGATGTATCTTCCCTTCCGGCAGCAAAGACATAACCGCCGTTCCTGGATTAGCCGCCGCCGTCCGGCCGTTGCCATAATAATGGCCCGCTATCCCCCAGGCCTCATCACAGGATAAAGGCCGGGCCTTCAGTTCATCTTCCAGACGATGCCGGGCCTCCTCCAGGGTTTCCGCATAGGCTGACCCTTCCGGTACAGCCTGCCCTGAAGGCAGGATATCTCCGGGACGCAGGGCGTTCATCAGCCGAATCTTGAAAACATCCACTCCCAGGGCCACAGCCAGCAAATCCATTTGCCGCTCGCAGGCCAAGGCCACCTGCGGCACGCCGAACCCCCGCATGGCCCCGGTAGTGGGATTATTGGTATAAATCGCCGTAGCCTCAATCCATACATTGGGCACCCGGTAGGGCCCCGCACCATGCAGCACGGAGCGGGTCAGTACCGGTGCCGAATAACCGGCAAAAGCGCCGGAATCGGCAGTGATCTCGGCTTTTACGGCGATGATACGGCCGTCTTTTGTGGCTCCATGAGTATAGCGCAGGATCATGGGATGACGCTTGGTGGAAGCCTCCATGCTTTCTTCCCGGCTGTAGGTCATTTTTACCGGCCTGCCGGTTTTCAGACATAAAAGGGCAGCCATGCAGTTAATAGCCAGATCGGATTTACCGCCGAAGCTGCCGCCGATATAGGGCGCCACCACATGTACCCTTTCCCTGGGCAGGCCGGTGACCCTGCAGATCTCTTCCTGATCCATATGTACGCTTTTGGTGGAGGACCAGACCTTCAGGCCGCCGCCGGCCAGAGGTTCCGCCAGCACAGCCTCCGGTTCAATATAACTGTGCTCTACCATCTGAGTCTCATAGGTACGGCTTACGATAATATCCGCCGAGGCTAAAGCCGCCTCCACGTCGCCGGATGCCACCAGCTTGCGGCAACTCACATTGCCCGGCTTACCGTGAAGTAAAGCCGCCCCCCCGGCCATGGCCGTCTTCACATCGTTCAATACCGGCAGCGGCACATAAGATATTTTTACTGCTTCCGCCGCAGCCTCGGCGGCTTCTTTGGTTTCGGCAGCCACCACCGCCACTGCCTGTCCGTGGAAAAAGACCTTGCCTTCAGCCAGTACCGGCGTATCCTTTATTCCGGTCATGCCGATTTTGTTTTCACCGGGAATATCCGCTGCCGTCAGCACTGCCGCCACACCGGGACAGCTCAGAGCCTGCCGGATCTCTATGCCGGTTACCTCTGCATGAGCCTGCGGGCTGCGCACCGCTTTGCCATACAGCATGCCTTCCGCCCTTAGATCACCGGCGTAAAGAGCCTCCCCGGTCACCTTTTCTGCGGCGTCGACCTTTAACATGCTGCGGCCGATCAGGCTTTTTTCTTCATTTCGTTCCTTCTCCATAAAGGTTTCCCCTGAATTTATCAAGCCTTCATTCTTCATTTTTCCTCACCTGCCTTTGCGGCTATCTTTTTTCCATGCCGGTATTTCCGCCTTTTTCCGCCAGACGTTGGGCGGCCAGCCTCACAGCGGCCAAAATTTTCTGATAGCCGGTGCAGCGGCAAAGATTGCCGGACATGGCCCGGGCGATTTCTTCCTCCTCCGGCCGGGGGTTTGCGTCCAGCAGAGCTTTGGCGGAAAGCACCATGCCGGGAATACAGAAACCGCACTGCACCGCGCCTGCCTCCACAAAAGCTTCCTGGATCGGATGTAAGCCCTCCGGCCCGGAAAGGCCTTCAATGGTCGTCACGTTCCTGCCCTCCACCGCTAAAGCAGGGGTCAGGCAGGAGTTTACCGTCTGTCCGTCCAGAATCACCGTGCAGGCGCCGCATTCACCTATCTCACAGCCCAGCTTGGTACCGGTCAGGCCAAAGTCTTCCCGCAGCATCTCCGCCAAAAGCCGCTCCGGCGGAACCTCTGCCTGTACCTGGTTGCCGTTCAAACAAAACACCACCGTTTTTTTCACCCGACATACCCCTTTACTATGCAAATTTGATATCCCTATCAGGAATTCCGGCTCCGGTATATTTATGGCGGCCGCCATAAATATACCGGGCTCTTCTTTACAGTGCTTCGGCGCCCACATTGGCCTCCTTCTTTTTTGTGCGAAGGTATTGAGCGCTAAAACCCAGACTGATCATGATGAAGCCGCAAATATCCGTGGCCAATCCAGGAACAAAAAGCAATATTCCTCCAATAATGAATAACAGACGTTCCCAGATCCGGCAGTGATCCAGCCAATAGCTTTCCAACCCCGCCGAGAGGGAGGTTACGCCCAGAACAGCTGTGGCAAAGGCCCAGACTACTCCTAAGCTGAGGCCATCCTGCAACAGGAATTCCGGAGAATATACAAAAGTGAAAGACACGATAAAGCCGGCGATGCCCAGCTTAAACGCGGTCCAGCCTACCTTGTTTGGATTGGCTTCAGCAATAGCCGCCCCCGTAAAGGCGGCCAACGCTACCGGCGGCGTGATGTTGGACAGATTGGCCAGATAGAAAACGAAGAAATGAGCCGGAAGCTCGGGTACCCCCAGTTTCAGCAACGCCGGCGCCGCAATAGTGGCCGCTACGATATAGCAAGCCGTGGTAGGCAGCCCCATGCCTAAAATGGTGCAGGCGATCATGGTAAAGCACAGGGTTAAAAAGAGGTGGCCCTGCCCCAGCATAACGATGCTGTCCGCCAGACGCATTCCAAGTCCGGTTAAACCGCAGGTGCCGATGATAAAGCCCACTACGGATACGGCCAGCACCACGCTGATGGAGCCTCTGCTGCCGTTTTCCAGGGCCCGGAGAAAGCCCTTCCAGGTTATGCGCGTCTCTTTACGCAGCATACTGGCCGCAATGGTGGAAAGAATCGCGTAAAACGCCGCGTTTGTGGCGGTGGCCCCGGAAACCAGGAGCCAAACAATAACCACCAGAGGAATCAGCAGATGGATTTTGCTCTTTACGATAGGGCCAAGCTTGGGCAGCTCCGCCTTATCCAATCCCTTAATCCCGCTTTTCAGCGCTTCAAAATGCACTTGCATGATGCAGCAGTAATAGTACAGCAAACTGGGAATAATTGCGGCAAACATCACCGTCTTATAGGGCACTCCTAAAAACTCCACGATCAGAAAAGCCGCCGCCCCCATAACCGGCGGCATTACCGCTCCTCCCGTGGCGGCCACGGCTTCCACCGCTCCGGCAAAATGGGCCTGATATCCTACCTTTTTCATCTGGGGAATGACGAAAGCCCCCATTGTAGCGCAGGTGGCTACGGGGCTGCCGTTAATCATACCCATCAGCCCGCTGCCCACCACCGCTACTTTGGCCGGGCCTCCAGGCCTGGTACCGGCCACGGCCATAGAAAAATCATTGATCATCGAGCCCAGGCCGGACTCGGCCAAAAAACAGCCGAAAAGCACAAAAAGTATGATGTAGGAAGCAGCCACCCCCAGGGCCGTGCCAAAGATCCCATCGGTGGTAACATACATGTGCTCAATTACCCGCTTCAGGGTAAAGCCGCCATGATTCAAAATCCCCGGCATGGCGCGCCCGATAAAGTTATAAAAAAGAAACAGCAGGGAAAGCGACGGCAGAATCAGGCCCATTACCCGCCGTGCCGCTTCAAAGACCACCACGACACAAATCGCGCCGGCAATATAATCCCGGGGAATCAGGATACCGCCCCGGGCCTGCATAATATCCAGATTAAAAAAAATATAGGCGCAGGAATAAACGCTTAAGAGCAAAAAAATCAGATCCGGCAAAGTGGGCCTGCTCCGTTTTGCCCCTTTTCTGGCCGGATAGAGCAAAAAGGCCAAAACCAAAGCAAAACAAAGGGTTATCGCCCGCTGCTTGACAGAATGCAGTTCCCCGAAGCCTCCGGTATATAAGTGGAACAAAGACCAGACGATGCAAAGACAGGTTATAATTTTCCCAATTTTAGAGGCCTGGCCATATTTTCGGAAACGGGATTCTTTTTCTACGGATTCGATCAATGCCTCGGTATCAGCGGCTTTCACCGCCGTCCGTTTCTTAAACAGCATAGGAATACCTCCCTTTTTTCAGATACTCACTGGATCAGGCCAACTTCCTTATAATAGCGTTCCGCGCCGGAGTGCAAAGGCATCGGCATATAGTCCATAGCCTTTTGAGTGTTCTCCAACGTAATATTTTTCGCAATGGCGTGGATGGCCGCCAGATCGTCCTGATGTTCGTAAAGGGCTTTGGTCATCTGATAAACCAATTCCTCATCCATAGATTCGTCCACCAAAATCCAGTTTTCCTGACAGACCGTGGCTACTTCCTGCTCTTGGCTGGGATAGCTGCCGGCCTTGATCGTATAGGGAGAATAATAGGGCATTTCCGTAGTGATCTGCTCCACCATTTCCGGTTCCAGAGAAATCAGATAAGCCCCGGCGGAACTGATCAGTTCCATTACGGCAGAATTAGGCACGCCGGTAAGAATCAGGGCCGCATCGGCCTGTTCATTTTTCATCCGTTCTACAGCGCCGTCAAAGTTAACAAACTCCGCTTTGACGTCCTGACGGTTAATGTAATCCAGGTCATAAAAGCTGAGGATTTCCCGGGCTGTGATTTCAGCGCCGCTGGCCATACCGCCGGGAACAAACTTTTTACCGTTCAGATCCCTTAAGCTTTCGATTCCTGAATTTTTCGCCGCGACAAACTGATCCACACTGGAGAAAATATAGGCGATGCCCCGCAGGTTGGGATGAGGTTTTCCCTCGAACTCGTTGATGCCTTCTACAGCGTAAGAAGTTACGCCTTCCACCACAAAGCCGATCTGCGCATCGCCGCTGTCCATCAGATTGATATTGTGGGCACCGGCATTGCTGGCCTGTGCCGTAGCTTTCAGATTCTCGATATTACTGTTCCAGACTTGAGCCATGGCCGTTCCCAGAGGATAATACACCCCGGTGGAAGGCCCCGCGGCGATGTTTAAATATACAGTTTCCTTCTTTTCCGGAGTTCCCGCTCCTTCGCCGCCGGTGCCGGCGTTTTTCGCTCCGCTGTCGCCGCAGCCGGCCGCTAAAACAAAACTAAGCAGACATAATAAAGTAACGATAATTTTTCTCTTCATTTTTTTGTCCCCCTCTTTTACAGTCTTTTTTTCTCTTTTCAGATCAGGCCGGCTTTCCCCTCCTTTCTTCCGGCTTGTCCTATCCCTGCCAGCGTTTTACCAGATCGTTGTCTATCCCAAGCTGATCCATTACGCGTCCTAAAAAAGCGTCGGTCAGCTTCTCCGGGTCGCTTAATCGGTTGTAGTATGCCAGCACCGGCGGCATGATGGTTACGCCCAAGCGGGAAAGCTCCAGCATATTTTTCAGATGGACGCCGGAAAGCGGCGTCTCCCGGGCTACCAAGATCAGTTTCCTCCCCTCTTTCAAGGTAACGTCCGCAGCTCTGCTCACCAGGTTGACGGAAATGCCGTTGGCGATTGCCGCCAGGGTTTTCATGCTGCAGGGAATGATCACCATGGCGTCCATAGGAAAAGAACCGCTGGAGATTGCCGACGCCATATCCCATTCGTCATAAAAGGAATGGGCGATTCCTCTGACCGCTTCCAGACTATATCCGGTTTCCCGGGCCAAAGTCTCCTCCCCCCAGCGACTTACCACCACATAGGTTTCCTGGCCCAGCTCTTTCAGCTTCTCGATAAACCTGTAGCCTAAAAATGCCCCGCTTGCCCCTGTAATTCCTACTAAAACCTTCATCTTTAACGCAGCCTCTCTTGTAATTTTTTCCATTAGCTTTATCAGAAAAAAATGCTATACTCTGGTTAAGACCAGCGAAGGAAGGATCTGCCATGCGCTTATCTCAACTGCATTATTTTGAAGCCGTCGGCCGTCTGGAGAGCGTAACAAAAGCCGCCGAAGAACTCCATATTTCCCAGCCTTCCCTTTCCATGTCTATAAAAGGGCTGGAGGACGAACTGGGGATTTCCCTTTTTCACCGTCAAAACAAGCGACTCTATCTGACGGTAGAAGGACGTTACTTTCTCCAGCAGCTCTCCGATATTCTTGGTCAACTGGAAAAGCTGACAAAAGAAATGAAGGAAAAAGGTTCAAAAATACAGCCTTTGCGTGTGGCGGTGGCTCCGATAATCGGAATGTTTATTTTCCCCGCCGTTTTTAGAGAATTTCGTCTACAGCATCCGGAAATCAATATTGTTACTCAGGAAGCGAATTTTGCCGATGCCAAAAGAGCTCTGGAAGGAGGAAGCGTAGACTTTGCTATCGTCGTGGCGGATTTCCGCCAGTTGCCGGGCTATCAGATCCTGGAAATGCTGCAGACCGAATTATACTTCTATGTCAGCAAACACTCTCCTCTGGCCTCTCTTCCTTCGGTAAACTATGATACCCTGGCACACCAGCCACTGATCCTGATGCGAAAAGGCGCTATGCAATTCTCCCGGTTCAATCAGATTTTTTCCGATATGGGAACAGATCCTAACATCGTGCTGTATTCCAATCAGTTTTATACCATACAGAAAAACGTACTGGAAAACCTGGGAGGAGCCTTTTTAGTAAAAGAAATGTGCTTCCTTTACGAGGGCTGTACAGGCATTCCCATCGAGCCGCCGGTGCGTCTGGGAGTAAAGCTATTATGGAAAGAGGATTTGCAGTTAAATCGTAATGCTCATTTTCTGATCGATTACCTGAAAAAGATCTGCCTGCAGGAATACTTCCGTCTGGCATAAAGCGAATTTTTAAAAAGCTCCCCGGCCCGGTTTGTCTCAAAGGCCAGCAAGGTTTTTTTAGCCCCTGAGAGAACGGGCCGGAGAGAGGGAGGCATGGGAAAGCCGGCCACAGACGAATGAATTTTCTGAATTCATCATACATGGCCGGCTCTTTGCCGTAAAATACATGTTTATTATGAGATTATAGGCAGCGCCTATAAATAGGGTCTGGTTTCTCCCCAAACGACACAGCCTGCCATAGGAAAAGCGCCGGCCCCCCTGTTCAGGTTGCCGGCGCTTTTTAAGAATTCTCCGGGAAAAGATTCTATCCAATTCTCCAAAAGCCTGATGCTCAAGCCGGATTCCGGCGGATTTCGGGAGTCCGGGGCATTTTCACCGCCTGCCGCGTCAGATAATGATGCAGATGATTCCGCCGCTGCCTTCGTTGACAATCCGCTTCATGGCTTCCTTCAGCTTGTTCTGCACATTTTCCGGCATAGCCGTCAGTTTTCCGCTGATGCCCTCGGCTACCAGCTCCTGCAGTGATTTGCCGAATATATCGTAACTCCAGATCAGGGAAGGATTCTCCTGGAACTTTTCGGTAATGTAGCGGGCCAGGTCGGCGCACTGCCGCTCCGTCCCCATCAAAGGCGTAATTTCCGTATTGATATCTGTGCGGAACATCGAAATAGCCGGGGCGCTGGCTTTCAGTTTTACCCCAAAGAGGCCGCCCTGCTTGATCAGCTCCGGTTCCTCCAGGGTCATATCCTCCAGGATGGGGTTTACCACGCCATAACCGGTTTCCCGGGCTTGCTCCAGAGCCGGCGCCATCTGGTCGTATTCCGGCTTAATCTCGGCATAATCCAGCAAAATCTGCAAAATATGCTCATTGCCTTCCACCGTAAAGCCGGTGACCTCGCGCAGCACCTGATACCAGAGCCCTTCGCCTACGGTTACGTCGATGGCGGCCTGACCGCTGCCCAGATCCATATTTTCCAGCATCACGTCTTCCACCACGGCGTTTTCACTCAGCGCTTCGATAGCCTTGTCAATATCCCTGAGCCGGGCCACCGGTTCCACCGCTTCGCCCACCGCCGCTTCCATCTGTTTTCTCAGCCAGTTATCCTCCGGCAGGGCGGTGACCCATTTCGGCAGGTTGACCGTAACTTCCGTCACCGGGAATTCATAAAGGGCTTCCTCTAAAATCTTCGTGATGCCTTCGCTGTCCAGAGCGGAAACATCCATGGCCATAACCGGAACCTGATACTCCAATTCCATGGCCTGGGCCATTTCCAGGGTTTCCAGCTCGTCGGGGGTCTTGGTGTTCAGCACAATGACAAAAGGCCGGCCCAGTTCTTTCAGTTCAGCGACCACCCGGCCTTCCGGCTCCACATAGTCTTCCCTGGGGATGTCCGTAATGCTGCCGTCTGTGGTGACCACTACGCCCAGAGTGGAATGGTCGGCAATTACCTTTTTGGTGCCGATCTCCGCCGCTTCCTGGAAAGGCATGGGCTCGTCGGACCAGGGGGTATGCACCATACGGGGGCCGTGCTCATCCTCGTAGCCTTTGGCCCCTGCCACCGTGTAGCCCACACAGTCCACTACCCGAATGCGGACATTCAGGCCTTCCTTGATTTCCACATCCACCGCTTCATTGGGAATAAATTTTGGTTCAGTGGTCATGATGCCCCGGCCCGCCGCGCTTTGAGGCAGCTCGTCGATGGTCCGCTGCCTGTCGTAATCGTCAACGATATTGGGTATCACCAGGAGATCCATCAGCTTCTTGATGAAGGTGGATTTTCCTGCCCTGACCGGCCCCACTACCCCTAAATAGATATCGCCGCCGGTACGCTGGGCAATATCCTGAAATACATTCTCCACGCCGATCCCTCCTATGTCCACGCTTATTTTCTCTAAACTATATGGGACAGGTGGGCGGAATATGACAGGGGATTTCAAAAAAAGTAGGGGGCGGCCAAGGATCCCGGCGGCGGCGCTCCAGGTTCATTCATCCGGGTTCATTTATTTCCGTAATCAAAAAAGGACACGGCCCGCTGATCTCCGGGGAAACGAAGGCGGGAAGCCTTGATCCCGAAAAGACAGCAAGCCGTGTCCGAAAGGGGTATGCGTTATGCCGGCCGGCCCGATATCAGCCCAAAGCCGGTCCCGCAAACACGATAATCACACTGAAGATCACCATAGCCGCCGCGCCGAAAATGCCGTTTAAGCCAAGGCCGATATCCCAGGGGGGTTTGCCGGAGCAGCCGGAAACCAGGGTGGAGGTGGCGGTAAAGGGCGAACACATGGTACTTAAAAGCCAGCCGGTAATGATGATCAGGACAAAGGTCATCTCCGTAAGGCCCAGGGATTGGGGCACAATGGCAGCCACCAGGGCGCTGCCGGTAACCACAGGGTGAATACCCAGCATGGCCGGCAGGATCATGATCAGCATGATGCAGATGCTCAATCCCACCGGAAAGTTTACCAGCCAGTCCGGAATCAGCTCCGGCAGCTTCTCTCCGATGCCGGATACCTGCAGAGCCTTGCCCAGAAAGCCGGCGGCGGCATAAAGACCGGTTTCCACCTGGACCTTGGTCAGGGATTTTACATAATATTTCTTCATGCCCTGTTTATACTCCGGCACATGCCTTTGGAAAAGGGCGCTGATGACGGGGAAGCTTAAGGCCACAAAAGGAATAATCACCATCAGATCCCAAGCGGTGATCATGTTCAGAATCACGATCATGGAGATCATACACACCGCCAAAGCCAGCATTGTGTATATCTTGGGCCAATGGACCTCTTTGTCCGGTTCCGGGGTTAAAAGAGGATAACGCTTCGGGTCTTTATGCATCTTCCATTTTACCGTAGCCAGATCCAGCAGAATAAAAAGGATGCTGAAAGCGATTCCTATGGGGATCAGGCGGAGCCAGGAAATGCTGGTGGCGGAGTTGATCAGAATCATGGAAGCCCAGGCCGGAGACCAAAAGCCCGAGGAACTGTAGCCTCTGGTCAGGGAAGAAATAAAGATATCGTCGGCGTCATAAAGCTTGGCCTGGGGTTCTAAAAGCTCATAGATAATCGCCAGCGCCGCCACGCTGATCAGCACTCCCAAAAGGTGGGAGCAAAGGCCCACCAACAGGCAAAAGCCCAGGAGGCTGCGCATCTTGGTTTGAGCCACCACCTTCAGCTCGCTTTGGTAGTCCTCGTAAAAAAACGGCAGGGAAATCATCGGAGCGCAGGTAAACAGGCAGACCAGGTTAGCGTTTTTCATCAGGGCAAAAGCCCAGGTGGAAAGCGGGGCCTTGGACCAGATCAAAAGGATGGCGCCGCCAATAAACAAAAAGCTGTAAACCCTGCGGTTTACCTTTTTCAGCCGGGGAAAGCTCCGGGCCAGGATAACCAGAAGAAGCACGGCGCCGGTATAAGTCAGTATTCTGCTGCCCATAAAACTGTTTATCAGATAAAGAACTGCGAAAAGAATAACGATTATTCGGAAAAAATGATCAATCGGCTTGATGCCCTTGAATTCTGTCATGGGTTCACCTCGGTTAATGTCATAATCAAATCTGCCCGGGCGCCGGCTTGTAAACATTCTAAAACGCCGGGCGTCCCGGCGCTATAACCTGCGTTATATTCAGGAAAATAAATACCCCGGGGCCCTGCCGGCGGCTGACCTGGGCTGGCAAAGAACTGCTTAGCCGAGAAACTACTTTTCGGCAGGATTTGCATAAGTGCCTGACCGGACCTTTCTGCCGGGGCAGTCCGCCGCCGAATCCTCCTGTTCTTCCGTTTTTTCCTTTTCCAGCCGGGCTATTTTCAGCTGTTTTCTGGTGCGGCTGATGCTGCCGGGATGAGCGCCTACGGCCATGGCCATAACGACTTCCGACAGCGAGGCGTCCTTAGGCAGCTTCTTGGTGGACATCTTCTGCTCAAAAGCCAGGATTTTATCTTCCAGGGTGCCCAGGGTATTAATCTCCATGTCGTCATAGGATTCCCGAAGGCTCTGGCTGACATAGAGCATGAAGGCATGGCAAAGCTCGTTGTCCCGTTTCAGCAGGATCAGAAATTCTTTTACCGGCACAAATTTCAGTACGGTTTTCCCCATGGAATAACAGGTGATCTGCCGGATCTCGTCCAGAAGTCCCCCGATCCCCAACAGAGCATCCACATCGTATATGCCGATGCCCTTGATTTTTCCATCCTCAGTATTCCGCACCGACATCAGCATGCCTCTCTTGACAATCCAGACATAGCCGTTGAGGCCAAAGGACAGGGTGCAGAAGGTCTTCTTTTTTATTTCCATGGTCTGAAAAGGCAGCTGCTCTAAAATGCGGTTGCATAATTCCTTGTTGTCCATATTTTCCTCCGTTTTTTACCGGCTTTTGCAAACCTTATTTTTATCTTATGCAAGCCTTTTATCGGTCTTTTCAAGCCTTACGCATACTTTGCGGGCGCCTTTTGCAAGTCTTGTGCAAAAGGCTTTCTTTATTTTTCTTCAAAAAAAGGAAAAGTCCTCTTTTTCACTAATGCCATCCGACAGAAAATTTTTGGTCAAACCTTAACTCCGGTCAAGAATACCCCGGATTTCTTCCCTTGCGGCAGCAAGGTGCATATTGCGTCATAAATCTCCCTATGCTACCATGGTCAAGGGGAGGAGGAGTCTCTTAAATGAAGGATAAAGATCTGCTGCTGCGGCAGGCAATCATCGCGTTTGCCCTGCTGCGGCTGATTAATTATTTTCTCAGTTTGCCGCCGCTGAATTACCTCAGCGCAATTTTTCTGGCCCTGATCATGCTGAGGGCCCTGCCTAAGCTGGACAAGCCAACCGCCCTGGTGGTGACCGGCCTTTTTCTGATCGGCTCCGTGCTTTTGATCCGGTCCCGGAGCCCTTGGGAGATATGGATCGACGCCTTATTAAAGAATGCCGATCTGGTTACTCTTTTTATTTGCGTGCCGATGATGTCCATGCCGTTTTTTTACGAAGACTACCAAAGCGAACTGAAAACCCTGGTGCAGACCCGGATGCAGAACATCCTGGGCTTTTGCTTACTGGTGTCGGTCTGCGTCCACTTCCTGGCCGTACTGATCAGCGTGGGCGCCATGGCCATCATGTATGAACTGATGCATCCTTATGCGGAGCTCTACCGTTCCGAAGATACTTTTTTGCGCAGCTTGACCAGAGCATATAATGCTTCGGGGTTTTGGTCCCCGGCCTGGGCTTCCATGATCGTGCTGAACGCCCAGCTTCGGGTCCCCTGGGTATCGCTGATCCCCGTAGGGCTCGCCTTCAGCGCCATATTTATCGGGCTGGATATGGGCAGCATCTTCCTTCGGCAACGTCTTCATCCCGATGATTATCCCCGGCTCCAGGCCGAGGAAGGCGCCCGGGTGGAATGGCGAAAGCTCCGGATCATGGTGATTTTGGCCGTTGCTTTGATCGGCATGATCATCCTGCTGAACCTGGTAACGCCCTGGGACCTGCTGATCATCGTTCCTATCGTCTCCATTGCCTTTCCTTTATTGTCGGCGCTGCTGCAGCGTCATCTGCCGGAATACGGAGCCGGCGTCGTGAATTACTACAGAAACTCCCTGCTGAAGGTCCAGGGGCAATGCGCTCTTTTTACCGCCGCCGGCTTTTTGGGCAAGGCTTTGGACGTCTCCGGAATGGGCGCCCTTTTGCCCAAACTTTTGCCGCAGTTTTTAACCGTATACCCAACGCTGATGATCGCCGCGATCATGCTGCTTTTGATTTTGCCCTCCCTGGTGGGGATCCATCCCGCCGCCGCCGGCACCGCCCTGGTGCTGGCGGTAACGCCGGCTTCCCTGGGTCTTAGCCTGATGACGTTCAGCCTGACGGTGCTGGCGGGCTGGCTCATCGCCATCATGGTCTCCCCCTTCTCGGCCAACAGCCTGATGATCGCAGGCTTAACAGGCCGGCCCTCCTGGAGCATTTCCCTGGGCTTAAACGGTAAATTCGGCCTTTTGGCCCTGGTTTTATTCAGCATTCTGATCAGCCTGATCGGTCCGCTGCTGGGCTGAAAAAGTCCGCCGCATACCCCATAGGATCCAATTATCCCGATCCTTTTATCCTGATGTTTTTATATTGAAAAGCGATTTGCACTATGCTATACTTTAAAAGTCATGTTTTTCGGGCCTATAGCTCAGCGGTAGAGCGGCCGGCTCATAACCGGTTGGTCCCTGGTTCGATCCCAGGTGGGCCCACCACCGAAAATGCGCGGCACCCCCGGTAAAATATATCCGGGGGTGCTTTTTTTCATCTCCGCTCAGGGAGGATCTGTTTTCCTTATGCTTATTCTGTCTTTCCGGCTTTTCCGGTTTTCCGCCTTCCGGCTCAGTCCAGATAATCCTTCAGCTTACGGCTGCGGCTGGGATGCTTCAGCTTCCGCAGAGCCTTGGCCTCGATCTGCCGGATCCGTTCACGGGTAACGCCGAATTCCTGTCCCACTTCCTCCAGGGTCCGGGCCCGGCCGTCGTCCAGGCCAAAGCGCAGCCGCAGCACCTTTTCCTCCCTGGGCGCCAGGGTCCGCAGCACCTCTTCCAGCTGCTCCTTCAGCAACAGGAAAGAGGCGGCCTCGGCAGGCGCCGGCGCATCGTCGTCTTCGATAAAATCACCCAGATGGCTGTCTTCTTCCTCGCCGATGGGGGTTTCCAGGGAAACCGGTTCCTGGGCAATCTTCTGAATCTCCCGCACCCGCTCTACCGGGATATCCATTTCATCCGCAATCTCTTCCGGCGTAGGATCCCGTCCCAGCTCCTGCAAGAGCTGACGGTTCACCCGAATCAGCTTGTTTATCGTTTCCACCATATGCACCGGGATCCGGATCGTCCGGGCCTGGTCGGCGATGGCTCTGGTTATGGCCTGCCTGATCCACCAGGTGGCATAAGTACTGAATTTAAAGCCTTTGCGGAAGTCGAATTTCTCCACCGCTTTAATCAGCCCCAGATTTCCTTCCTGGATCAGGTCCAAAAACAGCATCCCCCGTCCCACATAACGCTTGGCAATGCTGACCACCAGACGCAGGTTGGCCTCCACCAGGCGCTTCTTGGCGTACTCGTCGCCTTCCTCCATCTTTTTGGCCAATTCCACTTCCTCTTCCGCGGATAAAAGGGGAACCCGGCCGATTTCTTTCAGGTACATGCGGACCGGATCGTCGATTCCGATGCCCTCCGGGACGCTTAAGTCGATCTCCACTTCGCCTTCTGCAGCGACAGCCCCGTCAATGTCGATGTTTTCTACATCCTGCTCCTCGTCCAGCTTCACCAGTTCCACCGGATCGTCGGCCTGGATTTCAATATTCATCGACGTCAGGGTTTCGTAAACATCATCTATCTGTTCAGGCGTCAGTTCCATGTTCTGAAGAGCGTCCATGATTTCTCCATAGGTCAGGATACCGCGCTTTTTCCCCTTAGCCATCAGCTCTTTCAGCTTTTCCATTTTTATCGTTTCAGGATCTTTTTCGTTCTTCAAGCTACCGCTCCCCCCTTCTCAGGGTTTTAGTCTCTGTTTTTCTATCGTCAATCCGGATAATCTACTCATTACTTCTCTTGCCCCGCTGATGTCTCCGGACTTTTCCAGCCTGGCAAGCAAGTCCATTTGTGCTTTTATCTGGTCATCCAGCCTTTTTTTCTTCAGGACAAAAAGGCTGTCGCTATATTTCTTTTCCTCATCGCCGGGGACGGCTTCCGTCAGCAAAACGGCAGTCAGCCAATCCCGCTCGTCGGGGTCCTGCACCAAAGCCAGCAATTCCTCTTCCTTCAACGCCTGATAACCGGCCTGGCGCAAAGCCTGCACCGTCAGATACAGGTTCCTGGGCGGACCGCTTTGGAACAGCTCGCCGCCGCCCTGAGCTTCGATTTTTTCCAGGCGTTCCGGTTTTTGCAGCATAGCCCGGAACAAAATGATCTGAGCCTGTTCCACGCCCTGAACGCCGTTTCTCCGGAATCTCCGGCCGTAAGCATCCTCCTGGCCCTGGGGTCCGGAGGCTTCGCCATCCTCCGGGGTTCCCCTGCCCGGAGTCTTCGGCCTGCCCTTGGCGCCCAAAGTATAGCGCCGCAATTCCTCTTTGATGGCCCCTTCGGGAAATCTCAGGGTATCCGCCATCATGGTGATGTGACCCTGCCGGGCCACGGGACTTTTTATTCTGGCCAGATCCGGCAGGGTGGCCTGAATGATCTCCACCTTCCCCGCCATGGTATCACTATCAAATTTTTCCATATTCTTGCTGAATTTATACGCAAATAAGGAAAAAGCTTTATCGGCTAAGGAAAGAAAGGCTTCCGGCCCCTGATTTTTCAGGAATTCGTCGGGATCCTTCCCCTGGGGCACCCGGATTATCCCTACCTGGCAGCCCTGGACGTCCAGAATATCCAGGCCCCGCATGGTGGCCGCCTCACCGGCCGCGTCGGAATCATAGCAGATCAACGTCCGGTAAGTATAGCGGGTCAACAGCCTGGCCTGATCCTGGGTTAACGCTGTGCCCAGGGAAGCCACCGCATTGGTGATTCCCCGCTGATGAGCGGCGATCACATCCATATAGCCTTCCATGATGATAACCTGATCCTTTTGCCGGATAGAGCCCTTGGCCAGGTTCAGGCCGTAAAGCAGCCGCCCTTTACTAAACAGAGGCGTATCCTGAGAGTTCAGGTATTTCGGCTGCTCGTCCCCCATGGTGCGGCCGCCGAAGCCCACCACATGGGAGCGATCGTCAAAAATCGGATAGATAACCCGGTGACGGAACTTGTCGATCAGGCTATCCCGCTGGCTTTTTACCGAAAGCCCCAGGGTCAGAAGCTCTTCTTCCGTAACCTGCCTGTCCAGAAGAGCCCTGGTCAGGCTGTCCCATTGGTCCGGCGCATAACCCAGGCCAAAGGTTTCCAGAATCTCCGGAGTCAGCTGCCGGCGTTCAAAATAAGCCCGCCCCTCCTTACCCTGAGGTCCCATCAGGCAGTCCCGGTAATACTCGAAGGCCCACCGGTTGATCTGGCGCAGCCGCTTTACGCGGGCTTCCTGCCGCTTTTGGGCAGGGGTCTGCTCCTTTTCCGGCAGGGCCACGCCATAGCGGGCCGCCAGCTTCTCCACAGCTTCAAAAAAGCTGATGCCTTCCCTTTCCATCAGAAAACTAAAAACATTGCCCCCCTTGCCGCAGCCGAAGCAATGGTAGATCTGCTTTCCCGGTGATACTACAAAAGAAGGCGTTTTTTCCTGGTGAAAAGGGCATAGACCGGTGTAATTCTGGCCTTTCTTTTTTAAGACCACATGTTCGCCAATGATCTCAACGATGTCGGCCCGCTGCCGCAGGCCTTCTATAACGTCTTCTGAGATTCTGCCGTTCACTGATACTACACCCGCCTAACGTTTAACGCAGTCTACATTTCGATATCGGTATCCCTTTTTCCTGCTTTTTCTCAAAGGTTTAAAAATATGTAACAATTAGACAATAATGGGATTTGGTAAGGCCAAGGCCTGGAAAAGGGCCAGGCAGTACTGGTCCGTCAGGGAGGAAAGGTAATCCACCACAGCCCTTTCCGCCCCTTCCCGGCTGCCGATTTCCCGGTACATGGCCGGCAGTTTTTCCTGGTGCTTCATGAAGTGACGGAAGAGAAATTCCAGTACATACATGGCCTTTTCTTTTTCCGCCATACAATATTCGCCCTGATATACCCGTTCAAACATAAACTCCCGCATTTTCTGGAAAGCCGACAAAAGATGAGGACTCATGAGGATCTCCCGCTGGCCCTCCTCCAGCCGGGGCAAGTTCGTATAAATCAGGTCTTTTACCAAAGTGGCGATCCGCTGGCTGTGGCTGTGGCCCAGAATTTCCGCCAGCTCCCGGGGGATCTCTTCCTCCTTCAGCACGCCGGTGCGCAGGCTGTCGTCGATATCATGCTGCACATAGGCGATTTTGTCGGAAAAGCGGACGATCTGCCCTTCGATAGTCTTATCCCGGCGGCCGGCGGCGGAAAGCCCCCGGTGCTTGAAAATACCGTCCAGAGTTTCCACCGTCAGATTCAGGCCCCTGCCGTCGCTGCGCTTTTCCAGGTAACTCAATACGCGGATACTGTGGCTTTGATGGTCAAAGCCTCCGGGCAAAAGCCGGTCGAATACGATTTCCCCGGAGTGAGAAAAGGGGGTATGCCCCACGTCGTGGCCCAGGGCGATAGCCTCGATCAGATCCAGGTTCAGCCCCAGGGCCCGGCCGATGGTCCGGGAGATCTGGGAAACCTCCAGGGTATGAGTCAGTCTGGTCCGGAAGTTTTCTCCGTTGGCGGCGATATACACCTGGGTTTTATGCTTCAGGCTGCGGAAGGCCGCGGAATGGGTGATTCTGTCCCGGTCCCGCATGTAGCAGGTGCGGATTTCGTCTTCCATTTCCGTTTTGTCCTTCCGGCCGTGGCTCTCGGCGGAAAAAGCGGCCCAGGGAGCCAGCAGCTGTCTCTCCTGGGCTTCAAGCTTTTCTCTTATGCAGGATTCCTTCCCTGGTTTCCCGGTTTGGCTCATCTTCTCGGCTTGGGTCATTTTATCTCTTTCTTAAATCCTTGGTGGCTTCGGCTACTTCCACGATTCTTTTCGCTAAAGCGGTCATTTTCTTTTTGGCGTCCTCATTTCCCGCGGCGGGATCCGCCAGTCCGCAGCCGCCGTGACCGGCGCCGACGGCGGGATGGGTATTGCCTACTACGGTCATACCGTAAACCAGCATAGCGTCCCGCACGGCGCTCATAGCCTGCTCTTCGCCGCCGTACTGGCTGTGGCCCACGGCCATAGCCCCGCCCACCACGTTACACAGGGCGAATTCGCCCCGCAGATAACGGATCTTATCAAAAAAGGCCTTTAGCTGGGCGCTGATGGTTCCAAAATATACCGGCGTACCGAAAATGATTCCGTCGGCCTTTTTTAAAAGCTCCACCACCTCCATCATCTTGGTGCCCTCCAGGCAAATGCCCTTGCAGGGCTTGGAGCAGTTGATGCAAAAAGGCGTGGCACAGTCGTCCAGGGCGGGACAGACATTAATTAAACGGGTTTCCGCCCCCAGACGCGCAGCCTCTTCCAGCCCGATATTCAGCATATGAGCCGTATTTCCTTCCTGATTGGGGCTGCCGCAGATGCCTAAAATCAACATAATCGATCTCTCCTTTTTCATGATGATGGGATAATTCTGAAGAAAACCTCAGCGATACAAAATACCACACTTATTTCTAATTAGCTATCTTTCCTGAAAATCCTTCTTGCTTGTGAAAAATACAAAGGGTTTCCCCAAGGTTCAAAGAAATCCCTGGAAGCCGGGTCCGGCGGCGAAAAAAGCGGGAAAATACAAAAGAGCAGCAGGCCCGCCTAAGCCTGCTGTCCCCTCAGATCTGTTTTTGAGGATATAATAAAACTTTCCGCGCCGGTTATACCTTTTCATAAATTACCGAGACGCTCAGCTTTTCCAGATCTTCGACGATCTTGTCGATATCGGCCTCCCGATTAACCCGGAAGGTCATGGCGGACTGCTCCTTTTCACTGACCCGGACGGTCACATGGGAAATATTTCCGCCGCACTGACTGATGATGGTGGCGATCTTGCCCAGGATGCCGGGAGGGTTGCCTTTGACCGTAGCGGTGATCCGGAAGCCCGGCACCTTCAGCCCCATGATGTCGATGAAGGCGTCAAAAATATTGGTCTCCGTGATGATCCCCACCAAAGCTCCGTTTTTCGTTACGGGAATAGCGCCGATTTTATGATTGCGCATCAGCACCGCCGCTTCCTCCAGCAGCTCGTCGGCTTCAATGGTAATCAGCTTGCGCTTGGGCAGGATATCCCCCACCTTGGTTTTCATTAAAATATAGTTCAGTTCGTGAGCGCTCAGGCTGGTGGCCTGGGAAGGCATGGCTTTTTGCAGCTCTTTTTCGGTAATGATGCCCACCAGGTCATTGTTTTTGTCCACCACGGGCATGCGGCGAAAATTATTTTCGGAAATCAGCTGCATGGCCTCCACCACCGGAGTATCCAAACCGGTTACCACCGGATGGGGAGTCATTCTTTCATAGACACGCATAGGCACACCTCCAAAATTTCTTGGTTTACTAAGCTTTCCCAGGGATAATATTTAGCCGCCCAGATAGGCCTTACGTACTTCCTCGCTGGCGGCCAGTTCCTTGGCCGGCCCTTCCAGGGCGATTTTGCCGGTTTCCAGCACATAGGCGTAGTCGGCGATGGACAGGGCCATATTGGCGTTTTGCTCCACCAAAAGGATGGTGATTCCCGCTTTGTTCAGCTCCCGGATAATCGAAAAAATTTCTTTAACCAAAAGCGGCGCCAGCCCCATGGAGGGTTCGTCCAATAAAAGCATCCTGGGATTGGACATCATGCCTCTGCCGATAGCCAGCATCTGCTGCTCTCCGCCGGACAGGGTGCCGGCCAGCTGGCCGATCCGCTCTTTCAGCCGGGGAAATTTCTCAAATACTATATTCTGGGTCCCCGCGATCCATTCCTTATCCTTTTGGAGAAAGGCGCCCATTTCCAGGTTTTCCTGGACGCTCATGTCGGCAAAGATCCGGCGGCCTTCCGGCACATGAACCAAACCGCCTTCCACGATCTGCCGGGCGGATTTGTGGGTAATAGATTCGCCCCGATAGAGAATATCTCCTTCTTTGGACCGCAAAAGACCGGAAATAGTTTTTAAGATGGTGCTTTTACCGGCTCCGTTGGCGCCGATCAAAGTGACGATAGCGCCCTCGGGAACCTTCAGGGAGATGCCTTTAATGGCGTGGATGGCGCCGTAGTATACGTGGATATCCTTAACCTCAAGCATAGGAAACCTCCTCTCCCAGATAGGCCTCGATGACCTTGGGATTGGTTTTGATGGCCTCGGGATCGCCCTGGGCGATGATACGGCCGTATTCCAGAACATAGATCCTTTCGCAGCAGCCCATCACCAGAGACATATCGTGCTCGATCAGGAGTATCGTCAGCTTGAACTGATTTCGGATCCAGCGGATCAAATTCATTAATTCCATGGTCTCCTGGGGATTCATGCCGGCCGCCGGCTCGTCCAGCAGAAGAAACTTAGGCTGGCTGGCCATGGCCCGGGCGATCTCCAGGCAGCGCTGCTCGCCGTAAGGCAGGTTTTTGGCGATTTCGTCCTTTTTATGATCAAGGCTGAAAATCTCCAGCAGCTTCACCGCTTTTTCCGTCATTTCTTCCTCTTCCCGGTAGAAGCTGCCCGCCCGCAGAATGGCGGAAGCCAGGCCGTAGCGGACATGGCTGTGGTAGGCGATCCGCACATTATCCAGCACCGTCAGGTCGCTGAACAGCCGGATATTCTGGAAGGTCCGGGCCATGCCCAGGCGGTTAATGGCGGAAGGCTTTTTCCCCTCCAGGTTATGGCCGTCAAAAAGGATCTGGCCGGTGGTGGCGGGATAAACTCCGGTAAACAGGTTGAAGATCGTGGTCTTGCCGGCGCCGTTGGGGCCGATCAGACCGATCAGCTCGCCTTCCTGGATGGTCA
Source organism: Peptococcaceae bacterium (assembly GCA_034927285.1). GTDB lineage: Bacteria > Bacillota > Peptococcia > DRI-13 > UBA5745 > JAYFQF01. The sequence goes on from JAYFQF010000015.1 coordinate 60,190, forward strand.
TCTTCAGATTGGTGACCGCCGAAAGGCCGCCAAAGACTTTGGATACATTATTTACTTCCAACAACGCCATTTTTCTCCCCCCTCTTCAACTTGCGAAACATGTTCACGCTCAGCTCCCTGCTGCCCATCAGGCCCTGGGGCCGGAAAATCATAATCACGATCAATAACAGCGCGTACAGGATCATCCGGATATCGGAGTACTGCTGCAGTACCACGTTGATGGCGGTCAGCGCCACGGCGGCTAAAACCGAGCCGGTGATGCTGCCCATGCCGCCCAGAACCACCATGACCAGATAGTCGATGGACTTCATGAAGTTAAAGGTGCCGGGCTGCATGCCATAAAAGTAATGGGAATAGATAGCGCCGCCCAGACCGGCAAAAAAGGCGCCCACAGTAAAGGCCAGCACTTTGTATTTCGTGATGTCGATCCCCATCAGCTCCGAGGCGATCTCATCCTCACGGATAGAGATGCAGGCCCGGCCGTAGGAGGACCAAAGCAGGTTGCGGATGACCACCACGGCGATCACCATGATAAAAAAGGCCCAGGTCCAATTAATCAACCGGGGAATGCCGAAAAAGCCCGAAGCTCCGCCCACGTATTTGGTGTTTAAGAGAACCACCCGGATCACCTCGCCGAAGCCCAGGGTGGCGATCGCCAGGTAATCACCTTTCAGCCGCAGGGTAGGCAGGCCGATCAGCACGCCGAAAAGGGCTGCCAGGACGCCGCCGCAAAAAAGAGAAATGGGGAAAAAGACGCCCCATTTTACCGTCATGACGGCGGAAAAATAGGCGCCGATAGCCATAAAGCCGGCGTGCCCCAAGGTAAACTGGCCGGTAAAGCCGGTGATCAGATTCAGGGATACCGCCATGATGATGCCGATACAGCCGGTGATGAAGTTTACCTCATGGAAAGTCCGCAGAACGCCGGCGGAAAACAGCGCCTGAACCAGGGCGTAAACGGCGATGACGGCTGCGCTGATGCACAGATTTTTTTTGCTCAGTAATCGTTTCATCGCCCGCACCTACACTTTCTCCCGGACATTGCTGCCTAAAATGCCCGAGGGTTTGATAATCAGGATCAGAATCAGGATGGCGAAAGCCACGGCGTCCCGGTAGGTGGACTGCCCGTAGGCGATCACCAGAGTCTCCACGAGGCCCATAATCAGGCCGCCCAGGGCCGCGCCGGGAATGATGCCGATACCGCCCAGCACCGCGGCCACAAAGGCCTTCAGGCCGGGGGTCATCCCCATCAGGGGATTGATGGCGCTATAGTAAATCGCTACCAGGACGCCGGCGGCTCCGGCTAAAGCCGAGCCGATGGCAAAGGTGGCAGAGATGGTATGATCGATGTTTACGCCCATCAGCATGGCGGCGTCCCGGTCATAAGCCACGGCCCGCATAGCCTTGCCGGTCTTTGTTTTTTTAACGATAAACTGGAGCAGCACCACCAGGATGATGGTCACTCCATAAATCAATAATTCCTTGCCGGTAACGTATACCTTGCCGCCGAAAAATTCCAGGCGGACCGAAGGCAGAACGTCCGGGAAGGCCCGGGACTGGGCCCCCACAAAAAAGACCATGGTGTACTCCAGCAGAAAGGACATGCCGATGGCCGTGATCAGGGCCGCGATACGGGTGGCGTTGCGCAAAGGCTTGTAGGCGATGCGCTCGATCAGGACGCCCAGTACCAGGCAGGTCAGCATGGCAAGAATAAGTGCGGGTAAAAAGCCGACGTTTAGGTAGAGCACCGCAAAGTACGCCACGAAGGCGCCCATCATGTAGATATCGCCGTGAGCAAAGTTGATCAGCTTAATGATGCCGTAGACCATCGTATAGCCCAAGGCGATCAGGGCGTAGATGCTGCCCAGGGAAACGCCGTTGATCAGCTGTTGTAGGAAGATATAGAACTGCTCCATGGTCACCTGCTCCATTCTGAAAATTGTCGTACCGGATTACAGAAGGAAATCCTGCGGCGGACAAAGGGGAAATTCCCTTTGTCCGGACGCAGGATATGCCTTACAGAAAAGGCCGGAAGGTTTTTCAGGCCCTCCGGCCGATTTGGGCAAGCCGCTTACTGAACTTTTTCCTTCAGGACATAGTTTCCGTCGGCGTCAAAGCCGATGACCACGGCACTCTTAATGGGGTCGTGATTTTCACCCATATCGAAGGTACCGGTGATGCCGGAGAAGCCCTTGGTCTCAGCCATGGCAGTATTGATGGCTGCGGGATCCAGAGAGCCGGCCCGTTCGATGGCGTCTTTCACAAAGTACATCAGGTCATAGCCCAGAGCCGCAAAGGAAGGCGGGTTGGAGTTGGCCAAAGCTTTATACTTCTCAACGAAGGCTACGTTTTTCTCATCGGTATCGCCGGAGAAATAATGGCCGATAAAGTAGGTCTTTTGCAGAGCCTCTGCGCCGGCGGTATTGATCAGGTGATCCAGGTTATCCCAGCCGTCGCCGCCGATCAGGTAGCCGTCATAGCCGACTTCTTTGGCCTGTTTGGCGATCAGAGCGTCGGGCTCGTAGTAGTTGGGAACAAAGATCATCTCGGGGTTTTTGGATTTGATGCTGGTCAGAGCGGCTTTGAAATCCATGTCGCCCTGCATGAAGCTCTCCTCGGCCACCACCTGGCCGCCTTTGGCGGTGAAGGTTTCCTTAAAAGCTTCAGCCATCTTGATGCTGTATTCGTCGGACTGGTTCACCAGCATGGCGGCGGTCTTCAGCCCCAGGGAATCGGCGGCAAAATTGGCGGCCAGATTACCCTGATAGGGGTCGATAAAGCAAATACGATAAACGAAATCGTTTACGCTGCCGTCCTCATTTACGGTGATGCCGGCGGAAGTGCCGGTACCGGTAACCATCGGGACCTGGAACTGCTTGGCTACGTTAATGGCGGCCATGACGCGGCCGCTGGTGACAGGGCCCATCATGACGGGAACCTTGTCCTCGCCCATCAGCCGGGTGGCCAGGTTCACCGCTTCGGCGTTGTCGCCTTTGTTATCGTATTCCACCAGTTCGATCTGTTTGCCCAAAACGCCGCCGGCCGCATTGATCTCTTCCAGAGCGATCTTTACGCCGTTCAGCTTGCTCTGGCCGTAGCTGGCCAGATCGCCGGTCAACTCGAAGTTAACGCCGATCTTGACGGTGTCCCCTTCCGGCTGCTGAGTTTCATTTCCGCCCGCTGCCTGGCCGTCGCCAGATTGGTCAGTGCCGGCGTTGTTTCCGCAGCCGGCGGTAAAAGCGAAAACGAAGACTACAAGCATTAACACTGCTAAAACTTTACGCATCTTCATTTCAGTTTTCCTCCCCTAATACAGAATTGAATTTCCTTCAAATTATTTTACTTTTTGTTTCCCTGTTTGTCAATTGTTTAAGCCATATTAAGGCTTGTCCCCTGAGAAAAACCGCGTATACACGAATGTATACATCGGGTTTTCCGCCGCCCCGGCGGCCTTGTTCCGGAAAATACACGGTCATTTTAGCCGCGGGATCACGCCCTCTATTCTACGGTAACGCTTTTGGCCAGGTTTTTGGGTTTGTCGATATCGCAGCCTTTTTGCAGAGCCACATAATAGGAAAAGAGCTGCGCCGGTACAACGGCTAAAAGAGGCGCGAAAATATCCGCTACCTCCGGCAGCTTCCAGACCGCCCCCAGCTTCGAAAGCTCCGGTGTGTCGTACTGGGAAATGGTAATCACCTGAGCGCCCCGGACCTTCACCTCCTGGATATTGCTGCAGATTTTGTCCAGCACCTTCTTTTGGGTGGCATAGGCCATCACCAGGGTGCCGTCTTCGATCAGAGCGATGGGGCCGTGTTTCAGTTCGCCGGCCCCGTAAGCGTCGGCATGGATATAGGAAATCTCCTTCAGCTTCAGAGCCGCTTCCATGGACATGCTGTAATCCAAAAGCCGGCCGATAAAAAACACGCTTCTGCTGTTGGCGTAACGGCTGGCGGCATATTGGATTTCTTCCTTATGCTTCAGGATCTCCGCTACCTTGGCCGGCACTTCCGCCAGTTCCCGCAGGGCCTTTTTCTGTTCTTCCTCGCTTAAATACCCTCTTAAGCGGGCCAGGTCCAGGGCCATGATCGTCAGAATCATCACCTGGGCGGTATATGCCTTGGTGGAAGCCACGGCGATTTCCGGGCCGGCCAGAGTGTACAAAACCTGATCGGCCTCCCGGGCGATGGTGGAGCCGATGACATTGCACAGGGCCGCCACCTTGCGGCCGTGCTCCTTAGCCAGGCGCATAGCGGCGATTGTGTCCGCCGTTTCGCCGGACTGGCTGATCACCACAAAGGCTTCATGTTCCTCGATCAGGGGTTCTTTGTAGCGGTATTCGCTGGCTACGTCGGCATATACGGCCAGACGGGCCAGCCGGCTGATCAGGCTGACTCCCACCAGACCGGCATAATAGGCGGTGCCGCAGCCCACCACCGTCAGCTTTTGCAGCTGCCGGGCCTCAGCTGTGGTAAAAGGCATCGCCTCCCGGCGCACCTCCCATTTTTCCGTATCCACATAGTGGTTAAACGTATCCAGCAGGGCCTGGGGCTGCTGATGGATTTCCTTCAGCATGAAATGGGCGTAGCCTTCTTTTTCCGCCGCTTCCATATCCCAGTCGATATGTACGCTGTCCTTGTGTTCTTCGTTTCCCATGGCGTCGTAGAAGCGGATCTCCTCCCGGCCCACCACCGCGATGTCCAGTTCGTCCAGCAGGTAGAAATCCCGGCTGTATTCCAAAATGGCCGGAATATCGCTGGCGATCAGGTTTCCGTGGCTGGCCCTGCCCACGATCAGGGGACTGCCTTTTCTGGTGCAGTAAAGCGTTTCCGGGCTCTTCAGGTCGATGAGGCCCAGGGCGAAGGAACCCTCCAGCATGGGCAGCACCCGGTACAGGGTGGACAGCATATCGCCGGTATAGTAGTAGCCCAGAAGCTGCACCACAACCTCGGTGTCCGTCTCGGTGATAAAGCGGATGCCTTTTTGTTCCAGCCCCTTGCGCAGGGCATAATAGTTTTCAATGATACCGTTATGAACGATGGCGATCTGGCCGTTGGCGTCGATATGCGGGTGGGAATTAATGTCCGAGGGCTCCCCATGGGTGGCCCAGCGGGTATGGCCGATGCCGGTCTGCCCTTTGATGGGGCTTTTCTCCACCAGCTTCGTCAGGTTGCTCAGACGTCCCTTGGCTTTTCTGATGTCGATTTTTTCACCGTCGATCACCGCCAGGCCGGCGGAATCATAACCCCGGTATTCCAGCCGGGTTAGCCCCTTCAGCAATATATCAACGCAATCTAAAGTTCCGGTATATCCAACAATGCCGCACATAGGCTGTTCCTCCCGCATAATCTGTATCGTTTGATTATATCATAAATTTTGATTCCGACGCGGCCGGCTCTTTCATTCCCGAATATCGCCCGGCCCGCCACGCAAGGAAAATGATGACGTAATTCGCTTCGCTCATTATATCACAGTTTGCGCTTATTGATACAAGGATATCTGCGCCCTGCGGCAAAAGCTCAGGACCAAAATCCGGAAAGGCTTGCTTCCAAAGCAAATATCTGTCAGAATTGTATTGAATTAATCTTATGCGCAACAATCGGAATTCAGACGCCGAAACCCGGTTATCCGGAAGTCCGAACCCGGTTGTTGGGGAAAAGGAGGCGGCCATGATCGACGGCCAGGCAAAAGACAGGCGGCAAAAAAGGCGGACCCGGAGGCGTTCCGGTTGTCTGCCGGCAGCTGCCTTTTTGTTACTCCTGGCCTTGACGTTCTTTTTTCTGGTCAGGCCCGCTCTTTCCGGCCTGGAAGACTACCTTGAAAAACAGGAAAGCTCCATAGCGGACAGCGAAAGAAAAATCGAGGCTTTGCCTCCTCCCCGTATCGAGGCGGAGCTGGAAGCAAAAGCCGCCTGCCTCTGGAACTCCGAAAGCGACAGCTTCCTTTATGAGAAAAACGCTCAGGAGCCCGCCGCTCCCGCCAGCACGTCAAAGCTTTTGACAGCTTTGGTAACTCTGGATTACTGTGATCCGGAGGAAATCGTCCGGGGAGGCGGCGAGATCAAACGGATCGGCAAAAGTTCCTCCACCATCTGGCTGAAAAAAGGCGACCGGCTTTCCGTGGAGCATCTGCTGGACGGGCTGTTGCTTTCTTCCGGCAACGACGCCGCTTACGCCCTGGCCGTTTATACCGGGCGGAAAATCGCCGGCCAACAGCAATTGTCCATCGACCAGGCCCTGGACCTTTTCCTGGAAAAGATGAACGATAAGGCAGGCAGCCTGGGAGCGGTGAATTCTCTCTTCACCTCTCCCGACGGTTATGACGGCGACGGGTTCAGCACCGCTGCGGATTTGGCCCGGATCGGTCTGGCCTTTTTTCAAAACGATCTGCTGCAAAACATTGTCGAAACAAAAGAGCTCTCCGTGGAATGGGCCTGCGGCAAAAGCATTTTCCATCAAAATTTTGTGGAAATGCTGTATCCGGAAAGCCCTTACTATTTCCCGACCCTGCTGGGCGGCAAAACCGGCTTTACCAAAAGGGCGGGAAATTGCGCCGTCACCGCTGCGGCGATCAACGATCAGGTATATATCTGCGTGGTGCTGGGAGAGGAAAACCGGGAGAGCCGCTGGCAGGACAGCCTGACCCTTTATCAGGCGGCCGCCGCTCTTTGAGCCCTGGCCTGCTTTCCGCGCTCCGGTCCTGCCCATTCTATGAGCCTTGCCTCTCTGAACCCACCCGAGCTCCGATCCTGCCGCTTTATGAGCTTGTCCGCTCTCTGCGCCTTGCCCGTTTGCCCAGAGAAAATGCCGCAGCCTGGCTTAGGCGCCGCCGCCCCCCGGGCTGCTTTTATTGATCCATTTTAAACGTCCCTGCCGGCCTGCGCTTCTTCGCCCTTTTCTTTCCGCCTGGCCGGTCTTTTCTTTATCTCCGGCAGATTGAGCTTCAGTTCCGGCCGGGGAAGCCTTAATTCCGGCAGGTTCTTCTTCGCCGATTGAAGCAGCAGGGACAAAGTGCGGCCCAGCACTCTGCGCATATCCTCGTCCAGATTGATCAGGGATTTCAGGAGGATCCTGGCGTTTACATACCAGTGGGCCGTCAGCTCCGGCAACGTCTGGACATTGGTGGCGCCCAGGATTTCGTAAAGCAGGTCAACAAACTGCTCCCGCTGGCTTTGATCCATACCTGCCACCCAATCCTTGATGGTCCGGTCGAAAAACCGGCAGCCGGCGCTGACTTCTCCCAGGAATGCCGGCTGGGTCCCCTGGATCTGCCAGGAATAGGGATCATGCTGTAAAAGGCCCACCTGAACGCTTCGGATCACCGTATAGCTTTCCTCATGCTCCAAAAGCATCCCCACCACCGAGGTCTGGGGGACAAACGTACGGATCCGGTCTTTTACCGCCTGATGGCCGGCGGATGCCAGAACCCCCGAGTCAAAACCGGGACCGTCGTTGTTATAAACCTGCCGGATCCGGGCCTGGATCGCCGCCGGACAAAAGGCCGCGGCATAAACAGCCAGATTGCCGCCTTTGGAATGGCCGCCGATCAAAAACTCCCCTTGCAGCGCCTGAGCGGCCTTCTCCAGATAGCGGGCAGCTTCCACCTGGGCCGGCACCGGCGACATGAAGCTCATATTGAAGTCTTCCTTCCACCCCACCAAGGTGTTGTCTGTGCCCCGAAAAGCGATATAATACGCGCTTTTTCCCTGAGTACCTTTCCCCAGCTCCACCGCCAGGGCGGCAAACTGCTTTTCCGCGGCGGCGTCGATCTGGTTCACATAAGCGGAAAGCCGCATCTCCCTGAAGCGGGGGCAATCTTTCATGGCGGCCAGAAGCTCCACATCCCGCCTGACCCGCGCCGCCTTGAAGGCATCGGGCCGGGCCAGGAAGCGTTCCGCCGCCTCCGCCAAAGTCACGCCGCCGCCGGGCGCTTCAGCCACGATACCGTCAAAAGGGATATAGGCGATCAGCGACAGCAGGATATTATCCACGTCGTTAAACCCGGACTGACTAAGGCTTAAATCCCCCCGCCACATCAGATAATCGAATACGTTGGCCATTTTTCCTCCACCGCCTTACTCCGCCGCCTTTGCCGCCACGTCTTCGGCTTTTTCCTTAAAAATAATAACCACTACGGAAGTCTCCGTCACTTTATCATAATCTTTCAGTACCGCGAATACCTCTATGCCTAATTCCGTTTCTATTTCCTTGCGCAGGGCTTCTTTGAGCCGGATGATCAGGGCCACCTCCAAAGTCTTCGCCGTCAGTTCGTCAAAAGACTCCAGCACCGTCAGGGACGGCAGCCGGCGGTTGATGGCGGTGATGATCGCTTTATCCTCCAGCAGCTCGATCTTTTGCTTTTGCAGTCCCTGTCCCAGCACCTGCAGATTCACTTTATTGTGACAGACCAGGATTTTTTGCTTGAACTTCCCCAAAAGCATGCCGCATTCCTCCCGTCTCGCTATCTGTGGGGTCCGCCTGCGCGGCGGCGCCTGCCGCTGACCTCCGTCATCGCCGTTGCCGCGCCGGCCCACGGCTTAAGGTTATTGTACTACAGAGATATTTTATCCGTCAAAAGAGTCTGTCCGGGCTTATTTCTTTTCTCTCCCCGTAGACCGGTGCCGCCCCAACAGTACCGCCCCGGATTTTCCTCCGGACAAAAAAGCTGCGGCAGCCCCAGAGGACATGCCGCAGCTTTTATCCGGATATCATTGATTCGGATATCCTTATCCCGGATATCCTTACTCTTCTTTTCCGGGATAGGAGGCCGCCGGCTGCCGCTTATGGCGGCTGCGCTCATGGTAGCGCCGGATCACCGCCAGATCCTCGGGTCTGCCGGTGCCTTCCAGCAGGAATTCGTCGATGGCGGCATAAGTGACGCCCATCTCCTTTTCATCAGTCTGGCCTTCAAACAAACCGGCGGAAGGAGCCTTCTCGATGATGGAAGACGGGGCTCCCAGCCAGCCCAGAAATTCATAGATCTCCCCTACCGTCAGGTCGGCGATGGGGTTAAAGTCGAAAGCGCCGTCTCCCCATTTGGTGAAGTAGCCCATGTAGCCCTCGCTGCGGTTGCCGGTGCCGGCTACCAGGGCTCCCCGGCTTTGGGCAATGCTGTACAGGGCATTCATGCGCAGGCGGGGAGCCATATTGGCTATCGCCATGGGAGCCAGTTCCGTCTTGGGGGCCTGGCTGGCGGCGATACCCGCTTTCAGGGCCTCCACCAGATCATCCCGGGTTTTTGTCAGATCCACCGTCATGGTTTTTATCCCGTATTGCGCCGCCAGGACCCGGGCATCCTCCATATCCCGGCCATAGTTTTGTTTGCTGCCGCAGGGCATCATCACCGCCAGCACGTCCTCGCAGGCTCTGGCGCACAAAATGCCCGCCAGGGCGCTGTCTTTGCCGCCGCTGCTGCCAAAGACGACGCCTTTGGCCCCGGCCTCCTTTACCAGCTTCCGGATAAATGCCACCCGATCCTTCAGCTCCTGTTCATAGTCTCTCATCTTTCCCACCTCCCGGTCATTGGTTCAATTTTCCCAGGGCTGCCGCCACAAAATCCCGGAACAAAGGCTGAGCGCGGTTGGGGCGGCTCTTGAATTCCGGATGATACTGCACGCCGATAAAAAAATCATTTTCGGGGATTTCCACCGCTTCCACCAGGCGGCCGTCGGGGGAAAGGCCGGAAACTTCCATCCCCTTTTCGGTGAAGGCCTGCCGATGAACGCTGCTGAACTCATAGCGGTGACGGTGGCGTTCGCTGATCAGACGGCTGCCGTAAATCCGCTCCAGCAATGAACCTTCGCCGACCACGCAAGGGTAGGCTCCCAGCCGCAGGGTGCCGCCCATTTCCATAACGCCGTGCTGATCCGGCATCAGGTCGATGACCGGGTAGGCACAGTCCGGCTTGAATTCGGTGGAATTGGCGTCGTGCCAGCCCAACTGGTGGCGGGCAAATTCGATCACGGCGATCTGCATCCCCAGGCAGATGCCCAGATAAGGAATATTTTTGGTCCGGGCATGGCCGGCGGCGACGATCATGCCTTCGATGCCCCGGTAGCCGAAGCCGCCGGGCACCAGAACCCCCTGACAGCCGGCCAAAAGCTCATCTACCGTGGACGGGGTCACGTTTTCAGCATCCACCCACTGAATGTTTACATGGCAATGGTTTTCGCCGCCGGCATGAGCCAGAGCTTCCACCACGGAAAGGTAGGCGTCGTGAAGCTGGATATACTTGCCCACCATGGCGATTTTCACTTCCTGCCCCGCGTTTTCGATACGCTCCAGCATCTTCTGCCAGTCGCTTAAGTCGCAGGGCCCGCAATTTAAGTTAAGCCGCCGGCAAACGATGCCGGCCAGACCGTTTTTTTCCAGCATCATCGGCGCCTGGTACAGGATGGGCAAGGTCCGGTTTTCAATCACGCACTCCCGGGGCACGTTGCACAGACCGGCGATTTTTGTCACCAGGCTTTCCTGCATAGGCTGATCCACCCGGCAGACCAATATATCCGGCATGATGCCCGCCTTCTGCAGCTCTTTTACGGAATGCTGGGTAGGTTTTGATTTGTGCTCCTTAACGCTTCTTAAATAAGGAATCAGCGTCACGTGAATGAATAAGCAGCTCTCCCGGCCCACCTCCTGGGAAATCTGCCGGATAGCCTCCAGGAAAGGCTGGCTCTCGATGTCGCCGGCGGTGCCGCCGATCTCCGTAATCACCACATCGGCGCCGGTCTTACGGCCTACTGTATAGACAAAGTCCTTGATTTCATCGGTAATGTGAGGGATCACCTGAATGGTTTTGCCGGAAAATTTACCCTGACGCTCCTTTTCCAGCACATTCCAATAAACCTTGCCTGTGGTCAGATTGGAGTATTTATTCAGATCCTCGTCGATGAACCGCTCATAATGGCCCAGATCCAGATCCGTCTCCGCCCCGTCCTCAGTGACAAAAACTTCGCCGTGCTGCAGGGGGCTCATGGTGCCCGGATCCACATTGATATACGGGTCCAGCTTCTGGGCGGCGATTTTCAGGCCCCGGGCTTTCAAAAGCCTGCCCAGGGAGGCGGCGGTTATCCCTTTGCCCAGACCGGAAACCACACCGCCGGTCACAAATACATACTTTGTCATTGTCGAAAAACCCCTTCTTCATTCACATTACTCTTTGTCATAAGTCTGCAGGATCCCCAAGGCCACCTGGCGGCGGCTCAGCCGGGTGTCCATGGCCTGTTTTTCGATATATTTATGAGCCTGGGGCTCGGTCATGTTCAGATACTGGATCAGCGCCAGCTTTGCCCGGTCGATGATCTTGATGTCCTCCAGCTTTTGCTGGAGACGGCTGTTCTCCTGCTTCAGGAAGGCCAGACGGCGGCGGAAGGCCCTGACCAGATGCAGCGACTGATAAAAGAAGGGCTGACTGAAAGGCTTGGGCACCACAAAGATTCCATAATCCTCTGTCTTAAAAGCAGTCTCCTCCGCCAGTTCCTGCCTGACCAAAAGCAAAATGCCGGCTTCCGTGGTCTCCGCCGCGGACAAGGCCAGCTCCAGGCCGTACTCGTCGGGTAAAGGCAGATTGATCAGGACCAGTCCAAAAAAGCCTTCATTCAGCTTGCGCCTGGCCTGGCTGCCGCTGTTAACCACCAGCACCCGGTCATAGGGCTGTCCGGCCAAAAGCCCCGCTAAAGCCTCGCCGCCCTTAGTAGAGCCGGAAACGATCAATGCCTGATCCACGCCTTCACCTCCCTGCCTGAATTCGGGGATATGCCTTCCGGCGGCAGACGCCCTTTTTCAAAACGAGATGAGTCCCCTCTTCAAACGCCTTGCCTGAGCCGATGTTTACACGGCTTAAATTTTCGTAAAATAGGTCTCTTCCTCCCAGACGTCCTTATCCCGGGCCGCCAGATAAGCCTGCCATTCTCTCTCTTTCAGCGAAAAGAACCCGGAGGCGAATTCCGCCGGCAGGACTTCCCGGACAAACCGGCTTTGCCGGGCCAGTTCCAGGGCCTCCCCCAGGTCTTTGGGCAGCCGCTCAAGGCCGCTCAAGGCCTCCTGGCTTTTCTTACTGAACAGATTCAGGGTACATTCCTCCTGAAGGGGCTCTTTTTGCCGCACCCCCTCCATTCCCGCTTCGACGATCAGGGCAAAAGCCAGGTAGGGATTGGCGGCTGCATCCGGCGAACGCAGCTCCAGACGGCTGTACTCGCCCTCCGCCGCCGGAATACGGATCAGCTGGGAACGGTTTTGCCGGCCCCAGGCCACATAACAGGGCGCTTCAAAAGCGCCAAAGCGCCGGTAGGAATTCGTCAGGGGGTTTAAAAATAAGCTGATCTCCCGGATTCGATTCAAAATACCCGCCATGAAGCTTTTGCACAGCGCCTGGTCCGCCGGCGCCGGCGAAGCAAAGAGGTTTTTTTCATCCCGTAAAAGGGACAGATTCACATGAAGGCCGCTGCCGCTTTCCTGCGTCAGCGGTTTGGGCATAAAGGAGGCGAAAAGTCCGTTTTGCAGGGCCAGGGCTTTTACCGTGGAACGAAAGGTGTTGCAGTCGTCGGCGGCTTTCAGGCCATGGGAATATTGAAAATCCACTTCGTTTTGGCCCGGGCCCTGTTCATGATGGGAGCTTTCCGGTTTTAAGCCCATTTGCTCTAAGGTCAGGCAGATCTCCCGCCGCATATTTTCGCCCCGGTCCAAAGGGCTGATGTCGCAGTAAGTCCCCTGATCCTGAGGTTTTTTGGTGGGGTTCCCCTCGTCGTCCAGGCGAAAAAGATAAAACTCGCATTCCGCGCCGATCTGCAGGGTCAGGCCCTGCTCTTCCGCCTTTGCCAAAACCTCCTGCAAGAGCCGGCGGCTGTCGCACTCATAAGGCCGGCCGTCGGGATAGCAAATGCGGCAGAGCATTTTCACCACCCGGCCCTGGGCGGGCCGCCAGGGCATGGTCATCAGGCTGGAGGGCTCGGGAAACAAAAGCAGGTCCGAGGCTTCCTCGCCCCGGAAACCCCGAATGGCGGCGCCGTCGAAGGATATCCCTTCTTTGAACGCCCTGGGCAGCTCCCCCGGCATGATGGATACGTTTTTCAGGCGGCCGAAAATATCGCTGAAGGACAGGCGGATGAATTTAACGTCGTTTTCCCGCACATACTCCAGGACCTCAGATTCGGAAAACAGCATCAGTGAAACCTCCCTTTTATTCCTTGACGATATACTCTTCTCTTTTTGCGCCCACGGAAATATAGGTGATCTTTGCGCCTGTAGCTTCTTCCAGGTAAAGCACATAATCCTGAGCCGCCCCGGGCAGTTCCCCAAAGCTGCGGCAGCCCCCGATATCGCAGTGCCAGCCGGGCCGGTATTCGATCACCGGTTTGGCCGAAGCCAGCCTGTAGCCGAAGGGAAACTCTTCGGTAATGCTGCCGTCAGCCAGCCGGTAAGATACGCAGACCGGAATTTTGTCCAGATAGGAAAGCACATCCAGCTTGGTCAGGGCCACCTCGTCGGCCCCTTGCATACGTAAACCGTAGCGGGAAGCCACCACATCAAAGGGCCCTACCCGGCGGGGCCGCCCGGTGGCGGCGCCATATTCGCCGCCGGCCTCCCGCAGCGCCTCGGCTTCCCGGCCAAACAGCTCGCAGGTAAAGGGTCCTTCACCCACACAGCTGGAATAAGCCTTCATGATGCCGATCACATGATCCAGCCGGCGGTTGGGGATGCCGGCGCCGATGGGAGCATAGGCGGCGATGGTGGAAGAAGAGGACGTATAGGGATAGATGCCGAAATCAATATCCCGTAAAGCTCCCAGCTGAGCTTCAAACATTACTTTTTTCCCCTGTTCCACCGCCCGGTTCAGATAAAGCCCCGTGTCGCAGATATAGGGCTTCAGCTCCCCTCCGTACTTCATCAGCCAGTCCAATATTTCCTCCGGCTTCACCGGAGGTTTTCCGTATACCCGGGTAATGGTCAAGTTTTTATAGTCCACCAGCTCCCTGACCCGCTTTTCCAGATGGTCAAAATCCAGAAGATCCGCCATATGCAGACCCTTTTTTAAATATTTGTCACCGTATACCGGAGCGATTCCCCGCTGGGTGGAGCCGTATTTGGCGTCGCCCAGGCGCTCTTCTTCATAAATATCCAGAAGCTTATGATAAGGCAGGCAGACGACGGCCTGATGGCTGATCTTCAGGTTTTCCGAGCCTACGGCCACGCCCTGTTCCCTTAATTTTCCCATTTCTCCCTGAAGATGCTCCAAGTCGATCACCATGCCGTTACCCAGGATATTTACCACATCCTGGCGTAAAATCCCCGAGGGCAAAAGGTTCAGAATAAACTTGCCCCTTTCGTTCACCACCGTATGGCCGGCATTGTTTCCGCCCTGGTAACGCGCCACAATATCATAGTCCCGGGAAAGCAGGTCCACCATACGGCCCTTGCCCTCGTCTCCCCAGTTTACGCCGGCGATGGCTGTCAGCCGGCCGCCGCAACCGGCGCCACAAGTTTTCATTTTTAACTCCTCCTTGCATCACAGCCTAGACACTAGTCTGGGATATCCATTTAAAGAGTATACCAATCACCGAAATTCTTCAATAAAAAAGTGAAAAAGCGCCTGCCAAAGCTTCCAAAAAAATCAGCTTGGGCAAGACGCCTTTGTCCATCAAAATCATATCGCAGTCAGCTCCGGCTGTCAAGGTTTGCCGGCCCGAAGGCCTCGGGCCGCCGGTGTATACTTCCCGGCCTGCCGCCGCCCATCCCCTGATTTCCTTTCAATTAAAGACTTTCCCCGGCAAACTTCCCGGCAAAAGCCCGGCGGAAAGCTCCGGCAGTGTATACATCCATAATCCTGTTGACAAAGCGGTTCCGCCGCTCTATAATTGCACCATAATCAGCAAAGGCGCTGCGAAGCTTGAAGGCTTCCGGCGCTTTTTTCTTTTCAACGACCCAACACGAGAGTACCAACGAATACGGAGGGAAAGACTATGACCAATATCGCAGAGATTTTTGGCGCCGCAGTTTTTAACGAAAAAGTCATGGAAGAGCGTTTGCCGAAAAAAGTTTATCAAGCGCTGAAGGAAACCATGCAGCAGGGCACCGAACTGGACCCGGCCGTAGCCGACGTGGTGGCCAACGCCATGAAGGATTGGGCCATTGAAAAAGGCGCCACCCATTTCTCCCACTGGTTTCAGCCCATGACCGGCATCACCGCCGAAAAGCACGACAGCTTCATCTCTCCCGGCGCCGACGGCCAGGTGATCATGTACTTTTCCGGCAAAGAGCTGATCAAAGGCGAGCCCGACGCTTCCAGCTTTCCTTCCGGCGGCCTGAGAGCCACCTTCGAGGCCCGGGGCTACACCAACTGGGACCCCACCTCCTACGCCTTCATTAAAGACGATACCCTTTGCATCCCTACGGCTTTCTGTTCTTACAGCGGCGAGGTTCTGGACAAAAAGACTCCGCTTTTGCGCTCCATGGACGCCCTGAGCAGCCAGGCGGTGCGTCTTTTAAACATCATCGGAAAAACGGACATCACCCGGGTCACCACTACCGTAGGCCCGGAACAGGAGTACTTTTTAATAGACCGTGAACTGTACCGTAAACGGAAGGACCTGATGTATACCGGCCGGACTCTCTTCGGCGCCCGGCCTCCCAAGGGCCAGGAGATGGAAGATCATTACTTCGGCGCAATCCGGCCCAGAGTGGTGGAATACATGAAGGATCTGGATCAGGAGCTGTGGAAGCTGGGGATTTTCGCCAAGACCCGGCATAATGAGGTGGCTCCGGCCCAGCATGAGCTGGCCTCGATTTACGGCACCACCAATATCGCTACGGACCATAACCAGCTGACCATGGAGACCATGAGGAAAGTGGCCTGCCGCCACGGCCTGATCTGCCTGCTCCAGGAAAAGCCCTTTGCCGGAATCAACGGCTCCGGCAAGCATAATAACTGGTCCATGGCCACCAATACCGGCCTGAATCTCCTGGACGGCGGGGAGGATCCCCAGAATAACGCCGTCTTCCTTTTAATGCTGGCGGCGGTAATCGAAGCCGTGGATGAATACCAGGATCTGCTGCGGATCTCCGTGGCCAGCGCCGGCAACGACCACCGCCTGGGAGCTCAGGAGGCCCCGCCGGCCATCGTCTCCATCTTCTTAGGCGATCAGCTGACCGAGATCCTGGAAGCCATCGCCGGCGACACTGTCTATACCGCCGCCGAGCAGCAGGAAATGCTTTTGGGCGTCAAAGCCCTGCCCCATTTCCCCAAGGATACCACAGACCGCAACCGCACCTCTCCCTTTGCTTTCACCGGCAACAAATTTGAGTTCCGGATGCCCGGTTCCTCTTTTTCCATCTCCGGCCCCAATATCGTTTTGAACACCATCGTGGCCGAGTCCTTAAAACAGTTCGCCGACACCCTGTCGGGCTCTCAGGACCTGCAAAAGGATATCCTTGAGCTGATCAAAACCACCATCCGGCAGCACAAAAGGATCATCTTCAACGGAAATAACTACTCTGAGGAATGGGTGGCGGAGGCCGAGCGGCGCGGTCTGTCCAATTTGAAATCCACAGTGGAGGCGCTGCCTCACTTTGTGGACGAAAAAAATATCCGGCTCTTTACCAGCCACCGGATCTTTACGGAAACCGAGATGCGCTCCCGCTGCGAAATCCTTTTGGAAAATTATATTAAAACTATTGCGATCGAGGCTCAGACCATGCTGGAGATGTCCCGGAAAGAAATCATGCCGGCGGTGGCCGCCTATGAGGAAGCCTTAAGCCGCAGCGCCCTGAATAAATCCAATCTGGGCATCGACCTGGGCAATTCCATGGAGAAAAAGCTGCTGGCCCAGATCAGCGCTTTCGCCGGCGATCTGTACGAAAAGACCGGGGCCCTGGAAAACGCTTTATTAACTGCCAAAACTCTTGGCGAAAACCTGCCTGAGGCAAAGGCCTTCCGGGACGGGGTGCTGCCGGCCATGAACGAGCTGCGGGCCGCCGCCGACCGCCTGGAGACCCTGGTAGGCGAAGGGTACTGGCCCTTCCCCACTTACGGCGCTCTGCTGTTCAGCGTCTGATCTTCTGAAATCCCACGATAGCCGCCGGCTCCCGGCTCAGTTTTTCAAGAAGGGTCCTGCGGCGGATATCTGCGGCAGCCCGGCTGCGATAGCCTATCTGCAATAGCCTGTTTGTGATGAACCATTTCGCGATGACCTATTTTACGATGACCTTTTGCGCTGACCTATTTGATGACCTATTTAAAGAAGGAAATTGATTTTCAGAAGACTCCCTTAAAAGCGCTTGAAAATGCTCTCCTCCTACTGGGAAAACTCCCTCAGGAAAGTCTCCGGCAAGCCCTTGGATACAGCGCCGGAGACTTTCTTCGTCTTCAACATTTGTTGAACGGCCAAAAAGAATAGAAAGGGTCTGAAAGTAAAGCCAAAAGTGAAAAGTCGCTCAAGAGTTTTTTTATTTCATTACCGGACTGCCATTTAAAGAGCCCTCCAACCATGATAAAATAAGATCATTCTCAGACAAGGAGATATCGTTTATGACCCATGAAAGAATCGTCGTTTTAGACTTCGGCGGCCAGTATAACCAGTTGATCGCCCGGGCGGTCCGGGAAGCCGGCGTCTATGCCGAAATCCTGCCTTACGACTCAAGCCTGGAGCGGATTCAGTCCGGAGAAGACAAGCTGATGGGCATCATCCTCACCGGCGGCCCCGACAGCGTCTATCTGCCGGACTCTCTTTCCTGTGATCCCCGGATTTTCAGCGCCGGCGTTCCGGTTTTAGGCATCTGCTATGGCATGCAGCTTTTAGCCCATACTCTGGGGGGCCGGATCGGGCCGGCCAAAGTGCCGGAATTCGGCCACACGGAGATCACTTTTGAGCCCCATCCCCTTTTTGACGGATTGGACGCGGAAAACCTTGGCGCGGCGCCTCATGTCTGGATGAACCATAACGACTCGGTCCAGTCTCTGCCGGAAGGCTTTTCCGTGATCGCCCGGACCCCCCATTGCCCCATCGCCGCCTATGCCGACGACCGGCGGCGGCTCTACGGCCTGCAGTTTCATGCCGAGGTGCGTCACACTCCCGGCGGCCGGCTGATGCTGAAAAACTTCTGCTACAAAATCTGCGGCTGCCGGGGTGACTGGCAGATGGACGACCTGTCCGTCACCTTAGTGGAGCAGATTCGCCGCCAGGCCGGGGAAAGCCGGGTGATCTGCGCTCTGTCCGGCGGCGTGGATTCCTCCGTAGCCGCGGTTTTGGTCCATAGAGCTATCGGCGACCGGCTCACCTGTATTTTTGTGGATCACGGCCTCCTGCGTAAAAACGAGGCCCAGGAAGTCATGGCCTATTACCGGGAGACCCTGGGCATGAATATCATCAAGGTGGACGCCGCCCGGCGCTTTTTGGATAAGCTCTCGGGCGTCACCGAGCCGGAGCGGAAGCGGAAGATCATCGGCGAAGAATTTATCCGGGTCTTTGAGGAAGAAGCCCGTAAGCTGGGGGGCGCCGATTATCTGGTCCAGGGCACCATTTATCCCGACGTCATCGAAAGCGGCCACGGTAAATCCGCCGTCATCAAAAGCCATCATAACGTGGGCGGCCTGCCGCCGGATATTTCCTTCAAAGGGCTGATCGAGCCCCTGCGGTCATTATTTAAAGACGAGGTACGCCTCTTAGGGGAGACCCTGGGCATCCCCCGGCCCCTGGTCTGGCGGCAGCCTTTTCCCGGCCCGGGCCTGGCTGTGCGGATCATGGGAGAAATCACCCCGGAAAGGCTGGCTATGGTCAGAGAAAGCGACTGGATCTTCCGGGAGGAAGTGGCCAAAGCCGGTCTGGACCAGGCCATCTGGCAGTATTTCACGGTCTTCACCGGCGTCCAGACCGTAGGGGTCATGGGAGACGGCCGGACCTACGACTATGTCCTGGCCCTCAGGGCCGTCACCTCCGACGACGCCATGACCGTGGAATTTGCGGAGCTGCCTTATCCTCTTTTGCGCAAGGTTTCCCAGCGCGTCATTAACGAGGTCAAAGGGGTCAACCGGTTAGTCTACGATATTACCTCCAAACCCCCCGGCACTATCGAGTGGGAATAACCCTGCAGAAGTCAGTATCAGCCCCGCGGCAAAAGCGCAAAATAAAAACGAAGTTACCAACAAGGAAAATCTTAAGGAGGTATGACCTATGTATAATTTTGTCTACTCCATCCCCACCAAAATTTATTTTGGCAAAGGACAGATTTCCCACCTGAAGGACGCCCTGGCGGAATTCGGCAAGACCGTCCTTTTGGTCTACGGCGGCGGCAGCATACGGAAAAACGGCTTATATGACGAAGCGGCCCGCCAGTGCCGGGAGGCCGGCATCAAGCTGGTGGAATGCGGCGGCATAGAACCCAATCCCCGCATCGAGTCCGTACGCCGGGGCGTGGAGCTCTGCCGGACCGAGGGCGTGGAGGTGGTTCTGGCCATCGGGGGCGGCAGCGTTATCGACGCCGCCAAGGTGATCGCCGCCAGCGCAAATTATCCCGGGGACCCCTGGGATATCGTGCTGGACACCAAAAAGGTCAGGGGCGTGCTGCCTATCGTCACCGTGCTGACCCTTTCCGCCACCGGCTCGGAAATGGACACCTTTGCCGTGATTTCCGACCTGGGATTAAAGGAAAAGCTGGGCTGCGGCCATCCCGATATGCGGCCCCGGATTTCCATCTGCGATCCGGAATATACCGCCTCCGTCAGCGCTTACCAGACGGCGGCGGGTACGGCGGATATGATGAGCCACATCTTTGAGGCCTACTTTACCCCGGAAAAAGGCGCCTATATACAAAACCGCATGGCGGAAGGGCTGCTGAGAACCTGCATCCGCTACGGCACAGCGGCCATCCGGGAACCGGAAAATTATGAGGCCCGGGCCAATCTGATGTGGACCGGCAGCTGGGCCATCAACGGTTTTCTGGAGATGGGCAAGGGCGTGACCTGGAGCGTCCATCCCATGGAGCATGAGCTCAGCGCTTACTACGACATCACCCACGGCGTGGGCCTGGCGATTTTGACCCCGCACTGGATGCGGGCCGTATTAAGCCGGGATACCGCGGATAAATTCGTGGAATTTGCCAAGAACGTCTGGGACATCCAGGCGGCTGCTCCCGGCGAGGAGGCTACGGAGGAAGCGAAATTTGCCGCCGCCGAAAAAGCCATCCGTGCTACGGCGGATTATTTCAAGGCCATGAACCTCCCCGCCACCCTGCGGGAAGTTGGCATCGACGAAAAATATTTTGATGTCATGAGCCAAAAGGCCGCCCAAAAGTTGAAGGGCGCCTACGTGGCCCTGGACGCGGCTATGGTACGGAAAATTTTCGAAGCGGCGCTGTAAGTTTTCGGCCCGGGCGTTTACAGGCTCTGAAAGCCCTTGGATTTCTTTTGCAGGCTCTGAGCCTTCGTCAGTTTTCCGTTGCCGATTGGGTTTTCGCGCCATACTTTCGGCGGTTTTTCACAAATTCAGGTATACTAAAAAAAACAGAGCCAAGGCCCTGCTTTCGCAGAAGCTCTGGCTCTGTTTTTTTAGGCCTGTTTTATTCGGCCCGGGATTCATTTTCCTGCGGACACAGAAGGCGTTCAGACGCCGATTTTAATAGCCAATCATGATGGCGATCTGCAGGAAAACCACCGCCATAATCACGAATATCCCCAATACCGGCAAGATAAACCGGTACCATTTGTTGATCGGCACATGGCCATAATTCAGGAAAATCAGCAAGGTGCCGTAAGTAAACCAAAACATGTTGGTGATGCCGTCGCCGAACTGGTAAGCCAATACAGCCGTTTGGGAAGTCAGGCCGAGATTCATGGCGATGGGGACGATGATCGGGCTCAGCATGGCGCCCTTGGCGCTGCCGGAAGGGATCAGGCCGTCCGCCAGGCTGGTCACAATAATGATCCCGATGGACGCCATTAATGGCGACATCCCTTTGAGCATTTCCGTACCGGTATGGATGATGGTGGCGTTTACATTGGCGGCATTGAATACCCAATAGACGCCCCGGGCCACGCCCACCACCAGGGCGCCGCTGATGGAGCCCTTGGCGCCGTTGATAAACGTATTGGCAAACTCGCTGGGATTCATCCTGCCGATAAACCCGGAAACCAGGGCCGATAAGAAGAAAACCGCCGACACATCGTCAATGGACCAGGTAACGCCGTTGATGCCGTATTTCATGCCGATCACGGTGAGAACCATGGCGCCGAATACGGACAGCAAAACCAGGATGTGGGAAGTCGTCATTTTTTTTGCTTCCGCACCGCTGGTATCCAACTGAATATCGCTCATGTCGACGCCGAAAACCAGGCTCCTGGCAGGATCCTTCCGGGTCCGGTTGGCATAAAGCACGACGTAGATTATGCTGACTAAGGTCATGGCCACCCAGATAATCACCCGGTAACCCAGGCCCACAAAGATATCGCCGTCAGCCGGCAGGATCCCCATTTTCTGCAAAACACCGTTGCAAATGCCCACCGTATAAAGATTGGTGGGGCCGGCGATAAATCCGCCCATGGAACCGAGGGTGACCACGGCCACAGCGGTGACGCTGTCATAGCCCAGGGCTAAAATAACCGCCACCACCAGTGGAACAAAGGGGATCAGCACTTCGATCCAGCCCAAAAAACCGCCGATGGCGGAAAATACGGCGATCAAAATGATCAGGAGCAGGGTCTGGGAGGATTTGCCGAATTTACTGACCAAAGTGGTGATGCCGGTATCAATGGCGCCGGTTTTTTTATAGATCTCCAGAGCGCCGCCGACAATCAGGATCAGATACACAATATTTGATGAATCCTTAAGGCCATAGGGAACGGCTCTGAAAATATTAAAAAAATTATTAAAATTAAATTCATTCCGGGGCAATGCTGTATAAACGCCGTCCACCAGCGTGCCTGGTGTGATCAGGAAGGTTAACAGACCGCAAACAAAGACAACGGCAAAAATTAAAACAAACGGATTAATCTCCTTATTTTCTTTCCTGACTTTCTTCTTTTCTTCGTTCATTTCTTCTACCCCCCTGCTTATTTTGTCGTTGGGCAGTTATCGTCGTAATCTCTGACGCCGAATTGAGAGACAAGGAACAAGAGGTCAGCTTATTTGTTTTTCCTGGTTTGCCAAAGCCATAGTTATGGCCAGATAGCCCACTGCACCTTCTTTCATCATTTCGATATCAATATTTTCTGAAATTGTATGGCACAGCTTGATTTCCGCCGGGGAATAACCAATGCACCTGACGCCTTTGGCGGCGTAGTGTCCGGCATCCGTTGCAAAGGCCCAGGTCTTGGTCCGGATCTCATGACCCACGGCATCTTCCACGGCCTTTTTGCACAGCTGCACATAAGGTTCCTCAGGACTCACGATGAAAGGATACTCCCCTTGATAGCCCTCCCCCTGATAGCCGGTGTAGGTTGTCAAGGGAAAATACAGCGCCCGCAGGTCTACCGTAATCCCCTGGATCAGGCAATCATCCACGACCCGCCGGATCTTTGCCAAAGCCACCTCCTCCGTATCCACGCTGCATTGACGGAAATCAAGATAAACCACTACTTCATTCGGAATAATATTCGTTCCTTTTTCCGATGAGGTGATGCTGGTCACCGACATGGTGGAAGGGCCAAACACCTGATCTTTGCCCATTTCCACAGTTTTGAGGCCCACCAGGAATCCGCCCAGAAAGTCAAAAGGATTCAGCCCCAGCTGCGGCATCGAAGCATGGCAGGACTTTCCTTTGATCGTGACCACCGCGCAAAACCGGCCGCGATTCCCGATGGCCAGGTCGTTTTCCGTGGCTTCGCCGAGGACCGCGTAATCCGTCAGCATTGAGCCGTCCCTGGTGTGCATCATGGCGCCGAACCCGGCGATCTCTTCGCTGACCACGTCAGCCACCACGATATCCCCTTTGGGCAAAAGGCCTGCTTTACGAAGCATCATCGGCGTATAAAGCTGGATCGCAAAGGTGCCTTTGGTGTCGGAAGCGCCTCTGCCCCAGATTTTTCCTTCGGCCACGGCGCCGCTGAAAGGCGGGTATTTCCATTTCTCCGGATCGCCTTCGTGGACCACATCCTGATGGCAATTCAGCATAACCGAGCTGCCGCCGCCGCTGCCGCGGATCGTGCCAAAGACATTTCCGTAACGGTCCACCGTTACCTCGTCATAGTTCAGCTCTTTCATTTTATTAACAACATACTTTGCCAATTCGCCTTCTTGGGTGGACTGGGAATTGATTTGCAGCATTTCAGAGGCAGTCCTGACGATGTCATCCAGATAAGCTTCCGCGAGTTCCTTTAACTGCTCATTCATTCGATCACTCCTTTTTGCCTGTCCGCCAGAAAAGCCCGGGTTCAGATTTTAGCCAATACCCGGTCAAATTCGTTAATCACGTCGTCAATGTCCTCCAGCCCGACGGAAAACCGCAGCTGGCCCATGGTGATGCCCAGTTTTTGCATGTTTTCTTTGGAATACGCGCGATGAGAGGTCTTGGCCGCGTAGGATATGCTGGTAGTGACGCCGGCCAGGCTGGGTACGAATTTTACGGTTTCGCATTCTTTAATAAACCGGCAAGCCGCGGCTTCGCCGCCGGCTAAATCCGCGCTGAGCATGCCGCCGCAGCGCCCTTTGATAAACAGCTGCCGGGCCCGCTTCTGAAAAGGCGAGGAGTCCAGCCCGGGATAAAAAACCTTTTCAATTTTCGGATGGGCTTCGAAGTATTCGGCGACTTTCAAGGCATTGTCCGAATGCCGCTGCATCCGCAATTCCAGGGTACGCAGGCTTCTGGTCAGCAGCCAGCTGTCAAAGGGGCTCATGATCGAACCGTAAAGATTATAGAAGCGGTGCAAATGGTCAATGTTTTCCTTACTGGACATCACGGCGCCGCCGATAAAATCACTATGGCCGCCCAAGTATTTTGTGGCGCTGTAAACTACGATATCCGCCCCCATTTTCAGCGGCTGGGCCACGGCGGGCGTCGCGAAGGTATTGTCCACAATCAGCTTGCAGCCGTGGGCATGGGCCGCCGCCGCCAAGGCAGGTATATCCTCCACCTCCATCAAGGGATTCGAGATGGTTTCGGTATAAACCACTTTGGTATTGGGACGGAAATACTTCTCAATGTCGTCGTGATTAAAGTCCACAAAAGTGACTTCTACGCCAAAGCGCGGCAATTCGTTGGTAAAATAGTCGTAAACGCCGCCATATAAAACAGGGGATGAAAGAATATGATCGCCGGTTTTTATCTGCGAAATCATTGTGGTGATGATCGC
Source organism: Peptococcaceae bacterium (assembly GCA_034927285.1). GTDB lineage: Bacteria > Bacillota > Peptococcia > DRI-13 > UBA5745 > JAYFQF01. The sequence continues at coordinate 84,460 of JAYFQF010000015.1, forward strand.
CGCCATTCCGGAAGAAAACACCAGGGCACCCTCGCTTTGCTCTGCAGCCGCCAGAACCTGGCAGACCGCGTCGGTACCGGGATTGCTCATGCGAGAGTAGACATAGCCCGGAGCGGCGCCATCATAAACAGCATCCAGCGAGGGAACATCGTCAAAGGAAAATACTGAGCTCATATAAATCGGCATCACCTTGGGAACCGAAACCGACTTGGCCACCTCTTTGGCAAGCTGATTTTCACCGGCATGGACCAATCTGGTCATCATCCCTTTTTCTTCTTCCATCATATCGTCCTCCTCCTTCATCATCTATATTGCACCTTAAACGGAAATAACCGTCGGCATCCAGATCCATCCATGCATTTTTTTTATGAATCCCATGCCCTTGACAAGCCGGAATACCTGATTTCTCAAATCGCCTTTCCTTCTTGACACTATTTATGTTATCATTTACCCGGAATAATGACAAATGATTAAAAAGCATAACTTCCATAACTTTTAGTTATTCACCTGCCCGCCGGATCAAGGGAAAGGAGTCGACTCCATGACTTTACAGCAGCTGCGCTATTTGGTAGAGATCGCCAAAAGCAGCTCCATCAGCCAAGCCGCCCAAAATTTATATGTGACTCAGCCCAGTGTCAGTAAAGCGGTCAAGGAGCTGGAAAATGAACTGAATATCGTGATCTTTGAACGAATTAATCGGGGCATCCAATTCACCTCCGACGGCATGGAGCTGCTTTGTTATGCCAAGGAGCTTCTGGAAAAAGCCGAGAATATTGAAAGCCGTTTTTTGAGCAATCCTTCCGACAAACCCTTTCAGTTTGCGATTTCAGCCCAGCATTATGTCTTTACGGCGGCAGCCTTCATCGAATTCATTAATCAGCAAAGCAGCCCGGATTATAAACTCTTTATGCGTGAAGGAAAAACCTCCGAGGTGATCAAGGATATCTTTAATCAACGCAGCGAGTTAGGAATTATCGCTTTACCGACCAAGGCAGAGCGCTTCATGCTGAGGGTGCTTAACAGCAAAGGCATCGAATTCCACCTGATCCAGGCCATGAAGCCCCACGCTTTTCTCAGCAGGGAGCATCCCTTAGCCGCCTGCGCCCAGGTTTCAACGGCTCAATTGGCTAAGTATCCATGCCTTTCTTACGAGCAGGACAACAGCAACCATAACTTTGCCGAAGAAGTCCTGACGGTCGATAAGCCGCGGCAGGCAGTTTATGTGACGGACCGGGCCACCATGAACAATATCATCAGCCACTCCCTGTGCTATAATATCGGGACAGGCTGCCTGCTGGACGGCATCATCGAAGACAGCATTATCTCGGTGCCCATCGAGGGACAGCGGGACGTAATGAACGTCGGCTGGATCAAACTGAAGAATTCAGTCATGAGCCCGGCTATGACCGGCTTTGTGGATATGCTGACGTCTTCATTCCATCAATGCATCTACGGCCGGCGCTGAAGCGTTAATCAGCCATAACGCCGCACAGCAAAGGGGGCCCTTCGCAGCCAGATAAAATCATCCGCCTGTCTCAGGGACCCTTCACTGATAAGCCTTGATTTTCAATTAAAAAATCACTCGCGTTCCTGGCTGCTGATATAGAAATAGACGGCGCCCACCAGTACGCCGCCCAGCAGATTTCCCAGAGTAACCGGCACCAGATTATGAAAATAACCGGCCAGGGTGATTTCCGCGGTGCGCAGCGGCGATACCAAAGCCATTACAAATAAGGCCATATTGGCGATACTGTGTTCATAGCCCGATGTGCAAAAGCCATAAACGCTCCATAATAAAATCAACATTTTGGCCGGCTCCGATTTCAGCTTCGAGCAGGCCCAGGTAGCCAGACAAACCAGCATATTGCAGAGAATCCCCCGGGCCACGGCCTGACCGAAAGGCAGGGCCATTTTGGCAGCCGTATTGCTGATGATATAGCCCCCTACCATTTCCGAATTTAACAGCCCCGTGGCGCCGATCAACAATGAGATCAAGGTGGCGCCGCACAAATTGCCGAAATAGACCGCCGCCAAAAGCCGCAGGGCCGCGCCTAAGGGAACGGCCCTGCCGAAGGCGCCGATGGCCATCACCAGCACATCGCCGGTAAAAAGCTCCGACCCCGCAAACACGATCAACGTAAAAGACAGCGCGAAAGACAGCCCAAACACGATTTTGGCAAATCCCCGGGTAGCTTCATAAAAATCCAGCGCGCCACCGGAGGAATAGGCTAAAATCATGCCCAGGCCGCAAAACACACCTGCCAGCATGGCATAAATAAAATAACGTATAAAGGAGCGCTCAAGGCAGCCGGCCTTGGACCTGGCCGTCAGCGTGACCGCCGCAACGCCGCTTCTTTCCATCCGTCATCACACCCTTCGCTTTCATGATATTGATCGTCAAAAAGGAAAGTCCGTCGGTGCAATCACGGGCTGAGGCTGATCTGAGAATTGTTTATATTTTAGCTTTTTAAAAAATCACTGTCAATGCCCGGGCCGGCGGATTTTCAACCGCCGGTCCCTGTTAAATCATCCTCATTAAGGCATATCCATTAAGACGGGGGACCTTTAAGGCATATCCTTTGCTGCTGTTATTTCTGAAGGCTGCTCCTGTAAATCCCGTTTAGCTTCACTTATCGCAATCAGCAAAATGCTGACAATGATAAAGATACAGCCAATCAGTTTTAATAGAGAAATCGGTTCCTTCAAAATCAATGTTCCTAACGTAATGCTTGTGATAGGTTCCAAAGTAGACAATATGGCGACAGTAGAGGCTCCTGACAGCTTAATCCCCTGCTGGGTGAGCGGCAAAGCGCCTAAAGCGATAAATAAAGAGACAAGGGCACATAATATCCACGCCTTAGGCGTGAGCGAGAAATTCAGTTCTCCGGTAAACGACCCAAATATCCCCGCTACAATGAACATAAAAAAATTCAAATAAAGGGTCAGCTTAAAATAATCAATATCCTTGAGCTGGCTCTTATCTACACAAATCATGTAGAAAGCATAAGTAGCCCCTGATAAGAGGGCTAAAAACATTCCTGCAATACCGAAAGAAGAAATTGAATCAATAAACATAAAAATACCGATACTGCAAAGGACCAGGGAGGTAACTTTCCAGCGATTAATTTTTTCCTTAAAGAAGACCATGCACGTCACAGAAACTAAAAGCGGATATATGTAGTGCAGTACGGTGGCGATCCCAACAGAGAGGTAACTGTAAGACTGATAAAGCAAAAGGGTAGTAAGGCCGGTGCCAAATACTCCGGTCAATAAAATCAATCCCCAATGCTTGCCGGGATCCAAAGATATTTTCTTGCACCCTAAAATAATAAGCAGGACAGGTATAGAAATGCCGCCTCTCAAAAAAGCAACCGTAATGCTGTTCGCTCCGCCGTCAAAGGCTATTCGAGCTAAGACAGGGGTAAAACCGTATATTATTGCCGCTAAAACCGCATACAAAATCCCTCTTAATTTTTTACCGTAAATTCTTTTTTCCTCTTTCATCGTCTTTGGTTTTTACTCTTTCTTTGGTTTTCATTCAGTATATAATAAAAATTATATTAAGAAAAGCGATTATTTTTCAATTCAAAGTTGAGTATTTGTCATCCAAGTATTTCTCATCTATAGGAGAACAGAGCTAAGGCTTCAACGCCGGGGCCGGCGGATTTGCCGAACCATCCAGAAACCGGGCCTCTTGTATTTTCATTCAATTTATGAAAAAATAAGAGGCGTTCGTTTTTAATTGAATGAAAAAGGAGTGTCCCCCATGCAACAGGATCTGATCCTCATCCTGGATCTGGGCAGCGAGGAAAATTCCCGTCTGGCCAGGGCTGTCCGGGCTTTGGGCGTTTACAGTGAAATCCATCCCCACGATATTTCCGCGGCAGAGTTAGTGGCCCTGCCGAATCTGAAGGGCATCATCTTAAACGGCGGCAAAAACCGTATTGTCGACGGCCAGTCCATCGACGCCGGCCCTTGGGTTTATCAGGCCAAGGTTCCCCTGCTTTTGATCGATCATCAGCCGTCAGCTCAATTCCATAGTCAGGCTCCCTTTTCCGCAGAGCCCTCTTTTTCTCATCTTGCCGCCATGGCTTCGGAAGAGCTGGCGCTGAAGGCGGATCTTGAGCCCTTTCTTTTTGAAAAATGCGGCGCGGAAAAAAACTGGAACATGAAAAACTTCATCGCCGACCAGATCCAGCTGATCCGGCGGCAGGTAGGCGATAAAAAGGTATTGCTGGCTCTCTCCGGCGGCGTGGATTCCTCAGTGGTGGCCGCTCTTTTAATCAAAGCTATCGGCCGGCAGCTGCACTGCGTTCACGTAAATCACGGCCTGATGCGCAAAGGCGAAAGCCGGCAGGTCCTGGATGCGTTTCAGCAGGAGCTGGGGGCAAACCTGGTCTATGTGGACGCCGCCGACCGTTTTCTGGACAAGCTGGCCGGCGTGGCCGATCCCGAAGAAAAGCGCAAAATCATTGGCGGCGAATTCATCCGGGTCTTTGAGGAAGAAGCCGGCAAGCTGGGAAAAATGGACTTTCTGGCTCAGGGCACCATCTATCCCGACATCGTGGAAAGCGGCACCAAGACCGTCAAAGCCGTCAAAAGCCACCACAACGTGGGCGGCCTGCCCGAGGACCTGGCCTTCGCTCTGGTTGAGCCTTTGAAATTTCTCTTCAAGGACGAGGTTCGGGCCTGCGGCGTGGAACTGGGTCTGCCCGCCGCCATGGTTTACCGCCAACCCTTCCCCGGCCCCGGCCTGGGGGTCCGCTGCCTGGGCGCCATCACCCGGGAGCGCCTGGAATCCGTGCGGGAGGCCGACGCTATTCTGCGGGAGGAATTTGAAAAGGCCGGCCTTACCGGCAAGGTCTGGCAGTTCTTCACCGTGGTGCCGGATTTCAAATCCGTTGGGGTACGGGAAGGCAAACGCACCTTCCAATACCCGGTGATCCTCCGGGCCATAAACACCATCGACGCCATGACCGCCGAGGTCGAACGGCTGGACTGGGCCATTTTGCAAAAGATCACCGATCGTATCCTGGCTGAGGTGCCCGGCGTAAACCGGGTGCTCTACGATCTTTCGCCCAAGCCCCCGGCTACTATTGAATGGGAATAAATGTGCTAAAAACCCCCGCCTGTAGGACGGGGGCTAAGACTATAGACAAAAAGGTGTCTCACGCAAAGCGTGGGGCACTTTTTTTAGAGGAAGCAGGGAAACTTATTCAACACCCGTGCGTAAAGCCCGTCGAACATTACACTGTCATGAAGATTACCAGGGGCCACGGTAAAATCCAGCACGAAATTGTGCCGGTTCAAAATTCATACGGGATCCGTCACTTATTCGTAGAGTAATCCCACCGGGGAGGGGCCTGGCCACAGAGGAGCTGAGGGCGGCGGCCTCCGGCGATGTTTACCGGGATTTCATCA
>JAYFQF010000049.1:0-9295 GCA_034927285.1 Peptococcaceae bacterium
CCGGCGCCGCCTCCTAGTATGTGGTCACCGCCCACGGGGTCGTGGTGACGGTGGTGAACAAAACCAACCCCGGCGAAGCCCTGCAGGTGGGGGACAGCGCCGCCGTCAGCTTTCAGGGGCTGAGCCAGCCCGTTCAGAAGATGGCGGGCATTTATAACCCCGGCTTTCCCGACACCTGCTGGGTACAGTATAATACCCTTTCCGGCCGTCTCCTGCGCAGCACCGGCGTGCAGTATAATATGATCAGCAGCAACACCATTGAGTTCACTGCCGACGAACCCGGAGAATTCAAAATGGTGCGGGGCTGTATCCACGCGGCCCATCTGGGCAGCCCTTTGGGGACCCACCGTTCCATCCCGGATACCGGGATGGAACCGAATTTCAACGCCGGCACAGGGGCCAACTCCCCTTATTTCAGCTCCCTGCCGGACATTACGCTGCGGGTGGCGGGCAGCCAGACCCAGGCCGAGCAGCAGAGGTTCAGTTATGCCCATCTGACCAAAGGAACCAAATGGTCAGGTTTTGACTGGGGCTGGCAATTGATGCCCATAAGCGGCAACTGGGATGAGCTGAACCAAAACCGCAACATGTATCTGTCGGGACACAGCGTGCAAAGCTATATCAAGCCCCTGGCGGCCAACGGCGACAATCAGGTCACCGCCCGGTTCCGGCTGCCCTATGCCGCCGATCCAACCAATCAGGCCTGGCGGGATCTGGGTGAGCTGACCCAGGGCAGGATCAGCAATCTCACCCACTGGGTGCTGGGAGAGGGGATCCAGGACCCGGACGGCGGCTGGAACGCCCCCCGGGCCGGACAATCCGAGAACAAAAATATCATCGGCGACAGCGGCGACCTGATCGAAATCGAGGTGACCGTAACTCCCCGAAACCCTGCCGACGGCTATGCCCAGACCTATGTCTGGCGTACGAGCAAAGCGTTAAGCTCCACTGATCAGGAAGGAGCCAAGGAACCCTCTTACCTGATCGGGTTGAAGCTTGAGCCGGCCGGTGAGCAAGCCGCTTTGCCCGGGACCGACGGCCAGCTCAAGGCGGTGGACCCGGACAAGGACCTGGGCTACGGCTTTTTGATGTCCCAAAACAGCTACAGGACCAGGGTGCCCAACGGCGTAAGCTCCATCACCCTTACGCCGGCGGTGCGCACAAATTACAATTATTTAAAAACGGAACTGGCCATCGACCAGCCCGCCATAGTGACGGTCAACGGCCAGGCGGTGGAAAGCGGTGCCGCCTCCCAGGCCATCCCCTTAGGGGTGGGGGAAAACACCATCACGGTGACGACGCACTATTCGGGCCAATCCCAGGTAATTCCGGAGGAAAGTACCTATACCATTTTAGTGACCCGGGACGACGTGTCGGCGGCTGTCACCTTTACCGGTATGGAGCAGGGAGCCGACCTTGTGGTTAAATCCGCCGACGGCAGGACCCTGTATCCCCAGGGCGGCGCTTACCAGCTCACAGCAGGCCGCAGCTACACTTATTATTACAGCAAGCCGGGCTGCGTGACCGCCGTGGGCGCCGTAGAGATGACGGCGGGGATAACGGAAATCCCCCTGCCCCCGCTGCAGGCGGTGAACCAGCGGGACGGCAGGGTGACGGTGCGGATCGCCGGCCCGGCCAGCATGCTGCGCCAGACCACGGAGCTGAGCTATACGGTAAACGGGGCGGCGGATCTGGCCCAGCAGTCCTATGTGGAATACAACCACGGCGGGTATACCGTTCTCCACGCACTGATCGACGCCTGCACCACTGGAAATTACCGGGTGGCGTTTAAATGCTACAAGGGCTCCTTCGCGCCTGACCTTGACCTGTCCAAGCTGGAATATGCCGCCGGCGCAGGCTGGGTTTGCGAGGTGAACGCCAGGGTGGTGACCGATCTGGCCGGCACTCTGGTTAAAGACGGCGACCAGATCGAGTTCTACTATAATGTAAACAATCCCGGCATGCTCCACGCCTGGTTCAGCCAGCCGGAAGTGACCATAACGCAAGGTGGGGAAGCTGCCGTAACCCTGCTGGGCGCTCCGGTGAAAAACAACGGCGCGGCGGTTCAGCCCATCGCGGGGGCCGAGATCTTCCTGGGCGCCGGCAATTTAGGAAAAACCGATGAAAACGGCCGCTTATCCATCGGCGGCTCCTATTTGGCCAGCCCCGGTACCTATCGGGTCACCGCCCGAAAGAACGATGAGGAAAACAAAAACACCTTGACCTACAGCCTTTGCACAATTGTAGTTAAAAAAATCCCCGCCAGCGGCGGCAACCCGGACCAGACGGTGGTCACTTTCCGCCTGATCGGCGCCACCACCGGCGGCGACGTGGAGGGGTACAACAACTATGTTACCTGGATTCCCACCACCACCTTTACTTATGACAAGCCCAGCGTCAAGGTGGCCCAGATATTCACCGATGCCCTGGATCGCGCGGGACTTACCTATATCGGCTTGAATAAAAATTACATTAAAACCATTACGGCTCCCGAGGTCTGCGGCGGCTATGCCCTCAGCGAATTTACCAACGGCCAGCGTTCAGGCTGGATGTATACGGTAAACGGCTTCCATCCGGAATACGGGCTCAATGATTTTGCGGTGACTACCGGAGATGTGATCGTATGGCATTATGTGAACGATTACATGTACGAGGTTGAGGACTGGTATGACGGGACCTGGGGCAATGATTCCACCTGGAGCAAGTGGCTGGAGGCGGCGGATACGGAGCCCACGGCAGGCGGCAGTCCCGGCTCTTCCGCAGGCTCCCCGGGCACCCTGGCGCCGAAGGTCACGGCCAAAGACGGCGTGGCCAAGGTTTCCGTCAGCACCGCGGACCTGAGCGCGGTCATAGCCGATGCCGTGAAAAACGGCAGCAGCAATATCGTCATTAAGCCGGAAATCAGCGGCGGGGCGGCAAAAATCACCGTGGAGCTGCCGAAGGAGTCCCTGGCCGCCCTAGTCTCGGATACGGGCATTGGCCTGAAGGTCAATACGCCGGCAGGCAACGTAACGATACCCAACGACGCGCTTTCCGCCATCGTTTCTCAGGCTGACGGCTCAACGATCATCGTAAGCCTTGAGGCTGTGGAAACAAAAACCTTGTCCGCCCGGGAGCAGGAACTGGTGGGCGGCGATCAGGTCTATGATATTTCCATCCTCAGCGGCGGCAAGGCCATCAGCAGCTTTGACGGCAAGGCCCTCACCGTTCTCCTGCCCTATACCCTGAAACCGGGGGAGAGCGCCGGCAGCGTGGCTGTCTGGTACTTAAACGACGCGGGCAGGCTGGAGCGGATGATCTGCAAATACGATGAGAAGACAGGGCTTGCTTCTTTTACCGTCAATCATTTCTCCCGTTATCTTATCGGGTACGCGGCGCCCTGGACCAATCCCTTCAGCGATGTGAAGGAGTCCGACTGGTTCTACGGCCCGGTGAAGTACGCCATGGAAAACCAGCTGTTTGCCGGCATTTCTGCCACGATCTTCGGGCCAAACACCGCGCTGACCCGGGCCATGCTGATCACGGTGCTCCACCGCATGGAGAATCGGCCGCCGGTAACGTCAGCGTCCACTTTTGCGGATGTAAAGGCGGGACAGTGGTATGCGGAGTCCGTGGCCTGGGCCGCCGCAAAGGGGATCGTTTCCGGCTATGGCGGCGGGCTGTTTGGGCCAAACGACCCCGTTACCCGCCAGCAGATGGCGTCGATCCTGTATCGCTATGCGGATGCCAAGGGTTTTGACGTGACCGGCAGGACGGAATTAACCAAATACACGGACGCCGCTTCTGTCGGCGGCTGGGCGGCCGATGTGATGAAATGGGCGGTGGCCGAAAGCCTTATCGCCGGAACGGCGGAGACGAAGCTCTCTCCCACCGCCCCGGCCAGCCGCGCCCAAGGGGCAGCGGTACTGCAACGCTTTGCGGAAAATACTTTGAAGTAATACACAATCAATATCGTCTCTTCTTGAAAATCAGTCTGAAACCGGCGCTTTCCTAAGATGGGAAAGCGCCGGTTTTATGATCCTTGCCGGACAGCCCGGACAGCCGGCCCGGTAAGCCCAGCAGGGCAAGGCTGCCGGCAGGAAAGGCGGTAAGCGTCTTTTCCGTATGGATTTCTCCGGGAAAATGTGGGATAATTATATGGCCAAAACCGGGGCGGCCCTCTTAAAAGGCGCCCGTTAAAAGGCATCTGCCGGCCGGATTTTTCTTCTCCGGCATCACGGTTTATGCGGCTGCCGGAAATCACCAAAAAAATCTTGACTTTCTTTGACATTTGTTGAAAACAGCTATTGACAACGGTTTTTAACAGTGGTACATTTAACAATGTAAAGATTAGCACTCGAAGATAGAGAGTGCTAACAGCAGCCGTCGGGCTAAGAAAGCGGGGTGAACCCATGCAGATGGAAGAGCGAAAAAAGAAGGTCCTGGAAGCGATCATCCGTGATTATATCGCTACGGCCGAACCTGTGGGTTCACGAACGATCTCCAGGAAATACAATCTGGGCGTCAGCCCCGCCACCGTCCGAAACGAGATGGCAGATTTAGAGGAAATGGGACTGATTGAACAGCCTCATACCTCGGCGGGCCGGATCCCTTCCCAGATCGGTTACCGGTATTATGTGGACTATCTGATGGAAAAGCAGTCGGTGACCAACGAAGTAAAAAAATACATCCGCACTAACCTGGCCCACCAGATCCGGGCCCAAAAAAAGCTGGTCTGGGGCGCGGTGAAGCTTTTATCCCAGATCACCAACTACGCCGCTCTGCTGATTGTGCCTGCCTACAGCCAGAATGTGCTGAGTCACATACAATTACTTCCTTTGGCAGATAATAGATTGGTACTGATTTTGGTGCTGGATAACGGCCATGTGGAGCATCAGGTGCTGGAAATCCAAAAGGCCTTAAGTCAGGAAGAGATCGCCGAGCTTTCGGATATGCTCAGGCAGGCCCTGTGCGGCCTGACGGTGGATCAGTGGAAGCAGATGAATATACAGGCGCTGAGCAGCCAGTGGCACAGCCGGATCGACCTTTTGCGGGAGATCATGGACAGCATCGAAGACGCCCTCACGGTGGAATACGAACAAAAGCTGTATTTAAGCGGCGCCCTGAACATAATGAACCAGCCGGAATTTAAAAATGTTGAAAAAGTAAAGGGCGTATTGTCGCTTTTGGAAGAACAGCAGATCATGGAAGACCTGATGCTTAAATCCGGCGAAGGCCCCCGGAATATTTCCATCCGGATCGGTACGGAAAATTCTTATGAGGATTTGTCGGCCTGCAGCCTGGTGACCGCCACCTACCAGCTGAACGGCAAGGTAATCGGCACAGTAGGCGTACTGGGGCCCACCAGGATGGAGTATTCCAAGACAGTAGGCCTTTTGGAATACATGAGCGATCTGCTGACGGAGGCCCTGAAAGGCAAATAAACCGGCGGTCCTGATTGCCGCGGCGGAAAACCCGGAGGCGTAACGGCCAACCGGAGAATGAAAACAGGAGGATGCGGTTAAATTGAGCAAAAATGTGAGCAAGGATCCAGGCAAAGACTCAGTTAAGGCTGAACAAACAAAAAGCGGGGCCAGAGAAACCGAAATAAAGGCGGAGGAAGTAAATACGGAGCCCGCCGGGGGGAGCGGCCGAAAAAAAGACAGCCAAAGCGCGGCAGGCGGCGAAGCCCCGGAAAATGAGGGCAACGAGCCGGCGGCGGGTCAGGAGACCCCCCAAGGGGTCCCGGAGGAAGCCCCCCAGGACGGCGGCGAGGAAATCAAAAAGGAATTAAGCCAGACCAAGGATCAGCTGATGCGGCTTTCCGCCGATTTTGATAATTTCCGTAAACGAACGCTCCGGGACCGGGAGGATTGGAGCCGCTATGCCGGAGAAAGTCTGATCCGGAAGCTGCTTCCCGTGCTGGACGATATGGACCATGCCGCCGCCGCGGTGGAAAACTCCGGTGAAGAAGGCAAGCGGGTAGGAGACGGTTTTTTAATGATCCAAAAACGGCTCCTGGATATTTTGAACCAGGAAGGCCTGAAGGAGATCGAAGCCTTGGGACAGGAATTCGACCCCGTCTATCATGAGGCCGTTATGCAGGCGCCGCCCCAGGAGGGTGAAAAGGATAATCAGGTTCTAATGGTCCTGCGAAAAGGATATATGTTCAAAGATAAGGTATTAAGGGCCTCCATGGTCAAGGTGGCCAAGGATTGACCCATAATTACATAAACGAAAAAAATTAAACTGTGATAAATGGAGGCTGAATTCATATGAGTAAAGTAATCGGTATCGACTTGGGCACGACAAACTCTTGCGTAGCCTTTATGGAGGGCGGCGAACCCGTCGTCATCCCGAATTCGGAAGGAGCCCGTACCACGCCTTCCGTGGTGGCTTTTTCCAAGGCCGGTGAGAAGCTGGTGGGCCAGGTAGCCAAACGTCAGGCCATCACCAACTCCGAACGGACCATTCAATCCATCAAAAGAGAGATGGGCAGTGATTACAAAGTAAGAATTGACGACAAAAGCTACACTCCTCAGGAAATCTCCGCCATGATCCTGCAAAAGCTGAAAGGCGACGCGGAAGCTTACCTGGGCGAGAAAGTTACTCAGGCAGTCATTACGGTCCCCGCCTACTTCACCGACAGTCAGCGGCAGGCCACCCGGGACGCCGGCCAGATCGCAGGCCTGGAAGTACTGAGGATCATCAACGAGCCTACGGCGGCGGCTCTGGCGTACGGTGTTGATAAAGAGGGCGACCATACCATCCTGGTCTATGACCTGGGGGGCGGCACCTTCGACGTTTCGATCCTGGATATCGGCGACGGCGTATTTGAAGTACGGGCCACCAACGGAAATAACCGGCTGGGCGGCGACGACTTTGACCACCGGATCATCGACTGGATGGTGGGCGAATTCAAAAAGTCCCACGGTGTGGATTTATCCAACGACAAAATGGCCATGCAAAGGCTGAAGGAAGCCGCTGAAAAGGCGAAATTCGAGCTGTCCACCCTGATGACCACCCAGATCAATCTGCCCTTTATCACCGCCACGGCCGAGGGTCCCGTGCATATGGACCTGACCCTGACCAGAGCAAAATTTGAAGACATGATCCGGGATCTGGTGGACATGACTTTGGACTGCACCAGAAAAGCGCTGAAAGACGCCGGCTTAAAAGCGGCGGAGATTCATAAAGTTCTGCTGGTAGGCGGATCCACCCGTGTTCCCGCCGTACAGGAAGCGATTAAAAACCTGCTGGGCAAAGAGCCGTTCAAGGGAATTAACCCCGATGAGTGCGTGGCCATGGGCGCCGCTATTCAGGGAGGCGTGCTGGCCGGCGAAGTCAAAGACGTTTTGCTGCTGGACGTCACTCCCCTTTCCCTGGGCATCGAGACCCTGGGGGGCGTGTTCACCCGCCTGATCGACAGAAACACCACTATCCCGACGTCCAAGAGCCAGGTCTTTTCCACTGCCAGCGACAATCAGCCCTCTGTGGATATCCATGTCCTCCAGGGCGAACGGGAAATGGCCGCTTACAATAAAACCCTGGGCCGCTTCCAGCTGAGCGGCATCGCTCCGGCCCCCAGAGGAATACCGCAGATTGAAGTCAAGTTCGACATTGACGCCAACGGTATTGTCCATGTTTCCGCCAAGGACCTGGGCACAGGAAAAGAACAGACGATCACCATCACCGCCAATTCCGGCTTAAGCGACGACGATATCCAGCGCATGGTGAAGGAAGCCGAAACCAATGCCGCCGAGGACAAAAAGCACAAGGAAGAAGCGGAAGTAAGAAATAATGCCGACAATATGGTTTATCAGTCTGAAAAGGTCTTAAAAGAAGCGGGGGATAAAGCCACCGCCGACGAAAAGGCCGCGGTGGAAAAAGCCCGGGATGAACTGAAAAAGGCCATCGAAACAAATAATATCGAGGAAATGAAAGCGAAGACCGAAGCTTTGACCCAGGCGATTTATCCGATTTCCGCCAAGATGTATCAGCAGGCTCAGGCAGCCGGCGACGCGGGCCAGGCCGGTTCCCAAAGCAGCCAAAACAACGGAGGCGGAAACGATGTTGTGGACGCCGAATTTGAAGTGAAGGACGATAAACAATAATGGCAAAACGGGATTACTACGAGATCCTGGGCGTCTCAAAAGACGCCCAGGATGCTGAGCTTAAAAAGGCATACAGAAAACTGGCCATGCAGTATCACCCGGATAAGAATCCGGGAAGCAAAGAAGCTGAGGAAAAGTTCAAAGAAGTCAACGAGGCTTACGAAGTCTTGAGCGATCCCGATAAACGCGCCCGTTACGATCAGTTCGGCCATGCCGGAGTAGACGGCCAGGCCGGCGCCGGTGCCGGCGGCTTCGGCGGATTTTCCGGAGGCGGATTCTCCGGCGCCGGCGGCTTTAATGATATTTTCGACATGTTCTTTGGCGGCAGCGGCGGATTTTCCGGCGCCGGCGGCGATCATCGCCCCAAAGGTCCCCAGCGGGGCAGCGATTTGCAGCGGGGGCTGGACCTGACTTTTGAGGAAGCCGCCTTCGGCTGCGAAAAGGACGTGGAAATCATTCGCCCCGAAACCTGCGGCGCCTGCCAGGGCACCGGCGCCAAAGCCGGCACCACCAAAAAGCGCTGCGAAAAGTGCCAGGGCACCGGTCAGATTCGTACTGTTCAGAGAACTCCCCTGGGCTCCTTTCAGTCGGTGCAGACCTGTCCGGACTGCCGTGGCGAAGGCGTGATCATCGAAAGCCCCTGCCCCGAATGCGGCGGTACCGGCCGGGTCCGCAAGCGCAAAACCCTGAAAGTAAAAGTCCCCGCCGGCGTAGACGGCGATTCCCGGATACGGTTGAGCGGCGAGGGGGAAGCCGGCCTGCGGGGCGGCAGCCCGGGGGATCTGTATATTATGATTAACGTCAAGCCCCATAAGATTTTTGAGCGGCGGGGCAACGACGTTTATATGGAGATGCCGATCACCTTCGGTCAGGCCGCTTTAGGCGCGGAGATCTCCGTGCCCACCCTGGACGGCAAGGCTACCCTGAAAATACCGGAAGGGGTTCAGAGCCACACCATGCTGCGCATGAAAGGAAAAGGCATCCCCTATCTGCGGGGCGGCGGCAGAGGAGACCAGATGGTAAGAGTCATCGTGGCTACGCCCACCAAGCTGAACAAGCGGCAGAAGGAGCTTTTGGAGGAGTTTTCCAGAGCCTCCGGCGAAGAAAATTATCAAGGTGAGCGCAAAGGCACGGCCAAGGGCTTTTTTGCCCGCATGTTCGATAAAGAATGAAGCGGTCCGTAAGCGCCGCGAAAATACAGC
>JAYFQF010000050.1:0-44963 GCA_034927285.1 Peptococcaceae bacterium
CCTCCGATAAAGGGAAGCCGGATCTGTCCGCCATGGGCATGTCCGGAAAAAATCAAATCGACAGGATATTTCGCATATAAATCAAAAAGCTCGGGTCTGTGGGAAAGCAAAATCCGGAATTCCCCGCTTTGGGACCATCGGCGCAGGCAGTTCTCCAATTGAGAGGTATCCGTCCCCTGGCGATAGCCTGAGGTAAGGAAAGCCGGATCTTTTACTCCGGATATGCTGATGGAAGCCGCGCCGATCGTCAGCCGGGCCGTCTCGTCGTCCAGGACCTGCACTCCCGCATTCAGCAGGCTGCTTTTGATCTCCGGATACCGGCCCGACCAGGCCTCGTGATTGCCGGGCACATAATAGACCGGAGCGATCCGCAGCGCCCCCTCAATAAACGCCATGGCTGCGGCCAGGTCGAATTTCCGCCTGTCGATCAAATCGCCGGTTACTACAATAATGTTGGGGGAAACGCTTTTCAGCTTATTGAGTAAGATTTTTTGATCTTCTCCAAACTCCTTGTTGTGGAGATCCGAAATCTGGGCGATCACATAACCGTCGAACTCCCGGGGGATCCGGGCGCTGCCGTACTCGGATTTGCTTATCACGATGCCGTTGTTTTGCCACAGGCAAAAGATGGCCGCCCACAGACAAAGGGCGGGGAAAAGGAAGATTCCTTTTATCTTTTTAAAGCGTAGTTTCACGAACGGCTCCTCATCGGAAAATTCGCCCTGAGAGCAAGGCGGGAAGAAAAAGGATCAAAATATTGGTTTTCACGCATACAATTATACACTGTTTTTCAACGGATAAGAACCCTCATCCCGATCTGTGTCTTCCCCGGCCCTTCCGTCACCGGCAAAGCGGAGTACTTTGAAAAAAAGCGCCGCGGACTGTGGTGAATCCGCGGCGCTTTCAGCCGGTCAGGTATTTTAGCCGCCGAATTTCATGCCTTCCACATCAAAGCGCAGGGCCCTTTCCGCTCTGAACCCTTTATCGTTTTATCAGGATTCATTCAATGCTTCCGCAAAGCGCATGAGAATGGCCGCCACCTGGCCGCGGGTGGCAAAACCGGCAGGGGCAAGGGCAGCCTTGGTCATGCCGGTGATGAGTCCTTGGGTAACCGCCCATTTCATGGGTTCCTGGGCCCAGGCGCTGACGGAGGAAGCGTCGGCGTATTTGCCCAAATCGGCAGTTTTCGTTACATCGTATCCCTTGCTTTTGGCGTATTGATAGAGAATCGCCGCCATCTGCTGGCGGGTGACGGGATCGTTGGTTCCGAATAAACCGTTGCCATAGCCTGTGACAATGCCGCCGGCATTGGCCCAGATTACGGCATCCGCATACCAATCCCCGGCCTTTACATCGGTGAAGGGATTGGCGGCGTTGACTACGGGCTTACCCTCCAGGCGGTGGAGCACCGACACCAGCATAGCCCGGGTCATATTCTGGCCGGGGCTGAAGGTTGTTGCGGAGGTCTTGGTCATCAGACCCTTTTCATAAGCGTACTTTACCGGGCCATAGAACCAGTCTCCCTCTTTTACGTCGGTAAAGGGCCAGGCTGTTTCGGCTTTGCCGATAAAGAACAGGGAGAAATGTGTCGTTTCGAATACAAATCCCTTGCGGGTTTTGTCGTAGCGAACGTTTTTCATCTGCTGGAGGACCCCGTCGTCGCCAAGATGGAACACCTGCATTTCCGCAGGGTCTGCCCCATCCTCCGGACTATAAGGAAAGAAAATCGTTGCAGTCCCGTCGAACTGATGTATGGCCTCGTCGGCCACCTTGACCGTAAGGTCAAAAACAAGGCTTTTCCCTACAACGGCCCGGGCTGCTTCCGGCAGAGTATCAGGCTCTACCTTGGCCAGGCCGATCACAATGCTCTCGCTGCCGGAGGTACCGCCGGCCATGCCTTTTAACGTTGCATTGTCGAAACTGACGGCCCCCAGACCGCTTTCAATCGTAAGCTGGGCATTGTTTGTTTTTGCCAGCTCCTGTATGGCCTTTGCCTGGAGCTTCGTGTCCAGGGAAGTGGCCTCGCCTTTAATTTCCACGGTAACCTTGACTTCCGGCGTCAGATCATCCTGCCGGGCATTTTCCACCGCCTTATTCAGCGCCTCTTCAAGCTTCTTCGTATCGATACTGGCGGTGGCGGAGCCCTTGGAATCGGCCGTGACCTTTTCGGGCACCTTCGCGCTGGAAACAGTCTTGCCCGTGTAGGAAGTTTCTTTTCCCGAACCGCCGCCCCCAGGCAATCCCGTGGGATCCACATCGGGAACCTCAAGCCATTTGCTCCAATCCGAGCCGTCGCCCAAGGCCGGATATTCGGGATCGTCGAACCAGTCATGGACCTCATAACGGTAGTCGTTTACATAGTGCCAGATCACTTCGTTGCCCTCGGCAATCTCCTGTTCCTTCAGGCCATACCCGGGATGGGAGCCATTAATGGTGTACATCCAGCCGGAATAAACGCCGTTGGTAAATTCAGAGAGCCTGTATCCCCCCAGGATCTGGGGCGCGGTAATGGTTTCCACATAATTGTTCTCCGCCCCCACAGAGGAAAGGCCTGCGTCACTTGTCGCCTTTATAAATAAATCATAGACCTTGTCGCCTTTATTCATGGTATAGCTTCTGGTCGCGATCCAGGTCACGTATTGGGAATCATTGACGCCGGCCCCGATATCCACATCCTCGCTGGAGAGCGTCGCGCCGATCAGCCGGAAGGTCACCCTGATTTTATCGTCCGCAGGTCCGCCGGAGCCGTTTTTCTGCCAGCCGGCCTTCAAGGTCAGGGCGGCTGGCATATCCGCTGCGTATTCGCTGTAAATCTTCGTCCCATCGGACCAGCCAAGGAAGGTATAGCCGCTTTTTACCGGAACAGGGAAGCTCTTGTCCGCCGTATCCTCATCATAGGTAAGGGTGATACCGGCCTGACCGTTTACCGTTCCGCCGTCGGCGTCAAAGGTAATCGCACTGGCGGCCTTCAGTTCAAAAACAGTGAGGGTATAGCTTATCAACGTACCGTCCTCGGCGGTTACCTGAAAGGTCCAGGCCGAATAATCCCCATTGGGCACCGCCAGACTGACGGCGGCCCTGGCGCTGTTTGGAGTAACGCTTACGCCGTGCAGGGTCCACTGATTTTTCGGCAGCCCTATGCGGTAAGCGGTATTTCCCGTTTTTTCGGCGGCATATTCCCCCATCAGGATTTGCTTTACCGAGGCGTCGGAGGAAGGCGCCGTCTGCCACGCCAGCAAAGGATAGCCCTGATTAAAAGACAATTGGTTATGCACATACGCCGAACCGGCGCCGTTTAAGCCTGTGACAAAAGCGGCGGACTTCATCTCGTCTTCTGTCTTGGCCTCCGCCGGATCATCCTCCTCGGGAATGCCCACCCCATGGGTGCCGCTGAGATAATAGACATTGGAAAAGATTTCAGGTTTGGTGACCTGGCCCGCGATGGCGCCGGTACCGGTGACCGCCCCGGCATTGTAGCAGTTTTGCAGGGAAGTTAAGCCATTCTGGCTCTGCCCGATAATGCCGCCCACAGCCGAGAATTCGTCAACGGCGCCGATTACCTCACCGGTATTATAGCAGTTGGAAACAGTCACCGAAGTCCTGCCGTCGATATGGCCGATCAAGCCGCCGATAGGATCAAGTGTACCTCCGTCTACACGGCCGGAATTGTAGCATCCGGAAATTACCCCTGTGGTACCACTGTCCCGAACCGTGCCGATGAGGCCGCCGGAGTAGCCGCTATAGCCGCCGACGGTTACGCTGGCGCGATTGCCGCAGTTCAGGATATCCGCTCCCGCGCTCCAGCCCAGCAGAGCTCCGGAGAATCCTCCCACGCTAAGGGAACCGCTGGCAATCACCACATTTTTGATTGTGGCACTATCGCCTGCATAACCAAAGAGGCCCTGATAAGAACCGGTGCCGGTAATATACAAATTCTTAATGTAAAAGCCGCCGCCGTCGAAGGTGCCCTGGAAGGGTTTGCTGCTGGAGCCGATGGGGGACCAGCTCACCTGACCTTCCGAGGACAAATCGATATCCTCCGTCATCTTGAAGTAAAGCCCGGCAGTGCTTTCGCCCTTAACATTGACAAACGTGTACAGTTTTTTCAGACTCTCCGGGTTCGAGATCAAATAGGGGAATTTCAGGGTCCCCGCTCCCTCCCAGTAAGGCTTTTCCGTAACCGTAATCGGCACCTCAGCCGTAAGGGATTTATATTTGACCGTAACCGCGGTATCCGTCAGGGCAAGGAACTCCGGCGCGAAAACGGCGTATTCCCCAGGGGCAAGGACTCCCTCATGACTGTCGGAGTAAACGGCCGTAACCACCATCCCCGCGGGATCAAAGGACTCTTCCTCCTGATATTCTGTTTTATCGGGCGGCGTGGTTACTGAAATGCCGGTAACAAAAGCCTCGTCGCTGTCCAGGGCTTCCACCCCGCCTACCAGTTCAATCGCCGCCGCCAAAGCGGGATATTTGCCCACATACCGCCGTTCGCCTGGGGCGACCTGCCGAAAAGCCGTATATGCCCCTTTAACCCTGGCCTTATAAGCCGGGCTGTCCGGGGCCGGGATTTGAGCGATGGCCGTATTTGCGCCGGTAATTTTTCCCTGCTCCTCAGCGGTGATATTTTGCCGGAAGTCATAGAGGGCCCGCAGTCCGTTTGCCAAACGCCAATAAGATACCAGGGCGTAGGTGCACTGATCGGTGGCCATGCCATTGGAGCCGTCCCCCGCCACATGGGAAAAGGTCCCGTCGGAAACGCGGTATTTCAGGACGCCGTCAAGGAGGCTTTTCCCGTCTTTGATAAACCTTGCGTCCTCTTGGGGGTCAATGCCCAGGGCAGTGAGCGCCACAAGGACCTGGGCCGTGCTTTCGGCATTTACCGTTCCCCAGGAGGCATAGTCACCGTCGGCCCTCTGGAGATTTCCCAGCTTATCCAGAGCCTCGTCGACGGCCTGACCTACCGTTTTTTCAAGGGCCTCATTTTTCTTGGTATTGGTATAGGAATAGACGGTATCGTCAAAGTAATAGGGAGCCAGGGCCTGAAGAGCCATAGCCGAAATATCCGGATCGGAGGAATTTCCGCTGAGGGCCCAGCCGCCGTAAGCGTTTCCGTTTACGCCGTCGGGGACCTGCAGGCTAAGGATCCCCCGGATCAAATCCTCTCTGCTGTTCAGCGCCCCGGCCGGCACTTCATACCTCATGGTGTCCAGGGCCAGCAG
Source organism: Peptococcaceae bacterium (assembly GCA_034927285.1). GTDB lineage: Bacteria > Bacillota > Peptococcia > DRI-13 > UBA5745 > JAYFQF01. The sequence continues at coordinate 5,223 of JAYFQF010000050.1, forward strand.
GCCGAAAATATAGCCGTTTATCCCCTGCCAGCCGATATTGCCGCCGTTTGTCACGCAATTATATACTCCGTCGGCGATCAGGTCATAGCCGCCAAAGCTTTTGGGATTGCCGCCCAATGCCAGAATCGCATAGGTGATCCTGTGCCATTCGGTGGATTTTCGCTGGTCAAGCCGGCCTTCTTTGGCCTCCACATAGCTTTCCAGGGCTGATAAAAAGGCCGGATATCCGCTGTCTTCGTAGAGATAGTGATAGCTTCCTGCCTCGTCATGGTAGCCAAACCTGCCCATGGCAAAAGCCGTCCAGTCGGTGCCGGTGCCGCTTTCCGTAAACCCGGCCAAAATGCTGTCCCCGCCGAGCCGGGCCTTTGTGCCGTTAAAGGAAGCCCTGATATACCCCGCCAGTCGGGCGGAGAAAGGAGTAGCCTCTTGAAACTCCGGCGCCTCCGGGGTCCCCGCGTCTACCTCCTTCTGCCAGGCAAAGACGGGATAACCGCTGTTTATCCTGGTCTCGTCGGCGATAAAGGCGCTGCCCTCCCCGTTGAGCGAAGTGAGAAAGACCTCCGTCTTCATCTCTTCAGAAGTTTTTTCATCTGCCCGGGCTCTGTTGTTACTGTCATTGCCGACGCCGGCCAAGCCTGCTCCGGAAAGGAAATAGACGTTGGCGGCAATCGCCTTTGATGCAGCGCTGCTGTGGAAGGTGCTGACCGCTCCGGTTATGGCAGAGGGATCCAGGTTGGTCACTTCCCCGATATTATAGCAGTTCTCCACAGTGCTCGTACTCTGCTGCAGGCCCGCGATGCCGCCGACGAAATTTCCGTTTCCAGTTACCCGTCCGGCATTATAACAAGAGCCGACCCGGCCGCCATAAAGCCGCCCCACTATGCCGCCGCAGCCGGCGGTGCCGGAGTCCTCCTTAACGATACTTCCCGTGTTCAGGCAATTCCGGATGGTACCGCCGTTATAACCGGCGATTCCGCCGTAATAGTATGCCGAAGCCTCGGTTCCGGTTACGTTCACTTTATTATGGCAGTTTTCTATAATCCCCTCGGAATAGCCCGCGATTCCGGCGGCATAATTCAGGCTTGATGTTACCGAACCGGCCACGGTAAGGTTTTTTACCGCTGCCGCCGTGTCCACATAGCCGAATAAGCCTTGATTAGAAACTGCAGCGTCGATATACAACCCGCTGATCACGTGATTGCCGCCGTCAAAGGTACCCTTAAAAGGGTTTCCGCTTTCTCCGACAGGCTGCCATGGCGTAATTTCGCCGCCCAGATCGATGTTCGCCTCCAGGGTTATCGTATATCCTTCAAAAGAATTTCCGCCGTTCACCTCAGCCGCAAAGTCCGCCAGAGCCTCACGGGTACTGATCGCGAGGTTTCCGGCGGAAGCCAACAGGCTGACAGGCAGTTCCTCCCCCTGGGGTAAGGCCCCTGCTGCCGGGTCATCCGGCAGGCTATTTTTTTCCTCCGGAGTCCCGGGCGTTTCCTCTTGCCCCGGCGCTCCGGGCGTTTCCTCTTGCCCCGGCGCTCCGGGCGTCCCCTCTTCCTCCGGCGCTCCAGGCGTTTCCTCTTGCCCCGGCGCACCGGGCGTTCCCTCTTCCTCCGGCGCACCGGGCGTTCCCTCTTCCTCCGGAGTCCCGGGCGTCCCTTCCCCCATAAGGATATCGGGACTTCCCTCGGTCTGCACGGCGGCTGGATTCTCCGGCTCTGCCTCCGCCAATGCCGTAATCGGCAGCAGGCTGGTAAGCATTAAAACTACCAAAAACAGCGACAACAGCTTTTTTGTTGCGTTTCTTTTCATCTATGTTCCCTCCTTCAGGATATCCGCAATTCTGCAGCATGTTTTACCATGATCCGGTTGCTTACCCTCTCCTTTCCTCTTGCCGCAGCCGTATCCTTCAGGGATTCTCATCACAAAAAACGGCTGTGACAATCTATTGATTGCCGCAGCCGTTTTTCCGCAACATTAGTAGTATGCCCCGCAACGGATCAGCCGAGGGGGCAAATCAAGCAGGTCTTCTGACTTGCGCCTGCGGAGATCTTCTCCTGCTTCCACACTCTGCCTTCCCAGTTTCCCAGTGACCGACTTTCATCGACGAGTGTAACGCATCAGGCGCTTACAGCGGCGGAACCGTTCGGGATTTTCACCCGATTCCCTATTCTTCTCTGCGGACTACAACATCCGCAGGGACACTTGAGCAATATTGATTATATCAAAGAGCGTTTCAAGGCTTCCCTGTCTACTCTACATGATTTTTTCCCATAATACAAGCTCCAAATAAACGGCGTGTGACATGCTTATTCTCATTTTATTCGGCAGGTTCTGCCGCCTCGATCAGCACCTGCATGGTGCCTCCGCAAACCATGCCGTCCTCCTCGGCGGTATCGGTCATATCCACCTCCATCAAACAGTAGTCCTTATCCCTCAGCACCCGCCGGGCCCGCTGGATGACCTCCGATTCGGCGCAGCCGCCGCCAATGCTGCCTACGGTCTGGCCAAGGGCAGTCACAGCCATTTTGGCCCCGACCTCCCGGGGCGTGGAGCCTTTTGCCGCCACGATGGTGATCAATGCGGCAGCTTCGCTGCGCTCCCGGCCCAGCCACTCCATCAATTCCATATCCGGATATGTCTCCCTTGCCGAAGAGGCGGCTCCCAGCCGCTTAGCCTGGACCATTTCGGCAAGAATCGACAGCCCGATTTCCTCCGGCGTGACGGCGCCGATGGGCAGCCCGATGGGCGCATGGAGCTGTTCCAGCCTATTTGGCGCTCCGGTCTCGGCCGCCAGCTGCTGCTTAACGATAGCGACCCGCCGCCGGGAACCGATCATCCCCACATAGCGTGGCCAGGTTCCCAGTAAAAGCCCCCGCAGGCACAGGCTGTCGTGCCGGTGGCCTCTGGTGACGATCACCACATAGTCTCTTTCCCGGAACCCCAGGCGGTTTTGTACGTTTTCAAAACTGTCGCAGATCACCTCGGCGGCCTCGGGAAACCGCAGGCTGTTAGCAAAGGAAGGCCGGTCGTCGTACACCGTAACCTCAAATCCTAAACGGGCCCCCAGATGGCAGACCGGCTGCGCGATGTGACCGCCGCCCAGGACAAGCAGCCGGGGCTTTGGCGTAAAGCGCTCCACCAGCGTCATCGTCTGCCCCTTTCGGATCAACGTCAGACCGGCCACAGCATCACCCTCGGTCTCATCCTCCAGGGCGCGCCAGGCCCTGGGCTCGTCCTCGCATACCAGGGATCTGACGATGCCCTTCTCCCCGTATTGCGACACCAAAGCCGCCTGTCTGCCACTGTTCAGGTGCCGCAGTAGTTCTTTGACTATCTCTTTCATGCCTATCCCCCTATATTGAACTCAATGGATTTCAGACTCTTCCCGCCCTCGGCAGACCGAATCGGCGGCGTCCGTTTCTCATTTCAGCATGCTGTTATTTTAACAAAGGCAGGCGGAAATGAAAAGCGTATTCTTTCCCTGGAAATAACGATGGGCTGAAAAACGCCCTAGGCCCGCCGGCAGCGGCGTGGTTCAGGGCGTCTGATCTGCTGTCTATCATCTGAAGGATCATGTGGAAAAAATTCCGGAAAGCCGGCGGAACCCGCCGGCGGCCGGGCTTTTCCATGCCGAAGCTGCTCAGGCCTCGCCTTTTTTCTCCTTGGCCACCACGGCGATGTGCAGTTCCTGGAGCTGGCGCTGATCCACATCCGAGGGGGCCTGGCTCATCAGATCCATGGCGCTTTGGGTCTTGGGGAAGGCGATAACGTCCCGGATAGTGTCCCTGCCCGCCATCAGCATGATCAGGCGGTCGATGCCAAAGGCTAAACCGCCGTGGGGCGGTACGCCGTATTCAAAGGCCTCCAGGAGATAGCCGAATTTGGACCTGGTGGCTTCCTCGGTTAAGCCCAGGGCCCGGAACATATTCTCCTGAACCTCCTTCCGATGGATACGCAGGCTGCCGCCGCCGACTTCCACACCGTTCAGCACGATATCATAGGCCTGGGCCAATACCCGGCCGGGATCGGTCAGCAGGTAGGGCAGGTCCTCTTCCCGGGGCATGGTGAAGGGATGGTGCATGGCCACATAGCGTTTTTCTTCTTCGGAATACTCAAATTGCGGGAAGTCCACAACCCAAAGGAAATTGAATTTGTTTTCGTCGATCAGGCCCAGCGTCTCCCCCAGCTTCAGGCGCAGCTTGCCTAAAGCCGCGGCCACCACTAAGAAGGTGTCCGCCACAAAGAAAAGGATATCCCCGGGCCGGCCTTCCAGCCGCCGGACGATGGCAGCCATCTGCTCTTCGGTAAAGAACTTCAAAAGCGGCGATTTCAGGCTGCCGTCCTCGTTGATGGTGATGTAGGCCAGACCCTTGGCCCCGTAGACGGCGGCCAGCTTGCCCAATTCGTCGATCTCCCGGCGGGAGAAATGGGCGCAGCCCCTGGCGTTTAAGCCTTTGACCCGGCCTCCGTTTTCCAAAACGGAGGTAAAGGCCTTAAACTGGCTGTCCTTCACCAGGTCTCCAACCTCCACGATTTCCAGGCCGAACCGGGTATCCGGCTTATCGGAACCGTAGCGTTCCATAGCCTCCTGCCAGCTTAAGCGGGGCAGGGGCAGGGGTACGTCCACGCCGATGGCCTCCTTAAACAAGTGAGCCACCATGCCTTCCACCAGAGTCAGGATGTCGTCCTGCTCCACGAAAGACATTTCCAGGTCCAGCTGGGTGAATTCCGGCTGGCGGTCGGCCCGCAGGTCCTCGTCCCTGAAGCAGCGGGCGATCTGGAAATAGCGGTCGATGCCGGCCACCATCAGGATCTGCTTATAGATCTGCGGAGACTGGGGCAAAGCGAAGAACTCCCCGGCCCGCAGGCGGCTGGGCACCAGGAAATCCCGGGCTCCTTCCGGCGAGCTTTTCATCAAGGTGGGCGTCTCCACTTCCAAAAAGTCGTGTTCCACAAAGTAATCGCGGATAATTTTATTTACCTTGCTTCTTAAGGTCAGGCATTGTAAAATCTCCGGTCTTCTGATGTCCAGGTAGCGATATTTCAGCCGGATGCTTTCATCCACATCCACGCCGTCTTCGATATAAAAAGGCGGGGTTTTGGACGGGCTTAAGACCCGCAGCTCATGAGCCACCACTTCCACCGCGCCGGTTTTCAGATTCGGATTGGCCGAGCCTTCCGGCCGGGGACGGACCTTGCCCCGTACCGCCAATACATATTCGTTGCGAATCGTTTCCGCTTTTTCAAACATGCCGCCGCCCACTACCGCAGGGTCAAAGACCACCTGAACCAGGCCTTCCCGGTCCCGCAGGTCCACAAAAATAACGCCGCCGTGGTCGCGGCGCCGATGGGTCCAGCCGGTCAAAACCAATTCCCGACCAACGTCAGCCAGGGAAACCTGTCCGCAGTAGCAGCTTCGTTTCATTCCCTGTATAGAGTCGCTCATTTCTTTCCCTCGTTTCATCTTGCTTCTGATATTCGGCCATAAGCGCCAGGTAAAATTCATCTACCAAAATACTTTAACCAATCTCGCCCAGCTTGTCAACTTTTCGCTGAATTAAATCCGCTATTCTTTCGATATATTGGATCAGATCTTTGGGATTATACTCGTTTTCCAAAGACCAGGAGCCCCGGGTCAGGTATTTGCTGCCGGCCCCTACCCCCAGACCCAGAATGGTCTGGCGTTCCTCGATCATCAGGATATTATACAGGCAGGCTTTTCCCGGCAGGGTATAACCGGTATTTTCCCCGGCGGCCAGGATCTCTTTTTGGCGGTAGAGATAATACGGCAGATATCCCGCCTCCGCCAGTTTCCCCCGGACCGCCGCCGCCATGGTCAGGGCCTCGTCCAGGGGCGGCAGATCGGGCCTGTTTTCCTGAAAAGTGGAGCCTCTTTTTATGGCCAGGCTGTGGACCGTGATATTTTCCGGGCGGAAGACCAAAAGCTTCTCCAGAGTCGCCGCCACATCCGCGGCCCCTTCCCCGGGCAGCCCCAGAATCAGATCGCTGTTGATCAGCCAGTTCAGGTTAAGCTCCCGGGAAATGCGCCGGACCCGGCGGAAAGTCTCCCTGATCTCCTCCGGCGTGTGCCTGCGGCCGATTCTTTCCAGAGTCGCCGCCTGCATGGACTGGGGATTAATGCAGACCCGCTTCACCGGATAGACGGCGATGGTCCGGAGCATTTCTTCGGTCAGCGTATCGGGCCGCCCGCCTTCGATGGTCCATTCGCAATCCGGCAAAAGGGCAAACGAATCCCGGGCCGCGGCCAACAGGCTGTCCATCTGTTCCGGACTCATGGCCGTAGGCGTGCCGCCGCCGAAATACAGGGTCTGGACCTTAAAGCCCAGCTCCCTGGCCCGCTCCCCCACCGCCCGGATCTCCCTTAACATGGCTTCCACGCACCGGGGCTGCTGCTTCCGCCATTTTTTCAGGTCGTATCCCGGGAAAGAGCAATAACTGCAGCGGCTGGGGCAAAAAGGATAGCCGATATAAACGCTGATCCTGTCCCGGTTTTCCTCCAGGCCCGGCAGAAAAGGGCGCTGGCCGGCGGCTATCCGCCATAGTATGCCCGCCTGTTCCCCGTCAATGCCGTAGTCCCTCTCCAAAGACTCCAAAATGGCGGTCCGGTCAAGGCCTTCGTCCAGAAAACGCTGGACTACCTTTGTGGGCCGCACCCCGGTCAAAACGCCCCAGGGACTGGGGCGGAACGCTGCCATTTTTGTGACCAGCCGGTGAAAGCAAAGCCGCAGCACCCGGCGGCGGCGGTTTTCCGCGGCTTCCCGAAAAGGCGCCGGCCGTACCTGTTCCTCCTGCCGGATGATCCTTTCCCCGGCCCTTTGCCGGTCCGGCTCCCGCCAGCTCATGGTCACTGCCCCCTGGCCGGCCTCCCAGAAAATATTCAGCCGGGGCGGCGCCTCCGGGCCGTAAGCCCCGGGATCGGCACAAACCGCCGCCTCCCGGCCTTCCCAATATCCTTCCGGTAAGCCTTCCCCGCCCTCCTCCACAGCGGTATACCCATAGCAGCGCAGCAAATCAGCCAGCACCTCCCGGTCGCCGGCTGAATTTGAGGTTACAATGATCGCTTTTTTTTCTTTTCCCGTCATGATCAGCCCCGTACAAAAGGATTGGCGCTTTTTTCCCCGGCGATCGTGGTGGCCGGTCCATGGCCGCAGAAGACCTTGGTTTCCCCCGGCAGCACATAGAGCTTTTCCCTGATCGCCTTTTCCAGATCCTTAAAGCTGCCGCCGGGGAAGTCCGTCCGGCCCACGGAGCCGTTAAACAGAGTATCCCCCGCAAACAGCACGCCGTTGGCCGCATGATAAAAACAGACTCCGCCTTCCGTATGGCCCGGCGTGTGCAATACCGTAAACACCAGGCCGGCCAGCCTGATCTCGTCTCCGTCTTCCAGCAGCCGGTCGGCTGCCGGCGCGGCCTTGCCTCCCATGGCCTGGATCATGCTGGCCTCCGGATCCGCCATCCGGGCCGCATCCAGGCGGTGGATCAGCACAGGGCAGGCCGGATAAGCCGACTTCAGGGCAGGTATGCCGCCGATATGATCCCCGTGACCATGGGTAATCAGGATGGCTTCCGGTGTGAGCCCCCGCTCCTTCAGCTGCTGGACGATGCGTTCTCCCTGATCGCCGGGGTCGATCACCAAGGCTTTCCCGTTCCCTTCCTCATAAACGATATAGCAGTTGGTCTCGATGGGTCCCACCACCATAGTAACGATTTTCATCATCTGCATTTCCTCCTGTGAATATTTTCCTGTGGCTGTGCCTGCTGATCCGGGCTTTTTCCCGGTCCCCTTATCTTTCCGCACTATCCAAAACGATAGTCACCGGTCCGTCGTTGACCAGTGCCACCTCCATATGGGCCTGAAACCTGCCGCCCTGAACCGGGACGCCCTGCTGCTTTAAACCGGCCAGGAAAGCCTCGTAATACGCTATCCCCTTCTCCGGCGGAGCCGCCTTGACAAAGCTGGGCCGCCGGCCCTTGCGGGTATCCGCCAGCAGGGTAAACTGGGATACCACCATCATTTCGCCGCCGGTATCCGCCAGGGACAGGTTCATTTTCCCCGCCCCATCCTCAAAAATGCGCAGGTTCGGGATCTTTTCCAGCAAATAGTCCAGATCCTTTTGCTCATCCTCCGCCGCCACGCCCAAAAGCACCAGGAGGCCCGGCCCGGTCCGGCTGATCACCCGGCCTTCCACGGTGACGCTGGAGGATTTCACCCGCTGGATAACCGCCCTCATGCTCTCACCGCCTTATTTTTGCCGCCGGGGACCTTTTCTTTGCCCGGCGTGATCCGGCGGACCTCCTGAACATCCTTGATCCGGCCGATTTTATCGATCATATACTGGAGATGGTCCAGATTTTTTATTTCCACCTTCATGTTGGTCTGGGCCAGGCCGTTTTGGGTGGACCGGGAATGGATATAGTGAATCGGGACTTTCATGTCGGCCACAGCCGTAAGGATATCGCTGGTCAAACGGTTTCTGTCCCGGGAGATCACCTGGATTTCCGCCGTAAAAGATCCGATCAGCTCGGCGTCCCAGGTCACTTCCACGATACGGTTTCCCTCTTCGTCCATATGATGGCGGGCATTGGGGCAATCCAGCCGGTGGACGGATACGCCCCGTCCCCGGGTGATATAGCCGACGATGGGATCGCCGGGCAGGGGATTGCAGCAGCGGGACAAGCGGGCCATGACGTTTTCCACCCCCGGCACAATGATGCCGTTGGAGGATTTGCCCAGGCCGCTTTCCTTCTTTTTGGCCCTGCCTGCGGCGATGGCCCCTTCCTGGTTGGCCTTGGCCTCGGCCTCCGAATTGGCCGTCTGGCCCAGGTGGTGAAAAAATTCCTCCCGGATCCGGTTTACCGCCGTAGTCAGGGACGTGCTGCCGTCCCCAAGGGATACCATCAGATCTTCCACGGAATTAAGGCCAAAGCGGCGGGCCGTATCCAAAAGCGTATCGCCCTTCAGCACTTCCCTGGCTTCCGGCGATATCTTGGCCAGCTCCTTTTCCAGGAGATCCCGGCCTTTTTCCAGGTTTTCCGTCCGTTTTTCCCGTTTGAACCAGGAGCGGATCTTGCTTCTGGCCTGAGAGGTGCGCACGATGTTCAGCCAGTCCATCTTAGGCCCCGGCGAGGTCTTGGAGGTCAGGATTTCCACGATATCCCCGTTTTTCAACTGATAATCCAAAGATACGATGCGGCCGTTTACCTTGCTGCCGATGCAGCGGTGTCCGATATCGGAATGGACCCGGTAGGCAAAATCCAAAGGTGTGGCGTCCGCCGGCAGTTCCACCACATCTCCCTTGGGCGTAAATACAAAAACAATATCCTCGAACATATCCAGCTTCAGCATCTCGATATATTCGTCGGTGTCCTTGATTTCCGACTGCCATTCCAGGCTCTGGCGCAGCCATTCAAAATAGTGGTCGTAGGATTTCTCAGACCCCTCTTTGTATATCCAGTGGGCGGCGATGCCGTATTCCGCCACCCGGTGCATCTCCTCGGTGCGAATCTGGATTTCAAAGGGTTCGCCGTCCACGCCCATCACCGTGGTGTGGATGGATTGGTACATATTTTCCTTGGGCATGGCGATAAAATCCTTAAAGCGGCCGGGGATCGGCTTCCAGACCGTATGGATGATGCCTAAGGCAGCATAGCAGTCCTGGATGGATTTCACGATGATCCGTACGGCGATCAGGTCGAAAATCTCGCTGATTTCCTTGCCCTGGGTCGCCATCTTCCGGTAAATGCTGTAGCAATGCTTGGGCCGGCCCTTGATGTCCGCCTCAATATTTTCCTTGCCCAGCTTTTCATACATGATGCCGATAACTTCGTCGATGTATTCTTCCCGCTCCAGCCGCAGATGGGAAAGAGCGTCCACGATATAAAAGTATTTCTCCGGCTCCAGATAGCGCAGGGACAGGTCTTCCAGCTCGTTTTTCAGGCTGAAGATACCCAGCCGGTGAGCCAGCGGCGCATAGATTTCCAGTGTTTCCTTGGCGATCTCGGCCTGCTTGGCCGGCGTATGCACATCCAAAGTACGCATATTATGCAGCCGGTCCGCCAGCTTGATCAGGATCACGCGGATATCTTTGGCCATGGCCAGAAACATTTTCCGGAAGCTCTCCACCTGGCGCTCCGCTTTGGAGCGGCATTCCAGTTTGGACAGCTTGGTGACGCCATCCACCATCAGGGCGATATCCGGGCCGAATTCCCGGCGGATTTCCTCCACGGTAATGTCCGTGTCTTCCACCACGTCGTGCAAAAGGCCGGCGCAGACCGAGGCCGAATCCATCCCCATGTCCGTCAGGATACAGGCCACCGCCAGGCAATGGGTAATATAAGGCACGCCGGATTTACGGTATTGGGTCTTATGGGCCTTGGCCGCAAATTCGTAGGATTTAAGGATCTTTTCCTGTTCCAGGGGATGGGGGTATTTGGAAATCAGCCAGTTCAGCGATTTCTGTTCATGAATAAATAACTCCTGAGCCACTAACTCACCTCCTTACGGCAAAATGGGCCGATTGATCCCGGCCAGCAATTCTTCGGGATCCCGGGACCAGGCCAGGCCCAGGTAATCCTCAAAGGCCAATACTTCCTGACTGCTTTCCCGGAAAAGCGCCGAATTGGTCAGATCCAGCTTGGCCGGCGGCGGCGGCGCCAGATGGATCAGCCGGCGCTCCCCCTGCCATTCCCGCAGAATCAATTCCAATTCTTCAAATATCGTCAGCCCCGTTTCCACGGTCTCCGTTGAAAATTCCAGGCCCCGGGCCGCAAGTCCGGCGGCCAGCTCTTCGTCTGCCACATCCAGGGGCAGTCCGCCATAAGCTTTGCCGCCGCCCTTTGCCCTGCACTTCAGCTCTGTCAGATATAAATAAAAAGCGCCCAGGGCGGCCCGGTCCGGAGCTCCGGTCCTCAGCAGCCTGCGGTTTAACGCCTCATCCTCTTTCTGATAAAGGAGATGGACCCGGGCAGGCTCGCCGTCCCGGCCGGCCCGGCCGGAAAGCTGATTGTACTCCGCCCGGGAAAAGCATAAATGATAAAGAAAAACATGGCGGATGTCCGGCAGATCCGCCCCTTCGCCAAAGGCGCTGGTGCTGACCAGCATCTGCAGCCGACCCTGCCGGAAGGCATCTTCCAGTTCCAGCCGGCGGCGGCTTTCCAGTCCCCCGTGATAGCCGGCAATATGTCCTGCCAGTTCCGGCGCCCGGTCCGCCAAAGCTGCGGCGACCTTTTCCGTCATGGCCCGGCTGTTTACATAAACCACGGCTTTTTCCGCTTCCTTGGCCTGCCCCAGGATATAATCCAGCTTATCCTGAGCCTGGCGGCCGTCGGCCAGCTCCAGGTTTTTCCGGCAAAAGTCTTCGGTGATCAGCTCCCCGATCTCAAAATTCCGGACGATTTCACCGGTGCAGGCGCTGTTGGCCGTGGCTGTGGCGCCGAAAAACCGGGGACATCCCAGCTGCCGCCAGATCTGATGCAGGTGCCGGTAGCTCTGGCGCTCCCCTGACGCCAGATGATGGGCCTCATCCACCACAAAAAGCCGGATCCGGGATGCCGCCGGCATAAACATGGCCAGGTTGGCTTCCAGGAACTCCGCGGTGGTGACCACTACCTGATGGCGGCCCTGATAAAGGTTCTTAAAAAACTCCCGCTTTTCCCAGTGATTCAGCCCGCCCCAGGCCAAAGCCGTATCCAGGCCCAAAGGCCCCAGGGCGGCCCTCATCCGGCTCACCTGTTCCGCCGCTAAAGAGCGCAAAGGATAAAGAATAATGGACACGGCGTCTTTGGGCTGCAAAGCCGCCGCCGTCTGAAATACCGCGGTTTTGCCCCGTCCTGTGGCCATGACCAGCAGCGTATTCTTTCCTTCCTGGAGGGCCGCGACAGCTTCCAGCTGCTTGGCCCGGTATTCCCGCTGTCCCAGGATCTGCCGCCGTACTTCTTCAGGCACCGCAAAATCCCCGGAACCCCGGTGCCCGGCCGAAGGATCGGCCGGAGCCAAAGTCTCCTTTTGCGCCTCCTGGATTTCCCGGAGGATCAGCTGCAGACCTTTACGGTTTTGCCAGATGTTTACCTCCAAAGTAAACAAAATATCATACTTCCTGCCCTGCACCGGCAGAGGCAGGCTTTGGTCCACATTAAACAGCAGCCCCTTAAAAACCGGAGGATAAAGGCCAAAAGCCCGGCGGCCTGCCGTTCCTTCCCCGGGCTGCAGAGCCAAACGGTAATGCTTGCCCTCTTTGCCCAGGGGCTGAATCTCCTGCAAAAAGACTCCCTCCATGGCGAACAGCGGCTGGGGATTTCCCTGGCCGAAAGGGGCCAGCTGCCGGATGGCCTCGGCGTTTTCAATGGTCAGATCCCCCGCCGTCAGCTCCAGGTCCCCTTCCACTATCTTTTCCACCGGGCCGCATTCTAAATACCTCCGGCCGTATTCACCGATCAGGCGGCGGAATTCCGGCAGGGCATCCTCCGTCAGACTGAAGCCGCAAGCCATGGGATGGCCCCCATATGCCAGCAGGGCCGGGGCCGCATAGGTCAGGGCATCGTAAAGGGAAAAGCCCGGAACGCTTCTGCCGCTGCCTTTGCCTTTGCCGTCTTCCAGACTGATCAGCAGGCTCGGTTTATGATAGCGTTCCATCAGCCGGGAGGCCACCACGCCGATTACCCCCTGATGCCAGCTCCGGCCGGCCACAACGAGTATCGGCTCTTCCGGCAATTCCGGATTTTCCTGCAATACCTTCTCGGCTTCCTCCATGATCCGGCTTTCCGTTTCCTGACGCAAACGGTTGATGCCGTCCAGCTTTTCCGCCTGAAGGGCGGCCTGGGCCGGGTCCTCGGCCAAAAGCAGCTCCAGGCCTTCCCCGGGCCGATCCATCCTGCCGGCGGCATTCAGGCGGGGGGAAAGGGCAAAGGCGATATGCCCGGTGGAGATCTCCTTTTCTTCCAGTCCGCTGACGCCAATCAGGGCCCCCAGCCCGCAGGACGGGCTTTTATTCAGCCTTTTCAGCCCTTCCATCACTAAAAGGCGGTTATCTCCGGTTAAAGGAACCACATCCGCCACCGTGCCGATGGCGGCCAGTTCCACTAAGTCTGTGATCTCTTCCGCGGCGCCGATAGACTCGGCCAGACACCAGGACAGCAGAAAGGCTACGCCGGCGCCGGCCAGCCCTTTTTTGGGGCCGGGGTTTTCCATCAGCACAGGGTTCATTAATACCGGCGTATCCGGTAAAACCTCGGGGGCCTGGTGGTGGTCGGTGATCAAAAGAGTAAGTCCGATCTCTTTGGCATATTCCGCTTCTTCGGCGCAGGAAATGCCGCAGTCCACCGTGACCACCAGATCGGCGCCCCGCAGCTTCAATCCCGCCAGCGCCTCCTTGTTCAACCCGTAGCCTTCGTGAAGCCGGTGGGGGATGTAGTAGTCCGCCTTTGCACCGAAGCGGCGCAAAGCCTTCAGCAAAATGGCCGTAGCGGTCATGCCGTCCACATCGTAATCCCCGTAGACGACGATCTGCTGCCGCTCTTCGACGGCGGCCAGCAATCGCTCCACCGCCTGGTCCATATCCGGCAAAAGCCAGGGATCGGACAATTGCTCCAGGCTTGCGGCGGTCAGAAACGCCCTTTGCGCCGCCGGCCCTTCGATTCCCCGCAGTTCCAATATCCGGCTGACCAGCGGATTTACCCCCTGGTTCTTCCGTTTCATGACGGCGCCGTCAAACTTTGCTTTTATCTTCCAGTTTCTGTTCAAAATGCCGATACCTTTCTAACGCCCCGAATCTTTCTCCTTGGTCCAACGTGTATGTTTCAGCTTTGGGGAAAAACCGCCCGGCAATGGTTATTCGATCGGCGGCCTTGGGACGCCGCAGGGATTTTTCTCCGGAGTACCTTGGGCGGCCCCCGGATCTGCTCCTTCCGGGGACGCCGGCTGCAAAGCTTCCTTCAGCCTGGCCTCGGCCTCCGTCAGCTGACGCTTCTTTTCCGCCAGCTGGCCCTCCAGGGCCTCTTTGGCCCGCGTCAGCTCCTTGCGTTCCCGGCTGCTGCCGAACTGCTTGATCAGCCCCAGGACAAAAAAGATCAGGGCGCCGGCGGCCACCGAGCCCAGGATAACTAATACCAAGGAAATGGAGCCCTGCCAAAACAGGAAATTTATCGTTACCACCGCCGTATTCTGGATTGCAAAGGCTGCCACAAGAAGGGCAAAGATCAAAGCCAGGATCAGATATGCCTGCATATAAAACTCCCTCCCGATTATTTTCAAAATTTATTCTGATCTATATATTTTACTACATCTGACGGCAAATTAACAGCAGTTCCCAATAAAAAGGTTGCCCAGCGGCGCTGTTCCTTAAAAAAGAGCAAAGAAAAATGCGCTTCCCCAGGCTTTAAAGCTGAAGGAAAGCGCATTCTCATCAGATGTTTCTGCGGAGTCCGTTTCCGCTGCCTGCCGTCATTTCTGCGGCAGGTTTATTTCCGGGCCTATTTCTTTTTCTTTTTGCCCCCGGCGCCTTCCAGGTCTGCCCAGAGATTGCCGGAAATAAATACGGAGGAATAAAATCCGGCCACGTTGCCGATGACCAAAGCCAGAGCCAGGATCCGGGTGGTTTCACCGCCCAGGAAGAGCAGGCAAAGCAAGACCGCCAGCACGGTGACCACCATATTGATGGACCGGGTCATGCTCTGGCCGATGCTGGAATTTACCAGTTCGCCGATGGCGGCCTTGGGCGAGAGCTTCATGTTTTCCCTGATCCGGTCAAAGATAACGATCGTATTATTAATGGAATAACCGACGATGGTTAAAATGGCCGCGATAAAAGAGCTTTCCACCTCGATCTGGAACAGAGAAAAAACGCTCAGCATAATCAACACGTCGTGCAAAAGGCAAAGGACGGCGGAAACGGCAAATTTCAGGCGGAAGCGGATCGAGACGTAGATAATCATCAAAACCGAAGCCATGGCCAGGGCCAGGATAGCGTTTTGCGTCAGCTCCTTGCCTACGGTCGGCCCTACGCTTTCAACCCTCTGCAGTTCATATTCCCCCAGCTTTTCGGTAAACCCATCCAAAAGCTTGGTCTGGTCCTCCTGAGAAATCTCCACGGCTTTAATGGTATAGGCGCCTTCCCCGTCCTGGGTGATGACGCTGTTTTCCAGGCCGTAGTCTTTCAGCACTCCTCTTAGTTGGTCCATGGCGACATCCGATTTAAAACTGACCGCAACCAGGGTGCCGCTTTGGAAGTCGATCCCCTTATTGATTCCCTGAATGGCCAGGGAACCCAGGCCGATAACGAGGAAGACGATGGCGATCAAATAAAAGATCTTCCGTTTCTGATAAAAATCCATTGTTTTACGCCTCCTTCGCACCGTATAATTTAGGATTGGTGATCAGTCCCGACTCTACCGTGTTCTTTAAAAGGAACCGGGTATATAAGATAGCGGTAAACATACTGATCAGGATACCGATGGACAGCGTCACCGCAAAGCCCCGGATACTGCCGGTGCCTTTCCAGAACAGGACAGCCGCGGCGATCAGCGTGGTGACGTTGGAATCAATGATGGTCCACAGCGCCCGGTCAAAGCCGGCATTAATGGAAGCCCGCAGACTCCTGCCCTTGGCCAGTTCTTCTTTCAGCCGCTCATAAATAATGATGTTGGAGTTGATGCACATGCCGATGGACAGGATCACGCCTAAAATACCGGGCATGGTCAGGGTGGCGCCGATCAGGGCCATGGCCCCCAGTAAAAGCACGGTGTACATCACCAGGGAAAAACCGGCGATCACACCGGGCACCCGGTAAACCACCAGCATAAAGAGGATCACCAGCCCAAGGCCCACGATGCCGGCCACCTGACTCTTGGCGATGGAATCGGCGCCCAGGGTGGGACCGATGGTCCGCTTTTCAACAATCTGCACCGGCACGGGCAAAGCGCCGGACTCCAGCAGGATCGCCAGCTGATGGGCCTCCTCCAGGCTGGAGAAACCGGTGATGACCGGATCTCCGGTAGTGATGGCCGAGGTCACGTAGGGGAAGGAGATGATCTCCTCATCCAGGTAAATGGCGATATGGCGCCGGAAATCGTTATTGGCGTAAGCGCTGGCGGCAGTGATGTCCGGATGCTTTTCCACCAGCTCCGCGGTGACGTCGGCAAAGGTCTTTTTCCCTTCATCGTCAAAGGCCAGCTGAACCACATAGGTATTTCCTACGCCGGTTCCGGATTGATAAGTATCGCCGCGCTGAATGGCCTCCGTGGCGCTTTGCAGATGGCTGCCGTCCAGGACCACGGTTTCCTTGCCCTCGTCGTCGTAAGTCCTGAAGCTCAGCTGCGCGGTCTTGCCGATCAGTTCAATGGCCTCTTCGGGGTCCTGCACGCCGGGCAGTTCGATCAGCACCCGGTTTTCCCCTTCCTTCTGGATTACCGGCTCGGTAACTCCCAGGCTATTGATCCGGGTATTCATAATTTCCATAACTTTCTCGATATCTTTCTCGCTGCTTTCTCCCACAGCCTGAAGCCTGATCTGGACGCCGCCTTTTAAGTCCAGGCCCAGTTTCAGGTAATCTCCCAGGTAGTTGACAGCTAAAAAGGCACAGGCCACAGTCAGCGCAAGTACAAGGATGACGGCTGCCGCTTTACCTTTTTTCATTTTCCTGCCTCCTCTGAATTTTAAATTAATACCGTAATATTATAAGCCCGGCCGCAGCGATTGTCAAAAAAACTGCGGGCCTTTTTCCGGCCCGCAGTAAATATCTTCGCTCTTTCCGCTCTTATTCGTCTTTGTCCTGTTCAACCACATAACCGGCGTCGTCGTTTTCAGTATCCTGAAGGCTGTCGTTAACTTCTTCCGCCGGCAGCTCCGCCGGTTCCGCCTCGGCCTTGGCAGAACCGCCGCCGCTTTTCAGCACCTGGCCGATGGCGGATTTTGAGAAATGTACGTAAACCTCGGAAGCGATCTCCAGCGTGATACGGTCTTCCTTGATATTCCGTACGATCCCGTGAATACCGCCGATGGTCACCACGCGATCACCCTTTTTCACTGAGGAAAGCATCGCGTCTCTTTCCTTCTGCTGCTTTTTCTGTGGCCGTAAAATCAGAAAATAGAGCATCGCAATCATGACCACAATCCAAATAAAGCTTCCGTACTGACCCATTAATACTCCTCCTTAACCCTGGCGCATATTTACCCGACACAATTACTATTAAAAGAAATCATACAACGCATGGCAAAATAATGCAAGTCTATTTTTCCTCCTGCCAGGCCGCCAGCAAGCGGCCGGCGGTTTCCTCCAGCCGGTCTTCCTGGATGGCCAGGCGCAGCTCCGCCATCAGATTCAGCAAAAAATAAAGGTTGTGGGTGCTGGCAAGCCTGGCCCCCAGGATCTCCCCGGTATTGAACAGGTGGCGGATATAGGCCCGGCTGAAATTGCGGCAGGCATAGCAGCCGCATTTTTCATCCAGGGGCCGGGGGTCTTCCTTGTATTTGGCGTTGCGGATCACCAGCTTTCCTTGGGAAGTAAAAACCGTACCGTTCCTGCCGATTCTGGTAGGCAAAACGCAGTCGAACATATCCACCCCCCGCAGCACGCCTTCCACCAGGCAATCCGGCGAGCCCACGCCCATCAGATAACGGGGCTTATCCTCCGGCAAAAGCGGCGTGGTATACTCCAGCATCTCATACATCACCGGCTTTTCCTCGCCGACGCTCAAGCCCCCGATGCCGTAGCCGGGAAAATCCATTTCCACTAAAGCCTGGGCGCTCAATTTACGCAGGTCGGCAAACATTCCGCCTTGCACGATGCCGAAAAGGCTTTGGTCCTCCCGGGTATGGGCAGCCTTGCAGCGGGCCGCCCAGCGGCTGGTCCGCTCCGTAGCGGCTTTGGTGTATTCGTAGGTGGCGGGATAAGGGATGCATTCGTCAAAGGCCATGGCGATATCCGCGCCTAAAAGCTCTTCGGTTTGCATCACGCTTTCCGGGGTAAACAGGTGTTTGGATCCGTCGATATGGGACCGGAACTCCACTCCTTCCTCCCGGATTTTCCGCAAAGGCCCCAGGCTGAATACCTGGAAGCCGCCGCTGTCGGTCAGGATGGGGCCGTCCCATTTCATGAAGCCGTGGAGCCCGCCCAGCTTGTCCACCAGCTGGGCGCCTGGCCTCAGATAAAGATGATACGTATTGGAAAGGAGGATCCGCGCCCCCATCTCCTCCAGCTCAAAAGGGGCCATGGACTTTACCGTGGCCTGGGTGCCTACCGGCATGAATACCGGCGTCTCCACCGGGCCGTGGCTGGTCCAAAGGGTCCCCCGGCGGGCCAGGGAACGGCGATCCTTTTTTATGCAGGTCCATTTTACCTTCATGAATCTACTCCAGTACAATTTATTTTGCTTCCCAAGCCGGCTTGTTATTCCTATGTTTAGCCGGGACAAAATTCCGCCTGAAAAAGCCGGCGGCGGACTTCTTCGCCGCCAGATCCCGGCTACAGAATCAGCATGCAGTCGCCGAAGGAAAAAAACCGGTAGCGCTGCCGCACCGCTTCCTCATAGGCCTTCAGGACCCGTTCCCGGCCGGCCAGAGCGCTGACCAGCATCAGCAGAGTGGATTTAGGCAGATGAAAATTGGTCAAAAGCCCGTCCGCCATCTGAAACCGGTAGCCGGGATAGATGAAGATATCGGTCCAGCCGCTGCCTTCCTTCATCATGCCGCCCTGGCCCACAGCTTCCAGGGTCCGCAAAGAGGTGGTGCCCACGGCGATAATCCTTCGGCCTTCCGCCCTGGCCCGGTTGATCTTTTCCCTGTTTTCCCCGGTCACCTGGTAATATTCGCTGTGCATGGGATGATCTTCGATCCTTTCGGTCTCCACGGGTTTAAAAGTCCCCATCCCTACGTGCAAAATGACCTCCGCCGACTCTACTCCCTTATCTGCCAGCGCCTGCAGCACCCGGGGAGTAAAGTGCAGCCCCGCCGTAGGGGCCGCCACCGACCCCGGAGCATAACCGTAGACGGTCTGATAGCGTTCCGGGTCCTTCAGTTTTTCATGAATATAAGGCGGCAGGGGTACCTGGCCGATTTTGGCCAGCACCTCCTGGAAAACCCCTTCCCAGAAAAATTTTACCAGCCTGGTGCCTTCCGGGCCTCTCTTAACAATCTCCGCCTTCAATAAGCCGCCGCCGAAGGTCAGCCGGGTCCCCGGCATAAGCCGCCGTCCCGGCCGCACCAGGCAGCTCCAGAGATCCGGTTCCTGCTGATGCAGTAAAAATACTTCCACTTGTCCGCCGGTAGTCTCTTTTTGTCCCAAGAGCCGGGCCGGGATCACCCGGGTTTTATTAAAAACCAGAAGGTCTCCGGGCGCCAGAAAATCCGGCAAATGAAGAAATTCGCTGTGCTGCGCTTCCCCTTGGGTCTTCGGCAGAAAGAGCATCCGGGAAGCGTCCCTGGGCTCGATGGGCGTCTGCGCAATCAGCTCTTTAGGCAATTCATAATCAAAATCCTTTAATTCCATTTCGGGTTTAGCCTCTTTTCACCAGATGACGGGTATAGATCACCCCGGTTCGGCTCTTTTACCCCACCGTGACGATGGACAGCCGGCCGTCGGTTTTATCTGCGTTATAATAATGCTCCAGAATCTGCTGGTAGGTATAGCCGGCGTCCGCCATGCCGATGGCGCCCCATTGGCTCATGCCTACGCCGTGGCCGTAGCCGCTTCCCTGCATAGTATAGGCCTGCACCGTAGCTGCCGCGTCCTTGCCCATTTCCTTTACGCCGTCGGCGGTGGCCACATAATATACGTCGCTGCCGGCGTTGATCTCCAGGGGCTTGCCGTCGGCCGCCAGAGCATAGGACTGCCGGATGCTTTGTTCCAGCATGGTCACCACGCCGGCGGAATTATATACCGCCACGCCTCCTTCGGGAATAAGGGAAAACTTGGTGCTGCGCAGGCCCAGAAAGCTCCGGACGCTCTCCCGGTTCAGGGTAAAGGAACCCTGGGAGCCCTTCAGCGTCAGCTGGGTGATCCGCCCCGAGGCATTGGGCTGGCCGGTGGCTTTGCGGGTATCGGGATCAAAGGCCAGGGCCGCCCCGGACAGAGACTGAAGGGACCCGATGCTGATGGCGGAGCTGGGATTATTGGCGTTCCACTGGGCGATCCTGGACTGAAGCTCCGCCAGGGTATAGCGCACCTGCCAGCTGTAGGTATAGCCCGGATAACCGCTGGAATCCTGAGCCCGCTGCAATACCACGCTGTCATAAGGCGAAGGCACCGCCTTGGCGTAGGGCAGGTCGCCGCCCCATACGTTTTCCGAGTCCTCGGTATAGCCGCCGGCGCTGGCGCTGTAGTAAGCCGTAATCAACTGGCCGTCATAGCAAAGGACCTGGCCTTTGGTGGCTTCTACCGCCGCCGTGGTGTAGCTGGTTTCGCAGTTATATCCACCGTAGCTTTGATCGTTCTGGTTGGCGTACAGATCAAAATTTACGCTGCCTTCCTTCTTTTTCAGCGCATATGTCCGGCAGACCACGGCCTGGGATTTATAAGCTTCTATGCCGTTATTTGCCATTCCCATTTCCCGCGGCACCACGCCCAGGAGGTAATCCTCCACATCCAGGACATTAATCACATACAGGGAACCGTTGATATTCTGGACCACGGCGCTGCCCCGGTATGAGGCGGAACCGTAGGTAAACAGGTTGGTCTGGCTCTGGTCTTCCGGTATGATCAAAACCCGGCTGCCCATAACCTGAGAAGAACCGCCGGCGCTGCTGCCCCCCAGAATATTTACTCCGGCCACCAGGGAATAGGTGAGCCTGGCGCCGGCCGCGGCCTGCTGGGTCTTCTGGGTGGTCAGATCCACCACCTGGTAGGTCCCCTGGCGGATCGTCAGCTCCGCTTCGGTCAATCCGGTGCCCAGGGCTACCCGGACGATGGTTTTGCCCTCCGGTACGGAAAAGGCCAAAGCGGGAGCGGTAAAAATCGCTTCCGCCGCTAAAATCGTCAGGCACAAGATGAAAAGCCACGGCAGGATAGTATTCTTTTTCAGAAGCTTTGCGTTATGGATCATTCTTTCCTTTCCTCCCGGGGGCTATCGGCCAGAGCCTTCTTCTTTTTCGGGCCGTACCGGTCATATTCGCTGAAAATACAGCCGCAATAACCTTGCATATATAGTCCCATTTCCCGGGCCTTTTCCTGGGCCTGCCGAAATCCGGGGCGAAAGTCCCGGTAGATGAACTCCACGCCCCGGGTCCGTCCGATTTCCTCACCCAGTCTGCGGATCAGTTCATGATTTTGGTAAGGGCTGACCAAAAGGGTGGTGCTGTAGGCCCCATAGCCCAGCTCCGCCGCCCTGGCGCAAGCCGCCTCCAGCCTGAGCCGGTAGCAAAGCCCGCAGCGTTCCTCCAGGGGCGTGCCGCTGCCGTAAAGGGCGGCCAGATACGTCTCCAGCCCGTATTCCTTATGGATTTCCGCTTCAAGCCCTGTTTTTTCGCATAAAAGCCGGTAAGATTTATACCGCTCCTTAAACTCTTTAAAGGGGTGGATATTGGGATTATAAAAATAGCCGTAAAGCTGAAAGCCTTCCTCCCGAAGCACCGCCAGGGGATGAACGGTGCAGGGGCCGCAGCAGCTGTGCAAAAGCAGTTTCATCGGCTCTGCCCCTCTTCGTCGCCAAAAAGGCTCTCCTGGCTTATGCTCAGCTTGCTGGAAGAGCCCTTTTCTCCCTTACCCTCCTCCTGTTCCCGGCCGGGCAGGGGCTGTTTCAGATAGCGGTAGGCTTCTTCCGTGGCGACGCGGCCCCGGGGCGTACGCTGAATCAGGCCCATCTGCAGAAGATAAGGCTCATAAACGTCTTCAATGGTCTCCGTTTCTTCACTGATGGAGGCCCCCAGGGTATCCAGTCCCACGGGACCGCCGTTGAACTTCTGGATGATGGTCAACAGCATATGCCGGTCCACGGCGTCCAGACCCAGAGCGTCCACCTCCAGCCGATCCAGGGCCTCCCGGGCCGTGGCCAGGTCAATGCTGTTATGGTTGATTACCTGAGCAAAGTCCCGTACCCGTTTCAGGAGCCGATTGGCGATCCGGGGGGTACCCCGGGAACGCCGGGCGATCTCACGGGCGCCCTGGATCTCGATAGGGATATTCAGAATCCGGGCCGCCCGGACAACGATGGTTACCAGTTCTTCTTCATGATAAAACTCCAGCCGGCTGATGACGCCGAAGCGGTCCCGCAGAGGGGCCGACAGGTTCCCCGCCCGGGTGGTGGCGCCCACCAGGGTAAAAGGTGGAATATCCATGCGGATGGTGCGGGCCGAAGGCCCTTTGCCGATCATGATATCCAGGCAGTAATCCTCCATGGCCGGATACAGCACTTCCTCCACCGAACGGTTCAGCCGGTGGATTTCGTCGATAAATAAAACATCCATGGGCTGCAGATTGGTCAGGATGGCCGCCAGATCGCCCGGCCGCTCGATGGCGGGGCCGGAGGTGCCTCTTAAATTCGCCCCCATTTCCGCGGCGATGATATTGGCCAGGGTGGTTTTGCCCAGGCCGGGAGGGCCGTACAGCAAAACATGATCCAGGGGCTCCCGGCGCTGCCGGGCAGCCTGAATAAAGATCTCCAGGTTTTCCCGGACCTTGGCCTGTCCCACGTATTCGGAAAGCCGGGCCGGCCGGATATTCGGCTCTTCCCTTTCCTCCAAAAGCTCCTCTGGATTAACCAGACGTTCCTCGTCCATAAGTCCTCCTAAACCGCCTTCCTAAAACCGTGCCAGCTGCTTCAGCCCCTGCTTGATCAGTTCTTCCGTCCCCAGGCCCGCGGTGTCCAGCTTGGTAAAGGCCCGGGCCACTTCTCCCTGGGTATAGCCTAACGCCAAAAGGGCGGACATGGCTTCGCTGAGTTCATCGCCGGCCGCCGCCGCGGCTCCTTCGGCCTGGCCGGCCAGGGGAATATCCTTGCCGATCTTATCCTTCAATTCTAAAATCAGCCGTTGGGCGGTCTTTTTGCCGATGCCGCTGATTCCCGTAAGGGAATTCAGGTCTCCCAGGACGATGGCCTGTTTCAGCCGCTCCACCGGATAAGCGGATAAAACGCTTAAGCCCAGCTTTGGTCCTACGCCGGAAACCTGGATCAAAAGCTGAAAAAATTCCCGCTCTTCCCGGCTGGAAAATCCGTAAAGGCTGATCTCGTCTTCTTTTACCACCATAAAGCTGTAGATCAAGACCGGCGAACCTGCCGGAGGCAGCTGGCTTAAGGTCTGGACGGAAGCGAAAAGCTTCAGCCCCAGGCCTCCGGTTTTGATTACCACCGCCTGGGGCAGCTTTTCCGCCACCAGACCCTCCACAAAATCAATCATCTTCCGTCCCCCCCGTTCTGGGCCGTAACTGTTTAAATTCTTTGTAATCTTTGCTTCTTTGGATCAGGGCCTGTTCCAGCTCTTTTGGGGAGGTGCCCCGCCAGCTTTTCAGGCCGCCGAACTGGCAGTGGCAGACGGCAATGGCCAGAGCGTCGGCGGCGTCGTCGGGCTTGGGCGCTTCCTGTAAGCCCAGAATTCTCTGGATCATGTACTGGACCTGCTGCTTTTCCGCCCGGCCGTAGCCCACCACAGCCTGCTTTACCTGAAGGGGCGTATATTCCGTCACCTTAATTTTCTTCATGCTGGCGGCCAAAAGGGCCACGCCCCTGGCTTGGCCCACGGTGATGGCCGTGGTGACGTTCCGGTTAAAGAACAATTCTTCCACCGCCATAACCTCCGGGCAATATTTGTCTAAAAGCTCGTTTACGCCGTAAAAAAGCCGTTCCAGCCGCGCTTCCGCCGGCTGGTCCTTGGAAGTGCGCAGTACGCCGTAAGCCAGAGGCTTATGCCGGGAGTCGCGGTATTCGATAACGCCGTAGCCCATGATGGCGGTGCCGGGATCGATGCCCAGGACGATCATACGTTTCACCCGTTTCATAAAGAGGCGGTCAGTTTACACTGGCCGCTTTGCGTTTATCATGCTCGGTTTCTGCCGCAGATTATGACAACTGATCGGCAATCTCATCGGGAATATCAAAATTAGTATAGGTATTCTGGACGTCGTCATGATCATCCAGGGTATCCATCATGCGCAGGAGATACTTGGCCTGCTCCAGATCGGTTACCTCCACCGTGGTATCCGGCAGCATAGTGATTTCCGCCTCGCTGAAGGAAACGCCTTCCTTCTCCATGCCTTCCTTCACCTTCTGAAAGTCTTCCGGCTGGCAGATGATCTCAAAAGTCTCCTCATCTTCCTGGATATCCTCGGCTCCCGCGTCCAAAGCCAAAAGCATCAGATCGTCCAGGGAAAGGCCGGTATCCTCTTTATCAAGGGTCAGCACTCCCTTTTCCTTGAACATCCAGCCCACGCAGCCGCTCTCGCCCATATTTCCGCCGTTTTTGGAGAAAATATGCCTGATCTCGCCTGCGGTACGGTTACGGTTATCCGTCATGGCCTTCACGATGACGGCGGTGCCGCCGGGGCCATAGCCCTCGTAGGTCAGTTCCTCATAGTTGGCGGCGTCCCCGCCGCCGGCGCCTTTTTCGATGGCCCGCTTGATGTTATCATTGGGCATATTGGACGCCTTTGCCTTGGCAATGGCGATTTTCAAACGGAAGTTGGCGTCAGGATTTCCTCCGCCGGCTTTGGCAGCCACGATGATCTCTCTGCCCAATTTCGTGAAGGCCGCACCCTTCAGGGCATCCTGTTTGCCTTTCCGGTGTTTGATATTAACCCATTTGGAATGACCCGACATCTTACCCTCTCCTTTAAAGCCAGTATATACGTCTCATTTCATTATTTTATTATATCCTCTGGAGGTAAAGGTGGCAAGAGAAAATACCGGCCGGGAAAAACCCGCCTTCCAACCCGGCGAATCCCGCGGAATAAATAAACGGAAATCCGGGAGGGCTTTTTTCGGATCCCCTCCGGGATTTCCGTTCAACCGTCCTGAGGCTGCCGGAAGGCATCAGGATTCAAAATTGTCCAATACGGCCTGGAGGTATTCCCAATCCCGGAATTCCCACCGGCCTTCGCTGATTTTAGCGGCATAGTCTTCCGGCAGGTCCGCCACGGCGATGGAAGTGGACAAAACCGGCTCTCCCAGCTTGCCGCTGCCGCCGGGACCCTGGTATACTTGCACCATACCCGCGGCGCTGACCTCAAAATGCCAGTACCCGCTGTGCAGTTCGCAAAAGCCCTCCAGTTCCCGGCTGATCAATAGCCCCTGACCGTTCAGCTGCCAGCTTTGCTTCCAGCCCTTTACCGGGCTGTAAACAGACTCCAGCTGCACCGGGGTCATGCCGTTCAGCGCCAGCCTTTCCTGGCCCTCAAGCAGCTTTTTCAGCGTACAGTCCAGGCCTGCCTGGCTGCATAAACGGTATACTTCCTGAATATAGATTTCCGTATCCTCGGTAACCTTTACCGGCTTCACGTCCATCCCCACCTGGGTCTCATTGCGATAAAAGGGCACCGGTATGCCAAATACCCGGACATAGCTGAAAAAGCCGAGGCCGATCAGCAGTACGCCGCTGAAAAATAACAGTATCCCCTTTCCTTTTTTCATGTGTCTCCCTTCCTTTGTCAAAGCGCGCTTCTTCGGGGCAAAATAATGCCCTGGGGTAAGTATGGACAAAAATTGTAAATTTTAGTCCTGGTACGGCTTGCGCAAGGCAGGGATAAGTGATAATTTTAATAGTACAAATTCCTGAAACGAGGTAATTGCATGCCTAATGTTGAGAAAAACCCTCCCTGTGACTGCCCCTTGACTGCCGGCGTTTTCAAAGCCGGCGCAAACCGCGGCTACAGGGTCCGTATCCCGCAACGGGTAGATTTCACCCCCCGGGATCTGGAGAAATATTCTTCCGCCGTCAGCCTTTCCGATATGGAGGTCTTCCTTTTCCCCGAGCTGATCCTTTCTTTAGCCCTGGCCAATATTATGTCTCCCATCATCTGGACCTGGAAAGAGGACCCCTGGTTTGCCGGTCTGGACAAAATGTCTCCTTATAAAAAAGCGCTGCGGGTAAAACAGTATATTATCGACAAATATGCCTTTAATCTGGATTTGGATACCTGGGGCCTTACGACCAAGGAAACGGAGCTGGCCCGTTTTTCTTCTTTTATCGATGAAAAAGCCCTGTCCAAAAGCAATGCCCTCTTTGGCTACGAGGGGGACAAATATTACTTTGATATTGATATCCGGCGCCATTTCGGTCTGGATAAATATAATTCCAATGTCATCCCCTACTGGAAAACCGAGACCATCGAGGCTATGACCGCTTTCTGGCGCAAGGAAGGCCATGACCGGGGAGCCGGCGAATGTGTCTCCTTTTCCGTTTTATACTATGCGGCTCTTTTCATCCTGGCCGGTATTCCCCTGGAGGATATGTACATGATGGCCACGCCCTTACATTCCCAGAATTTCATTGACATGAAAGACGGGGTGCTGACGAATAACCGGCGCCTGGTGACCAAGATCATGTGGTGCAACGGCACGGAGCTTTCCGCCAAGGCCCGCAGGGCCCTGGAAAACGAGGAAATCACCATGGTTTGTACCAACGAAGGCTATGTGCACACCCTTTATCCCGAAGCCACCATCCCCAGGGAGCGGTACCAGCGCTTTTGCCGGCAGCTCTCCTCTTTTCTGGAAACGCCGCCCACCAACGAGATCCTGGTAAATTTCCTGCGGCAGGCGCCAAAATGGCAGCCGTATTTTCAGTTCAGCGCCGTGGTGGATGAACGGCTGACCTATTTCCCGGCAGAAGATCTGTATACCGCCGAGGAGACCAACCTTTCCGCCAACGCTCCCACTTTAGACAGGCTGGCGGATACTTTGCCAAAGGAAAACCCCCGGCATGAGCCTTTGCCCCGGCGGGTTCTGATCTCCCGCCCCCTGGAAGAAATCTATAAAGAGCTGGGCCGGGATTTCACGGTGGAATTCAAGACCTTCTGCCACATCAGTCCCCGCTTGCCCGCCGCCGATAAAGACTACCATGATTCCTTTGCCATCAGTCTCCAGGGGCTTAATACCCGGGAGGAAATCATCGCCTACCTGTCTTCCATCCGCAAGGAATCCAGCATTGCCGACCTGGCTTTTACCGCTTACCGGGACCTGAATCTGAGCCCCTGGGAACCTTTCCTGAAGGCGGCCCTGGAACGGAATCCGGTCTGCCTGGAAGCGGTCCGCCGCCGCTCCCCCATGGCGATTTACGAGATCCTGCGGGACTTCGGCAGCGATTCTATTTACGACGGGACCCGGCTGGCGCAGCCCGATGAGGTCTGGAATTTCAAAACCGGCGACGGTCTGGAAAAGGCCGTCTGCATGTGGAATATTCTGCGGGACAGGTTTCCGGCCCAACATTGGTCCATCGAGATCCGGGATCAGAATGCCTGTCTTTCCTGTCAGACCCACAGTTACTGCTTCCCCACAGCCAAAGGCTATGAAGGCCTATTATTGACCTATCCCCTGGGGCTTGAATGCTGATTCGATAATTGCCGCCGTAAAGCTGAAAAGTGTAAGACAACCCCGGGAAATCCAGGCATGCCGGTCCGTCCCATGCCTGATTTTCCCGGGGTCGTTTTGTTTTTTTTATGTCATTTCAGCCGGTTCACAGGCGAAAACCGCTTTTTTTTGCAAAGGCCTAACTCTTAAGCCCCTTCTTTTCTTCTTCCGCCGTCTCCGGGTATTTCCGGTATTCGATGCTCCTTAATTCCTCCAGCAGCTGATCGGCCTGACTTTCGAAATCCTCTTTGTTTTTTTTCAGCTGATTGATTTCTTTTTCCAGTCCTTTCCTGGACATATGCTTTTCCAGCCATTCCCGGGGCAGCAAAGCGTTGATGGTCAGGGACATAATTACGCCGAAGCCCGTATCCACCATACGATCAAGAGCATAGCTGACATATTCATCCGGTGGCGTATTCAGCATGACGATAAAAAACACCACCGCGCCGGCGTGTACAGCTCCCACCGCATGCAGCACCTGGCAAAGGTAGATCATCAGCATAATGCCGCCCAGCAGGCACAGGGCCAGCGGGATCGTAAAGGCTGAGGCGGTTAAAAAATATTCCTGATAGACATAAAACACCAACATCCCCATAAAGCCGCCGATGATGGTGCCCACCAGGCGGTTGCCGCCGGTCCGCAGAGAGTTTTCGATGCTGTTGTCCATGCCGAACACCGCGCCGATACAGGCAAAAGTAGGATTTCGATCAATAAAGCTGTACAGTACAGCGCAAAGAGTAGCGGATATCCCAGTTTTAATGTTTCTCAGGCCCAGCCTGGGCAACTGCAAATAATGTGCGTCTTCCACAGATCAAGCTCCCTTATCCATGTATTCTTTTATCCATCTTAATCGGCGCGCTTAATGGGCGCGGGCGTCCACAAATTCTGCTTTTGTTTTGGAGTAAACGATTTTTTGTTCGCTATATAAGCTGTAATGACCGGACAGCATAAAGCTGACGGCGCAAACCAGGGCAAAGTAGATCAGCCCACCGCCGCCGAAAAGCTCCACGCTTAAAATAATCGACGTGATGGGGCAGTTGGTGACTCCGCAGAACAGGGCCGCCAGCCCCAGGGCGGCGCCAAAGGAAGCCGGCAGGCCGATAAGGCCGGAAACCGCACAGCCAAAGGTGGCGCCGATAAAAAACACCGGGACGATTTCCCCGCCCCGGTAACCGGTCCCGAGAGTCAGCGCCGTAAAAATCAGCTTCAGAAAAAAGGCGTAAGGCAAGGCCTGTCCGGCCAAAGCCCTGGCAATCACCTCCATGCCGGCGCCGTTATAATCCCTGCTGCCCACCAAAAGGCTCAAGACAACCACCAGACAGCCTCCCGCCGCTATCCGCAGATAGCGGTCGGGCACCCGGCGGGTAAACAAGCGCTCAGTCTCATGGACGCCGAAGCAAAAAATGATACTCAATACCGCCGCCAAAATCCCCAATAAAGCGGTGCCGGCCAGGCTGGAAATCCCCAAAGCGGGAACGGCGGCCAGAGTAAAGCCCACAGGGGACAGACCGAACCAAAGGGCCAGCCCATAACCGGTCAGCGCAGCCACCGTGCAGGGGACAATAGCGGAAAAATACATGACGCCGACGCTGACCACTTCGATAGAGAAAATCGCGGCGGTGGCAGGCGTGCCAAACAGGGCGGCAAAGGCGGCGCTGGCGCCGCACATGACCGCTACCCGGCTGTCTTTCTCATCCAAGTGCAGCCAATCGGCCAATTTCGAGGCGATACTGCCGCCGATTTTCAGCGCGGCCCCTTCCCTCCCGGCAGAGCCGCCGGTCAGATGAGTCAGCACCGTAGAAATAAAGATCAGCGGCGCCGTCTTCCAGCTCATGGGCTTATTATCCCGGATAGCGCTGAGCACCATATTGGTCCCCCGGCTTTCCGGCAGCCAGGTATTATACATAAAAATCGTCATCAGCCCCGCCAGCGGCAGCAGAGATAAAAGCCAGGGCTCCGACAGCCTGAATTCCTGCGCCTTATCCAGGCAAAAGTGAAAGGCCACGCCGGCCAGCCCCGCCGTCAGGCCGATAAGCGCCGCCACGGCCAGCCATTTTAAAAACGCCGCCGCAGTTTTCAGCAGAGGCGGATAAAGTCCTTTGGCCGGCGCCGGAAAATGTTTTGCTTCCATTTTTTCCTTCCTTTGTATTCTTCTCCTGTACTCTCTCCTGTTTTATCCAGGACCTTTCCTGAAAAACCACAAGCTCCTTTATTCCATAGCTATCTCACAATAGCCAGGGCCCGCACCGGAGCGCCGTCGGCGCCGATATATTTCATGGGCAGGGCAAAAAAGTGTATTTTTCCGGCCCCAGGCAGATTTTCCAGGCCTTTCAGATTCTCCACGATTATCAGGTTCTTCCCCAGGATATGATGGTGATTGGTGAGCGCTTTATCTTCTACGGAGTCGATGGAGATAGTATCCATGCCCACGCCTTTTTTTCCGGTTTCCAAAATAAACCGGATCATTTCTCGATCCGGTACGGGGTAATTGTGAAAATATGCGTCCTGCCCCCAGTAGCGGTCCCAGCCGGTCAGGAACAAAAGGAACTCCGCCCGCTCATAACGGACCCGGCCGCCTTTCAGACAATCCAGGCCGATCTTGCCGCCCGGCGCCAAAGGGCGGCAATCCACCACTGCCGCGGGGCCCCAGAACTGCTCCGCCGGCAGCTGGTCCAGCCCGACTCCCCGGGGAAAAATGTGCGCCGGGGCGTCCATATGGGTGCCCGTATGGGAAAACAGAGTCAGCAGGGTTTCTTTGTATCCCGCTTCCTCAACGCTGCAGGCCGGCCGGATCAGGGGCGGCGGCGTGCCGGGGTAAACTGTCATTTCCTCCTGAATCAGGTGTGTCAGATCCCAGGTCTTCATTAATTCCCTTCCCCTTTTAATGCTTCCGGCGCTCCAGGCTGTCCGCTGTCGGCACAAAGGTCTTCCCCGGTTTTTTCCTCACCGGCAGGCTTTTTATTTAAGCGGTTAAACAGCACCAGGCCGGTGATGATCGTCACACCGCCCAAAACCGTGGGCAGATCCGGCACCTCCCGGGTCAGCACAAAGCCGATCAGGGTGGCAAACACCGGTGTTACAAACATGTAGTTCGTTACCTGGCTGGTGGTTTTTGCCACCGAAAGGGCGGTGGACCATAAAATATAACCGGCGCCGCCGGAGATCAGCCCCAGCCAAAGGCAGGCCCCGGTCTGCAGGGGAGATGCGGCTTTAAGCTCACTCCAGGCCTGGGGCAGGGCAAAAGACATCAAAACCGCGGCCACCACATAACAATAAGCCACCGACCGGATCGGCTGATAATCCTTACTGAACCAGCGCTGGATCACATTATAAAGGGCCAGGTTAACGGCTGCCGTCAAGGTATAGAAAATACCGGTATTGATAGACAGCGCCCCGTTCCAGCAAGTCAGTATCACGATGCCGCCAAAGCTTAAGGCCATGGCCAGCCAGGCCTGGGGGCGGATCTTTTCTTTGAAAAAAAGCAGAGCAAAAATCGCCGTAAAGACCGGTGAAGTAGCGACAATCACTGAACTGGTGCCGGCCGTCAGCCGGGTCAGTCCCAAATTAAAAGGGATCAGATAAAACGCAAAGCCGAAAGCGCCCCCGGCAATAAACGCCGGGATATCTTTCTTTTTGGGGCCGCCCATGCCCTTTGCCAGTACGATGGACATCAAAACCACCATGGAGATAAAGCAGCGGAGAAAACCGAGAGCGTTTGTGGAAAAGCCTTCGATAGCCAGCTTTGTCACCGGATAAGCGCTGCCCCAGGCTACTGCCGTGCCGAAAGCGCACAGATGGGCCTTGACTTGGTTATCCATCTCAGACACTCAGCCCCTCTCCAAGACGCTTCAGCATCTTATTGAAAATGTCGATCAGAACAGGTTCCCGGGACTGACCGGCCACCTCAGCCAGCGGCACCCACTTGACGCCGCTGTTTTCCGCCGGGTTGATCCTCAGCGCCGCCTTCTCCTCTGCTTCCAGCAGATAAGCGGCATTATAGTGCAGATGCGCGCTGACCCAGGCGCCGTTTTTTACATGGCCGAAGACCGGAATGACATCCAGGGCAGCCAGCTCCGTCAGGATAGGAGAAACGTTTACCAGGCCGGTTTCTTCCCCTGCCTCTTTCAAGGCAACGGCCAGAAGGTCCTCTTCGCCGTCGGCATGGCCTCCGGTCCAGGTCCAGGTTTTGTATATATTATGATGAACCATTAAAATTTTATCATAATTTTTGCTTAAAATCAAACCTGAACTGGTCAGATGTCCCGTTAAAAGCCGCCGGGTCAGCACTTCCTCCGGAAAGCGGGCGCATTCCGCAAGGATCAATTCCTTATCTTTCTCTTCCTGCCGGCAGCCGGGCACAAATTCCCGGATCTGTTTCAAATAAGTCTTCATCTATGCCCTCCTCTTTTCAGGTATCCCTCCGGCGGCCGCGGATCGAGCCAAAGTACATCGCTTTCCTGCCGCTGCTTTTTACGGCTCCTCGATCAGCCTCTGATGACGCCAGAGGCCTCTTTGCCAGCGCCAAAGATAGACGCAGGCCCGGAAAAGCTCGTCACAGGCCATAGCCGCCCAGATCCCCGGCAGGCCGAAGCCCAGCCTGACGCCGAAAAGCCAGGATAAGGGCACCTCGATGGCCCAGACACAGATCATGCCGGAAATCACCGGGAAGCGGATGTCCCCCGCCGCCTGCAGGGAGCGGATCAGGATCATATTCACCGCCCGCCCCAGTTCCAAGGGGATATCGATCAGCATGATCAGCCGGCCCAGGGCCACGACCTCAGGGTCAGGATTAAAAAAGGCAAATAAGGCCCCGCTCAAAAGATAGACCAGCAAGGACATGCAAAATGAGGCGGCCAGCCCTGTCTTCAGCGTAGTCTTCGTCTGCCGGTCCACATCGTCGGTCTTTCCCGCCCCGGTCAGATAGCCCACCAAGATCTGAGAGCCCTGAGCCAGAGCCGAGGTGTATAAATAGGAAAGAGTGGCAAACATCTTGCCATATACGCCAGCGGCAATCACCTTGGTCCCGAAGGTATTGATCATCCGCAGGATTACAACCTGGGAGGTGGTGTAAGATAAGGATTCGCCGCCGGAAGGGATGCCGATGGATAAAAGCCGCTTTTGCTGGCCGGCCGGAAAGGGCTTCAGGAATCTCACCGAAACCTCCAGGCTCTCCTGCCGGCGGGACAGCAGCAGGGCAAAAACGCAAATGCCCGCCAGGCGGGCAAAGTTGCTGGAGATGGCCACGCCGGACAGACCCAGGGCCGGCAGCGGACCGAATCCTTTGATCAGGGCCGCATTACCGATGATATTCAGCACGTTGATCATCGCCGAGATTCCCAGGGCCTCCCTCAGCCAGCCGTTGCTGCGGAAAATGGCCGTCATGGTCAGGAAAACCGCCGGTAAGAAGATACAGCTGCCGACGATCCGGAAATAAGTGCAGGCCTCCTCCAGGACTTCTTCCGGCAGCTGCATCCAGGTAAAGATCAGACGGCTGCCGAAAACCAGAATCAGACCCAGGGCTAAGCTGATTAAAAAATTCGTCAGCAGGGCAAGACTGGCGGTCTGCCCCATCCTTTCCTTATTTTCCGCCCCTTTGTACTGGGAAATCAGGATGGTGGTGGCCGTATTCACCACGCCGAAGGTCAATAAAAAAACATTCAAAACCTGATTGCAGTTGCCGATCGCCGCCGCTCCGGTCTGGGAATAACGTCCGATCATGAACTGGTCGGCATTGCCTACCAGCATCTGCAGCACCAGCTCCAAAAAGATGGGCCAGGTCATGGAAAATAACGTGCGTTTCGTTTCCACGGATCAGTCCACCTTCTCAGTCTTCAGCTTATAGTACTCCCACTTTTTCAGCTTCACCGCCAGACCGCTTTCTGCCGGCGTCAGGTGTTCGGTAAAGCTGCCGTCCGCGTTCATATAGTCCTGATGCAAAAGCACCGGCAGGCTGCGGCGCATCTCGTTCAAATAATTAAAAAACGGATCCGTGTCCAGCCCCATCAGTTCCGCCGTCACCGCGGAGAGAAAGTTGGAGCTGATGACGCCGTTTTTCGGCAGATCAAGGCCGGCCGCCCGACGGGAAAAATCCAGGGCTTCGGCGGCGGCGGGATTGGCCCAGATCAAAAATGGGGTCTGGTTAGCCTGTATCCGGTACTCCGGCCTGTCCAGGGCGATCCAGTCCAGTGCCAATTCCCGGTAAACCAGGTAGTCGGCCCCCAGGCTGGGCCGGTGATCGCCGAAGAAGACCAGGATCGCCGGCTCGTCCAGGGCGCTGAGCTGATCCGTCAGTTCCTTAAGCATCCGGTCCGCGTCCCGGACTCCTGCCAGATAAACGGTAAGCTGTTCCCGGGCCGCCGGAGAAATCTCAGTTTTCAGAGGGACCTCCGCCAACTCTATACCGGCGTATTTGGAGTAAGGGTACGCCTGATGGTTCTGGATCGTCACCACATAGCTGAATAAGGGATCCGCCGTTCCCGCTGTCCGCTCCTCAAACGCCTTCAGAAATCTTGCCAGGCAGGCGCTGTCGGAAACCATATTGCCCTTGTAATCCTCCCGGGAAAAGGCTTCGCTGAAGATCTGATCGGACACGCCAAAATACTGATAAACGCTGGCCCGGTTATAAAACCAGCTGTAGCCCGGGTGAAGAAAAAAAGTATGATATCCTTCCGCCGCCAAAATCCGCGGGAAAGCGCCGATATTGCGATGCACCGCCCGGAAAGCCGAGGTTTCGTGATCGTTGATCAGGTTGGTCTGCATCCCGGTCAGCACGTCAAATTCCGTATTGGCTGTGCCGGCCCCGAAATTGGAAACCACAATGTGGCCGGCCAGGGCGTTTTCCCCGGCCGCCAGCGCCTTAAAATTGCGCAAGGGATCCTCCTCCGGGTCATAATCAAACATATCGCTGTCGGAAAGGTCGGAAAAAGCTTCATTCATCACCATGATGACATGGGGTCTGACCGAGCTTCCTTCCTTCCCCTGCCCCCCTTGCAGCGCTACCTCCGCCGGCTCCCGGGACGTATAATCCCCGATCCAGCTCTCCACCTCTTTAGCCGAATAGCCTTCCGGCTTAGTGACCGGGTATTTATTATAGTTAACGAAAAAGCAGTAGGTGAAGCCAAGTTCGTTAAAAACCGTAGTGATATGATAGTAACTGGAGGTCTCAAACATCAAAGACTCATAAAACACCTGGTCCTGGTATACGAAAGTAAACGAAAGCAAGAACAAGACGAGAACCAGAAGGCCCGCCGCCAGACGGCAAAGAAGGCCGCGCCGGCTGCCGGGGAAACTGTGCCGCTTGCCGGAGAGACTATGCCGGCCGCGGGGGAAGCCGCCCCGGGATCGGCGCTCCGGCACAAAAAGGGTTTTCCCCGGCTCCATATCGGCCGTCACACTGCCGCCGGCCTGGGCCGCCAAAACCGGAATTTTCCCGGCCCGGCCGGACCTGCGGGTCTTCACTAAAAGGCCCAGGGCCAAAAAGAGCAGGATGCTGCCGAAGGCTGCCGAAAAAAGCAGCGGACTGATCTCCAGCCGGTACTCCTTTGCCGCCATCAGCGCTTCCCGGGCCAGACTTAAATCTGCCGGCACCAAGGGATCGTCCCGGCCGATAATCTTGGCGGTATTGGCCAAAGAGAGACTATTAAAGATCAGGGCCGTGCCGGCGGCAGCGTAAAATACATTCCGGCACAGGCAAAACAAAAGGGCCAGCAAAGCAAAATGCGGCCACCAGTTCAACAAAAACAAAACCGGATGCTCTGCATAAAACCCCATGCTGGTCATAAAGCTGGCCGGTTCGATATATACGGTAACGGCAGCGACGTACAGGGACAAGGGGATCGCCAAAAAGGCGGACGATATCGGACTGATTTCGACTCTTTTTTTCGTCTTCATGGATAATATTATATCATAATAACCAAATTCTTGACGCTTCTTTTTATTCAGGTCATTTTATTCTTCAGTTCAGGTCGGGAATGGGAAAAAGCCCGCGGACGATGCGCGGGCGCGGAATTTGCCGCTTCCCCGGGCCTGCTCAGACCGGCAGCCGCATCAGGGCCAAAACGATCAGCAGGACGCCGGAAAGCCAGGAAAGATCCCAGGAAAAGCTTTCGGCGATGCGGCGCCCCAATAACTCGCCGCCTTTGACCGCCGCAAATCCCATAGCCAGGGAGATAAATACGGTCTGCAGGCAGTTGATCTGGGCCAGGGCCGCGCCAAAGCCTACCGAGAGACTGTCCAGGGACAGGGCCAGAGCCAGGGAAAAGGCTTCCGCCGGCGACAGGCTGCGGGAATGCTCCCTGGCCGCCTCCTTCGGGTCGGCATAAATACATAAAATGAAATTCAGGGACCCCATGGAAAAGGATATTTTCTTATGCTGGTCCTTTCTGTTTTTGATATGGTTTTTGATCAGGCTTTCACAAAGCCGGGCAACCCCCAGCAGCAACAGCAGGCAGACGCAGACCGCCGTCAGGAGATGAGGCGGCAGGAGACTGCGGACTACCGTGCCGAAAAACAGGGAAATCGCCAGGAGCCCGCTGCATACGCCGCTGATAATTGCGGCAGACAGGAGAGGTATCCGGATTTTATCCGTACCATAGGCAAAACTGGCAAAAAACGCGTCGGTAGACAAGACCGTGACCAGGGCCACGGATTCCAATACAGAAATCGCTAAAGGTGCCATTGGCAGACCATTCCTTTCGTTAATTTCTGTATTGTATTCCGTCTGTAAAGCAGAGGTGCCCTGATCAGCCTGACTAAAACATTTTTTCCAAAACTTTTCTCTTTTCCGCTCTTTTCTTCCCGCCTTTTCCCTTGAATTACGGCGTTTCTCCGCCGTTTCTGTCGAAAACGTTCAAAAAACCCAGGGATAAACGACCGGTTCGCCGATTAAACCGGCGGGCTACTGCATTGACGAATCGGTCTAACTATGTTAAACTGACGTTGGTCTAACGACATTCGACTATCGATCAACAGGAGGTCCGCATCATGGAGCAATATAAACTCGGCGAAATGGAGCAGCGTTTTGCCGATCTGATCTGGCTGAAGGCGCCTGTTCCCTCGGGGGAGCTTGTAAAACTGTGCGAAGAGAAGCTGAACTGGAAAAAATCCACTACCTATACTATGCTGAAAAGGCTCTGCGACAGAGGAATATTTGAAAATCAAAAGGGTCTGGTTACGGCCCTGATGACGAAAGAGGACTTTGCCGCGGCCCAGGGCCGGCAGTTTTTAAGCGAAACCTTCGGCGGTTCTCTGCCGCAGTTTTTTGCGGCTTTTACCCGCAGAAACCGGCTGAGCGAGAAAGAAATCCGGGAGCTCCAACGGCTCATTGACGAGTACAGGGAGGAATAGCGATGCTGGATCGGATATTTTTACAAGTCCTCAACATGAGTTTTACCGGCAGCTATGTGATCCTTTTTATCCTTCTGGCAAGGCTCCCGCTTCAGAAGGCTCCTAAGCTTTTTTCTTACGGGCTGTGGAGCGCCGCCTTGTTCCGGCTTATCTGCCCATGGTCTTTTGAAAGCGCTCTGAGCCTTTTGGCAATCGGCGGCAGGACCACAGAACAGCTGCGTCCCTTTCCTCTGGTTCCTTTTTCCCAAGGGCAAATAACCCTGGGAGCAGCCGGAAACGGCATCGGGTCCACTGGAAATACCACGGTTTCCCCCGTCATTTCCACCGGGGCTCCCGAGCCTTTATTGGAAAATATCTTCACGCTTTTCTGGCTGATCGGTATTGCGGCGCTGCTGACTTACAGCCTGGCCTCACTGTTCAGGCTGCGAAAACGCCTTAAAGGGGCCCTTTGCGGGGAAGACGGGGTTTATCTCTCCGAACATCTGTCCACGCCCTTTGTGATGGGCCTGCTCCATCCGAAAATTTACTTGCCCGAATCGCTTTCAGGCATGGAAAAGGAGTACATCCTGCTCCATGAACGAACCCACATCCGCCGGTATGATCATGTGATTAAACTCATCAGTTTCTTCGTTCTCTGCCTCCATTGGTTCAATCCGCTGGTCTGGCTGGCGTTTTTCCTTTCCGGCAGGGATATGGAAATGTCCTGCGACGAGGCGGTCATAAAAAAACTGGGAAACGGCGTAAAAAAAGAATATACAACTTCTCTGCTGTCTCTGTCCACGGGGCGGCGCATTGTGGGCGGCACCCCTTTGGCCTTCGGCGAGGGAGAGGCGAAAGGCCGCATCAAAAATGTGCTGAGCTATCAAAAGCCGGCCTTCTGGGCGGCAGCAGCGGGCCTTATCGCCGTAATTGCCGTATGTCTCGGGTTGGCCGCCGACCCAAAATCCCCAGGCGGCCCTGCCGGCTACGCCGAAAAGCTGTGGCAGTACCGCACAGCTTATGTTGGAGATAACTCTGCCGTGGGCAATATGATCGGCGCCTTGGCTTTCCCCGACGGCGTCGCATATGAAAACTTTGAGCTGCACACAAAGGAACCGCCTTATGGGGTGACCATAAACCTTAGCACCGATACGGAAACGCGCAATTACTATACCGGAGCATCCCATGAAGCTCCTTTCCAGCTCAATGCCTGCATCCTGTTTTCTCTGATTGAAAATACGGAATACATCACCTTCAGCCTGGACGACGGCATTTACGATCCCTACTCCATACAGTATACCTCCGATTGGGCAAGGAGCATAGCGGAAGCCGACCCCTGGGAAGAAAGCGAGACCCTTGAGGAATTCGAGAACCTTCTGGTCAACGTCAACGGCCGGGTAAATGCCGGTCCCGCCTCCGCCCAAAAGGAGACTCCCCCCGCTCAGCAGGCCGGACTGACCTTTTGGGTAAAGCCCGACGAACCCCCTCAGGTGATCGGTGAAACCGCCGCCAAGGTCTGGCTGAATTCCTATATGGAAGATGTGCCGCCGGTGAATCGTCTTGCGGATTATAAAATCAATAAAGTCACGGTCATTTCCGGCACACCCAAAAAAGGGCAGACCTATGCGGAGATGAACTATCATTATGTGGTTCGTCTGAATTACGACATTACCACCGCTTCCGAGGAATATTTAGCCGCCGGTGACGGGATTTCCGGAAAAGGTACCTTTAAGGATCTCTTCCGGGAACTTTGCGTAAAGGATTTAAGCGGCGGCAATTTTGAGATCGTAAGCGCCGGCACCGGCGGCGGAGAACAGGAGTTCGCCGACCCCCTTGAAGAGGCGGTTTCCAAAGCGATTTTAGAACGTGACCGGAGCGCCGGGCAGGACAGCGGCTTCATCTGCGAAAGCCACGTCACCCTGGCGGCCAAAGCCGGCGAACCCGCGGAAAACGGCGGCTCTGAAACACTGACCGTTTACGCTATAGTGCTTATCCAGAAATTCAACTATTCCGGCAGCGGCCTCACGGAAACAGGCGGCAGCCACATCCCCGCCGCCATAACCTTTGAAGTGACTGAACCGAGCTTATATACGTTGAAGGAATATTGGGTTCCCCGGGACGGCTCTTATTACGGACCCGATATAAAGGAAAAGTTCCCCCGGGAAATCTGGGAAGATGCTTTTGATACCCAGAAGTATATTCTTGCCCAGATCCAAAGCTGTTACGCCCAGGCGGTGGAGTATAAAAAACTGGACACCCTGCCGATTATCGAAAAGCTGTTTGAAACAATCATGTCCTCTCCGGCTCATTCCTCCCGTCCCGGGGATTACCTTGACGCCCACAAGCTGGACTACCGGGAACTGACCTACTACGGCGACTATACCCTGCGGTATGTGTTCGCGGAGTTTTTGAAGGGCGGCCAGACCGGCCTGAAAGGTCAGATCATGAGGGCGGTCATGGACGATCTTCTGGGCGCCGAGGCTGTGGAAATAAACGCGGATGACGGCCAGGCGTATTTTAACGCATGGCGGGAAGAAGTGCGGCGCAGACTTACGTCAATGGGCATGGAGGCTGTACGCCATGGTTATCCCAAGTCCTATCTGCTGCTGACGATGCTTCCCGGGGAGGATTGACGGCAAAAGAGAAGGAGATCCGGCCCAAAACGATTAATGATCCTAAAAACGCAGGACGGCCTTACGGGTAAGGCGCCCTGCGTTTTCAGATGGTGCTCAGGGAAATCAAGCTTATCTATAATGTTCACTTGCCGCTTGGGAAATCCCAAAAAGAAAAAGCGCCCATTCCATAAGGAATGAGCGCAATCCTGGCAGTGACATACTTTCCCGGGAATCCAGTCCAAGTATTCTCTGCGCGGAAGGGCTTAACTGCTGTGTTCGGGATGGGAACAGGTGGGACCCCTTCGCT